>CAKUEH010000003.1 GCA_934646185.1 uncultured Oscillospiraceae bacterium | reverse complement strand
TCGATTTCGTCGGTGATGGTGATCTCGTTCGCGTTCTTCGAGCAGGTGATCGTGCGCGTCAGAATGAGCTTTTCGGCGAAGATCTGCGCGTGGCGCATGACGGCCTTGACCCAGATCTTCTCGTCGTCCATATCCCAGAGCAGACGCTCGGCGGGGATGTTGTCGACCGCGCCGTGCAGCGGCAGGCGGACGCCCTCGTCTGTGCAGGGCGAGCCGACGGCCAGCAGACCGCAGGTAGTCAGAAAGCCCGCTGTGAAGTTTTTGAGCCAGCCCGCTTCCTTATCGTCATAGTAAGCGGGGGAGACGTAGCCGTTTGCCGAGAAGAAGCCGCAGTTTTCACCGCGGAAATGCAGGCGGGAAATATCCGCGCAGCGGTCAGCGGAGACGGTGAAGTCCAATCCCTTGCCGTTGCGTACCTGCAAAAGGCGCATGCCGTCGCCCTTGCCGCCGGTCAGCCGGTATTCCTCCACGCCGAACAGCTGCGATTCATGTCCATAATATGCGCGTTCGTTCATTTGGATGCTCCTTTCAGTCCAGACATGCGTGCATGCAAAAAAGCCTGTACGTTGTTCCTTCTCCACTAGGATAGCAGAAAAAACGTACAGGCAATAGTGATTTTTGTACAAAATCTGAAAAATTTATTCTTTTTCCGCAGCCTCGCCGCCGCTCTCGAGCTTTTTCCTGTATTCACGCGGCGAGCAGCCGAATTTCCGGTGGAAGACCTTGGAGAAATAATTATAGTCGTAAAAGCCGACGTTGGCGGCAATCTCGGAGATCTGCATCGACGTCGTGCGGATCATCTGCTCGGCCAGGGCGATGCGCTTGCCGCGGATATAGTCGGCGACGGAGGCATTGAAGCTCGTGTGGAAGATCTGGTAAAGCTCGGCGCGGGAGACGGAAAAATGCGCGCACAGATGCTCGATGGACAGATCCCAGGCGATGTTGTCGTTGATGTATTTTTCGATCTGCTGCGCCGTGTCGAGATTGCGCACCTCGAGCATGCGCTGGTGGTAAATATGGCTGATGCAGGCGTCGAGGATGTTGCAGGCGGCCTTGATTTCGCCCGGCGCGTAGTGTACCTGCATGTCGTACAGCGACCGGCACTCGGCTTCGCCGACGCCGAACTGCGCGACGTAGGCCGCGATGGTGTGAAATTCCGCGTCGAGCCCGTTCGTCGCCTGCCCGATGCAGATGAACGCGACGATCACGCCCTCATAATATAACGGCGCGAGGTATTCCGTCAGCCCCGCGTGACAGCGGTACTGCACGGGCTTTCTCGTGCGGCGGCAGGTCTGCATGTGCGCCGCGTCGCAGCTTTTGCACAGCCGTTCAAACTCCGGGTTCTGCCGCATTCTGGCGCAGAAGGGGTACAGCTTGATGGGCGTGGAGGCGCATTCCTCATAATCCGTATCGAACACGCAGAGCTTCAGGTCCGTCAGCGTGTAAAAATCGTTCAGCAGCTCCGTCAGACCGGCGTTTTTCAGATCCAGCATATTGGCGGCTCCTTCCGAAAAAGTAGTAAAATCGTATGAGAAGACAAGTCGTATTTTCCCCTGTTTTCTTGTTTTTTATATTGTATCAGCATGAAAAAAGGAATGATATATGGCAAAATGCACAAAAATGACCCGCCCTTTTTTATGCTTTCGAAGATGTTTTTCTCTACTTTGGAAACGTTTTTTACTAGTCCTTTCATTTCCCGCATGTTAAAATGAAACCACAAACGGGAAAACCCGTTTCAATACGAATTTAGGAGGAATTACACATGAAAAAGATCATCGCTATGCTGCTTGCAGTGATGATGGTTCTGGCCATGGCAGCCTGCGCCGCCAAGACCACCGACACTCCGGCTCCGGCTCCCGCCGAGACCACGACCGAGACCGAGACCAAGACCGACGCCGTCGAAGAGACCGCGACCGAAGCTGCCACCGAGGGCAAGACCGAGCTCAACATCGGCGTTCTCGTCTGGAAGTATTCCGACACCTACGGCTCCTCCGTCCGTGTCGCCATGGACAAGTATGCCAAGGAGATCGGCGCTGAGAAGGGCCTGACCATCAACCTTGAGATGCAGGACGGCAACGACGACCAGGCTACCCAGAACAACCAGGCTGACGTTATGTTCGCCGCCGGCAAGGATCACATCATCATCAACCTCTGCGACACCTCCGCTGGCCAGTATCTGGTTGACCTTGCCAAGCAGTACAATGTTCCCATCTCCTTCTACAACAAGGAGCCCGTTGACTCCGCGATCGTGACCGGCTCCAACTCCATCTTCGTCGGCACCAAGCCCGAAGAGGCCGGCATCATGCAGGGCGAGATCCTCGCCGATCTGTACGCCGCCGAGCCCGAGCGCGTCGACAAGAACGGCGACGGCAAGGTCATGACGCTTGAGTTCGAAGGCGAGATCAACAACCCCGAAGCCATTGCCCGTACCGAGTACTCCCTGTCCACTGCCATCGAAAGAGGCGTTCCCTGCGAGATGATGACCGAGAACCAGGTCGCCAACTGGGACACCATGAAGGCACAGGAAATGATGACCGCGCAGATCGCTTCCCTCGGTGTTGAGAACATCGAAGTCGTCTTCTGCAACAACGACGACATGGCCATCGGCGTCATCGCTGCTCTGAACGAAGTCGGCTACAACCTCGGTGACGGCGGCGATGAGATCATCGTCATCGGTGTTGACTGCACCGATACCGCTGTTGAGTACATCAACGCCGGCAAGCTCTATGGTACTGTCAAGCAGGACGGCGACGCAATGGGCAAGGCCAACATCCTCATGGCCATCAACGGCGCTCTGGGCAAGGATTGGCTCGACGGCACCGACTATGTCATGGCTGACGACGGCTTCTCCATCCGTATCCCGTACGCAAAGGTCACCGCAGAAGGCTGATTTTCCCGGATTTTTCTGCTGATCTTGTAAGAGAATCGTAATCGAATCAGGTGGCCCTTCCGGGGCCACCTGATTATGCAAAAAGGAATTGGTGATACACTTGGAAGAAAACTACCTGCTCGAAATGCTCGATATCGAAAAGCAGTTCCCGGGCGTCAAGGCGCTGGATCACGCAAGACTCCAGCTGCGTCCCGGCTCCATCCACGCCCTCATGGGTGAGAACGGCGCCGGCAAATCGACGCTCATGAAGTGCCTGTTCGGTATCTATAAAAAGGACGCGGGCTCCATCCGGATGAACGGCAAGGAGGTCAACTTCATCAACCCGCGCCACGCTCTTGACAACGGTGTCGCCATGGTGCATCAGGAGCTCAATCAGGTGCTCTACCGCAGCGTCATGGAAAACATGTGGCTGGGCCGCTTCCCGCTGAAGGCCGGGCTGGTCGACCACAAGAAGATGTACAACGACACCAAGGCTGTTCTGGACGATCTGGAGATCAAGGTCGACCCGAAGACGATCATCGGCACCATGGCCGTTTCCCAGCGCCAGATGCTCGAGATCGCAAAGGCAGTTTCCTATAACGCAAAGATCCTCGTGCTCGACGAGCCGACGTCTTCGCTGACCAGCGAGGAAGTCGAGCATCTGTTCCGCATCATGCGCCGCCTGTGCGAGCAGGGCGTCGGCATCATCTATATCTCCCACAAGATGGACGAGATCAAGCGCATCTCCGACGAGGTCACCATCATGCGCGACGGTCAGTGGATCTCCACCGACAAGACGGAGAACCTCTCGACCGACGATATCATCAAGCGCATGGTCAACCGTGAAATGACCAACCGCTTCCCGGCCAAGGACAATGTCCCCGGCGACGTGCTGATGGAGGTCTCGCACCTGACCGGCAAGTATATGCCCACCTGTCAGGACGTTTCGTTCGAGCTTCGCGCGGGCGAGGTGCTCGGCGTGGCCGGTCTGGTCGGCTCGCGCAGAACGGAGCTTCTGAGCACGATCTTCGGCATCATGGCGCGCGAGAGCGGCGAGATCAAGCTCAACGGCAAGTCCATCGCCAACAAGACCCCGCGTCAGTCCATCAAAAACGGCTTCGCCATGCTGACGGAAGAGCGCCGCGCGACCGGCATCTTCCCCTATGCCAACATTCTGTTCAACACCGTAATCTCCAACCTCGGTTCCTACAAAAAGGGGCCGCTGCTTTCCGATAAAAAAATGACCGCCGATACGGACTGGTCCATTTCCTCCATGCACATCAAAACGCCGTCGCAGAAAACGCTCATCAAAAACCTCTCCGGCGGCAACCAGCAGAAGGTCATTCTTGGCCGTTGGCTGCTGACGAAGCCCGACGTTCTGCTCCTCGACGAGCCGACGCGCGGCATCGACGTCGGCGCCAAGTACGAAATTTACGAATTGATCCTGCAGCTTGCCAGAGAGGGCAAGGCTGTTATGATGGTCTCTTCCGAAATGCCGGAGCTGATCGGTATCTGCGACCGCATCCTTGTCATGAGCAACGGCCATATGGCCGGTATCCTCGAACGCGGCAAGGACTTCGGCGGCATTGAAAACGAGCAGGAAACCATTATGCGTCTGGCTGCGCAATATGTATAAAGAGGTTGAGAAAATGACGAATTCTAAGAAAATGAACCCGCAGAAGCTGAAGGATACGCTGCTGAAATACGCGCTGTACATCATCCTTCTTCTGCTCCTTGTTGTGATCGTTGCGATCAAGCCCAACTTCCTTTCCGTCGGCAACCTGATCTCCATTCTGAAGCAGGCTTCCACAAAGGGCATTCTGGCCTACGGCGTCGCGGGCATCATCATCCTTGCCGGTACCGACCTGTCTGTCGGCCGTGTGCTCGGCCTCTGCGCGGCTGTCTCGGCATCTCTGCTGCAGTCGGTCACGTTTGCGTCGAGATACTATCCCAGCATCACCGAGCCGCTGCCCCTGATCGTGCCGTTCCTCGCTTGCGTGGCTATCGCGGTCGTCATCTCCGCGTTCAACGGCTTCGGCATGGCAAAGCTCCACATGCACCCCTTCATCGTCACCCTCGGCACGCAGCTGATCTCCTACGGCCTGTGCTGCATCTACATCGAGAACCAGCCCTCCGGCTCCACGCAGGCGCTGTCCTCCCTTGACCAGCGCTATCTCGCGCTGGCGACGGGCTCGATCGATATCTTCGGCTTCAAGCTGCCGTATCTGGTCATCATCTTCCTGCTGCTGGGCGTTCTGACGTGGGTCGTCTGGAACAAGACCCGCTTCGGCAAGAATATGTTCGCTGTCGGCGGCAACTCCGAGGCCGCTGAGGTCTCCGGCGTCTCCGTCACGAAGACCATCATGGGCGTGTTCCTGTACGCCGGTCTGATGTACGGCATCGCCTCCTTCCTCGAGGGCGCCCGTATCCAGTCCGTCGGCACCGCGACCGGCATCAACTATGAGCTCGACGCCATTGCGGGCTGCGTCATCGGCGGCGTTTCCTTCAACGGCGGCATCGGCACCGTTCCCGGCGTCGTGATCGGCTCGATCATCCTGCAGGCGATCAACTACGGCCTGTACTTCCTCGGTGTCAACGCTTACCTCCAGTACATCATCCGCGGCGCGATCATCATCATCGCCGTCGCCATCGACGTGCAGAAGTACGTTGCAAAGAAATAATTGCTCTGCGGCTTTTCAAAGCCACTGCGCTCCATTATAATAGGATGGACGCAATCGCAGCAGATCTTCATGAGGCGCGTTGCGGCTGCAGCGCGCCTCACTTTTTTAAGAAAGGACGTTTTTCCCATGCTGACCATTCAAAAGCTCCCCCTGTGCTCCAAGGGCGCGCCTGTCGCCATCACGCTGGAAAACAGCGACCATATGCGCGTGACGCTGCTGTCCTACGGCGCGACGATCCAGTCCATCGTCGTTCCAGACCGGAATGGCGTTCTGACCGACGTGCTGCTCGGCTACGAGACGGTGAAGGAATATGAAGAAAACAGCGGCTATCTCGGCGCGTGCATTGGTCGCAACGGAAACCGCATCGCGGGCGCGGCCTTCACGCTGAACGGCCAGCGCTTCCACCTCACGGCCAACGAGGGCAAAAATCAGCTGCACGGCGGTCTGTGCGGCTTCGACAAGAAGCTCTGGAACTACGCCTGCCGCGAAAACAGCGTGGAATTCACGACTGTTCTGGCGGACGGCGAGGAGGGCTACCCCGGCAGGCTCGACGTGTCCATCACGTTTACCCTGACGGACGACAATGCGCTGCGCATCGACTACCGCGCCGTCAGCGGCGCGGATACCGTCGCGAATTTCACCAATCACGCCTATTTTAACCTCAACGGACAGGGGAGCGGCGATGTGCTGGGCCATCTGCTCCAGCTGAACGCCTCCGCCTACACGCCCGCCGGCGCCGCAACGCTGCCGACCGGCGAGATCGCCCCTGTCGACGGCACCTGCATGGACTTCCGCACCGCAAAGCCCATCGGCCGCGATATCCACGACGCGGCGCTCGCGTCCTTCCACGGCTATGACACGAATCTCTGCCTGGACGGCTGCGGTCTGCGCAAAGTCGGACAGGCCGAGGGCGACAAGACCGGCATCGTCATGGATGTGGAGACGACGCTCGAGGGCGTACAGCTCTACACCGGCAACTTCATTTCCGACCGCGCGGGCAAAAACGGCGCGCGCTACGCATCCTACGGCGGCTTCTGCCTCGAGACGCAGCACTATCCCGACGCGATCAACCAGCCCGCGTTCCCGTCTCCGGTGCTCCGGCAGGGCGAGCAGCTGCACGAGACGACGATCTACCGCTTCCGCGCGAGAAAGTGAGGTCCGCTTATGATCAGCCTTGGCATTGATATCGGCGGAACCGGCTGCAAATGCGTCGCCTTCCGCGACACCGGCGAACAGATCGCCATGTCCTACCGCGAATATCCCACGAAGCCCGGCGAGGTGAACCTGAACGCGCTGGCGCTGCGCGAGAGCGTGTTCTTCGTGATCTCCGACTGCGTCAAGAAGCTGGACGACGCGAAGCAGGTCGCGGCGATCACCGTTTCCTCCTTCGGCGAGTCCTTTGTCCCCGTCGACCGCAGCGGCCAGCCGCTGAGCGATATCATCCTCTATTTTGCCAATACCGAGAGCGGGGAATTCACCCGTCTGATCGAATCGGTCGGCGCGGAGAAATTCATGCGCATCACCTGCGTCCTGCCGGACGCTTCCTACTCGCTGGCGAAAATGCTCTATACGCTCCGCACGGCCCCGCGCCCGGTGTGGAAATTCCTGTTCATCGCGAGTTATATCTGTTTCTGCCTGTCCGGCGAGACGGTCGCGGACTATTCCCTCGCCTGCCGCAGCATCCTCTTTGACGTGCGGAAGCTCTGCTGGTCGGACGAACTGACGAGCGCCTGCGGCATTGACCCTGATATACTCCCCGCCGTTCTGCCGACCGGCGCATGCGCCGGAACGCTCACGGCCGAGGCTGCCTCCGCGCTGGGGCTGCCGCAGAGCGTCAAGGTCGTCATCGGCTCGCACGACCAGATCGTCAACGCGCTCGGCTGCGGCGTGGCGAACCCCGGCGAGGCTGTCGACACGACCGGCACGGTCGAGTGCATCTGCCCGCTGTTCGCGTCCATCCCCGAAACGCTGGACTTTGAGCGCGAGAATTACGCCTGCGTCCCGTATCTGGACGGACGCGGCTACGTGACCTACGCCTATAATATCTCCGGCGGCGCAGTCGTGCGCTGGTACCGCGATTCGCTGGCGTTTTATCTCAAGCAGGCCGCGATGGGGCGCGGCTGCTCCGTCTATGATATTCTGAACGAGACCTGCCCGCCAGAGCCGACGGGGCTGATCGTCCTGCCGTTTTTGCAGGGCATGGGCGGCACGCCGGACGTGCTGACCGGCGCGCGCGGCACGATCTACGGCCTCACGATGCATACCTCGCCCGCGGATCTCTACCGGGCCATTCTCGAGGGCCTGACCTTTGAGATGCGCTATAACCTCGAAAAGCTCGCCAGATACGACATTCGCCCGACGACGCTCTTTGCCGCGGGCGGCGGCGCGAAGTCGCCGGTCTGGCGGCAGATCAAGGCGGACATTCTGGGCGCGGAGATCCGGCCCACGCTGGCCGACGAGGCCGGCGCGCTCGGCAGCGCGATCCTCGGTCTTGCCGCCGCGACCGGCGAGACCGACCGGACGGCCCTTGCAGCCCGCTTCGTCCGCTACGGCCGGACGGCAAAGCCCGACGCGCAGCGGCACGCATATTATGAGAAGCAGTTTGCGCTCTACAAAGAGCTGCGCGAGTTCGAAGTCCGCCATGCCCGGGGATAACGCATCGGCGGCCGGTACCGTATTCGATATCAAGCAGCTTGCCGTCTACGACGGCCCCGGCATCCGCACGACGGTCTTTTTAAAGGGCTGTCCGCTGCGCTGCATGTGGTGCCACAACCCGGAGGGGCTTTCCTATCAGCCGCAGCTGATGGTGTCGGCGAACAACTGCCTGCACTGCGGGGCCTGCGTCAGAGTCTGCCCGAACGGAGGAAAGAGCTGCACAGCCTGCGGACAGTGCATCCGCGCCTGCCCGCAGGGCCTGCGCAAGCTCTGCGGAACGCGCTATACGGCGAAGTCACTGGCCCAAAAGCTCCTGCGCGACAAAGACTATCTTGCCGCGATGTCCGGCGGCGTGACGTTTTCCGGCGGCGAGCCGACCGGGCAGCCGGAATTTCTGCTGGAAACGCTGGAGCGCGTCGCGGGCATGCATCGCGCCATCGAAACGAGCGGCTATTGCAGCGGGACTGTATTCGAGGCCGTTCTGGCCCGGGTCGAGTATGTCATGATGGATCTGAAGCTGATGGATCCGGCGCGGCACCGGCACTATACGGGCGTGTCCAACGAACCAGTTCTGGAAAACCTCGAGCGGCTGAAAAAGAGCGGAAAGCCGTTCCGCATCCGCATCCCGGTCATTCCCGGCGTCAACGATTCGGATGAAAATTTCGTGGAAACAGCCCGCCGGCTTCTGGATGCGGACGATCTGGAACAGGTCGAGCTGCTGCCGTACCATGTGACGGCAGGGGCCAAATACGAAATGGTCGGCCTGTCCTACCGCCCGGAATTCAACCCCGCCGCCGCGCCGAACCTGAACACGGAGATATTCTGCCGCCATGGCCTGAAGTGTACCCATCTGTAGGCTGCCGGAAATGCACAGCACCCTGTAGGGGCCGATGCCCACATCGGCCCATTGGGAAGTTACGGATTCGCCATAGATTTCCGTAAAATTGGTATATTCTGCGGGCGGACAGAGTCGTCCGCCCCTACAGGGAGTGCGAGGGGGCGTTGTAGGGGCCGACGACTCTGTCGGCCCTTTGGAAAGTTACGAATTCGCCGCAGATTTCCGTAAAACCGGTATATCCTGCGCGGGCCGATGTGGGCATCGGCCCCTACATTGAAATATGGAAATGACTGCGGATTCGCCGAAAGACCTTCACAATTTGCGGTTGCCTGCCGCGACCTCTCAGGCGCTGCGCGCCAGCTCCTCTTGAAAGGGGAGCCTTTGGGGAATTGCTTTTCCCTGCCCATGTCCCGACTGTATCCGCGCGGGGAATCTGCCACACTAACGGCAGATTTACCGGAAGAGGGGATGCAGATGAACAAACAGCTGCGGGGGTTTTTCTGCGCGGCGGCGCTGGCGGCCATGCTGGCGCTTCCTGCGCGGGCGGCGGAGCAGACGCACCGCGCCTATCTTTGCGGCTATCCGGATGGAAGCATCCGGCCGGACGCGCCCGTCACGCGGGCGCAGCTTGCCTGCACGCTCGTGCGGCTGGCGGAGGAGCCGCTGCCGGAGCCGGAGCGCGTGACATTTTTCGATGTGCCGTCCGGCCACTGGGCCTGCGCGCAGATCGGGAAGCTCACGGGACTGGGACTCCTGCCGTTCGGGGACGGCGGCTGGTTTTTGCCGTCGGCCGCGGTCAGCTGGCGGGAGCTGTGCGGCGTGCTGGACGCGCTGGCAGGCTCGGAAACGGGCCGCGAAGCGTTCCCAGCGCTGACCGGCGCGTGGGCGGAGAAAACCGTCTTTGAAGCGGGGCAGGGGAGCGCCGCGGGCGGCGCGGCGGTCAGCCGCGCGGAGCTTGCGCGCGCAATGAACAGTCTGCTCTCCCGCAGCCCGGACAGGAAAGACGCGCAGCTGCGCGCCGCCGCGTGGTACTGGGACAATCAGGACGAGACGGCGTGGTATTACGCCGATCTGATCGAGGCGGCCGTCGATCATACCTGCCGGATCCCTGCTGCCGCGGAGCAGTGGACGGCCATCGGCTAGTAGCGTCAGCTGACGAGGGCACACACGGTTTTTCACGGGGCAAAACGACGGCTGGCGTCGTTATCCTCGTTGGCGGGCGACAGCCCGCCTGCCTTGTCTGCCTTGCCAGCCGCCGTTTATCCTCCGTGAAAAACTCCGAAGGACTTGCCGGCCGGTCTGGGGGCGTTGTCTGCAAGGCAGAGGACGCAGGCATACCGTCGTATGTCAAGGACGATAACGCAGCAGACGGCGGCCCAGTCCGGCCCGCAAGCGCGTGTGCCCTTGTCAGCTGACGCTATCGTTCCGCAATCGCAAACGGCGTGCAAAATGCTCAAAAATGAGCCGCGAAGTTTGTAAAAAATGGCGGGCAGAAAAATCGACAGGAGCATTGAAATTTTTTTGCCCGCCATTTATAATGAAATTACAATCTAAGATTGGTAGCTGTAAGGAAGTGTTTCGCACACGGGCTGCAACTATCACTCGGCTTGCACGGCAGAGTGTTTCAGATGAAGATCTGAAGCACTTTTGTTATATGCACCGGTGAGCATCACGAAAAGGAGGAAACCCCATGAACTTACTCACAAACGGACGTGTCATCACCCGCGACGAGGGCGGCAAGGGCTATTACGAAAAGGGCGCCGTCGCCTATGAGGGCACCAAGATCGTCGAGGTCGGCGAAGAAGCCGCGCTGCGCGCAAAATACCCGCAGGCCGAGATCATCGACGCCAAGGGCGGCGTCATCATGCCCGCGTTCATCAACGCGCACACCCACATCTATTCCGCGCTTGCGCGCGGCCTGTCCATCGTCGGCAACAACCCCACGAACTTCTACGAAGTCCTTGACGGCACATGGTGGGCCATGGATCGCAAGCTGACGCTCGAGGGCTCCCGCGCCTCCGCCGACGCACTCTACATCGACTGCATCAAGCAGGGCGTTACGACGATCTTCGACCATCACGCGGCCTACTGCGAGATCCCCGGCTCTCTGTTCCAGATCGGCGAGAGCGCCAAGAAATTCGGCATTCGCTCCTGTCTGTGCTACGAAGTCTCCGACCGCGACGGCGAGGAGAAGTGCGTGCAGGCCATCAAGGAGAACGCCGACTGGATCACCTACTGCGAGCAGCAGAAGGATCCGATGCTCGCCGCCATGTTCGGCGGCCACGCGCTGTTCACCATCTCCGACAAGACCTTCGACCGCATGGTCGAAGCCAACAACGGCCGCACCGGCTATCACATCCACGTCTCCGAAGGCATGAACGACGTCTATGACAGCCTGCAGAACTATGGCCGCCGCCCCGTGCAGCGTCTGCACGACCACGGCATCCTCGGCGAGAAGACCATCCTCGGCCACTGCATCCATGTGAACCCGGCTGAGATCGAGCTCATCCAGAACACCCATACCATGGTCGTCAACAACCCCGAGTCCAACATGTCCAACGCCGTCGGCGTCTGCCCGGTGCTGCCGCTTTCCAGAGCGGGCATCCTGCTCGGCCTCGGCACCGACGCATGGACGAACGACATGATCGAATCGCTCAAGGCCGCGCTCTGCGTCCAGCGCCTGAACGCCTGCCTGCCGAACGTCGCATGGTGCGAAGTGACCGGCATGCTGTTCAAGAACAACGCGAAGATCGGCGCGAAATACTTCCCGGACGAGCTCGGCGTTCTCAAGGCCGGCGCCGCCGCCGACATCATCGTCATGGACTACAAGCCGTTCACCCCGTTCTCGGACGAGAATATTGACGGCCACATCCTCTTCGGCATGACCGGCAAGCTCTGCCGCACGACCATCGCAAACGGCAAGCTTCTGATGAAGGATCGCGAGCTCATCGGCATCGACGAGGAAGCCGAAAACGCCCACATCCTCGAATCCGCTAAAAAGCTCTGGGGCGCACTGAACCATAGAGAGTATTAAGACCACCCAAAGGCTCCCCTTGGGCACAAGGGGAGCTGTCAGCGAAGCTGACTGAGGGGATTCGAACGTCACAAATTTCGGAGCACTCTGAAACTTGCAGCATATCCCCTCCGTCATTTTCTTCAAAAATGCCACCTCCCCTTACCGCGCGGGGCGCGGCAAGAGGAGGCCTGGGCGCTCCCGCGCCAGCGCATCATTGGAAGATAGGCCTACAACAGAAGAACAGGAGGGATGTTGATGTACGAAACCACCCGTCAGAGAGTCTGCAAGTGGCTTCTGCTTGCCGTGCTCGTTTTTTCCACGCTCGATGCCGCTCTGTTTGCCCTCTTCGACATCGGCATGGAGCGGCTCGGCCTGCGCTGTCTCAATTCGTTCTTTGAATTCTACCTGCCGGAGCTGTTTCCGGGGAAGCTGACCGTGTATATTGCCGCGTTTGCCGGGCTGGCCGCGCTGGTCGGTTGGCTCCTGCTGCTCTGCGGAAAACGCGCGGGAATAACCGTGATCTTTGCCGTTTCAGTCCTTCCGTTTTTCAAAAGTATTCTGATCTTCCTGACCAGCATTCTGGCCCTGTTCAGCGCAGCGGATCTCGGCGCGCAGGCGCTGGCATTCGCAAAGGATTTCGTGACATTCGTCACAGCCGGGCTGCCCATCGTATTGATGCTGTTCTGGAAGGGCCGCGGCTATTAAAACTTAGGAGGTAATCACATGTCTGAAAAAATGTATCCGATCCCGTTCAAGTCTCTGATGAACTGGATCGTCACCGAATACGCCCGTGAGGGCGAGATTTTTGGCGTGCACACGCCGTATTACGCCGCAGGCAAGACGCTCCCCATCTTCGGCGAGACGATCGAGACCCCGTTCGGCCCGGCGGCCGGCCCCAACAGCCAGCTGGCGCAGAACATCATCGCCGCGTATTTTGCCGGCGCCCGCTTCTTCGAGGTCAAGACCGTGCAGAAGATGGACGGCGAAGAGCTGGCCCGCTGCGTGCCGCGTCCGTGCATTCTGGCCGCCGACGAGGGCTATAACCAGGAATGGTCGACCGAGCTCGAGGTCCCGCAGGCACAGAACGAGTATATCAAGGCCTGGTGCGCGCTCAAGGTCCTGTCCAGGGTCTACGGCCTCGGTTCCCCGGACGGCTTTGTGTTCAATATGTCCGTCGGCTACGATCTCGAGGGCATCAAGGGCGAGAAGGTCAACAGCTACATCGACAACATGATGGACGCGTCGAACACCGCGCAGTTCAAAGAATGCCTCGCCGTCCTGACCGAGCTGTTCCCGGAGGAAAAGGACTTCATCGCCGGTATTTCCCCGCGCGTCAGCCGCAGCGTCACCGTTTCCACGCTTCACGGCTGTCCTCCGCAGGAGATCGAGCGCATCGCGTCCTATCTCCTGACCGAAAAGGGCCTGCATACCTTCGTCAAGTGCAACCCGACCATCCTCGGCTACAAGACCGCCCGCACCATCCTCGACTCCATGGGCTATGACTACATCGTCTTCGACGAGCACCACTTCAACGAGGATCTGCAGTGGGCCGACGCCGTGCCGATGTTCGAGCGTCTGCAGGCGCTGGCAGACTCCAGGGGTCTGGAATTCGGCCTCAAGCTCTCCAACACCTTCCCCGTCGACACCACCCGGAACGAGCTGCCCGGCACCGAAATGTACATGTCCGGCCGCAGCCTCTTCCCGCTGACCATCGAGATGTGCAATCGCATCAGCCGCCAGTTCAACGGCAAAATGCGCATTTCCTTCGCCGGCGGCGCGGAATTCTTCAACTGCGACAAGCTGTTCGCGGCCGGCATCTGGCCCATCACCGTTGCCACCACCATCCTCAAGCCCGGCGGATACAACCGTCTGGCCCAGATGGTCGAAAAGACGGAAAAGCTGCCGTATCACGCCTTTAACGGCACGGACTCCGCCGCCATCAGCGACATGTCCGCCGCCAGCCACAGCGATTTCCATCACCTCAAACCCATCAAACCCCTGCCCGCGCGCAAGAGCGAGGACAAGGTGCCCCTCATCGACTGCTTCACCGCACCCTGCAAGGGCGGCTGCCCCATCCATCAGGATATTCCGGAGTATATGGAGCTTGTCCGCCGCGGACTGTACGGCCCGGCGCTGAAGCTCATCACGGAAAAGAACCCGCTGCCGTTCCTGACCGGCACGATCTGCGCGCACCGCTGCCAGAACAAGTGCTCGCGCAACTTCTATGACGAATCCGTCCATATCCGCGACACCAAGCTGGTTGCAGCAGAGCACGGCTACGGCGCGCTCATGGCGTCGATGAAGCCGACCGCGAAGCTGCCCGGCAAGAAGGCCGCGATCATCGGCGGCGGCCCGACCGGCATTGCGGCGGCCTACTTCCTCGCCCGCGGCGGCGTGGAGACCACGATCTTCGAGCGCGAAGCAAAGCTCGGCGGCGTGCCGCGCTATGTCATCCCCGCGTTCCGCATCTCCGACGAAGCGCTGGACAAAGATGTCGCCCTCATGGAGCGCCTCGGCGTGGAAGTCAAGTGCGGCGCACCGGCTCCGAGCGTTGACGAGCTCAAGAAGCTGGGCTACACCCACATTCTGATGGCCACCGGCGCATGGCAGGCGGGCGAGCTCGGCATCCCCGGCAATGTCAAGGGCGTCATCGGCTGGATGAAGGAAATGAAGCAGCAGGTCAAGCCGTGCCTCGAGGGCCATGTGGTCGTCGTCGGCGCAGGCAACACCGCCATGGACGCTGCCCGCGTCGCCAAGCGCATGGGCGCGGCCTCCTCCACCATCGTCTACCGCCGCACGAAGAAGGAAATGCCCGCAGACGAGCACGAGCTGAAGCTCGCCATCGACGAGGGCGTGAAGCTGGTCGAGCTGGCCGCTCCCGTCGAGCAGAAGGACGGCAAGCTGATCTGCAACCAGATGAAGCTCGGCGAGCCTGATGCATCCGGCCGCCGCAGCCCCGTCGCCACCGGCGAAACGTTTGAGATTCCGTGCGATCTGGTCATCTCCGCCATCGGCGAGAAGGTCGATGCGAAGCTCATGGCCGAAAACGGCATCGAAATGGGCCGCAAGGGCCCGGCCTTCCAGACCAACGTCGAAAACGTCTGGTCGGCAGGCGATGCGCACCGCGGCCCCGCGACTGTCGTCGAGGGCATTGCGGACGCCGCCGCGTTTGCAGAGGCCGTCATCGGCGAGGCGCACACGTATGAGATCCCCGAGCAGGCGTATCCTGCCAAGGCCGACGCGATCGCCAAGAAGGGCATTCTGAAAATGGCCTCCTGCGCCTGCTGCGAAGGCGGACGCTGCCTCGACTGCAACACCGTCTGCGAAAACTGCGTCGATTCCTGCCCGAACCGCGCGAACGTCGTTGTCAAGCTGGCCGACGGCCGCCACGAGATCGTCCACGTCGACAAGATGTGCAACGAGTGCGGCAACTGCACGCAGTTCTGCCCGTATGCCTCCGAGCCGTGCCACGACAAGTTCACGCTCTTCCAGACCGAGAAGGACATGAACGAGAGCGAAAACAAGGGCGTTCTGTTCCTCGGCGGCGACAAGATCCGCGTCCGTCTGGAAACCGACGAGATCCTCGACCTGTCCCAGCCGAACGAGCTGCCGCAGGACATCGAGACCCTGATCCTCACCCTCCGCGGCAAATACAGCTATCTCTACACCGAATAAGACAAGCCTCAACGCGCCCTTCTCCGACCCGGAGAAGGGCGCGTTTGCGCTGGAGCGCAAGACTCTGTATGGGTGGGGAATGAGACACGATCAGCCGGACGGAGCGGAACGCGCTTCCCACGCCGCGATAACGACCGGCGCGTTCGGATTTTTGCATATTTTGCAGAAATTACCTTGATTTTCTGCTCTCTCCGTAGTATAGTATGTTAAAATACATGCTTTGTGTTCAGGAGATCCGGCTATGGCGCTCAAGGAAAACTACCGGGAACTGCTGCTCGACGCGGTCGTTCGTGTTGCCGCGCGCGATGGGCTTGACCATACCACGACCAAGCTGATCGCGGCGGAGGTTCCGTGCAACGAGGTCTATATCTACCGCAATTTCGGCAGCAAGGACGGTCTGCTCCAATCCGCGTTCAACCGCACCGACCTGCGCTTTGTGCAGACGGTCATCAAGAATCTGGACGTGATGGACGTGCCCGGCCAGCCGCTTGAGCAGCGCTGCCGCGCGCTGTGGGAGCCGGTCTGGCGCTTCTGCCTGGCCCAGCCGGACGATATCCGCTTCTATCTGCGCTATTATTATTCCGCGCAGTTTCTCGCCAGCGCCCATGCCCTGCACCACCACAACTATCAGCAGCTTCAGGCCCGTCTCAGCCGGTATTTTGTCTCCTCGCACGACAGCTGGCTCCTGATGGCGCACGTGTTCGAGACGATCCTCAGCTTTGTCTCGCACGTCCTCTGCGGCGATCTTGAAGACACGCCCGAGCTGGACGAGCAGGTCTTCGGCCTCATCTTCCGCACGCTGCAGCCCTACATGCTGCCGTAGACCCGAAAATTTGAAAAAAGCACTTGACTTTTTCAAATCTTCTGCTATAATCATACCTGCATTTGAGATGCGGGTGTAGCTCATCCGGTAGAGCGCCACCTTGCCAAGGTGGAGGTAGCGAGTTCGAGCCTCGTCACCCGCTCCAAAACGCTGCGGACGATTTCGTCCGCAGCGTTTTTTCTGTGTTGATAGATATTATATAATGTAGCGCTCCACAAAAGAAAAGGCTCCCCTGAAAGGGGAGCTGTCAGCGCAGCTGACTGAGAGGTCGCAGCAGGCACCCGCGAAAAGCGGAAGCCCAATGCGAATCCATACTGCCCGCAGCACCTCTCCGACTCGGCGTACCGCCGAGCCACCTCCCCTTTCAGGGGAGGCTTGTACGGGCGCGTCCACTGCCCAAATCCTACCCCTCCAGCTCCACGATCTCCCGAAACAGGATCCGCAGCCGCCCGACCGTCTTGTCCGTATGAAAATGCCCGCAGTACCAGCGCGCATAGCGAAGCCGCGATTCGATCCCGTCCATCCATTCCTCCGTCGTGCTGTCGACCGTGGACTGGTCGAGATCGGGCTTGAGCGCCTCGAGCGGCTTATAGCGCAGCGGGCACGTGTGCGTCAGCACGATATCCATCTGCCAGCCCCGCGCGTCCAGCAGCCGCTCGACGCGCCGCTTCGTTTCCTCCGACGGCTGCTCGTCCGGCCACCAGCCCATTCCCTTTGCCAGCCGGTATTCCTTCCCCGTGGAATACGCCCCGCCGACCGCCAGACAGTCCTTCCCGCCCAGCCGGTAGACCTCCCCGTCCACGGCGAACAGCAGATTCGGAAACTGCGGCTCGTACAAAATCTTCCCGCCGCAGAATTCCCCCTCCGCATACCCCGGAATATTCTGCGGCCGGTTCTCCCGGTTGCCGTGCAGGGAGAGGATCGTAACAGGGAAGCGCGCCGCGCGCGTTTTCAGCGCCAGATCGCGCTCGCCCCCGCCGAAATTGAACCCGGAATCGCCCAGAATCACCAGAAGATCGTCCGTCGTGGTCTGCCGTTCCCGGCAGAATGCCTCGATGCGGTCAAAATGCCCGTGCGTGTCTCCTGTCAGCCAGATCATGCGTCTACCTCCTGCGGCGAAGCCGGTTTTTCTCCAGTATACCCCGAACCGCCCCGCAAGGCAATCAAAACCCGCGGGCGATCAAAAATTAACAGTGGAAAATGAAGACCAAAGTGTATATAATAGAGTAACATCGCAGAGGAGGCTTTAGATATGCAGATCGATCTATCGAAAAAAGAGTTCCGCCGTCTTCTGGATATGGTATACATCGGAAACTGGATCCTCAACTCGACCCGCGGCGACGACCGCTTTGCGGATTACGACGATTTGGAATCCAAGCTCTTCGCGCTCTGCCGGGAGCAGGGCATGGGCGCGCTTGTCGAGCGGTACGAGGGGGCCGACGTACCCTCCCGCGCGTTTTCCGACGGCGGCATCCACGAGGCCATCATGGACTATGAGGACACGGTATTCTATGAAATTCTCGCCGAAGAGCTCGCGCGGCGCGACATGGAATACCAGCCGGTATCCAACGACAATTACGAGGAGCTTGTCTCCCGCATGGACGATTACATCGCCGAATTCGAAGCCCACGGCACCGATAACATCCTGATCTCCGACATGGATCAACCCTAGACTCAAGGCTCCCCTTGGGCACAAGGGGAGCTGGCGCGAAGCGCCTGAGGGGATTCGAACGCCGCAAATTTCGAATGCCCCCAAAAAGGCTCCCCTTGGGCCCAAGGGATGCTGGCGCGAAGCGCCTGAGGGGATTCGAACGCCGTAAATTTCGGCAAACTCTAAAATTTGCAGCCCATCCCCTCCGTCATTTGCTTCCGCAAATGCCACCTCCCCTTACCGCGCGGGGCGCGGCAAGGGGAGGCTTCTTTTCCTCCCAGAAAGATTTTACAAATTCTCTGCAAATTTAGCAGCCAGCATCTTGCATTTGCAAAACACTTCGTATATAATTAACGTACAAATACTAGGGGTAGTGTAGACTACTGCAAGAATTTGTAACATATTGTTACAAACCGGCTCCGGCAGACACCCCCGGCCGGAACGAGGGAGGAATGCGAAGCATGAAACGCAACCGAATATTGGCACTGAGCATAGCGCTGCTTCTCGCGGTGCAGCTGCTGACGCCGCTGGCGTGTGCCGCGGGCGCGACCGTGACGGTCACAGCCCCGGACAAGCTCCCTGCGGTCGGCAAGACCTTCACGGTCACGATCGACCTCTCGGGCAACACCGGCCTGAGCGCCCTGCAGCTGAAGCTGGGCTACGACGATTCCATCGTCGAGTGTACCGGCGTGGAAAACGGCGATCTTGTCGGCGGCATGCTCTCCGCGAGCAACCCGCACGGCACCCGGGGCGGCACCGGCGCGATCCTGGCCGCCGCCACGACGAACGCCGTGAAGCGCGACGGCAGCCTCGTCACCTTCACCTTCAAGGTCAAAAAGACGGGCGACGCGAAGCTCTCCCTCGCCGAAAGCGTCCTGTCCGACGCGAGCGGCAAGGACCTGTCCGTGTCCTACGCGCTCCCGTCGCTCGTCTCGCAGTCGACCGGAAGCACCGGCTCCGGCAGCACCGCCGAGGGCAAGCCCGCTGACGGCGAAAAGCCCGAAGACGGCGAAAAAGAGCCTGACGCCGAGCAGGAGGAATTCCAGACCGGCACGTTCCGCGACGTGAACAGCCTCCACTGGGCCTTCGCCTCGGTCGAACGCGCGGCAGAGCTCGGCCTCGTCACCGGCTACTCCGACGGCACCTTCCGTCCCGACGCCCCCGTGACCCGGGCACAGTTCGTCCTCATGCTCTGGCGCATGTGCGGCCAGCCCGCCGCGACCCAGGCCGCCGCGTTTGAAGACACCGCGGACGGCGGCTGGTACCGGGACGCCCTGAGCTGGGCCGTGGAAAACGGCTATGTCAACGGCCTGTCCGACACGCGCTTCGGCCCCAGCGCGCCCATCACGCGCCAGCAGGCCACCGCGATTTTGTTCCGCCTGAACGGCGGCCAGAGCGGGGCGGAGCTGATGCTCTCCGGCATCTACGACCAGACCTTCACCGACAGCGCCTCGATCGCCTCCTGGGCGAAGGATGCGCTCTGGTGGGCGGTCTATCACGAGCTTGTTTCCGGCGTCGGCGGCAGCCGCATCGCGCCGGAGGCCAACGCATCGCGTGCACAGATCGCGGCGATCCTGCTGCGGTATGCAGATAAATTTATGACTGAGATGGAGGAAGCGGCATGAAAAGAAGGATCCTTGCGCTGCTGCTCGCAGTGCTGACGCTCACGGCGCTTACCGCCGCCGCGTTCGCGGCGGACACCCCCGAGACCCTGGGCGCATTCAACCTCAAGGACAGCGACGGCTATACCCTGACCGTGGTCGGCGGAGAGAGCGTCACCGGCGGCTTCTACGCGGGCGCGACCAAGTTTAAGCTGACCTGCGACGACCTGTCCGGTAAATACTCGCTCGTCCTCCTTCTGAAAGAGGGCGCGAAGCAGGCGGATGGCACCGAGGGCATCCCCACCCCGACCGAGAGAAACCTGCAGTACATCGACCAGCAGAACATTACGGACCCGACCGAATTCATCCTGTTCCCCAAACAGATGGAACCGGGCACGTATAACGTCTATGTCAGCACCGACAGCGTAAAACTCACGAAGGTCGCTTCGCTGGAGTATGGCGAGAAGCCGAAGTACAAACGGGGAGATGTGGACAATGATGGCGAGATTGCTGCATATGATGCATCCTTGATTTTGCAGCACACTGTCAATCTTATAGACCTGACAGGAAATCCCGCAGCAGATGTGGACAAAGACGGCGAAATCGCAGCATATGATGCTTCCATGATTTTGCAGTATTTAGTTAGATTGATAGAGACGCTCGATTGAGGAGGAAAAAATGAAGAGACTTTTTGCACTGCTTCTGGTGGTGGCCATGCTGCTTTCGCTGTGTGTGCTTCCTGCCAGTGCGGCAGATGAGCAATCGAAAATGTCGGTTGCATCTTTCACAACTTATACATATGATACCGATACTAATAATGTTACCATTGGTGAACCCAAAACAACTCCGTATGAAAAAGGCGATCTTGTTGCGGTAAAGGTAACGTTCCATAATGCAGAAGAAAAGGCTATTCAACTTACGAGTATTCAAATGGTCATGGAGTATGATCGCTCTGCGGTAGAGCCGGTCTTCTGGAAAGATCCGGACTTCGGCACTGTCTACGGTTATGCTGTAGCTGCAAGTACCTTCGGTATGTCGCTTCAGGCAAATGAAATTGAAGCAGGCAAGGTGAAACTTGGCGGAGCAAGCGCCGGCGTGAAAGTGGCAGCTGGTGCGACCGTTGATGTTGCATATTATCTGTTTAAAGTCAAGAGCGAAGTAGAGGCTGGAGACGCTGGTTTCGCTCTGGAGATTTCTGAGCTTACCAAAAAGACTACGAGCGGCAAAGAGAGTATTAAGGATTCGGTTCTCCTGGAAGGAAACTCTGTGCCGGTCGCTGGCAATCCCCCCGAGCTTGCTTCCGTCTCCATTGATCGCCCGACGATTGAGTACGGCAGCGCCGAAACGCTCAAACTGACTGCAACTTCCACCTCCGGCAAGGACATCACCAGCCTTGTCGACTTCAAGGTTCAGAAAGATGGGACGGACTGCGAAGGTTTCGCAATCACAGAAGACGGCAAGCTGACCATCGGCAGCAACAGCGTCGGTACATACACCGTCGTAGCCACGCCGAAGACCGACGGTTCCTGCACGATTGCTGAGAACGTTACATACGCAGCCTTCACGATCGCCCAGAAGGAGATCACCAGTCTCAGCTCGGTGGACGTCACCGGCTTCGTCAAGGGCAATACCGTGCAGACCGTGATGTTCGCCCACGATAATTTCCTGAATTTGAGTTACGACTTCTATGAGGGAACAGGCGATATGACCGGGAAGACCGCTCTCGCCGACACCGACATGTTCAAGGCGGAAAAAACCTATACCCTCGTTCTGACGCTGACCCTCAAGGACAGCACCAACTATAAGCTGGCCGACAATCTGAGCGCTACCGTCAAAGGCTTCGGCGAGGATCAGACCGCCACGCTCGGCGCAGACGGCAAAATCACCCTCACCGCCACAACCGGCAAAAAGGACAAGACCAGATCCAAGGGCAATCTTACCATTAAGAGCAGCAAAACCCCTTATTATGACGATACGCTTAGCCAATTCGAGTTGAATACGACCGAGGCCCAAGCAGTAGCCGATGTCAACGGCGTAGAAACGGTAATCCCCGGCGACTTCGTTTGGAAGGATCCTAACGAGAAGGTCGGCAAGGGTGGCCAGTACAACTCGCATACGGTTGTCTTCAAGCCGAGTGGAGAGTACGCCGATCTCTATGAAGGCTTTGAGTGGCCCATTTCCTTCTTCGTACAGAAAAAGATTTTCAACCTTAGCGAACACGTTTGGACTTGGAACAGTGATACCTTTACCTATACCGGTGAACCGAAGTCCATCACGCTGAATATCCCGAGTGATCTTGAAGGACTGGTAGATGTCACTTATGATACCACCGAGGGCAGAACCAACACAGCGACAGACGCCGGTACCTATACCGTAGCCGCGACTCTGACGCTGCGCGACGCGGAAAACTACATATTCAGCGGCGCGAGCAGCGCAGATGGCAGCAGCCACACGGTCACCACCACTTGGACGATCAACAAAGCAGACTGGACATACACTGCCACACAGGGTACAAGCGTTTGCTACGGCCCGGCACAGGACGTTGTGATTACACCGGCAAGCCTCGGCCTGCCCGCAGAAAAGTGCGCTGCCGATATTATTACGATCGGTATCGGAGAAGACCTGCTGCATACGGGTTATTCTATCGATAAAGAGACTGGCAATGTGACCATCAGTCTGCGTGAAACAACACTTGCTGAAGCTACGGCCAATGCAACAGATATGTTTACGCTGAAGTATACGTTCGATAACTACAACGACGTAACGATCACGTACACCATCACGATCACCGAAAAGAATTCCGATACCACGACCATGAAATTCACCGTGGACAATGTCCAATACGGTATCGGCGCAGCCCCCTCTTTCAGCGAGCTGCCTGCGGGCGTTACGGCTAATCAGGTCACAATTACGTATTCCGGCAACGCACAAACGTATACGCCTGATAACATCGCGGATGCACCCGTCGGTGATTACACCGCAACTGCAAGATACGAAAGCAGCGACACGATCTACACTGCCACTGCGACCTTCAGGATCTTCCCGCGCGATATCTCGAGTGGGATAGGTGTTACCATCGACTTCGGCGAGTCTCTGACCTACAACGGAAACCCGCAGCCCCAGACCATGACCGTCAAGGTCGGCACTACGGAGCTGAAGCTGGGCGAGGATTACGTGCTCAGCGGCGATTCCCTGACCCAGAAGGACGCAGGCGACTATACTGTTGTCATCAATGGCAAGGAAAACAGCAACTACATGGGCACGCTCCGCGCCAAATTCACCATCGCCAAAGCAACCCCCGCTGCTTCTGACTTCACCTTCACGGCACCGGCGGATCTTACCTATGACGGCAATCCGAAGGTTGCGTCCGTGACTACGACCAACACTGAGATCGGCACTGTGACCGTTTTCTACGACCCCGCCGTTCCCACGAACGCCGGCAAGTACACAGTCAAGATCAGCACCGCAGAAACCAAAAACTACAAGCCCGTCACCGACCTGACCGCCGACGACTGGAAATTCACCATCACCCCGAAGCCGGTCACCGTTACTGTCGCGGTGCAGGATAAGGTCTACAACGGCACGACCACTGCGACGATCACCGGCACGCTCACCGGCGTTCTGGACAAAGACGCAGCCAACGTGACTCTCACCGCCCCGACCGCGACCTTCCCGAGCAAGAATGTTGGTGAGCAGACGCTTATCGTCACCGGCGAGTTTACGCTTTCCGGCTCTGCCGCTGGCAACTACGAAATCACTCAGCCCGCGCTTAACAACCTGACTGCATCGATCACTGCGAAGCCCCTTGAAGCACTCGCTGATCTGACGGCGGATGTCCGCTACGATAACCTTGATGAACAGACCGTTACCGTGCCTGCACCTGAGGGCCTTATCAGTGGTGATGAGCAGTATGTGACCTGCGTAATCACGCGCGTAGATACCGGTGATAAACGTTTGGAGTCGGCACCGGGGTACGAGAACGGCAAGATCACATTCCAGCTCAAGGACAAGCAAGAGAAAACGGCACAGCTGAAGTATAAAGTTGAGCTGAACTATGGCAATAACTACGCGAACAAGGTTGTCACATTCCTCTACATCAACATCTCCATCCGCTCCGCGCAGTCGACCCTGACCTACACCGGCGCGACCAGCGTTGCCTATGATCAGTCCATCACCCTCACCTCTGCCGGCGGCTCCGGCACCGGCGCTGTGACCTATGCGATCGTCGGCGGCGGCGATGGCGCTGCAACGATCAGCGGCAATGTCCTGACCGCGACCAAGGCCGGTACCGTCAAGATCCAGGTCACCAAGGCTGGCGACAAAGACTATCTGGCGACGACCTCCGCTGTCTACGACATCACCGTCACCAAGGCCACCCCCGCTGCTCCCGCTGAGATCAAGGTCGACAACACCGACACGACCCTCGGCGAGCTCGGCAGAGACATGGTCAACAAGATTGACGTCCGCGGCACGATCGAATGGTACGGCCCTGACGGCAAGAAGATCACCGATCCGGACAACACCAAGATCGAAGCCAACAAGGAATACAGCTGGACGTTCCTCCCCGATGACAGCGACAACTACAACGAGATCAGGGGCACGACCACGCCTTATGTCCGCGACGATCTGTCCTGGCTGCCCGGCGTCATCAATGGCGGCTCGAACTTCACCTTCCATGACGTCAACCGCTTCGATTACTACTACGATTCCGTGAAGTGGGCCGCCGACAACGGCATCGCCTCCGGCACCTCCCGCTTCACCTTCTCCCCGGACGCCGTCTGCACCCGCGCCCAGACCGTCACCTTCCTCTGGCGCGCAGCCGGTTCCCCGCTGCCCAGATACCGCGTGAGCCCCTTCACCGACGTGCACTCCTATGACTACTATTACGAAGCAGTCCTCTGGGCCGTTGAGCAGGGCATCACCACCGGTCTCACCGCCACCACCTTCGGCCCCGACGAGACTGTCACCCGCGGCCAGGTCGCGACGTTCCTCTATCGCGCCGCCTCCGCCGCCAAGCCCAACACCTTCAACCCCTTCACGGATGTCAAGCCCACCGCCTATAACTACGACGCCATCCTCTGGGCCTATGACAACCGCATCACCACCGGCACCAGCACCACGACCTTCAGCCCGGATGCCTTCTGCACCCGCGCCCAGATCGTGACCTTCCTCTACAGATATTATCAGGGGCGCTGAGTGAACACGAAATGGGATGCTGCCCCCCGCAGCATCCCATTTTTCACACCCCACACCTGCAAAATTTCGGGAAAGAAGGAAGAAACTCATGAAATTAACGCGAAAACGCATCCTCGCCCTGAATCTGGCATTCCTGATGCTCCTGACCCTCCTCCTCCCCGTTTCCGCCGCGGACACCACGGATTCCACCGAATACTGCACCCTCACCATCAACGGCGGAGACGGTACAACCATCAGCGGCGCACACGAAATGACCGTCCAGATCAAGAAAAACAGGGTCTTCATGCTGGACGACTTCTTCCACAAAGATTATGCCTATGTCGACCATTATCTCAGAGCGACCGACAGCGGCACGGAAGAATACGGCAGTAACTATATTGAAACCAGCAGCGACACAGAGACCCTGACCGTTGTCTGGACAACGAGCAAATACCGGATCCCCCTCGTCTATGCCGATATGGAAGGCAAGAAAACTGTGATCGACGGCGGCGTGGACAACTGGACGCTCCCGGAGCTGAAAGACACGGTCAGCAACGGCAAGACGGATACCTTCCTCGGCTGGGACACGAACAGCAAGCCCTATTTCCAGATCCACGCGAACAGTCCGCAGAAGGCCCTGACCAGAACCCGCACCTTCTACGCCAACCGCACATGGGGCAATAACGGCGTCGTCTTCGACTTCTCCGGCGAGATCATGAACACATACAACAACGGTGAAGTGTACACCACCAGAGAGTATGTTTTTTATGGTGATTGCACACAGACCGAACGATTTACCGGTCTCGACAAAATAATTACCGGCTGGAATACCGCGCGCGACGGCTCCGGCACGTCCTACGCTGTCAGCGGTGAGACCGTCGCTGGCGCGGATACCGGCGTTATCCACCTCTACGCCCAGTATCCGCCCGAGGGCACGATCCCGCTGACGCTCACCTACGCCACCGGCGCAGGAACAGTGAAGGACTCGCAGATCCTCTATGTGGTGCCCGGTAAGTCCGTCGAGCTCCCGACCCCGCCCGCGATCGATGGTCAGAAGCTCTCCTATTGGGGCGGATATTATGCAATCTCTGACAACAGAGCCTACGCACACTCCGTCGCGGCAGGAGACGCTTGCGTTGTCCCGTCCAATGCCACCCGCTTTGATCTGACGGCCATGTGGCTGCCGGATGGGCCGCTCGTCATTGACGGCGAAACGTATACCGTGGAAGACACCGGCTGGATCTTCCATGACAACGCGGATGGCAAAACCGATGCATCCTACTACTACGATATGGAATATGCGGATGCAGAGCTCTATCTCGCAAGCTACAACGGCGGGCCGATCAGCCTTCCGAGCAAAACAAAGGTCACAAACGCCGAGGACTCTCACTCGGTCATTACGGCCACAGACGGCGTTGCTCTGTCCTGCGGCGGCATTCTGGGCCTTTATACCTCCTGTGTGGACAATGCCCACGGTTCGCTGACGATCAAGGGCGCACCCAACAGCGCCGCCGTCTCCGCAATCGGCGTGATCGCTGATTATGCCGCGCATACAACGATTCAGGCAGGCACGGGCGGCTCGGTTGTCGGTGGAGAAACTCTGTTCAAGCTCAACGCCAACTTTACCAATACGACGAACAGTCAGACGCTGAAAGGCGACGACGGCGGCTTTGTTACGCTTTCGGCTGATGCGACATCTCTGAAAATCGAGCCGAATAAGGTCACGCTCACCGTCAACGGCGGCGGTGCGACCGCAAACGGCCAGGCGACAATCACAAGAGAGGTCGAATCTGCGCAGACCACAACGCTGGATTCGCTGGGCTTTACCTGGCCGGGACACTTCCGTACTGGATATAACGGGTATGCGGATGCTTATCACGTGATTCTCAGCATCAGCGGCTCGATCACCCTCGATTGGGTCGATACCGGCTATGATAAATTCCTTGCGCTGGATCTCAACGGGGAACAAGCCGCGGATGAATCGCAGTACAAGCTGTTTAAGGACAGCGAGTCCGGAAAGACAGTCCTCTTCCTGGATTATTCGTCTGATACGCTGACGATCCCCGATGTTTCGTTTGCAAATTCGAACAGCGAGACCTATTACTGGATGACGGCGATCAACGGATACTATGAAAGAGACCAGTTCCTCACCGGTGAGACCGTCAATAAAGAGCAGCTGCCCGAGGGCAGCACCCTGTTTGCGAAGACCTCGGGAACGGATAGAAATATCTACTATGCGTTCTACGCCAACGACAGAAAATTCGCGGGCGGTGAAAAGGTCATCACCTTAAACTACAACTATGCCCCGACCTTCTACGCGGACAATGGAGCGACCGTTCACTATTACTCCAAGAACCCCGACGGCAGCGGTGAACGCTATATGCCGGAGAACTGGCTCGGCCTGCCCAGCGGCACAAAGCTCTATGCGATCTGGCTGCCAGTGGGCAAAATCGCGGTCACGATCAACGACAGTGTGAACGACACGACAAGCGAGGAGTTTGCAGAGGCCGGCGGAACAATGATCCTCCCGACGCCGGAGGCCAGGGACGGACTGACGTTCGCATACTGGAGCTGCAGCATAAAGGACACGGACGGCAGCTACACATGGTCGAAGGTGAACGCAGGCGCAAGTCTTAATATCCCGGAGAATGCAGCGGAAGCAAATATCAGCGCATGCTGGTCGCTGAATAAACAGGTAACTGTGAACGGTAAACCGTACAGCTTCACTGCTGATAACGCATATCAGTATGATGACGACAACGGATGGTCGATCCGGTACAATTCGCAGAAAGTCAAGCTCACGCTGACGCTGGACGGCTATCACGGCGGCAGTATCGAGCTTCCCGTTCTGGCAGACGTCTCCGTCAAGACGACCTCCACGATCAACGGAACGCTGAGCTGCGCGGATACGCTGCGCATCATCACGGAATGCGCCTATGGCCAGCACAGCAATCTGACGGTTCAGGCGGCTGCCGGTGCGTCTGCGCTCGTTGCGCCGAGGGTCTACTTTGACCGCGCGCCGCACGTCACGCTGACTGCCGGTGCGGGAGCCAAGGCAATCGCCGCCCAGACGGGCACGCCGGACGTCACCGGCAACGATAAGGTCACCTACCACGGCAAGACGGACGCTGCGGCGTCTGCATACACGCAGCTTACCATGACCGAGATGGGCTTGCAGGGTGTGGAAAATCTGCAAGTGTTCCACACCGAGCCGTGCATGTCCAAGCTGACGATCAACGGCAACGGCGGCAAGACGACTGACGGCAAGACCTCCATCACGGTCGATCTCGAATACGGCGAGGGCTATAGCCTGCGCGCCACGGGCTTCAAAAAGCAGTATTCCGATGTCGTCGGATTCGTGGAGAATACGGGCGACGATACGTACTACTATTATGAATGGCCCAATAGCATCTGTGTGCAGTCTCCTGCCGTCACGCTGAAGATCAACTGGAGAGAGTTGGGATACCCCTATCTTGCGTTCCGTGCGGACGGCGCACTGAAGGGGGACGGCATCGACAACACGTGGACGAGCGTATCGTATGTCAACAGAAACGAAAAATCCGAAGTGACTGTCCCGAACTTTGTCTACGATGACGCGGCCAGCAACGGCGATCTGGTCTACTGGTTCTCCTCCGAGGACGGAACGGAGACGGACAGCAGCCGCCAGTATCTGGCCGGTGAGGTCGTGAGCGAGCCGGACGACACTACGCTCTACGCGCGCGCGATCCGCCCGGGTCAGGTCGCACTCGTGGCCCCCGGCACGACGTTCGAGAACGGCAAGCACGTCATGGTCTCGAATACGCTCAATCTGACGACGCTGAAATCCAAGGAAGGCAAGACGATCGAAAGCTGGAACGCCAAACCGGACGGCACAGGCAAGACATACGACAAGCTCGAATATGAGACGCCGCGCATCCTGTACGCGCAGTGGGAGACGAAGCTGGAAGCGAAAGTAGAGACGCCGGCGGATCCTGCGGTCGAGGTAAAGACGATAAAGATCCAGCAGAAGACTGGCTCCGGTGCGGAGACAGTAACGATCGAAGATACGGAAGATGAAAAACCGTTTGAAGAGGCCAAGCGCGTCATTCTCGCGGCCTACAAGAACGGACGCTTCGTCGGAATGGTCAATGCAACGGCATCGGGCGGCGTCATCACCTGCCGCGTCCCGGCGCAGTACGACGGCTGCGAGCTGAAGCTCTTCTTCATGGACGGCGGCAAGCCGCAGCAGAACATGGAGATCATCCGTCTCCCGGAAGAGTAACGAACCCCCGCCCGGCGCGCAGACAGCCCCCGCTGCCTGCGCGCCGGATCGGAAAGAGAGGAAGCAATGAAAAAGAAACTACGCATCATCCTATTCCTGTCCCTGCTGGCCTGTCTGCTGTGCGTCAGCGCGAACGCGGAAGAACCGGAGGACGCAGAGCAGACTCTGATCATCGTCGAAGAAGACCGCAGCTATCCGAGATTGTCGGCGCCTGCGGAACCGCAGGGCATATCCGTACAGGCGCTGACGCAGTCCAGCCCGGAAACGCTTGCGCAGGCAAAGCAGGCGCTGCTGGAGGGCATGCAGAATTTCGAGGAAGAGATCGATATCCGCAGCTGCGGAATCTCATCGGATGAGCTCGGCGATCTTTATGTGGGGCTCGCGTATGAACATCCGGAGCTGTTCTATGTAAAGACGCAGTGGGGATGGTCGATCGCTTATGCAGGCTCCACCGAAGTCCTGAGTGTTTTCCCGTCGTATTCGATCGACGGAAAGGTGATTCCGAAGGGGCAGATCGCGCAATATGTGCCTCAGATCCGGCAGCAGCAGGCGGAGCTGACGCAGAAGGTCGACGAGATCACGGCGCAGATCGGTGAAAACTGGACGCCGCTGCAAAAGGCGCTGTATCTGCATGATTACATCGCAACACACGGGCAGTATGATACAATCAGCAAGGTCGACGTTGAAAACAAGATAGACGAGAGGCGCCGCGACGCATACGGCATGCTGATCGATGGGATCGGCGTCTGCCAGGGCTATACGATGGCATACCGGCTGCTGCTCGACCGCGTCAATATCAAATCCGGCACAGTTATGAGCGACATCAAGAACCATGTCTGGAATCTGATCCAGATCGACGGCAGCTGGTACCATGTTGACGTGACGTGGGACGATCCGACGGGGGATCTCATTGGACTGTCGCAGCATACGTACTTCTGCCTGAGTGAGGACAAGCTCCAGACGACAAATAATGGCGCACATAACGCGCCTGATTTTAAATACAGCCTGAATGTCAAAACGGATGACAAGACCTTTGACAACTACTACTGGGCCAACGTCGACAGTGCGTTCGTCCCGCTGAACGATAAGTGGTATTATCTGGCTTATCAGAATGGGATCATGCGGACAGAAGCTCCGGAGCGACAAGGAGAATTGGAAAAATGGATCGACGCAAGGTGGTATGTCTGGGGCAGCTCGAACTCATGGTGGCCGGGCCTGTATTCCGGCCTTTCCCTCTATAATGACGAGTTGATCTACAACACGACCGATACTGTCTTCCGCTATGATCCGAAGACCAGCACAGAGCCGAAGGAGGTCTATTCTCTGACGGTTGCGGAGCGCTCGGAGGGCTATATCTGCGGCACGGTAGTGGTCGGAAATGAGCTGCGGTACCTAGTGCAGCAGTCGCCGTATGCCGAGGAACCGGCAGCGCCGCGCGTTTATATGCTCGATCCCTACACCGCCGTCACGGCGGGCGGCTATTCCTATTATCTGGATGGGAAAACGCTCCATCTGAAGCGCGGCGGCGCGCAGTCCGGCAGCGTCATTGCGGCGTGGTACAGCGAAGAAGATAAACTGCTCGGCATACAGATCCTGAACGTCCTGAACGGGCGGGAGGTGACTGCCAATGTGTCCGGCGCGAAAACCGTAAAGATCTTCGCTGCCGCGCAGACCGGATATCGCCCCTTGTGCGAAGCAATCCTGTGTACCGTAGAATAAAAAAATTCCCTCTGCCGCCCGGCAGAGGGAATTTTTATGTCTCGAGCCGCGTGCCGCGGAGAGGCTTTGTGCCAGTCAGTTTTTCCCTGCAGCGTAATGCGCCGGGTACCAGCGCTGGAACCAGGCCGTGAACGCGCCGAGGAGCATGGGCAGCACGGAGTTGATCGCGCCGGTCAGGTACGAGACGGGCGTCTGCAGCAGATACCACGTCCAGACCGGCGTGAGCAGATACAGAACCGCCCAGCAGGCCGTCAGAATGCGGTTCGTGCGCATGAACAGCGGGTTTCGAAGCGCCGTCTCGCCGCCGTAGCCGTTCATGGAATAATACGCCGTCAGCGGCATGTGCAGAAACACCGTCACGCCCCACATCAGGCCGAACAGAAGATACGACGCGGGCAGCAGCGTTGTGAGCGGCAGCGCGTCCAGCAGCGTCAGCACACAGATCGTGCCGACCGACAGGATCGAGCACGGCTCAAAAACCGTCATGCGGTGTTTCAGAAACGCGAACGGCAGCAGCGCGCAGACGGCAAGGCCGACGCACGCGCCGATCTGCGCGTGGATGGACAGCGCGATCCAGATCGCCATCCACGGCAGCAGCATGAGCGTCATGTTCGTCTTCTTCCGGGGTTCGGCGGACGGCTCCGGCGCCGCGGCGCCCAGTCCGAAGATCTCGTCCCAATGGAGCATGACCGAAAAATCGCCCGTTACGCGGTACTGGTGCTCCATCATGGCCTGCTTGCCGTCCAGCTCTCCGCTGCCGATCCTCTGCCAGACGGACAGCGGCGTTTCGATGCGCGTCGTGCAGGGCAGGAAATCCGACTGCAGCACGCGCTGGCCGTCCTTTCCGAGCACGACCTGACAGGTCTCGCCGGTGTCCGTGTAGAAAAATTCCAGAACGCGGTCCTTTCCGTCCCACGACGCCGGATCATAGAGCGCGGCCATCTGCCGCGTAAAGGCCTGCGCCGGGGACAGCTTCCCGGCCTCCGGAGCCTTTGCCGCAGCGGCGTCCTCCCGGCTGACGCCCCAGCTGGCGTCCGCCATCTGCTCAAATACCGCGCGCGGGAACATTGGCTGACGCAGCGCCCGGGCCGTTTCGGGCAGGATCGCGCCGCGCGCGAATTCCGCGCCCGCCTGCCTTACGAGCGCAAGATAGGCATCCGTGCGCTGCCGCAGCGCCGGGACGCGGAACAGCTCGCCCTGCCCGCAGTAGACGGACGTATAGCCGTCCGCGCCGCACAGGCGCGAAAACTGCGCGTCCACCGCGTCATAATTGCCCTCGGCAGTGTAAAAGCCGCAGGTCGAGATCACGACCTGCCGCTGGCCGGAGCGGTCGTATCGGCTCGGGTGGCCGCCGGATTCGGTGTCGGTCATAAACGGCAGCGACATCGGCAGCTGCCGGTCGATGAGCAGCTTCAGCTGGCCGGGAATGCTGAAATAATAGAGCGGGAAGCTCCAAATCAGCACGTCGGCGGCAAGGATTTTTTCGATCACACCGGCCATATCGTCCTGCAGGACGCATTTGCCCGGCGTCTTGCTCCAACAGGCAAAGCAGCCGCGGCACGGCAGCAGATGCAGCTTTCCGGTCTCGATGGTCTCGGCCTCCACCGGCTGCGTCTGCCGCAGGCCGTCCAGAAACGCGCTCGTGAGCCGGTATGTATTGCTTTTCTCCCCCTTGGGGCTTCCGTTCAGAATCAAAACCTTCATCCTATCGCCTCCAGCCTTTTGATGCAGTCCTCCGCCCACGCGATGCACATCTGCGCGTAGGCACGGCCAAACTGCGCCGTAAACGTCCAGTACACGGGCGCGTTGGCGTCGGACAGACGGCCGTATTCCTCGATGCTCTGCGGCACGCTGTCCATCCCCCGCAGCCACGCGCGGCATTCGTCCGCGTATGTGCGCAGCAGCGCGATCGCCTGCTGCGGCGGGAGATTTTCGGCGAAGAAGACCTTCATCAGAAATTCGCTCTTATAGCCGTCGGTCGTTCGCCCCTGCTCCGACAGCCAGCGCAGCAGCTCCGCGCGGCCCGCAGGCAGAATGGAATAGACGTTTTTATTCGGCTTCCCGGTCTGAATGACCGTCTCGTGCGTGATCAGCTCCGCGCTTTCCAGCTTGCCCAGCGTCAGATAGATCTGACTGGTCTGCGCGGGCCAGAAAAACTGCACGGAGGAATGAAACGCCTTCGCCAGCTCGTACCCGCTGCACGGCCCGTAATTCAAAAACCCGAGGATCCCATGCTGTAAGCTCATGATATCCCTCCTGTTACATAGTCCAATTATTTTATATTCCAATATTATAATATGAAATCATGTTCTGTCAAGCCCATTTTTCCCGTCCAACCGCAAAAAGGCTCCCCCTGGGCCCAGGGGGAGCTGGAGCGCAGCGCCTGAGGGGTCGCGGCAGGCAGCTGCGAAAAGCGAAAGTCCAATGCGGATCCGAACTGCCTGCGGAACCTCTCCGACTCGGCTGCGCCGAGCCACCTCCCCTTAAAAGGGGAGGCTTTGGACTGTGCAGTCCCCATGGCTCCCCTTGTGAAGGGGAGCTGTCAGCGAAGCTGACTGAGAGGTCGTGCGGCAGGCAGCCGCGAAAAGCGAAGATGTTTCGGCGAATTCGTAACTTCTCCAGCGGGCCGATGCGACGCCCGCAGGCTAGTTTCGAGGCGCAACCGCGCTTTGCGCGGCTCTTAGCGCCGAAGATGGGCATCGGCCCCTACAAAACGCAGCTATGCATCCGCGTCATCCACCCGTTTCACCGGCCGACAGGAAGCGGAACGGCTGCAGCGCGTCGCCGGTCAGGCGGACGGTCACGGTGCGCTCCGTCATGCCGTTTCCGGTGGGAATGACTCCGTCGGCGAACGCGCGGTACACGGCCCGACGGAATTCCTGCGGCTGAAGCTCCTCCGCGCCCGCGTGGTCATAGACCGCGCGCACGTCCGCGGACGCGTCCGCGTACTCCGTGAGCTCTGGCACGTCGAGACAGCGGAACACCAGCTGGAAGATTCCGTCTGCCATGCAGGAGACGCTTTTCAGATAGCAGTACCGCGCGCCGTGGCTGTCGTTGATGGTGCGGGTATACGTGCCGTCCTCATACGTCAGATAGAGCGAGCTGCGGTCCTCCCAGCCGTACCGACCCAGCGGGAAATAGCGTTCGAGCGTATTGCGGAAATCCGCCGCGCTGATCGTCAGCGGCCAGTTGTTTTCGCGCGCATAGCGCTCGTAGACGAACAGGGAAAGTCCATCCCACGCGTCTTCGGTCAGCGGCAGCGCTGTCCAATTACCGTCCGGCAAACTGCCCAGCAGATTCCTGTTCTGGCCGTCATACGTCCAGAACAGCTGCGCCAGATCGTCCGTCGATTCGCCGGTGTGCAGCTGCAGGGCTGCCCGCAGATCGTCCTCCGGCAGCGCCGCGAACTGCGCCGACTGGAACAGCACGCCGCCGTAGTAGAAGTCCAGCGTGTAGACCTTGCGCGCGTAGCGGAGCTCGCCGCCGCTGCCATCCAAAAACGGGTTGGCGTTATAAAAATCCGCTGTGACCTGTACGGTGCTGCCCTCCAGCACCTGCACGTCCGCAATGCGCAGATCCGGGCCGCCGCCGAAGCCGGACACGTTCTCAATGACTGCCGTGCCGTCCGATGCGTCGTAGCAGCCGCACTGCGTAATGTCAAACGTGAAGCTGCCGTCGCCGAAATGATCCCGCAAAACGTGGTTCACAAAGCTCTCTTTGAAGTGATACTTCCCGTCGGCCTGCTTGTAATTATCGCGCGTGTACGTGTAATCGGCCGACCAGTACAGAAACAGCATGAACAGCTGCTCCGACGACAGATCGACGGGCGAATCGAACGTAAATCCGTTGTTGACAAGCGCGACCTCCGGGCCAATCAGAATGCTGTGCAGGTTCTCATCCGTCAGACGGCTCGGGTCGATCGTCATGAGCCGCTGCACCTCCTGCTCCGTGATGGGAAGCTGCATGGCCTCTTCCGGCGCCATCCAGCTGACAGCGGCGATCACGCCGTTTTCAATGTGGAACGTCATAACTGTCTCGTCGCACACGACAAGCATTGTGGGAATGCCGTCCGTGTACGCAATGCAGCTGTATTTGCCCATGTATAGGACCTCGCCGCCGAGCATCAGCCGCGCCGTGTGTTCGTCGAACTGCTCGAATACCGGCGTTTTGTCACGCGGGAAACGGTTCGCCGCCTCGCGGTAATCCTCGCCGAAGCGGACGCCGCAGACCTCGACCCCGGCATCCAGCCGCAGATATGCGGCGTTCGGATGATGGATCGTGCCGTCATTGTGCATCCAGCCCGCTACCTGCGAGCCATCCGCGAAATCTACGATGTCATAATAGTCCGTCTGGAGGTTCATCCAGTGGTAAATGCGTTCGTATGTGCCGTAAACATTTTGGATGTCGGCCAGTGTCAGATCATAGATCGACGTGCCGTTCACAGTAAATTCCGGCCACTCCTCCACCGGTTCGCGCGCGGCGAACCATGCCGCGTCCTGTTCGATCTGCGGCGCGGGAGCCTCCTCCGCCGCAGGCGCAGCGGCAGACGGCTGCGCCGCAGCGCTCTGTTCCGGCTGCGGCTGCGCGGTCTCCTGTGCCGTCTTCGCCGCGCAGGCGGTCAGAAGCGCGCATACGCAGAGCAGCAGACAAATCAATTTCTTTTTCATTTTGGTTCTTTCCCTTTCCGTGTGTTTAACTGTTTTCCGCAAGGAACAGCGCCGCGCGTCTGTCCATGACCTGCGCCGCTTCCTGCGCGGTTTTCCGGCCCTTGAAATAGGCGTCCGCCTCGTCAAGAATGATCGTCAGAATTTCCTGACTGCCGCAAGAGCGGCAGTCTGCATGCTCCAAAACGTTCATCAGATCGTCAGCCACGGCTTCGTCAAACAGGAACGCAAGATCACCCGCTTCTCCGATCTCGACACGGCCCTCTTCACGGATTGCCGTCTGCTGTTCGACCGCCTGCGCGTCGATCTCCTTCTGCATCAGTGTGCGCAAAGCGGCACGGCAGACCGGGAACGCGTCCGTAATGGTTTGTTGAAAGCCTTCTTGCAGCATTCCGCGCAAAGCCTCCTGCGCCGCCTCCTGTATGGCAGAACTGGCGCAGACGCCCAGCTGCAGGATCGGCTGATACGCCGTTCCGCCGTCTTCGCCGAGAGCCAACACACGGAACGCATCGCCGGTCTGCTGGTACCACTGGCTCTGCATGCTCCGATACATTGAGACGGAGCGCATCGGCTGCTGCATGATGCAGTCCGCGTCAAATTCAGTGGGCACAATATCTGCGCAGGCCGTCAGAATATTCAAGAATTCCTCGCTCTCAAAGGAAGCGGTCTGGCTGTCATAGTCCAGATACTGCTCCGCCGCGTGGCGGCAGTAGACGCTGAGCAGATCCTCACCGCCCCAGAAAAAGCTGACGTCCGGGACCGCGCCGCGCAGCACGTCCAGGGCCGACGTTTCCAGCGACGCGCCGAGCTTCTCCGCCGGGCCGAACAGCGGGTCAATCGCGAAGGCCCCGACGATGGAATAAAGCGCTCCGTCCACATAGCACGGCTTCAGAATACCGGACAGGAGCTCCGACTCCAGCATCCCGTCCAGCGGCAGCAGAATGCCGTTTTTCGCGTAGCCCGCGTACTGCGCGCCGCTCAGATCGCTGCAATCGAGCAGATCGGGCACGTTCCCGGCCAGCAGCTCTGTCGTCATGCGCGTCACAGCGTCCGCGCGGCTTTCCGCGCCGTCGGCGTAGTTAAGAATTTCGATTTTGACCTTCGCGCCGGAGAAATTATAGCTCTGGATCATGCCGCGGAGGACACTCTTTTCCGAGTCAAAGTCGATCATACCGAGCGTCAGCGTCTGCTCCGGCGTTCCCGCATCCGGTTCCGCTGCCGCCTGACTGCCGGCAGCTTCCGCAGCGGGCCGCTGGTTCTCAGTCTGCGCCTGCTTCTGGCAGGCCGTCAAAAGCAGACAGAGCAGAAGCATAAAAATCAGACAGCGTTTCATTCTGCATGCCTCCTTATTTTTCTTCCAGTATACCACAGCTTTTTCCTGAAATCTCTTAAATTTTCCTAAATAATTACTGGATCCGGTAGCCGGACAGGACGAGGTCGAGGATCGCGGGCCAGAAGATGGGCTCCGGCGCGGTAAAATAGCGGGCGTTTGGGATGGTGTGGAAGGATATGACGCGGCGTTCGTCGTCCAGCCAGGCCTCATAGCATCTGTCGGGTTCATGCTTCATACGGGTTCGCTGCCTCCTTTGAAAGGGGTGATGATTGTCGTAGTAAATAATACGACATTTATGATTAAAATGCAACGATTTTTCAAAGTATAATAAACGAAAAATCGTAGGCGGTGAAGCATGTGACAGACATTCTGGGAATGATCCGAAAAAACCGGGAGACAAGAGGCTGGACGGAATATCAGCTTGCCGAGCGTTCCGGCCTGCCGCAGTCCACCATTTCGTCCTGGTACCAGAAGGGCATGACGCCCTCGTTTTCCTCGCTGGAAAAGATCTGCGACGCATTCGGGTTGACGCTCTCGCAGTTTTTTGCCGACGGCGAGGCGCGCCTTGCCCTGACGCCCGGGCAGCGTGATATGCTGGAAAAATGGACGCGCCTGTCCCACGCGCAGCAGCAAGCGCTCCTCGCGGTGATGGATTCGATGCTCGAAGGATAGTTTTTAACAGGAACGAGGCCGCTGCGTCGCGCAGCGGCCTCGTTTTGGATCAATATGAAATTACAGTGTGAATTCAAAGCGCATGGCGAGGGCCTTGAACAGCTCGTGCATGACGCGCTCGGAGACGGCGCGGATGTCCATGCCGGTGATAAAGTCCACAGTCTTTTGGATCTCATCCTCCGGAACGTGGTATGCCCGCAGGCTCATGGTGAGGAACATGCGCAGCTTCTTTTCCAGCGTCAGATTTCCGCCGCACGGCTGCGCCATATAGGCGCGCATGATCCCGGCGGAGCCGATCTCCATAAAATAAAAGTCCTGCGCGGTCAGCTCCGGCTGATAGGGGCCGAAGATCTGATAGAGTTCCTTAGCCGTCTCATGGAAGATATAGTCCGAGGCTTCCTTCTGCGTGTAAGCCTCAATGTAGATCTCGCGCAGATTTTCGTTCAGCTCCGTCAGCGTCATCTGGATGGCCGTCTCCACGGCATAGACGTAGACGGGCGGCAGCTGCGCGCCCGCTGTGCTGCGGGCCATGGCAAACTGATTGGAAAACATAAACTGCGCCAGCTCGGTCAGCACGCCGTCCTTGGCGCGGAAGATATTCTGGAAGATACTGTTGGAAACCGACGCCTGCCGCACGATCTGGGCGACAGTGGTTTTTTTATAGCCCTGCTCAAGAAACAGCTTGACGCAGACCGTCAGGATCCGCTTCTTGGCCGGCAGGCTTGCACTTGTGATCGCGATGAGGATCGCTTCCCTTCTGTCTGACATTTGATTCGCCCTCATTGTAGCAAACCACAGCCGGAAACGCAAGGGGGAGGAGAACAGTCAGAGTGGCCGCGGGCAGCCCTCCCTGCCGTACTGCATGTTTCGGCGTGCCCGGAAATTTGCTGCGTTCGAATCCCCTCAGGCCCTACGGGCCGGCGCCCCTTATGCCCAAGGGGAGCCTTTTGGGCCAGTGCTTATTTTTTGTTTGATGCGCTGAATTATTTTGTGGATTGACAGATGTTTTTATGCGAATTATAATATTGACGTGAACAGTCATTCACGTCATGTTGAGGTGTTTTATGTATCGGAAGCTGGACGAAGCGGCGCTGGGCGCGATTCTGGAGGCGGGCATTGCGGAATTTGCCCGCTGCGGCTTTCAGCCTGCGTCGGTCGCGTCGGTTGCGAAAAGCGCGGGCGTGAGCGTCGGCGTGATTTATAAATATTTTGGGGACAAGGACGCATTTTTCCTCGCCTGCGTGCGCCACTCGCTCGAGCTGCTGGACGCGACGCTGCAGGAGGCCGCCGCGGGCGGCGGGACGCTGGAGGCGCGGATGCAGCGGCTGATCCTCGCGCTCATCCGCCAGTCGCGCAGGCACGCGAGCTATAACGCGATGTACAACGAGATCACCTCCGGCAGCTGCCGGAGGTATGCCGGAACGCTTGCGCGCGAGATCGAATCGCGCACGGCGGCGCTTTATGCGCGCCTGTTTGATGAAGCACAGCAGGCCGGCCGGCTCACGGAGCGCATCGAGCCGCAGCTGTTTGCGTTTTTTTTTGATAATCTGCTGATGATGCTGCAGTTTTCCTATAGCTGTGAGTATTATCAGGAGCGGATGCGGATATTCTGCGGCGACGCCGCTTTGGATGATACGAAGATGGCCGACAGGCTGACGCGCTTTTTGCTGGGCGCGATGAAAGGAGACATATGCAGTATCTCATCGCTTACGACTTCGGAACCACCGGAGTCAAGACCTGCCTGTTCGGAGCCGAACAGGATATCCGGCTGATCGCAAGCGCCTACGCGGGCTATGGACTTTACATCCTGCCGGACGGCGGCGCGGAGCAGGACGCGGACGAATGGTGGAGCGCCATGTGCCGCACGACGAAGGCCGTGTTTGAAAAGACGGATGTGACGCCCGCGCAGGTATCCGGCATTTCGTTCTGCTCGCAGATGCAGGGCATGGTGCTCGTAGACGCGCAGGGCCGTGCGCTGCGCCGCCCGATGAGCTATATGGATCAGCGGGCTTCGGCAGAGTTCAGAGCCTGCCAGACGCACGGGCCGTGCGTTTCCGGTGTGAATATCGGAATGCTACTGCGCTCGCTGCGCGCGACGCACGCCGCGTCGACGAGCGTCAAGGACCCGCTCTGGAAATACAAATGGGTGCAGGCGCACGAGCCGGAGATCTTCCAAAAGGCCCACAAGTGGCTGGATGTGAAGGAATCGCTCATCGCCCGGGCGACCGGCGAATTCGTCATGACGCGCGACTCGGCCTATTCGACGTTCCTTTATGACACCCGCCCCGGCTGCGAGGGCTGGAACGAGGCGCTCTGCCGGATGTACGGCGTCGAGACGCGGCATCTGGCGAAGATCATCGAATGCACCGACGTGGCGGGCCTCCTGACGGAGCAGGCCGCGCAGGAGCTCGGTCTCTGCCCCGGCACGCGGGTCTACGGAGGCGGCGGCGACGCAACGCTCATCGGCGTCGGCGCAGGCTGCACCGCCGCCGGCAGCACGCATATCTATTCCGGCACGTCCGGCTGGGTCGGGACGGTGATGGATCATCAGGCGGTCGATCTCACCGCGATGATCGCGGGCATCGTCGGCGCGGAGAAGGGCAAATACAATTATTTCGCCGAAATGGAGACGGCAGGCAAGTGCTTTGAATGGGTCAAGGATCATCTGGTGCTGGACGAGGTCAATATCTACCTGTCCAAGACCGACGTGGCCGAGAGTCAGGAGAGCGTCTACGAGAGTCTGTACGACTACATGTCCGACACCGTCGCGCAGGTCGCGCCGGGCTCGGGCGGCGTGATCTTTACGCCGTGGCTGCACGGCAACCGCTGTCCGTTTGAAGACCCGGCGGCAGCCGGGATGTTCTTCAACATCCGGCTGGAGACGGGCAAGGCGCAGATGCTGCGGGCGGTATTGGAGGGCATCTGCTTCCATCTGCGCTGGATGCTCGAATGCGAGGAGCGGAAGACGAAGACCGCCTCCGTTATCCGCTTCGTCGGCGGCGGAGCGCTGTCAAAGGTGACGTGCCAGATGCTGGCCGATATCACGGGCCGGACGGTCGAGACGGTCGAAAACACGAAGGACGTCGGCGCCATCGGCGCGGCGATGCTCGCCGCGGTCGGAAGCGGACTGTTCCCGGATCTGACGCAGGCCGCCGCGCATGTGAAGGTCAACGGGTGCTATACGCCGGACGCGGCCTTAAAGCCGGTCTATGACCGTAATTACCGCGTGTTCCGGCAGCTGTACGCATCGAACAGGAAGAATTTTGCCCTGCTGAACAGGCTGAAGGAGGCATAAGCAATGGAAGATCAGGCTTTACGGATGTGCATCTGCGATACGGGCCGCGCGCTGCTGGAAGACGGGCTCGTCGCCCGGACATGGGGCAACGTTTCATCCCGCGCGGACGAAACGCATTATCTGATCACGCCCAGCGGCATGGACTACTGCAGCATCACGCCGGAGGATATTGCACTGTGTGATCTCACGGACGGAAAATGGACCGGCCCGCGCAGGCCGTCCGGCGAACGGGCGGTACACGTGCTCGCCTATTCGATGTTTGAGGACGTCAATTTTGTCATTCATACGCACCAGACCTACGCCTCGGCGCTGGGCCTGTGCGGCTATCAGCCCGGCTGCTTTACCGGCGAGGAACGACAGCAGCTCGGCGGCATAGCCGCGGCGAGCTACGGTCTGCCGGGCACGAAAACGCTGCAAAGCGCGGTGCGCGCAGCCATGGAGCGCGGAGCGCGGACGATCCTGATGGCGCACCACGGCGTTTTGATCTGCGCACGCAGCCATGATGAAGCGCTTCAGCGCGCGCAGCTGCTCGAGCGGCTCTGCCGCCGCTGCTGGCAGGGCGTATTGGAGGAATCCGCGCCGGTCATGGAGCAGAAGCAGCTGGATTCCGTGCTTGCCAAGGTGCGGCACGCACACCCGCCGGCCCGCGCCGCGCGGACAGACGCGCTTCTGACCATGGCGGCGTTGAACCGCCCCATCCGCGCGCAGCTCGACGACATGGCGCAGATGATCGGCCCGGTGATCCCGGTCACGCAGAGCGCCGCGGCGGGCGAAATTTCAGCCGCGCTGGATAAGCGCTGCGCGGTTCTGGTGCCGGGCGTTGGCGCGGTCGTCTGCGGCAAGGACGAGGGCGATACGCAGGCGCTGGCCGTTCTCGCGGACAAGGCTGCCGTCTGCGCGCTGCACACGGCGGCGCTCGGCGAGCGCGCCCAGCTGTCCCGCGCGGATATCGCCCTGCAGCATCTGGTCTATCAGCAAAAATACGCAAAGCAGAAGGAGGCAGGCAAATGACCGGAGAAAAGAAGAAGGAGATCTGGCGGGTCGTTAAATTCGTGCTGTTTTCCGCCTCGGCGGGCATCATCCAGCTCGGGCTATTCACGCTGCTCAACGAGCTGTGCAAATGGAGCTACTGGCCGTGCTATCTGATCGCGCTGGTGACGTCGGTGGTGTGGAATTTCACGCTCAACCGGAAATTCACGTTCAAAAGCGCCAACAATGTGCCGAAGGCCATGGCGCTGGTCCTGTGCTATTACGCCGTATTCACGCCGCTGTCGACGCTTCTCGGCAACTGGCTGGTCGAAACCTGCGGCTGGAACGAATATCTGGTCACCATCATGAATATGCTTTTGAATTTTGTCACGGAATATCTGTTCGACACGTTCGCCGTGTTCCGCGGCAGTATGGACACCAATGACCTTGCGAAAAAGGAGGAGCAGAAATGAACAACTGCGGCATCAGCCGCTGGGACGATCCCAACGAGATCAATGCGAGACTCAAGGCGCTCACCAGCCAGCCCATCTGGGAGGTCACGGACGAGTATTACAACAACGTGATCCTGAAATATTTTGACGAGAAGTGCAAAGCGTCTAAAGCCGTGTACGAAGAGTCCAGGGAGTATATCCCCGGCGGCGTCCAGCACAATCTGGCCTTCAACAAGCCGTTCCCCATGTGCATGGCGCGGGCCGACGGCGCGTATCTCTACGACAAGGACGGCAACCAGTACATCGATTTCCTGCAGGCCGGCGGCCCGACGATCCTCGGCAGCAACTATCCCGTGATCCGGGGAAAGGTCATCGAGATGCTGAACGAATGCGGCCCGGTGACGGGTCTGCTGCATGAGTCCGAGCTGATGATCGCGAAAGAGATCAACCGGCACATGCCGAACGTCGAGATGTTCCGCATGCTCGGCAGCGGCACGGAATCCGTCATGGCGGCGCTGCGCATCGCGCGCATCGCCACGGGCAAAAAGCGCATCATCAAGGTCGGCGGCGCGTACCACGGCTGGTCCGACCAGATGGTCTACGGCCTGAAGATCCCCGGCAGCCGGGCGCTTCTGGAATCGCACGGCATCCCCGGCGGCTGCTATGAGGCGACGGACGAGGTGCGGCCGAACGACCTGACCATGCTTGAGGATATGCTCAAGCGCAACGTGCTGCTCGGCGGCACGGCGGGCGTCATCGTCGAGCCGGTCGGCCCCGAGAGCGGCACGCGGCCCGTTGCGCATGACTATAACGCGGGCGTGCGGGCGCTGTGCGATAAATACGGCGCGCTGATGATCTTCGACGAGGTCGTCACGGGCTTCCGCGTGGCGCTTTCGGGCGCGCAGGGCTATTTCGGCGTCGTGCCGGATCTGACGGTCTTCGGCAAGATCGTCGCGGGCGGCTATCCCTCGGCGGGCGGCGTCGGCGGCAAGAAGGAATACGCGCAGCTGATGGCGGCCGGTCTTGCCACGGGCAAGCACCGCGCCTATGTCGGCGGCACGCTGGCGGCCAATCCGCTGTCCTGCCTCGCCGGATACACGGCCATCCGCGAGATCGAGCGCACGAACGCCTGCGAGATCGCGGGTAAAATGGGCGACCGCCTGTGCGACGGGCTCAAGCGGCTTCTCGAGCAGTACGGTCTGCCGTTCGTGGCATACAATCAGGGCTCTATTGTGCATCTGGAGTGTACGGGCGCGATGAGCTTCGACTTCTCGTCCATGTCGTTCGCGAAATCCGCGGTGGGCCTGCTCAAGCACAAGGACATGATGTACGTCCGCAAGGATTCGATGGAGCGCATGGGCGCGGCCTATATGGCAAACGGCATCGTCACGCTGGCCGGCAGCCGCCTGTATACCTCCATGGCCGACACGCCGGAGATCATCGACGAGGCGCTGAACCGCTTTGAAGAGGTCTTCAAGCACGTCAAAAAGACCAACAAGGGCCTGATGGCCTGATCTGCCTGTAATATACAAACGCCCCCCTGCTGTGCAGCGCACGGCAGGGGGGATGTTATGCTTAAGGTCTCAACACGGCAGGGCTTACGCGGGGATTCCGCATTTTGTAGGGGCGGACGACTCTGTCCGCCCGGCGGAGGGCAGCATTTTTTGAAAATTTATGGCGAATCCGCAAGCACCTGCAAAGGCTCTGCCTGGATACAAGGGGAAGGGGGCTCCGTCCAGAATGCTGTCTGCGAATCGGGGCTTGACAAGGACGTGGTTCTGTGCTATGATGCGACCGGTTAGAGGACTTTAACCGCCATTGAAACAAAAAGGAGATTCCCTATGCAAACAAAGACCCGCCTGATCGATCTGTTCGTAACGGAAAATCTCGGCGGCGAATAACAAGCCAACCATCCTCCATATACAAACTCCAGGCCGCCGGTCCGAATGGACCGGCGGCCTGGAGTTTGTATGTACGGAACACATTGCCGGCAGGCCTCCTTGCCGGAAGTTGACAAGCAGATGCAAAAAAGGGCAAGCGCAGTAAATGACCAAATGCGAATCGACTGGTAGAATAGAATAAGAAAATACGAAGGAGCTGCGTCCGGTTTGTGCAGCTTTCCATATCAGCAAGACAGGAGGAACTCTCATGCAGCAAACCCGGAATCCCAGGCGTGTGCCCGATCTGCGCGCCGGCGGACGGTTCAGCAGGGCGAAAAAGACGCTGATGCTTCTGACCATGGTGGCCCCCGGCGCGATCTGGCTGCTGCTGCTGCGGTATCTGCCGATGGGCGGCATCATCCTCGCGTTCAAGAACTACAAGATCTACCCCAAGGATCCGACCTTCCTCAATAATCTGATCCACAGCAAATGGGTCGGCCTCGACAATTTCAAATTCCTGTTCACCACCGGCGATTCGTGGATCATGATCCGCAATACGCTGGCCTACAACATCGTGTTTATCATTCTGGGCGTCATCATTCCCGTCGCGTTCGCCATCATGATGAGCGAGCTTTCCCGGAAATTCGTCGCCAAGACGTATCAAACGCTGATGTTCTTCCCGTATTTCCTGTCCTGGGTCGTCGTCAGCTATTTCCTGAACGCCTTTATCGACGCGCAGTACGGTCTCATCCCCATGGCACAGCGCGCGGCAGGCCAGACTGCCGTCTCCTGGTACACAACGCCCGGCCCGTGGCCATATATCATTGTGTTCGCGAATCTCTGGAAGAACGTCGGCTATTCCACCGTTCTGTATCTCGCGGCCATCACCGGCATCGACCAGACGCAGTATGAGGCCGCCGCCATCGACGGCGCGAGCAAATGGAAGCAGATCCTGCATGTGACGCTCCCGAACCTGCGCACGATGATCGCGATCCTGTTCATCCTGAACGTCGGCAAGATCTTCAACGCCGACTTTGGCCTGTTCTGGAATGTCCCGATGCAGAACGGCGCGCTGTTCTCCGTTACGCAGGTCGTTGACACGTATATCTACCGCGTTCTCATGAATACCGGCAACATCGGCCAGAGCACGGCGGCGGGCCTGCTGCAAAACATCGTCGGATTTATCTGCATCATCGGCGCGAACGCCGTCGTGAAAAAGATCGACTCCGACAGTACCCTGTTCTAAGGAGGTGCAGCCCGATGAAACAGAAAAATCACCGCCTCAATTCCGTCAGCACGGGCACAGAGGCCCTTATGAACATCGTCCTCGCCGTGTTCAGCCTGTGCTGCATCATCCCGTTCATCTTTGTCGTCATCATCTCCTTCTCCTCGGAGGAATCCATCCGCACCATCGGCTATTCCTTCTGGCCCATGGCCTGGAGCACGGACACCTACGCCTACGCATTTGAAAAGCTGCCGCAGATCTGGCGCTCGTTCTTCAACAGCGTCCTCATCACCGGCATCGGCACGGTTTTAAGCACGCTCATCTGCGTCCTGTATTCCTACGCGCTCTACCGTCCGGATTTCAAATACCGAAATTTCTTCAATTTCTTCAGCTTCTTCGTCATGCTCTTCGGCGGCGGTCTTGTCCCGACGTATATCATCTCGAAGCAGGTGCTCGGTCTGAGCGAGAATTACGCCGCGCTTATCGTCCCGCTGCTGGTCAGTCCCTTCAATATCATCGTCATGCGCACCTTCTTCAAAAGCTCCGTCCCGCTGGAGCTCATTGAAGCAGCCACCATCGACGGCAGCGGCGAATACTCGACGCTCTTCCGCATCGTCCTGCCCATCGCCAAGCCCGGCATTGCGACCATCGCGCTGTTAAACGCACTGGCCTATTGGAACGACTGGTTCCAGTCGCTTCTGTACATCCGGCAGAACAAGGTGCTGCAGCCTCTGCAGGCGCTTCTCATGGAGCTGCAGAACAATGTCGAATATCTCAACCGCATGATCGGGCAGATGGGCACCGCCGCCATCATGGAGGCCCAGCGGGCCCCGAATCAGACGCTGCGCATGGCGCTCGTCGTGATGATCGTCGTCCCCATCGCCTGCGCGTATCCCTTCTTCCAGCGCTACATTGTCGCCGGTCTGACGATCGGCTCCGTCAAAGGCTGAATCAGCAGAAATGCTGTTTTGGTATAGAGTGAACTGAAAAATTTTAAATGGAGGAATCATCAAATGAAAAAAGTCCTTGCGCTTCTTCTGGCTCTCGTCATGGTGCTTGGCCTCGCCGCCTGCGCGACGAAGGAAGCCCCGGCGAAGACTGACGATCCGGCCCCCGCTGACACCACCAACACCGAAACGACCGAGCAGACGCCCGCCGATACTTCCGACGCGGCGGAACCCGCCACCATCAAGATCTGGTTCCATGGCAGCAACGTGACCCCGGAGGCTTCCGAAAAGGTCATGGCCGAGCTGAATCCGTACCTCAATGAGAAGATCGGCGTCACGCTCGATCCGATCTGGGGCACCTGGGGCGATTTCGACACCAGCACCGTCACGGCTCTGGCCGGCGGCGACGACGTCGACATCTACTTCACCTGCAACTGGTCTGCCGACGAGTACAACAAGTACGCCCGCGACGGCTACTGGGTCAAGCTCGACGACATGCTCGCGACTGACGCGCCCGAGCTGCTCGCCACCATCCCCGAGGGCATCTGGGAATGCGCCCGCACCAACGGCCTTGACGGCATGGGCATCTACGCCGTTCCCGGCCTGAAGGACACCGCCACCCAGAACTGCTGGGACGTCAACGGCACGCTGCTGGCGGAGCTCGGCTACGACGTCGACGCAGTCTGCGCCTCCGGCCTGGACTACTACTCCGACGAATACGAAGAAATGCTCCAGAAGGCCAAGGATGCCAAGGGCGGCGATTTCTATCCGCTGCTCATCGAGCCCGCTGTCCTCGAGCGTCTCGTGACCCATACCTCCATCGTGACCGGCGACCTCAACGGCGGCAACGTCCTGTCCTACTACTATGACGCCGAGCATCCGTCCAAGGACATCGGCAGCACCATCGTCAACAAATTCGCCACCGACGAATTCAAGAAATTCGCCGACCGCACCTACTACTATGCGCAGAAGGGCTTCATCTCCCCGAGCTGCCAGTCCGTCGCCACCGCGAACGACTACCGCACCGCCTGCCAGTCCACCGGCGACTATCTGTTCTGCACCCAGTCCTACGCTTTCGGCTGTGAGCTGGACTTCTCCAAGGCCCGCGGCATTGACGTGCGCATGGTCCCGGCGACCGCCGCTTACATGGACTGCACCTCCGGCCAGGGCGCGATGATGGCGATCTCCGCCACGTCCAAGAACCCGGATAAGGCCCTGCAGTTCCTGAACCTCCTGAACACCGACCCCGTCGTCATGACCTACGTCAACTACGGAGCGGAAGGCTTCACCTACAACAAGAATTCCGACGGCACCATCACCTTCATCGACGATGCCCGCGCGACCTACACTCCGTGGACGAACGGCGTCGGCAACGTGCGTATCCTCCCGCCGACCAGCGATCAGGGCGCCGATTTCTGGCAGCGCTTCTCCGCGTACTATGACGCGGCGGAGACCCTCCCGTACGGCGGCTTCATCTTCGACTCCTCCGTCTGCGAGACCGAGGCAGCCGCACTGGCCAACGTCTGGGCCGAGTACGCCTTCAACCTCATGAGCGGCGCGGTCAACCCCGACGACGTTCTGCCCGAATTCCTCTCCAAGCTCGAAGCCGCCGGTATCAACACCTTCGTTGACGCCGCCAACGAGCAGATGAACGCCTACCTCGCAGGCTGAGCCGTCAGCCCGCACCCCGCATAAGATCCGGCAGCCGGTTTCCCGATAGGAAACCGGCTGCCTTGCTGTGATCCCGTCCCTGCAAACAAATCGGGGGGCGGCATAAAAACCGGCGGAGCGCATCGCGCTCCGCCGCTGGTTTTATTCCCAGGTCTCCCAGATCTCCGGATGATAACCGGTTGTGGCCTGTCTGCCGTTTCGGACGATGGGGGTCTTCATGAGCTCCGGATGGTCGAACAGCTTGTCCTCCTTGGCGCGCCTGTCGTCCGTATAGCGCAGAAGATCGATCTCCGGACTTTTGACCGACCAGTCGATCAGCGCGTCCACGCCGCCGACAGCGCGCAGGACGCTGTCAAACTCGCCGCCGGACATGCCGAAGCGGACAAGATCGATCTGCTGAAATTTGATCCGGCGCTCCTTGAACCAGCGCTCGGCCTTCTTCGTGTCAAAGCATTTTTTCTTTCCAAAGATCTGGATGTTCATCTTATTCCTCCAGCATGGCCGCGGCCTCCGCTTCAGTGTCGGCGGAAAACAGGAACTGGCCCGCCGCGGTATAGACCTCTACATGACCTCTGACATAACGCATCGTAATTTCCATGGCGCAGCGCTCCTTTCGGTTGATCTGCGCTCAGTATATCATGCGTTATGTCCAATAATCCGGACTTTCAAGCTCCGGGCTCAATAAAAATCGCTTTCCCACTGCGCGTAGACGGTGCGGTTCTCTGTGGCCGTCAGATCGGTCAGCAGTTCGCCGGACTCTGTGTACCAGCCGAGGAAGACCTCGGTGTCGGACGTGGCGTCGAAGGGGGGATCGTAGACGCTGCCGGTCTCGTAGAACGCGATATCGCGCTCGCGGTCGCCCTTTTCGGTCTGCGTGAAGCGGACCCAGCAGAAACCGTCGGACGAGCCGGAGTAATCGGCGTAGAGGAACACGCGCAGCTCCGCGATGCGGCGGTTGACAAGGCCGTCGTGGATCACATAGTCGCCGCCCGACTGCTTCACATGGCACCAGATGCCCATGGCGGAGGCCAGCTCGTTGGTTGAATAGAGCCCGGTCTTGAGCATGGTGGACAGCGCGCTGTCCTTCATCCAGCCGGAGCCGATGTTGTAGGTCAGGCTGACGAGCGCGTCATACTGGTTGTCGCTCAGGGAGATATTGTTTTCTGTCAGGAATTTGTCCAGCTTTTCCTCAAAGCCCTGCAGCATCTCGCGCAGCAGAACGTCTGCCTGCGCCTCGGTGATGCCGTTCGGATATTCATCCTTGCTGCAGGCGCTGCCGTAGCCGATGGAATACTGGGCGTAATCCCAGTACGCCTTTTCCTGAAAGCCTTCCTTCTGCTTGATGAACGCGACCATCTGCTCCGTGGTGCGGAGCGTGATCTCAGCCGGGTCCTGATCCGGGTCCGTGGGGAACACGGGCTCGCGGCTCTGGTAGATGCGGCTGACGATCGCCGCGATCTCCGCGCGGGAGACGGATGCGTCCGGGCGGTACGTCCCGTCCGGATAGCCGCCGACGATCCCGGCGGCATAGAGCGCCTCGACATAGACGCTGTCGGTGTCGGTAAACGTGCCGTAGGTGCCGGGATCGGTCAGCCCGAGCGCGTTTGCGGCGAGCTTCGCGAGCAGACCGCGCGTCATGTTGACGTCCAGATCGGAGATATCCTGATAGCGCACGAGAAAGCCCTGATCGATGGCGAAATTCAGATAGCCTCTGGCCCAGTGGGACTCGGCGCGCTCCGGCTCCGGATAGCCCGCGGCCAGCAGGATCATTTTGAGCGACTCGCCGGTCGTGACCTTTTTCGTGGGGCGATATGTACCGTCTGGATAGCCGCTGACGACGCCGGATTCGGACAGCGTCATCACGTCCTCATAGAACCAGCTGCTCTCCGGCACGTCGGAGAAGGAGATATCGTATGCGTGGACAAGCGTCGTCCCGGCCAGAAGAAGGGTCAGCGCCATGAAAACCCAAAGCAGGCTGCGAAGTCTGGTTTTCACTCTGTCACGCTCCTTTCTTTGCATCAAATCGGGGATAGTATAACAGATTTGATTACAAATTGCAACTGTTTGGGCGAAATAACCAAACAGCTGCGCATTTTATTGGTAGGAATTGATGTCGATCAAAGCCGTAATGCCCTTGTTCCGACGATCCTTGGAGAATTCCGCAAGCACAAAGGCCAGCAGACGGCGGATGGCGGCGGAATTTTTGCAGACCAGCGTCAGCTGATAGCGGTAGGAATAGTTGACGCGGGCGACGCTGGCCGGGGCAGGGCCGAGCAGCTGCGCGGGCGCGCGGCAGTACGGCTCCTTCTGAAGATTGGCGGCGAGCGCGTCGCGCAGACGGACGCTGGCCTCGATCAGCCCGCGTTCCTCCAGTCCCGCGACCGTGATGGTGAACAGATCCGAAAACGGCGGGCAGCCGCGCAGCTGCCGCATCTGCAGCTCCAGCTCGTAAAACGCATCGTAATCCTGCCTTGCGGCGAGCCGCAGCACGGGGTGCTCCGGCGTCATGGTCTGGATCATGGCGCAGCCCGCGTCCGCGCCGCGCCCGGAGCGGCCCACGACCTGCGTGATGAGCGAGAATGTCGTTTCGGCGGCGCGGAAATTGTCGACATACAGGCTCATGTCCGCGTCGATGACGCCGACGAGCGTCACAGACGGGAAATCCAACCCCTTGGCGACCATCTGCGTGCCGAGCAGGATCGGGATCTGCTGCTCGCGGAATTTTTTGAGCATCGCCTCATGCCCGCCTGCGGCGGGCACGGTATCGGCGTCCATGCGCAGAACCTCCGTGTCGGGGAACAGGGCCTTCAGCTCCTGCTCAATCTTCTGCGTGCCGCTGCCGATGGCCTTCATCGCGCCGCCGCATTTGCCGCAGCGCGCATGCGCGGGCGCGGTAAAGCCGCAATAGTGGCACATCAGGCGGCGGCCGGAGGAGTGGTAGGTCAGATGGACGCTGCACCGCGGGCACTGCGGCACGTCGCCGCAGTCCATGCAGACCAGATACCGGCTGTTGCCGCGCCGGTTCAGAAACAGGATGGACTGCTTTTTGTCCAGGATCGCGTCGCGGATGCCTTCCTCCAGCTCGCGGCTCAGATCGAGATCGTTGCCCGCGCGAAGCTCCTGCTTCATGTCGATGATGCGCGCGTCGGGCAGCGCGCGGCCGTTGTAGCGGGTTTTGAGCGTATACAGGCTGTAAACGCCCGTTTTGGCCAGATACATCGTCTCGATGGACGGCGTCGCCGAGCCGAAGAGCACAAGCGCGCCGGATTTTGCGCCGCGGTAGAGCGCGATCTCCCGCGCGTGGTAGCGCGGGGCGTTTTCGGATTTATAGGTATGCTCCTGCTCTTCGTCCAGAATCAGCAGACCGGGATTTTCCAGCGGCGCGAAGACCGCCGAGCGTGTGCCGACCACGACGCGGGCCTCGCCGCGCGCGATGCGCCGCCATTCGTCATAGCGTTCGCCCACGCGCAGGCTCGAATGGAGCACGGCGACGGTCTTGCCGAAGTGGGCCGTCATCTTATGCAGCAGCTGCGGCGTCAGCGCAATTTCCGGCACGAGCAGCATAGCGGAGCGGCCCATATCCAGTGCGCGCCGGATGAGCGCGAGATAGACCGATGTCTTGCCGCTGCCCGTCACGCCGTAGAGAAGCGCCGCGCCGGGCTTTTCCTGCTGCAGCTGCCGGTTCAGGCCGTCAAAGGCCGCCTGCTGCTCTTCGCTCAGCGTCAGCGGCCCTGCGGGCGGTACGTCCTCGCGCTTCGGGCTGCGCAGCCGCTCCTGCTCAGACAGCGCGATCAGGCCGAGCTTTGCAAGGCGGGAGACGGTCTGCATGCTCGCGCCGGTCAGCTCGCACAGCTCGCGGCACGGGCCTGCGCCGACGGTACACAGCAGGCGCAGCAACGCCGCCTGCAGGGGCGCGGAGCTCTGCTTTTTGCCGGCGAACTGCTCCGCCTCCTCCGCGCTCACGGCGAGAGACGCGACCCTGACGGCCTTTTCGCCGGTCTTCTGCGTGAGCGAAGCGTCCGCACGCAGCAGACGGCGCTTGCGCAGCGCCTGCACGGCGGCGTCAAACGTCTGCGGGGACTCGAACTGCTGCCGGAGCGTCCGCTCCGGCGCGCTGCCGCCGAGATCCGTCAAAAGCTGCACGAGCGCCGCCGCGCTGGAATTCGCCATGCCGGGCGGCAGCTTGTCCTGCGCGCCGGACACGAGCGTCAGCGTCTTCTTTTCGTCGAACCAGAACCCGGCGGGGAGGATGGCCTTGACGGCCTCGTAAAACGTGCAGAAATAGCGCTCTTTCATAAACGCGGCGAGGCGGAGCTGGCCGTCCGTCAGGATCGGCGCGTCGTCGAGCATGCGCTCGACGGTCTTGAGCCCCGCCGCGTCTCCCGTCTGCAGGGACAGAACGACGCCCTCCGTCCGGCGGTTCCCGCGGCCGAACGGCACAAGCACGCGCATGCCCGCCTGCAGCGGCATCTCCTCCGGCACGCGGTAGGAATAGGGTCTGTCAATGGCATAGACAGCGGCCGCAACGGCGAGCTGCGCAAGAACAGGCATAGTCTGGCCCTCCTTTGTTTGATGCGGGAGAAAGAACGCGGACGCGCGTGCTTATTTCAGCGTCCCGGCCCACTTGCGCAGGGTCTCCGCGTCTGTGCTGCTGCGGAAGACCTTGCCCTCGAGCAGCCGCGCGCCTTTGCAGCTCGGCACGAGCGCCTTGTTCGTGCCGCCCATGCCGCTGCCGCCGGAGGTGGCGAACGGAACGACAGTCTTGCCCGTCAGATCGCAGCTCTCCAGAAACGTGTTGACGATGGTCGGCGCGACGTACCACCAGATGGGGAAGCCGACGAAAACGGTATCATAGTCCGCGATGCGTTCGCAGCTGCCCGCGATCTCCGGGCGGGACGCGGGATTCTGCATCTCGATAGTGCTGCGGGACTGCTTGTCCATCCAGTTGAGGTCGGCGCGCGTGTAGGGGACCTTCGGCTCGATCTCAAACAGATCGGCCCCGATGGCGTCCGCCAGCGTCTGCGCCAGCTTTTTCGTCACGCCGGACGCGGAAAAATAAGCGACAAGTGTTTTACTCATGAGAAAAACCTCCTGTTTCGTATTCTGTTTTCAGTATAGCAAAGCTGTCAAGCGTCGACAGCCTCCAATAAAAAGCTCACGGGCCGGAAGCCGTCGTTGCAGGAGATCATGGCGGATCTCGGATTTTTCATCCACCCGTCGTAAAGATTCTCCCCGCCGCTGGCCAGCGCCAGCACGAACGGCGACATACTCTCCCATGCGCTCAGACAGAGCCCCTCCGGCCGGTTCCACCCGTCCGCGATGAACACCTGCCCAAGCCGCATATCGCACGCATGCTCCATCGGGTTTTCATATTCCGCCATCAGATCGGGATAACACCCCACCTTCATGACCGTGATCCTGACTTTTTTCATAAGCGGTTTCATTTACTCCTGTAGAAACGATCTGGAATTTGCGTCAAAAGCGGACGAAAATCATTGCGGCGAAGCCTCCCCTTGCCGCGCCCCGCGCGGGAAGGGGAGGTGGCATTTTCGAAGAAAATGACGGAGGGGATTTGCGGCAAATCTCAGAGTGCTTCGAAATATGCTGCGTTCGAATCCCTTCAGTCAGCTTCGCTGACAGCTTCCCTTGCGCCCAAGGGAAGCCTTGGGCGCTCCCGCGCCGGTTGTGTTTTTCGGTTATGCATCGCGGAACCGATGCACATACATCCGCGATGGGGTTTCTTCTCCGTCGCCCTGTACCATGCAGAAGAATTCCCAGCCATAGCGCTCGTAGAAGCCGGTGTGGTCGGTCAGCAGATAGAGCGTGTCGACGCCCTGTTCGTGCATATCCCGGCAGACGAACCGCAGAAGCGCGCCCGCCACGCCGCGGCAGCGGCGATCCGGCTCGGTATAGACGGCGCAGACGTTCGGCGTCAGATCCTTGCGGTCATGAAAATCGTTTTCAATGACGCCCATACCGCCGATGATGCGCGTACCCTCCAGCGCCAGATACCACTGCGGCACAGGGCTTTCTCTGCGCAGCGCGGTCTCCATGCTGTCCAGATATGCCTGCTCCGGCACGCCCCATTTTGCATGGAACCACGCGGCGGCCCGCGCTTTCAATTCCGGCCTGTCCGTGAGCCGGATGATCGAATCGTCCATAGACAGTCCTCCTTTTCCGTATAATTATTATAATACACGCGGCAAAAAGCCGCAAGCCCGGAGAAGGGCCTGCGGCTTTTGAAAAGGGGAGCTTATTCGTATTCCACGCCGTCGTGCTTGTGGACGCCCGTGACGGAGAATTCGACCCACTCGGACAGGTTGACCGCATGGTCGCCGATGCGTTCAAAGTATTTCGCGATCATCAGCAGATCCAGCGCGACTTCGCCCTGACCCGGCTCGCGGGCAATGGCGGCAATCAGCGCCTGCTTGACGTTGGAAAAATCCTCGTCGACCAGATCATCCTGCTTCGCAATCGAACGGGCCAGATCGACGTCCCGTCGGACAAAGGCGTCCACGCTCTGCGTGACCATGGAGCTGGCCTGCTGCGCCATGCGGCAGACGAGCGTGCAGTCAAACGTGTTGTGACTGAGGAAGAACGGAATGATCTCCGCGATATCCGCCGCCTGGTCGCCGATGCGCTCCATATCTGTAATCATCTTGAGCGCTGCCGAGATCTGCCGCAGATCGCGCGCGACCGGCTGCTGCTGCAAAAGCAGCTTCAGGCACAGCGCCTCGATCGAGCGCTCCTGCTCGTTTGTCTGTTCTTCCAGCTCCGCGACCGGCGCGGCGGTCGCTGCGTTCTGCTCTTCGAGCGCCTGCGCGGCAAGGCAGATGGCCTTTGCACACGTTTCGCCCATCTGCGTCAGCTCTTCATTGAGCAGGGCGAGCTGCTGGTCAAATTTGCTTCTCATTATCCGAACCTCCCGGTGATGTAATCCTCGGTGCGCTTTTCCTTCGGCTGGTAGAACAGCTTCTGCGTGTCGTCGTATTCGATCAGCTCGCCCAGAAGGAAAAACGCTGTTTTGTCCGAAATGCGCAGCGCCTGCTGCATGTTATGCGTGACGATGATGATGGTGTACTGCTCCTTCAGATTTGTGGCGAGCTCTTCGATCTTGGAGGTCGAGATGGGGTCGAGCGCGCTTGTCGGCTCGTCCATCAGCAAAACCTGCGGCTGCACGGCCAGCGCCCGCGCGATGCACAGCCGCTGCTGCTGGCCGCCGGAAAGACCCAGCGCGCTCTTTTTCAGCCGGTCCTTGACCTCGTCCCAGATCGCCGCGCCGCGCAGCGACTGCTCGACGATCTCGTCCAGCTCGTCCTTTCTGCGCACGCCGTGCGTCCGGGGGCCGTAGGCAATGTTGTCGTAGATGCTCATGGGGAAGGGGTTCGGCTTCTGGAAGACCATACCGATCTCGCGCCGCAGCTCGTTCACGTCCACGGACGGCGCGAAGATATCCTGCCCGTTATATTGGACTTCGCCCTCAATGCGCACGCCCGGGATCAGATCGTTCATGCGGTCGAGCGTCTTGAGAAACGTCGATTTTCCGCAGCCGGAGGGGCCGATGAGGGCCGTGATGCTCTTTTCAGGGATGTTCATCGACACGCCCTTGAGCGCCTTCGTCTGCCCGTACCAGAGCTGCAGGTCTTTGACTGTGATAATATCGTTCATACACGAGTTCCTTTCAATACCGGCTCGAAGGCCAGCCCGTACCAGTGGCCGGGCTGCCGCTTGGCCGTTTCATGGATGCAGCTGTCGCAGAAGTCCGCCGCGCGCAGCAGCGCCGTCTGCGGCGCCTGTTCGTTCAGCAGCTCGCCGCACAGCGCGCTGGTAAATACGTCGCCCGCGCCATGCACGATCATATCGACGGCTTCCTTCTGCACAAGCGTCACGCGCCCGTCCAGCCGCGCCAGATAGCCGATGCGATTGCCGGAGCCGACGCTGGTGATGATCACGTCCTTGACCTGCTGCGCGTATAAAAGCGTCTCATCCGCGCTGGAAAAGGACAGCCCGGCCAGCAGCGCGGCCTCCGTGCGGTTGGGCGTGATGAGATCGGCCAGACTGCACAGCTCGCGCATGGCGTCGACGTGCGCGTCGGTAAAGCCGGTGTAGAGCGCCTCGCGGTCGCCCAGCACGGGATCGACGAGCACGAGCGTATGTTCATCGGCAAAGCTGCGGATGAATTCCGCCGTCAGCCGGATCTGCTCGACCGTGCAGCAGTAGCCGGTGACGATGGCGTCAAATTTGACGCCGAGCCGCCTCCAGTGCGCGGCGAACAGCCGCATGTTTTCCGTCATGTCCTGCACGACGAAGCCGGTAAAGCCGCCTGTGTGCGTCGATAAGACCGCGGTCGGCAGCGGCACGGTCTCCACGCCGAAGCTGGACAAAATCGGCATGGACACGCTCAGAGAGCACTTGCCGAAGCAGGACAGATCGTTGATGAGCGCGGCCCGCTTCAGACCGCAGGGATTGACAGCCTTCATTGCCGGCTCCGTTTCTGGATCTGTTTTCCGACGATCCCGGCGGCGAGATTGATGAGAAGCGTTAAGATCATAAGGATCGCCGCGATGGCGAAGGCGACGTCAAATTCGCCCTCCTCCTTCGCGTAGGCGTACAGCGCGACCGTCAGCGTCGCGCCGGGGCTGGCAAGCCCGATGACGAATTTGTTCAGCGTGTGGGCAAAGCCTGCCGTGAAAAGCAGCGCGGCGGATTCGCCCAGGATGCGGCCCGCGGAGAGGATGCAGCCGGTCACAATGCCGTCGATGCACCCCGGCAGCACGACCGTGCGCACCACGCGCCACTTGCCCGCACCGAGGCCGAACGCACCCTCCCGGTAGCTCTGCGGGACTGTCCGCAGGCTCTCCTGCGTCGTGCGCAGGACGGTCGGCAGGTTCATGATGACGAGCGTCAGCGCGCCGGCAAGCAAACTCGTCTGCATGCCGAGAAACTCACAGAAGAAGAGCATGCCGACCAGACCGTAAATAATGGACGGAATGCCGGAAAGCGTCTCGGCGGCGTATTCAATGGCCGCGACGAGCTTTTTGTTCTGCGCATACTCCGTCAGATAGACCGCCGCGCCCACGCCGAGCGGCAGAACGATCAGCAGGGAAGCGAGCAGGATCTGCACGGTGTTGCAGATGTCCGGCAGAATGCCGATGGCGCCGGTGATGTAGCTCGGCTTCGTCGAGATCAGGTGCCATGTGACATACGGCAGACCCTTATAGAGCACATACGCGATCATGAACACGACCAGCGCGGCCGTCAGCACAGCGGCAAGGAGCAGCAGCGCGCGCATGACGGCGGTATACGCCCGTCTGGACGCGGATAGCTTGTTAGTCAGCATGGTTTCACTCCTTTTTGCGCTTCAGGAAGAAGTTGAGCGCCGCGTTGATGAGCATGATGAACAGGTACAGGACCAGTGCGATGGAGAACAGCGCCTGCCGCTGCAGGCCGGACGCGTAGGACATTTCGCTTGCGACCGCCGTGGTCAGAAAGCGCACGCTTTCAAACAGCGACGGCATGTTCGGCGCGTTGCCAGAGACCATCATGACGGCCATGGCCTCGCCGATGGCGCGGCCCACGCCCAGCACGACGGCGGCTGCAATGCCGCTTCTGGCCGCCGGGGCCGACACGCGGAACCACGTTTCGACCGGAGCCGCGCCAAGGGCCAGCGATGCGTCCTCATATTCCTTCGGAACGGCATCGAGCGCGTTGACGGAGACCTTGATGATGGACGGCAGGATCATGATCGCCAGCACGATCATCGCGGCAAGCAAACTCGCCCCGTCCGACACGTGGAACAGCTTCCGGATGCCCGGGACGAGCACCAGCATACCCACAAGGCCATAGACGACCGACGGAATGCCCGCCAGCAGGCTGACCGCCGATTCCATGACGGTGCGGAGCTTCTTGGGGGCCATTTTAGACAGGAACACCGCCGTCAGAAACCCGACGGGCACGCCGAGCAGGATCGCGCCGCACGTGCCGTATACGCTGGTGAGGATAAAGGGGAGAATGCCGTATTTCGGGTCGGAGGCCGTCGAGGCCCATTCCGTGCCGAACAGGAATTTCCCGAGGCCGATCTTTGTGATCGCCGGCAGGCCGGACAGGATCAGGTACACGGTGATGAGCAGCACACACCCGACTGTGACCAATCCTAACAGGAGGAAGACGCCGTGTACGACGTCTTCCATTGTCTGTTTCTTTTTCATATCAGCCGTTCACCGGGACAGCGCCGGCGGAGGTAATGTACTGGGCAGCTTCCGCGCTCAGGGCGAAGTCGAAGAACTTCTGCGCGTTTTCGGAGAGCTTCTCACCGGTCTTCGTCACGAGGACGAACGGACGCTGGATGACATAGCTGCCGTCCTTGACGGTATCCTCCGTGGGGGCCACGCCGCCGACGGTCAGGGCCTTGACGGTGTCCTTCAGCGCTGCGAGGGAAGCATAGCCGATAGCGTCCGGGTTCTGGGAGACGGTGGTGATGACGTCGCCGGTGGAGGTCAGCTCCTGACGGTACTGGCAGGCGTCCTTGGTGTCGGTGATGGACTCGAAGCCGTCGCGCGTGCCGGAACCGGCTTCGCGGCCGATGAGGACGATGGAGGCGTCATTGCCGCCGACCTCAGACCAGTTGGTGATCTTGCCGGTGTAGATATCAGCGATCTGCTCGACCGTCAGGTCGGAAACGGGGTTCTCGGGATTCACGATCATGGCAATGCCGTCGAGCGCGACGGTCGTTTCGGTCAGCGTCGCCTTTTCATCGTCCTTCAGCGCGCGGCTGGACAGGCCGATGTCGCAGCGGCCTTCGGAAACAGCCTGAATGCCGGAGCCGGAGCCGGTGGGGTTATAGGTCACGTCAATGCCTTCCTTTTCCTTGAACGCCTCGCCGAGCGTGCCGACGACCTTTTCCATCGAGGTCGAGCCGTCGGTCGTGACGGGGGAGGTGTCCTTCTTCGCACAGCCCGCAAGCGTCAGCGCGGCAAGGGCAATGACAAGTACAGTCGTCAGAATTTTGTTCATCTTTTTCATCTTGATGATCTCCTTTTTTGATTTGTTTGACATCTCGTCTACGGTCAAAAGAATACTGCCGCCGTCTAAAATCCGAAAGCACGATCCGGTAAAACTTCGGTCAAATTTTCCGCCGCAATGTTAAATCGCGCAAAAAAACCGGGCGGCAAAAGCCGCCCGGAAGGGGGGACAAAGGGGATTCTCCGCGTATATACATGTACAAAAGCCTCCCCTTGCCGCGCTGCGCGCGGTAAGGGGAGGTGGCATTTTCGAAGAAAATGACGGAGGGGATTTGCGGCAGATTTCGGAGTGCTCTGAAATTTGCAGCGTTCGAATCCCCTCAGACGCTCCGCGCCAGCTCCCCTTGAGCCCAAGGGGAGCCTTTGTAGGGGCCGATGCATGCGATTTTGCAGTGAATTTCCGAAAATCAATGTTTTCTGCGCCTGCGCAGTGCAAGCGCGCCTGCCGCGCACGCGCTCAGAAGGCCGCCTGCGAGCAGGAACGGCTCCGGGCCCGCGCCGCCGGTCATGGGAAGCGCCGGATACGCGACGCAGTTTGTGACTGTGACTGCGCCGGTCGGCGCATCCTTGCCGAGCGTGACCGCCATGCCGCTGCCGGACACCAGAAACGGCTTGCCGCCGATGACTGCGGTGCTGCCGTTCGCGATGGGCCTGCCGCTGCTGTCCAGCTCATAGACATAATAGGTGCCGCCGATCTTGAGTCCGTCGAACCGGACGATGCCGTCTGCCGGAATGGACGCGCCGCTGCGGTATTCGATCGAGGCCGTCGCCAGCGGAGCGCCGCCTGGGTTTTCCTCCGTGTAAACTCCGAAGGTGTAGGCACCCTCAATCTGGCCGACCGTGCTGCCCGCGGCGTTCTGGAACTGCTTGGTTACCCGGATCTGTCCGCTGTTTCCGTCGAGCCAGTTGTGGACGGTGAGCAGCACATGCCTGGCGTAATAATGTACGCCGGTTTCATCCGTCCAGTGTGCCTTTGCTGTGTAGTCTTTGCCGTCTATGCTGTATCGCGCGGCGTCATATGTGACCTCATAATTTGCGTAGCCATCGGAATCGGCAGTCTTGTCGTAGGTCGTATTGCCGATCATGGCCTCATGCAGCGAATAGACCGCCAGCTTCCCGTCCGTGAACAGCGGCAGATCGTGCCATTCGTATGTCCAGCCGTTGTTGCTGTTCAGCGTCGTCGTATATTCCGGTCCGCTGAGCGGCGCGCCGTTGCACAGCAGCTTCACAACGACCGGCGCGCGACGATCCTCCGGCGTGGAGCCCCAGTCCTTCACGGCCTTGACGCTTGTGAGCAGATGGGACTGGTTGCGGATCATCATCGACGCTCCGCCGTTCGCGACGGTGATGTCCGACGTTTGGGGAGTGTACGAAGTGATCCGGCACTGATCGTCAACGGTAAATTCGATGCGTGCCGCGCCGGAATAGCCGGTCGGGAATGCTTCCTCCAGCACATAGAAGCCCTTTTCGAGCGAGAGGAACAGGTCGCCGTTCGCATCAGTCACGATCTGCCCGTTTTCGACCCGCTCGGAATAGTCGGTGCTTGTCATGTAGGAATACATGCTCGTGCCCGGCTTGCGGTACAGCGTCAGCGGCATCTGATCCGCACGGGAGAGCGTGAACGTCACGCCAGCCAGCGGAAGACTGGTAAAGGCGTCGATCTTATGGATCGTCAGCGTTTTGGGCTGGAGGTAATAATTCCGGAACGAGACGGTCTTGTAGGTATCTTGGGGCTGATCCTCCGGATAGGCCTCCATATAAACGTCGTTCACCGCACTGCCGGTCAGCCAGTCAGCGTCGCTCACGCGGCAGTAGGCCGCGCACTGCGCGTCGCTGCCGGACGTGGGCCGATAGTTTTCTTCCGTGAATGTGTATTTTCCGTCGATACGTCCCGTCACGATCCAGGTGTAGGTGTCGGTGGCCTCGTCGTAGTTGTCATACCCGAAGATGTGAGGATCGTCTTCCCTCGTCGCTGGATCAAGCGTCAGGTAATAGGTGCCGCCGTCCACCTCCTGCTCGCCGGACGGGTGGACGCCGCTCATTTTGATCTGATAGGCGCTGTTGCCTGTCTGGCCTTTGATCCGTTCGATCGCATCTGCGTCGCCGAGGAAGGATTTCGTGACGCGCAGCTGCGCCTGCTTGGCGACCAGAACGCCGTCAATGTGCCAGCCGTCGGTGTCGTGGTATTTCAGAACGTACCAGCGGACCTTGAAATATTCCGTAGTCAGATTCTGTGCCGGGATCTCTTTGCCGTCGATCGTGATCGAATATGAGCGGCTGCTGGAACGGATGGCGGCGAAAACCTCCTCGTCGGACGGGAACGCCGAGAGCGTAATACCGTCGTCGCAGGGCGTCTGCGTGAGTGCGCGCAGCTCCGTGTCAACAGCATATGCGTTGGTGGAGCCCTCCGATGTGACCGGTGCATAGAGCTCCTGAACATTCGTGTTTGTATCCGTACCGAGGACCTTCGCAGCAAACGTGGACTCTGTGAACTTTCCGATGGGGTTTCCCTGAACGCCGCTGTCGCGGCTGTCCATGATCTCGCAGGCCAGGCAGACATAGAAGTTGACGGTCGGGATCTTCTCCCGCGCGTCAAACGGCGTCCAGACAGCTTCCAGTTCCAGGAGGTCACTGTCGCTTTCATACACGGCCAGATCAGAGGCGTGTACCGGCGTACCGGCCGGGAATACAGCCTCGCTGCCCTTGACGCGCCAGCCTGCAAAGCGATAGAAGAAGGCCTTTTCCTGAATGGCGTTGCTGGATTCGCCGGCCTTCAGTGCATCTATGTCCGGTTCGCGCAGCGTATGGGTTTCGGTCAGGGCGAGGTCGACCGTCTCGTCAAGCGACGGCAGTCCGCCCACAGTTCCGTCCGTGATGACATACTGCTTGCCGACTGTTACGATATAGCTGAGATCCCTGAGATTCGAGGCAAGCGTGTTGGCGGTATACCGGATGGTACACGCCAGACGGTCCTCGCTGCCGTCTTTGACGGCGGCGATCCGGATCGGGCAGCTGACGGTGTCGAAAACGTAAGAGATCGTCTGATCCTGCCGGACGGTGCTGGACGGCTCGAGCGGTTCGCCGGTGCTGAGATTGGAGATCTTCCAGACATAGCCCTCCACGTCAGGCAGCTCGATCATAAACCCCCTGCCTGTCAGCACCTCATGTACTACGCCGGTCTGAATGCCGGACGCCTCCGGCGCGGTCACGGTAATGGTATAAAACGTATTTTCGGCAAGCAACGTTGGATCGGACAGCGATTTGCTGCCGGTAAAATAGCTTGCGCTGCCCTCCTTGTTGGCAGGCAGATAATAGACATAGCTGTGGTCGCTTTTACCCTGCGCGCTCAGGGGGATCCGCCATTCTCTGCTGTCTTCATCGTATACAGGGGCGCAGTCTGCCCAGATCACGCGGGCATCCCGGCTGTCCGTGTGCGGGAAGAACAGCTCGCCGGCATAGCTTGCACTGTCAAAGCCGAACGCGCGATAGACCTCGTCCAGTTCGGTGGGCGTGACATAATACCGGGTCGATCCGTCAAATGCGGCGGTCGCCCGCTCGGTCGTTTCCTCTTTGATCAGCAACGGCTTTCCGTCGCAGATGCGGTAATATCCGAGCCGGAAGGTCTTAACCGCCGCTTCATCTGCCTCGTCTGCCGCGTCCTGCGTGTCCGCCGTGGGTTCTTCGGGCTGTTCCGGGTCTTCCTTTGTTTCTTCCTGATCTTCCGGGTCTTCCGCTTCCTCCGGAGCCTCCGGCTCTGCCGGGGGCTCCTCGGCGTCTCCGGGCTCCGCGCTGCCCTCCGTCAGCCCGCAGGTCAGCTCCCAGGTACCGTAGCACAGGGCGTCGTGAATGTGCGCGGGGTCTGTGTTCGTGCAGGTCAGCGTCTGCGTGTCCGCCGGGACGGTAACGGCCGCAAAGCATTCCTCGCCATGCTGATGCGTCAGGATCTGCGGCAGCTCGCATAGCAGCGTCCCGTCTTCGCCATAGCAGGTTTCGGTATGCGCATGCGGCGTGAGCTCCGGCCTTTCGCAGATCAAAACGGGCTCGGCAGCCACGCCCTCGTCCAGACCGCAGACAAGTGTTTCTGTCCATGCATGGCAGTCGTCCGTGTGCCGGTGCGTTTCCGTTTCCGCTTCGCCGCAGATCAGCTCGCCCTGCTGCCGCGCATAGCAGTCCTCCGTGTGCGTATGTGCCTCCGGCGTCTCATAGCACGCCTCCGTATGCGTGTGCGCCTCAGCCTCTTCGAGCGGGCAGACGAGCATACCGGCGGCGTCGTAGCAATTCTGATCGTGCAGATGGAGAATCCGGGCCGTATCTTCGGCGTGCGCCTGCGCGAAGGTGCAGGAGAGCGCCTGCTCCGTTTTGGAGACGACCTGCGTGTAGCAGCTCGTGTCATGCGTATGCGCCGTGCCCGTCATGGTGATGGCGGGATGAATGAGCGCATAGCCGGTCGCGCCTGCGACAAGAACCGCAAGGCAGACCAGCGCCAGCCGGTACCACTGTCTGCGCCTGCGCGCCCTGCGATGGCTGTCCGTTTCGAACACGGGTAGAGACTTCATGCTGCGAGCTCCTCCTCTATCAAAAGCGCCTCCGGAAAAGCCGGGGCGGAAAAAGTCCAAAAAACTCTACTTTATTATATCGGATGCGCGTTCGTTTTTCAATCATCAGATTCACGGTATTCCATGAAAAAGACAGGGATTCTGCACACAAAAAATACGGAAATACCAGAATCTATCAATATCCGGAAGAGTCTGCAAAACAAGCCCCCGCGGCAGAAAAATACCCCCTCCACCGGCGGTGGAGGGGGGTGTAAAATTTGACTTACGCTTCCTTTTTGCGCTCTGCCGCGCGCAGGAACAGCAGTACGCCGAGCAGCAGCGCCGCGCTGACGAGCCACGTGACGAACACGTTCTGCACGAAGCCCGCGACGATGAAGCCGATAAAGCTCACGGCCGCGACCGTGATCGCATAGGGCAGCTGCGTGGACACATGGTCGAGATGCTCGCACTGCGCGCCGGCGGAGGCCATGATGGTCGTGTCGGAGATGGGGGAGCAGTGGTCGCCGCACACAGCGCCTGCGCAGCAGGCGGAGATGCCGATGATGAGCAGCGTGCTGTCGGCGGGGAAGACGGCGGTGACGATCGGGATCAGAATGCCGAACGTGCCCCAGCTCGTGCCGGAGGCAAAGGCCAGAATGCAGGCCACGACGAAAATGACCGCGGGCAGCATGCTGTACAGCCACTCAGACGCGGCGAACATCAGATCGTAGACATACACATCCGCGCCGAGGGCGTTAATCATGGTCTTCAGAGAGACAGCCAGCGTCAGGATGATGATCGGCGGGACCATGGCGATGAAGCCCTTGGGCACGCAGGCCATGGCCTCCTTGAACGACAGCACCTTGCGCGCGACAAGATAAATGACCGTCAGCACCAGCGCGATGATGCCGCCCCACGGCAGGCCGACGAAAGCGTTCGTATTGCCGAAGGCGCCGATAAAGTCGCCCGCGAACGACGCATCGCCGGACATGTCGGCACCGAAGAAGCCGCCGACGTAGACCATGCCGACCGTGCAGGTCACAATCAGCACCAGCACCGGGAGAATGAGGTCGATCACGCGCCCGTTGGGATTGGCCGACTCTCCGGCCTGCTCCGCCAGCGCGGACAGATCGCCCTTCGCGGCCTTTGCTTCATATTTGCGCATGGGGCCGTAATCAAACTTCATGGCGACGATGGCGAGGATGAACACGAAGGTCAGAAGGGAATAGAGGTTATAGGGAATGGCCTTGACGAACAGCTCAATGCCGCTCATGCCGGTGTTGAGTCCCTCCGCCGTGGAGGAAACAGCAGCGGCCCAGGATGAAATCGGCGCGATCATGCACACGGGAGCCGCAGTGGCGTCGATCAGGTACGCCAGCTTCGGGCGGGAGATCTTGTGGCTGTCCGTGACCGGGCGCATGACGGAGCCGACAGTCAGGCAGTTGAAATAGTCGTCGATGAAAATCAGGATGCCGAGCACAAACGTTGCCAGCTGCGCGCCCGCATGCGTCTTGATGTGCGTTTCGGCCCAGCGGCCGAAGGCGGCGGAGCCGCCCGCCGCGTTGACGAGCGCGACGATGATGCCCAGCAGCACGAGGAACAGGAAAATGCCCGCGTTGGCGGAGATCGCGGCGATCAGACCGTCATTCAGAATGGTGTCGAGCGTCGCCACGGGCGTGAAGCCGCACGTGAACAGACCGCCGACCACAACGCCGATGAACAGCGCGCTGTAGGCTTCCTTCGTGATGAGCGCCAGCACGATCGCGATGACCGGCGGCAGCAGCGACCATGCCGTGTTCGCCAGCGACGCGCCGTTTACGCACTTGACCGCCGCAGTGACGAGCAGCGCCAGAATGACGATCGCGACGATCTTGGTCAGAATCGTTTTGGATTTGGATGCTTTGGTTTTCATGGATCCCACTTCCTAAAAATAAAATGCGTCATGATCCTCCATCATGACGCACATTGATCGCATGTTCGCGCATGACAGCTCTCCACGGAAGACCCGTGACAGTCCGCAGGATCTTCTCCTGCGTCCCAGGTACCGGCGCTGCGGGAACGGCGCGGGCCCTTCGGCGGCTTTCCCTTTCAGACGCCCGGTTCCCGCCGGATACGTGCCCTACTCCTGTCAGCCGCAGCCTCTCTCATAACGGATTTCATTATACAGCGCGGTAAAGAAATGTCAAGAATATTTATGAATTTTTTCTGAATAAATATTATCCTGCCGAACCGTGCCGGATCTCGCGGCCCGCGCATACGATAGAGCGGGAGGAGAGTATCATGTTTTCCTATCTCTTTACGTTCCGCAGCCAGACGGCGGCGCAGTCCGGCAGGCGGATCCTCTATGAGGCGGGGCTGTGGACGCAGCTTCGCCGCGCACCGCAGGAGGTGTCGAGCCTCGGCTGCACGTGGGGCGTTTATGTGGAGGGGGCCGACGGCGTGCATGCCGCGCAGCTCCTGCGCGCGTGGAACAGCCCCGTTTCCGGGGCCTACCGCGTCAATCCGAACGGTTTTCTGGAGCAGGCGCAGCTATGATCTATCTTGACGCCGGAGCCACGACGCTCCAGAAGCCGCCCGCAGCCGCCCTCGCGGTGCAGAGCGCCATGCGCCGCATGGCGACGCCCGGCCGCGGCGGGCACGCGCCCGCCATGCGCGCGGCTGACGCGGTCTATGACTGCCGCTGCCTGGCAGGGGCGCTCTTTGACGCGCAGCCGGAGCAGGTCGTGTTTACCATGAACGCCACACACGCGCTGAATCTGGCGATCAAAACGCTTGTGAAGCCCGGCGGGCGCGCCGTCATTTCCGGCTTTGAGCACAACGCGGTCCTGCGTCCGCTGCACCATATCGGCGCGGAGATCGCCGTCGCCGGACGGCGGCTGTTTGACCCGGCGGACACGCTCGCCGCCTTTGACCGCGCCGTCACGCCGGACACGAGCGCCGTCGTGTGTACCCATGTGTCCAATGTGTTCGGATACATCCTGCCGGTGGAGCGGATCGCGGCCATGTGCCGCGCGCGCGGCGTTCCGTTCGTGCTCGACGCGTCGCAGTCGGCGGGGCTGCTGCCGGTGCGCCTGACAGCGCTCGGCGCGGACTTCGTCTGCATGCCAGGCCACAAGGCGCTCTACGGCCCGCAGGGGACGGGACTGCTCCTGTGCGCCCGGACGCCCGAGACGCTTCTGGAGGGCGGCAGCGGCAGCGCCTCGCGCCTGCCGGATATGCCGCCGGAGCTGCCGGATCATGCCGAGGCCGGGACGCAGAACGTCTGCGGCATCTGCGGGCTTGCCGCCGGGCTGCGATTTGTGCGGCAGCAGACGCCGCAGCGCCTGCTCGCGCATGAGATCCGTTTGCGGAAGCTGCTCGCGTCCTTGCTGGAGGATATTCCGGGGCTGCGGCTGTTTACGGGCGAAATGCAGAGCGGGACGCTTTCCGTGTGCGCGGCGCGGACGGACTGCGAAACGCTTGCCGCGCGGCTTGCATCCGAGGGCGTCTGCGTGCGCGCGGGACTGCACTGCGCGCCGCTCGCGCATGAGTCCGCCGGAACGCTCGAAACCGGCACAGTCCGCTTCAGCCTCTCCGCGTTCAACACAGACCGGGAGATCTTCGAAACCGCAAAGATCATGCGAAGCTGTCTTGCATAGCGCCGTCTAAAGCCTCCTCTTGCCGCGCCCCGCGCGGGAAGGGGAGCCTCTTTGGTGCGCCTTGTAGGGGCCGATGTGGGCATCGGCCCCTACAATGGAATTTGGCAGTGCATATGGATTCGCATTGGACTTCTGCTTTTCGCTTTTGCCTGCCGCAACCTCTCAGGCGCTCCGCGCCAGCTCCCCTTTCAGGGGAGCCTTTGGATGTGCGTAATTTTGGGCTGTTACAAATCTCGCGGGAAAAGTCCAGAAAAACCGAAGAGGTTTTTCTGGTCGGTTCAAGGGGGCTCCGGGGGGAAATCGAAATCCCCCCGGGCTCGTTTTCTTTTGCCAGCGTTTTCTTTTGGAGAAGCAAAAGAAAATGCTGGACAGCAGTTGCAAATTCCAGAAAGTGTTCCTACATTGACAAGTGCATCGTCGACCACAAAAACGGCACGAATTCGCCGGAGATTTCCGTAAAATCGGTATATCCCGCGTGGGCCGATGTGGGCATCGGCCCCTACAATGAAATGCGGCTGTGCATACGGATTCGCCGGAGGGGCTTCCACTTGATACAACTGCCTTCCGCGGCCTCTCAGGCGCTTCGCGCCAGCATCCCTACCCCTATTGGCCCTTCGGGCCATTTCCCCCTGATAGGGGGAATCGGCCCCTGGAAGGGGAGCCTTTGGGGCGGCAGGCGGATCTCTGTTGTTTTTCTTCCCAAAAACTTTCTTCCCGCATGGGCTTGCGCGGGGGGAGAATTTGGAGTATAATTCATACTATCTATAAGTATCAGTGGGAGAATGACTCTATGGCTACGATCCGTGAATTCTTCCAGAATCTTCTGTATCAGGTCCCTGCCATCGGGATTTCAGATATTGTCGATATCCTGGTCGTTTCGATAATTTTCTATTCGCTCCTCCGTCTCATCCGCTCGACGAGCGCAGCGCGCGTGGCCCGCGCGATCCTGCTGCTGCTGGCGATTACGCTGCTGACGGACGTGCTGAATCTTTATACATTAAACTGGCTGCTCAACAAGATCCTTGAGGTCGGCGCAATCGCGCTCATCATCGTGTTCCAGCCGGAGCTTCGCCGCGCGCTCGAGCGTGTCGGCGCGCAGCTGCATTTCCATCTGCTTTCGACCGAGGCGGGCGCGTCCATCGAGCAGAGCGCCGTCTCCGCCACGGTGCAGGCCTGCGAGATCATGTCGCGCGAGCGCGTCGGCGTCCTGCTCGTGTTCGAGCGCGAGACGCCGCTCGACGAGTATTTCAAGACCGGCACCATCGTCGACGCGCAGCTGTCCGAGCAGCTGCTGCGGAACCTCTTCTTTAAAAACTCTCCCCTGCACGACGGCGCGGTCATCGTCCGCGGCGGGCGCGTGGCCGCGGCCGGATGCGTCATGCCGCTGAGCGACAATCCGCATCTGCCGAGCGACCTCGGCACCCGCCACCGCGCGGGCGTCGGCACGAGCGAGGTCTCCGACGCCGTGGTCGTGATCGTCTCGGAGGAAAACGGCACGATCTCCGTCGCCATCGGCGGCATGCTCAAGCGGCATCTGGCCCCCCAGACGCTGCAGAAGCTGCTGGCCAATGAGTTGATCGCGGACGAGACGGAAAAGAAGACGCTTTTCAAACGGCTCGCCGCGTGCTTCAAAAGGAAGGACGGTGCGCAATGAAAAGTAAGCTCTTCTCCCTGATCGTCTCTATCCTCGCGGCCATGTGCCTGTGGGTCTACGTCATGACCGTCGTCAACCCGGACGTCGATCTGACCATCGGCAATATCCCCGTGACGTTCTCCGGCGCGGAGGTCCTGCGCGAGGACCACGGGCTCGTCATCACCGGCGATTATCAGGAATTCGTTTCCGTGCATTTCTACGGCAAAAACGCCGATCTCAAAACGCTCGACCAGCACAAGGACGAGCTGAAGGCCGTCATCGACGTGTCCAAGGTGCGCAGCACGAAGGACTACACGATGTCCTACGACATTACGCTTCCCAGCGCCGTGTCCGCTTCGTCCATCACAAGGATGGACAAGACCCCCGCCAGCATCACCTTTACCGTCGAGCGCCAGATCCGCAAGCCCGTCGAGGTGCGGGGTGATTTCTCCAACGTCAGGATCGCCGAGGGCTATATGCTCGACGGCACCAGCTTCGACTTTGATTCCATCACCATCGAGGGCCCGGAGTCGATCGTCAACACCGTCGACCATGCCGAGGTCACCATCGAACGCAGCAATGTCGACAAGACCATCACCGAATCCGTCCCGTTCGTGCTTCTGGACAAGGACGGCGCGCAGGTCGACCCGACGCAGCTCACGCTCAGCGCCGACGCGGTCGAGGTCACGATGAAGATCGTCAAATATAAGGTCGTGCCCATCGAGGTGCAGTTCACCGAGGGCGGCGGCGCGAAGCTGGCGGATCTGGACTGGGACTACGAGCCCAAGGCCATCACGCTCTCCGGCGATTCCACCGTGCTCGACGGCCTCAACGCCATCCAGCTCGAGCCCATCGACCTGTCCGCGCTCCCGAGCAACGACGAGACGGTTGAACGCGCCATCCTGATCCCGAACGAGGCCAAAAATGTCTCCGGCGAGGAGACCGTCTCTGTCAGAGTCACCATCAAGGGCAAGCAGATCAAGACGCTGCGCACGACAAACATCGTGTTCGTCGGCGTCGATGAAGAGAAATTCAAGGCCACGAGCCTGTCCCAGCAGGTGCAGGTCACAGTCCGCGCCGACGCGGCCGACGCGCCGCGGATCTCCGCGAACAGCATCCGCATCGTCGCCGATATGAGCGGCTACACGCAGGAGGGAACGTATCAGGTGCCGGTCACGGTGTACGTCGACGGCTTTGACACCGCCGGGGCCATCGGCCAGTATTCCATCGCCGCGACGCTGGCCGCAGCGGACGAGCCCGCCGAATAGGCCTTGCGTAACCGCTGATCCAATCGTCTGCGGCTGTCAGCGGATCTTTTGTCCCAGCTGTGCGGTTTGAAAAAACTTGAAATACATACAGTATTCCTGCGTTTTTCAAACCTTCATTTGTGACAAAATCTCTCGCTGACAACGCTTGCCGATTGAATCAGCGCTTACTTGAAGAAAATGGAGGAAATAACGTGATTAGAAGTATGACCGGCTACGGCCGCGCGGAAAAAACCATCGACGGCCGCGAGATCACCGTCGAGCTGCGGGCAGTCAATAACCGCTATCTGGATCTGAACGTCAAGCTCCCGCGCGTCTATGGCTTCGCCGAGGAAGCGGTCAAATCGCTCGTCAAGGCGAACGTGAACCGCGGCAAGCTGGATATGTTCATCACCGTCAACGTCACCGAGGATCAGAGCGTCAGGATCGCGCTCAATAAGCCCGTGCTCGAGGGATATCTCGCCGCGCTCAAGTCCATCGCCGCCGATTACGGCGTCCGTGACGACATTTCCGTTACCGCCCTGTCCCACATGCCCGACGTTTTCGTCGTGGAAAAGCAGGAGGAGGACGAGCAGAAGCTGACGGACGATATCCTGTCCGTCGTCAAAGAGGCGCTGGCAAAATTCAACGCCATGCGCGAAAAGGAGGGCGCCGCCATGGAGGCCGACCTCCGCAGCCGCGCGAAGACCGTTCTGGCCCTTGTGGAAAAGGTCGAGGCGCGCAGCCCCGTGACGCTTGCGGAATACCGCGCGCGTCTGACCGAAAAAATGCAGGAGGTGCTCGGCGCGACGAACATCGACGAGGGCCGCATTCTGCAGGAGGCCGCCGTCTACGCCGATAAGATCGCCGTGGATGAAGAGATCGTCCGCCTGCGCAGCCACCTGAACCAGCTCGACCAGATGCTGACGTCCGGCGGCCCCATCGGCCGCAAGCTGGACTTTTTGCTGCAGGAATTCAACCGCGAGTCCAACACCATCGGCTCCAAGGGCAACGATCTCGAGCAGGCCCGCACCGTCGTCGAGCTCAAGGCGGAGCTGGAAAAGATCCGCGAGCAGACGCAGAACATCGAGTGACCGGAGGCAGACATGAAGCTCATTTCGATCGGTTTCGGCAACGCCGTCGCCGCCGCCCGGATCCTGGCCGTCGTCAGCCCGGACTCCGCGCCCATCAAGCGCGTCGTGCAGGAGGCGCGTGAGCGCGGCATGCTGCTCGACGCCTCGTTCGGACGCAGAACGAAGTCCGTTCTGCTCATGGACACCGACCATGTGATCCTCTCGTCCGTCACGCCCGAGACGATCTGCGCGCGCATGGAAGAAAAATCATCGGAGGAGACGAATTCGCAGCCATGAAGGGAAAATTGTTCGCGATCTCCGGCCCCTCTGGCGTTGGAAAAAATTCTGTCCTGAACCGCGTCATGCAGCTGCGTGACCGGATCCAGTATTCCGTCTCCGCGACCTCCCGCCCCATGCGTCCCGGCGAGGTCGACGGCAAAAGCTATTATTTTGTCACCCGGGAGCAGTTTGAGCGGATGATCGCTGCGGGCGAGCTTCTGGAGCATGCCGAATATGTCGGCAATTATTACGGCACGCCCTTAAAGCCTATTCAGGCCGCGCTCGAGGCCGGGATCGACGTCGTGATGGATGTCGACGTCGTCGGCGCGCTGAATATCAAAAAGCGCCTGCCGGAGGCAGTCCTTGTGTTCCTGACCGCGCCGTCGATGGACGAGATCCGCCGCCGGCTCGAAAAGCGCGGCGATGTTTCGCCGGAGCTGATGGAAAAGCGCATGGAACGGGCAAAATGGGAATACAGCCAGGCCGGACAATATGATTATCTCGTCGTCAACGACACGGTCGAGCATGCAGCGCAGGAGCTGCTTGCGATCATGACCGCGGAAAAGTGTAAAATGATGGATCGCATCCATTGCATAAAGGAGGAAATCTAATGCTTTACCCCGCAATGTCGGAACTTCTCAAGAATGTGGACAGCCGCTATCTGCTTGTCAATGTGGTCGCGCACCGCGCGCGTCAGCTGTCCATCGAGTCCGAGCTCACGCATGAGCCGCTCGAGGAAAAGCCCGTCACGCTCGCCATCCGCGAGGTCGCCGACGGCCAGCTCAAGGCCACGCTCGACGATAAATACAGACACTGAGCAGCCATAACGGCGCAGGCATTTCCGCCTGCGCCGTTTTTTCTGCCGCTGTATTGTGTGCCCGTCCGGCTTACAGGGGCGGACGTCTGAGCTCCGCCCCCTTCCGATGGACGGTATGCCCTAAATCAAAACTCTTTTCGACCGCGGAAAGCGGGGTTCGTCACGCTCCAACCGCAATACGTCCAGCCCGAACCGCACAAACGCATAATCCTCCCGATATCCCTTGCTCTTTCCGTCGCGCCAGCTTCCATAGAGCGAAAATAGCGTCGGGTCGACCGACATCGGCTCGGGCGCTGCCGCATTGTGGTGCGGGCCAAGGAGATTGCGGTTGCTGGCCATCAGCTCCAGCTCCAGCGTATTTTCACCCGGATGCAGATACGGCGAAAGATCAAGCGTATCGCTGAACAGGAGCGTTCCAGCCTTCTGGTCGTTTACAAATACGCGCGCATACTGGATGCGGCCCGCACAGCGAAGCTGCCAACTCGTGTCCTGCACAGCAATCGTGCGCTTCAGGCGCAGCGCTCCGTGGAAGAACGGGAAGCCCTGCACCGTAATATCCTGCGGTTCAAGCTCCGTGACCGGCGCGCAGAGGCGGAAGCGGCCGCCGAATCGAACGCCGTTTTTGTCCTTTTGCCAGCCAGAGTCCGGCTGCACAGCGAAGCTCCCGAACAGATACATCGCTTCAATATTCGTTTCATAGCTGACGCAGTTCATAAGCGTCTCCGTGACCTCGCCGCTTCCGTAATAGTAGCCGTTGAACACGTCATACGTCTGCTGCGACTGGAAATAGTCCAGCTCCAACACGATCTCGTTTTTGCCTGTTCTCGCAAATGCGGAAATGCTCCCTCGCACGAACGAGCGGTCAAGCACGCCCTGATCGGTCAGGTCGATTTCTGTACCGTTCACAGACAGTTTTGTGTTTTGGAGCGTTTCCAGCTCCAATGTCAGATCATCCGGCAGGAAATCCGCCGTAAACGCATAGCGCAGCCAGAGCTTCCGGTTCGTTTTCTCCCGCAGCAGCCGTTCCGAGATATACGGAACCGGCAGCGGCTCGGTGTAGCTGACACCGTCATAACTCAACGCCGCCTTGTCCAGCGTCAGACTGTTCTGCACCGGCGCGGACAGCGTCCATGTTCCGCCCAGCTCCATTGTCTCGGCAATGGGGCTTTTCTGCGCCTGCGGGGGCGCGGAATCGTTCTGCATGAGAAGCACAGACTCGCCGGGGGTAAGATGCAGCTTCGCTGCGATCCCATCCGCCGTCTTTGCAAAGGCAGCTGCTTTCGTTTCATGTGTCAGCAGATCATAGCTTTCCACGCCTGTGAACGGGAGCTTTACCGCTACATCCGCCGTGTCCGTCTCAGACAGATTGACCGCGAACAGGAAATTTCCACCCTCCGCAAAGCGCAGCGTGCAGCGCACATCGCAGTTTGCTTCCGGCAGAAGCGCACGTTCCCGCACAAGCGCGTCCCATGTCAGATTCGTCTGCAGGAAGCTGAGGTCGGCAAGCTCGCCGTCGATGCGCGCGGGCTTCCGCCCCGCCAGCATCAGCCGTCCGCCCTGCGCGAGATAGTCCTTCAAAAGCGCGGCAGTGCTGCTGTCCAGCGTATCGCAGTCGGGGATCACAACGTAAGAGTATGTACACTGCCCGATGGTCAGTCTGCCGTCTTTGACGCCGCCATATTTCTCCATCAGCCGCTCGTCGCCGTAGTGATGGCCGATACCGGCCGCGCCGAAGCGCTCAATGAGCGCCTTGAACGGTTCGCCAACGTCGCGCACCGACGCTTCGTCGTTCGCGCGGTCAAACGTCAGATAGGCCGAGTGCATCGGATGGACGATCAGCACATCCGCTTGCTCGCGGCTGGTGGCCAGCAGACAGCCCAACTCCGTAAAGTAGCCGTCGAATGTCTTCAATTCATCCGTCCACGGATTGTGCTCCGAATAAAACGCCGGATAATCCCGCTTGCGCTGGCCGCGGATGGAGTACGGGTACAGATGCTGGCACATGAGGTTCACACCGTTCACATACTGCCATTCGGCGATGCGCTTGAGCTCCTTCGGCGTCACGTCCCAGCCCGCGCAGGCGAACGTTTCGGTCAGCACCTGCTGTTTGCCAAGCTGCTGCGCGGCGGACGAGACCTGACGCGGAGCCAGCTCCGTGCCGATCCTGCGCCCCAGCCAGTCCACGCCCGGAATGCTTTCGTACTCGTAAAACGGCATCACACCCGCGCAGCACCACATCTGCGTGTAAAGCTCACTTTCCTCGACCGTGTGCCCGGTCAGACGGCAGTTGTGCGCCAGGCACCAGCGGTAGACCCGGCCCATGAAATTTTCAGTATAGAGCACGTTCATCAGCCGCCAGTAGCGGAAACGGAAGCCGGGCGCTTCTTCGCAGTCCACAAACAGCGCGCCCAGCAGATCAAGCACGCCCGCGCCGTAGGCCTTTTCATACTCGGTCAGCAGCACCGGCGTATACGCCGTCTCATAGCGGAAATACTGCGGTTCATCGGTGAAGAAGCCCGCGATGCCCTTGCCGAACTCCGCACCAAAGCGTTCAAAATACTTCTCATGCGTCAGCGCAAGGAACGCATCCGTGATGCGCGGGTTGAGAATATCCACCGTGGAGGAATTTTGACAATCATAGACGCAGAGATATTCTGAAATGTCGTTTTCCGTGCCGGTGACGCGGCGAAGATGGCCGTTTTCCAGCGTATAAACGCCAAGCGCGGCGGAATCAAATTCCGGCTTTTTCTCAAAGCGCAGATAATGCGCCCAGTTTTCCGGGGTTTCCAGCAACTTGCCGCCGGCAAAGCCGCTCGGCCAGCCGTTTTCGTCATAGCACCAAGCCTGCATCCCGCGCTTTTTGGCCTCATCCACCGAAGCCTCCACCGCCCGGAACCAGTCCTCGCTCAGATACTCGGTTTCAAGGCCCCCGCGCGCATGCATAAAGAATCCACCCATGCCCGCGTCCTGCATCGCACCGATCTGCCGCCGCAGCTCACCCAGCTCTAATCTGTCATTCCAGCTCCAAAAGGGGATCGGGCGGTAATGATTCGGAATCGAATCAGGCCGCTTCATCATCTGATTGCATTTTTGTTCCATTTGCATTTACACTTTCATTTCATCCCAGAAATATTCGTCGGTGCGTGTATTGCGTGTATCATGTATTATCCTTTCTCAACGCGGAACGTCTTGATCTCATACGGTCTGAACTGCGTATGGATGCGGGTTCCTTCCAGCGGCAGGCCGGCATAGACCTGCTTTTCGAGCAGATCCGTCTCCTGCTCGGCTTTCGCTGTAAAGCCCAGCGTGAACGCCGCGTCGGTGCGCCGGCCCTGCGATTCATAGGCACGAAGAATGATCGCGTCATTGTCACAGGCTTCCTTTACAACCGTCACAATGATGTTCTCCGGCTCCGCATGGACAAGACTGAACGCATCCGGCAGCGCTCCGCCGCCGATTGCCTTTTCCGCCAGCAGCGGGCAGTTGAACGCATACGCCAGATTCGGGATTCCGGCCTCGCGCCAGTCGCCCGCGTGCGGCAGAAGCTGATAGCGGATGTGGTGCAGACCCTGATCGGCGACGGGATTCGGATACGTTCCGCATTTGATGAGCGACAGGCGCATCACGCCGTCGTGGATGGCATAGCCGTATTTGTTGTTGTTCAGCAGCGCCACACCATAACCGGCCTCGGCATAATCTGCCCATTTCTGCGCGCAGACCTCGAATTTGGCTGCGTCCCACGACGTGTTCTGGTGTGCCGGACGCTCGACCGCGCCGTACTGAATTTCATACGTCGCCTTGTCGGACAGGATATCCACCGGGAACGCCGTTTTCAGGAACACATGATGCTCGTGCCAGTCGGCGCGCAGGTCGAAATCAATGCCCCGTGCGTCCGCGTAGATGGTGATGACCTGTTCAATGGTCGAGTTCAGAAAACGTCTGCGGATATGGACGCTGGCGGAAACGCCGTCCTGTTGTGTGGTGATTGCCTGCACATCGTCGATGTCCCATTTCTTTTCCGTGTAATAATTGCAGATCTCCCAGTTGTCGCAGTCGCGGGGATGATCGTCAAAGGCTTCGAGCAGATTGCCGCGCCCGGTCAGCACCTCGCGCTTGCTTTCCTTGTCATAAATGCTCGTCAGACAGCCGGTCTTGTCCAGCGTAATGGTGTAGAACCGGTTTTCCAGCCGGGTTTCGGATGCAGAGAGTTCCGGATTCTCTGCATTGCTTTCATCAACGACCGTCCAGCCGAAGGCGGGAACGTTCCTGACATAATGGAGTCGGAAATGTCCGTCGTGGAAATGGACGCGGGCGCGCCCTCCATCCGGGCGCACAGATCACGCATCAGTCCGACATCGCCGCCCATGTGCATCCCGACGCCGCAGCCTTCCCGCACGGACGCCGGGCAGTCGACCAGACAGCGGGTCCCGGCTCCCGCAGGCGCTTTTTCGGGAATAAAATAACTGCGGCCGCCCTGACTGGCGACGAGCGCCGGAACAGTCGTATTGTTGAGTCAGCAGAGAAGGTCGATGTCGTGACAGCATTTGGCCAGCAGCAGAGACGAGCCGCATTCCGACTCGCGGTTCCATTTGCCGCGCAGATAGGACACGGAGGAGTGGAACGTACCGACGCGCTCGCTGGTCTGGATATTCATGATCTCGCCGAGCCTGCCGTCCAGAAGCATCTGCTTGATCCTGCGGTAGAACGGCGTGTAGCGCAGCACATGGCAGACGGTCAGCCGGCTGCCGCTTTTCTTTGCCGTGTCGCGCAGCAGAAGAAGATCGCGTTCATTGTTGACCAGCGGCTTTTCCAGCAGCATATCATAGCCCTGCTCCAAAAACGGAAGCGCGGTCTGCAGATGGTACTGATCCATCGTTGCGTCGATCACACAGTCGGCAATGCGCCCCTGCTTCAGAACGTCCTGCATATCCCGATAGCACTGCGCCGCCGGAACGTCAAAGCGCGTCTGCATATACGCCAGCCGGACAGGATCCGGGTCGATGGCGGCAATGACCTTCATTTTTTTAGAAGATGAACAGCCGCTTCACAATAGGTCGCGGCGCGGTCGCCGCAGCCGATCACAATCGCAGTAAACATGATGCTAACTCCTCGTATCATTCAAATTCGGACGCTTGGCCCGGTATTCAGTGGGTGTAATGGAATAGTGGCGTTTGAATACGGTGTAGAAATAGTTGGAATTTCCGAAGCCGGTTCGTTCCGCAATTTCACTGATCGGAATGTCCGTCTGCTCCAGAAGCTCCGTCGCCTTATTCAGCCGCAGACGGCGCAGATAGGCCGAAATGCTGCTGCCGGTGGCCGCCTTGAAAATATTCTGAATGTGCGACGAGGACAGGCCGACATGGTCGGCCAGCGCGTCGATGTTCAGCTTTGGATCGGCATAGCTGCGCTCTATATAGCCGATGAGCGCATCAATATAGTTGCTGCGGTTGTCAATGCTGGCAAACGCGCAGGAGACATCCTGCACCAGATCCAGAAACAGCCGCCTGACTGCGCGGGAGGATTCCGCGCGCAGAACCTCCGTGCGGAAACGCGCGGGGTTATATTCCATCGTCACGGCATAGGCGCGCTTGAATGTCGCGATATATTCAGAAACGCCCGCAATCAGCAGGTCGAGCGTATACGGCACATCCGCTGTCGGCTCAAACCATGCGTCGAAGAAGCCCGCAAGCGCCGCGGACGCATCGTCGAAGCGCTGGGTGCAGAGCGCCTGCACCGCTTCGCTGCGGACTTGCTCTGCCTGCGCCTTGCCAAAGGCCGGGCGCGCGTCCAGCTCTGCGAGAGAAACAAAGTGCCCGGCGGGATAGAAGAACAACAGGTCCAGCCGCTCGTTCAGCGCGCGGTAGGCTGCGGGAAGCTGATCGACAGCGGAGATCCCGTCCTTCCAGACGCCGGAGACGGAAAACTGCGCCGCTTCGGAGAATGCCGCGCAAAGCGTTTGGGCAAGCGGCTGCGTATCCGCCGTATCCGGCCGCTCGCAGACAAGGAGGAACCGGCCCTGCAGCATATCGACCAGCTCATAGCGTGTGCCCTGCGGCAGCGTCTTGTCCAGCTGCTCCTGCAGCAGAAAATGCGTTCTGCGGTACGACGTATTCTGATTGTCGTCCGAAAGCTCCCGCTGCCGGAGCTGGAGCAGGAACAGCGCAAAGCCGGAATATTGCTCCAGCTCGATCCCGTTGTCGGCAAATTGCCGCCCGATGACAAAATCGCTGCTTCGGAGCGTAAAAAAGCTGCGGAGAATGGCATGCTTGATGTAGCTGTAGTTTTCGGCGTAGCGCTTTTCCGAAAGCGTATACTGCTTTTGCAGCGCGGCGTATTCGCGGTTGATACGGACTGTCAGATAGACGGAGATCAATACGGCAAACACCACGATACCCAGATAGAACAGCAAAAACCAGCGCGTCAGCGCGCGCAGCTGCGACGAAATGGCGGAATCACGGATGCAGCTGATAAAATACAGATCCGTATCGGCAGAGCGCGCCCATGTGCAGATCGCATTCGCCCCCTGCACGACCATCTGGCCGCTTTCTGCGGCCCCGCCCAGCACAGCCTCGATCACGGCGGCCGTCTGTTCCTGTTCCAGCAGCGTCATGCCGCTTGTATAGGTCTGCCCCTTCGCGTCCACGATCAGAAGCTGGCGCTCCGTACCGTTTGTCATACCGAAGCCAAGCTGCATCAGCCGCTCGGCGCTGATATTCGCAACGAAGAAGCCGTTATAGCGGTTGAGCGAGTTCTTGACCGGCAGCACATAGCTGAAAATGGTTTTGTCGGGAGAAGCGTCGCGGTAGCGGGCCTGCCGCATGACTGGCTTCTGCGGCAAATAAAGAGCAGATTCAAGATTTTTGATGAACGCCGCATCAAAAAAGCGGTCCAGCGCGCAGAATGAAAGCTGATAGGTGCCGCCGATGGTGTAAGAGTAGCAGACGCGGTCTTCCTCGGCACAATAGATATATACAGAATCCAGCCAGGACGACGCGCGCGTATAGTTTTGCAGCAGCTGCATGGATTGGATGACCGACAGGCTCTCAGTATTCATGGAGTAGATCAGCTGCAGGAGCTTCGGGTCGCCGTTGAGCTGCGTGAGCATGGACGAAGCGGTGTCCTGCATGATGGAGGCGGAATAGCTGACGTTCGAGACGATCTCCTGCTCCGCAAGATAAGACTGCTCCAGACTCCGCTTTTTGACGTTCTGATAAATGAGCAGAAAAACGAAGGACACCAGCAGCAGGCAGAAGATCAGAATGCCGCTGAGCACCTTGATAAAAAAGCTGTTCTTTCGTTCGGTCGGAACATTGGACTTGATCAGCCGCACGAGTCAGCCTCCTCTCCATGCAGCGCATCGCGATTATGCAGTTTCCACAAAGCAGACGGCGGAAACCATTTGCACGCCTAAAAAATATCACAAACCCGGCACGTATTTCAACACAATCATGAAAAATCAAAGTCGCGCTCAAAAATCAAAGTCCGTTTTCAGAGCAATTCAAAGCGATCGCGAAAATTCAAAGATTACAAATGCGCGCCTCGTCACTATACTGAATTTAGCGAAAACGACAACGAGAAGACAGAGGTGGTTCGTATTGATGAGAGCAGAAACGAAAAAACAGGAACCAGGCACAATCCGCAGACGGTCTTCTTATAACCGGAGCTTGCGCAAGGATACCCGACAGCTGTTTTCCATGTGCGTGCCGGGCATCATTCTTCTGGCGCTGTTTGCGTATCTGCCAATGTTCGGTCTGGTGCTGGCATTCAAGAATTATAAATTCAATCTTGGCATCTTCGGAAGCGAATGGGTCGGGTTCAGGAATTTTGAGTTTTTCTTCACATCCGGTACCTTCGGACGGCTGATCCGCAATACGCTGGGACTGAACCTGCTGTTCCTGCTGTGCAACACGGTCATCACCGTTCTGCTGGCGCTTCTTTTATATGAGATCAACAGCCGCCACGCGATCAAGGCGTTCCAGACGGTGATCTTCCTGCCGTTTATCGTTTCATGGGTCGCAGCGTCGTATGCGCTCTACGCAAACCTCGCCGACGTCAACGGCATTGTCAACGGAATCCTGACCTTCTTCGGAAAAGAGCCCGTTTCATGGTACATGACGCCTAAATGGTGGCCCCATATTCTGCTTGTCTGCTATCTGTGGAAAAACATGGGCTACGGCATTATTATTTATTACGGAAATCTGCTGTCGATCGACAAATCCTATTTTGAAGCGGCGCAGCTCGACGGCGCAACGCGCTGGCAGGTCATGTGGAAGATCTCGTATCCGTTCATCCGTCCGATCGTGACCATGTTCTTCATCCTGTCGCTCGGCCGGATCTTCAGCGCGGATTTCGGCATGTTCTATTATCTGACCAAAAACTCCAGCATGCTCTACAGCGTGACGGACGTGATCGACACCTATGTTTACCGCGCGCTGCGCGTGACTGGCGACGTGGGTATGTCCACGGCCATCGGCCTGTGTCAGTCGGTTGTCGGCTTTATCATTCTGGTCGTAGCAAATAAGATCACGAAAAAAATCAACGGAGAGGGGACGCTGTTTTAATGAAAAAGAAAAGCCGTTTTGGAACAGTGCTCATCTATCTAGTTTTTATCGTGCTGTGCCTCTGCATTTTATATCCGTTTCTCTGTGTGCTGTCCGTGTCGCTTTCCAGTGCCGAGGACATCAAGCTGTATGGCTTCCGCGTGCTCCCGAAGCATCTGGATTTCTCGGCCTATTCCTATCTGTTCCGTGACAGTAAGATGCTCTGGCAGGCTTACGGCACCACGATTTTTGTCAGCGTCGTCGGAACGGCTATCGGCTGTCTGGTCACGAGCCTGTATGCCTATGCGATTTCGCGCACGACCTTCCGCTGGCGCGGTGTGCTGTCACTGTTCGTGACGTTTACGATGTTTTTCAGCGGCGGCATGGCGGCGCAGTACATCACCTATGTCAAGCTGCTGGATCTGAAAAATTCGATCTGGGTTCTGATCCTGCCGGGCGCATTTACCGCCATGAATACGATCGTCATGCGTGCCTATTACGAAAAACTCCCCTACAGCATGATCGAATCAGCCAAAATCGACGGTGCAAGCGAATACCAGATCTTCTGCCGCATCATGTTCCCGCTTGCAAAGCCCGCGCTGGCCACGATCTGCCTGACACTGTTCGTCGCCTATTGGAACGCCTACTATGAGGCCATGATGTATATGGATACCGGCAATTATGTGACGATTCAGCTGCTTTTGCAGCGTATGCTGGAAAAGGTCGACTTTCTCAAGAATAACGCGTCTACGGGGCTGCTCGGCGCAGAAGCCGCAAAGCTTCCAGGCGAGGCCATGCGTATGGCAATGTGCGTGCTGACAGTCGCGCCGATGCTGCTGGTGTTCCCTCGCTTCCAAAAATATTTCGTCAAGGGTATGGCAATCGGATCTGTCAAAGAATAAAATCATTGACAGAACGGTATGACATAATAAAAATGAAAAGGAGAAACACAAATGAAAAAGTTCCTCGCGCTGCTTCTGGCGGCTCTGATGGTTCTGGCGATGTTCACCGCCTGCGCCAAGACTGCGACGCCCTCCCAGGAAGAAACCACCGCTCCCACCGAAACTGCGGAACCCGCCGCTCCCGCGGACGAAACTCCGGCTGACACCCCGGCAGATGACAATCCCTTCGCAGAAGAAGTCACGCTGCACTGGGCATTCCCCGCGCTGCAGGACAGCTTCCCCGGCTTTGAGGCCATCAATGAGAAACTCAACGAGATCACAAAGGAAAAAATCAACGCCAAGATCGAGTTCGAGATGATCCCCCTCGGCGAGTACACCGAGAAGATGAACATGAAGTTCACGGCTGGCGAGGAATTTGATATCTGCTTCACCGGCGCATGGAACCCGTATCTGCCCGCCGTTGCGAAGGGCGCTTATGCGGAGTTGACGCAGGACGTTCTGGATAAGTACGCTCCTGACGTTGTCGCTGATCTCAACAGCTCTGTCTGGGATGCAATCCGTGTAAACGGCAAGCTCTACGGCATTCCGCTTCAGCAGATCTATGTCCGTCAGACCGGTATCCGCTTCAACACCGAGCTTCTGAACAAGTACGGCTTCGATCCCAGCACTGTCAAGACGCTCGACGATCTGGACGAGTATGCTGCGACCATCAAAGCCAGTGAGCCGGATGCCGTTGTGATTTATAATTACGGTCATCTTATTTATGAAAATATGGTCAACTATCTTGGCTATGATGTGATCGTTTCCAATACGACGCCGGGTGTTGTTTACTATGCTGCCGAAACCCCCGTTGTCTTCAACCAGTTTGAGTCTGAAGAATTCAAGGCTCTGTGTGAAAAGATGCGCGAGTGGAATCTGGCGGGCTACTTCCCGGCAGACGCCGTCACCGGTGCTGACTCTGTAGGTGAGAATGACATCCGTGCGATCGACACCGACCCGGCCCACAAGCCCGGCGGCGACATCACCGAAGGCCAGCTCCGCGGCTATGACATCACCGGCATCGCCTTCGGCGACTGCGCCATGACGACCGGCGCTGTGCAGGCGACGATCACCGCTGTCTCCGCGACCTCCAGGAACGTCGAGCGCGCCGTCGCGTTCATCAACCTCCTTGACTCCGATCCCGAAGTCCTGAACCTCATCTGCCACGGCATTGAGGGCACGGACTATGAGTTCGTCGGCGACAAGGCTGACGGCCTGATTCAGCCCATCAGCGACTATCCCGGCATGCTGAGCTTCCTCGTCGGCAACGTCTTCAACGAGTACTACACCGACGCTTCTCAGGTCGGCACCTGGCCGGAAACTGCCGAGATCAATGCCAACGCGCAGGCCTCCTGCATCCTCGGCTTCGCATTCGACTCCGAGCCTGTTGCAACCCAGATCGCGCAGTGCTCCGCTGTCGCCGAAGAATATCTGCCCGCGCTCAACTGCGGTGCAGTCGAGGTTGACAGCACGCTCGAGGCGTTCAACGCCGCGCTGAAGGACGCCGGCGTCGAGCAGATCATTGCCGAAATGCAGTCCCAGATCGACGCATGGCTGGCGGCCAGGTAAAGAAACGACCCCATCAGGATGTTTGGTCTGACTGACTGAAGGACGGGCAGGATGAGCGGTCTCATCCTGCCCGTTTTGCATGCAAATGGATAGCGTCAGCTGACAAGGGCACACACGGTTTTTCACGGGGCAAAACGACGGCTGGCGTCGTTATCCTCGTTGGCGGGCGACAGCCCGCCTGCCTCGTCTGCCTGGCCAGCCGCCGTTTATCCTCCGTGAAAAACTCCGAAGGACTTGCCGGCCGGTCTGGGGCGTTGTCTGCAAGGCAGAGGACGCAGACATACTGGCGTATGTCAAGGACGATAACGCAGCAGACGGCGGCCCAGTCCGGCCCGCAAGCGTGCGTGCCCTTGTCAACTGACGCTAAAGATGTTGAAATTGTGTGTGCCTTACATTAAAATATGGTGCAGCAGATAGAATTGCCTGGCAGAAAGGAAAATCCGAATGAAGAATCAAATGCCGTTCCGCACGTTTGGAACCATGCTCGACTGTTCGAGAAACGCTGTGCCGAATCTGAACACGCTCAAAAAGTGGGTCGATCTCACGGCAAGCCTCGGATACAACACCCTGCTTTTATACACGGAGGATACCTATGAGGTATCGGACGAGCCGTACTTCGGCTATATGCGCGGACGCTATACGCAGGCCGAGCTGCGCGGGCTGGATGCCTACGCCAGAGAGCGCGGCATGGCGATCATGCCCTGCATCCAGACGCTGGCGCATCTGTACGCCATCAAGCGCTGGCCGGAATACTGGCCGCATTTTGACACGGACGACATTCTGCTGGCGGGCGACGAGCGGGTGTATACGCTCATTGACCACATGTTCCGGAGCCTTGCCGCGTCGCTCTCCTGCCGGACGATCCATCTCGGCATGGACGAGGCGGAGATGTTCGCGCGCGGCCGGTATTATAACCAGCACGGCGACTGTGACCGCTCTCAGGCGCTGCTTGCGCATTTGCGGCGCGTATGCGAGATCGGCGAAGCATACGGCTTCCGCTTCATCATGTGGTCGGATATGTTCTTCAAGCTGGCAGCCGGCGGACAGTATTACGCCAAAAACGCGCAGATCGACGAATCTGTGCGCGAAAAGATCCCGGCAAACGTGGAACTTGTCTACTGGGACTATTATTCGACGGATAAAGCGCGCTACGACGGCATGATCGAAGCGCACCAGACGCTCAAGCCCGGCACATGGTTTGCGGGCGGCCTCTGGAAGTGGACAGGCTATGCCCCGCACAACGGCTACAGCATGAATATCACAAAAGCGGCGCTTGCGAGCTGCCGGGAGCACGGCGTGCAGGACGTGTTTCTGACCATGTGGGGCGACGACGGCGGGGAATGCTCCCCGTTTACGCTCCTGCCGTCGCTGTTCTATGCTTCGGAGCTCGCAAAGGGCGAGACGGACGACGAGACGATCAGGACGCGTTTTGCGCAGCGCTTCGGCGCGGCGTTCGACGATTTTATGCAGCTCGACCTGCCCGGAACGCGCAATGGACTTGCCGACAACGTTCGGAACCCGGATAAATTCCTGCTGTACAGCGACCCGTTCATGGGCATGATGGACAAGACCGTTCTGCCCGGCGAGGGCGCGCAGTTCGGTGCGTGCGCGAAAAGACTGGAAGCATTGGAAACGCTGCCGGAGTGGGGCTATCTGTTCCGGACGCTCGGCGCGCTGTGCCGCGTGCTGGAGATCAAGGCGGAGCTCGGCGTCCGCGTCCACGCGGCGTATCACGCTGGCGATAAAGCGGCGCTTCATGCTGTGCTTGCGGAGCTTGACGAGACGCTTGCGCGTCTGGAGCGCTTCCATACTGTCTATCAGGCGCAGTGGATGCGGGAAAACAAGCCGCACGGCTTTGACGTGCAGGATCTCCGGCTCGGCGGTCTGATGCAGCGGATAAAAACCTGCCGGGCACGGTTGGCTGATTACTGCGCCGGACGGCTCGACCGGCTCGAAGAACTGGAAACAGAACAGCTTGATTTCTTCGATCACGGAACGCGCTGCGCGGAGCCGGTCGCCACGCACTGGGGGCAGATCGCGACAGCAAATATGGTCTATATGACGATGCTTTGGTGAAACCTATGAGTCAGATTTTAGCGCACGCAAGCTGGATCTGTCCGTCGGAGGATATCGGCGAGGTATGCCCCATTTTCCGAAAGCACTTTACCGCGCGCCCCGGCACAACAGCAAAGCTGGAAATCACCGCGCTCGGTGTCTACGAGGCGTTTCTGAACGGCCAGCGGATCGGGGGCTTCTTTCTGGCCCCCGGCTGGACAAGCTATCCGACGCGACTGCAGGTGCAGGCCTGCGATCTGACGGCGCTGCTGCGCGCGGAAAACGAGCTGACCGTCACGCTCGGAAAGGGCTGGTTCGCCGGGCGGATCTCCGCCGGTGCCTATCAGGCGCTTGCGGACAGCCCGCGCCTGCTGGCGGCGCTGCAGCTGACCGACGCGGACGGTACGCGGGAGTACGCGACCGACGAAAGCTGGCAATGGGCCGAAAGCCCGATCCGGTTCAGCGACATTTACGACGGCGAAACGTATGACGCGCGCGTCACGCCGGAAAGCTGGCGCTTCTGCCGGACGGACAGCTGCGGGAAACAGATGTTGATCCCGCAGGAGGGCGAGATCATTACGGAGCACGAACGGCTCAAGCCGGTCGCTGTTCTGCATACGCCGAAGGGCGAAACGGTGCTCGATTTTGGGCAGGAGATCACGGGCTATGCAGAATTTACCGTGCAGGCCCGCACAGGCGAGCGCATCGTGCTCTCCTGCGCGGAGGTGCTCGACGCGGACGGGAATTTCTATACCGAAAACTACCGCAGCGCAAGAGCCAGAATGGAATATATCTGCCGCGGCGGAATCCAGACCGGCCGCGCCCACCACACGTTTTACGGCTTCCGCTATCTGCGCGTGGATGAAGCGCCGGAGGGGTGGCAGGCGGAGAATTTCACAGCGATCTGCGTCTATTCCGACCTCCAGAGAACCGGCTGGATCCACACGTCCGACCCGCTTCTGAATCAGCTGTATCAGAATATTGTCTGGGGCGAAAAGGACAACCTGCTGGACGTGCCGACCGACTGCCCGCAGCGCGACGAGCGGCTTGGCTGGACAGGCGACGCACAGGTCTCCGTCCGTGCGATCGCCCATACGTTTGACGGAAAGCGCTTCTTTGCGAAATGGCTGCGCGACATGGCGGCGGAGCAGCGCGAGGACGGCGCGGTTTCCCACTTTGTCCCCAATGTCGGCTTGTTTACGAAAGATCCCGCGCTGTTCTGCGGCGGCTCGGCGTGGGCCGACGCGGCGGTGATCTGCCCGTGGCAGCTCTATCAGGCATACGGAGACAAGACGCTTCTGCGCGAGCACCTGCCCATGATGCAGAAGTGGGTCGAATATGTGCGCAAAGCCGCCGGAGACGGCTGCATCTGGAACACCGGCCACCAGTACGGCGACTGGCTGGCGCTCGACGCCGGAGAGGATAATTATACCGGCGCTTCCCGGAAGGAGTTTATCGCAACGGCCTTTTACGCGCATTCCGCGCAGCTTCTGGCGCAGGCGATGGACGCGCTGGATATGGACGGCGCTGCGTACCGCCAACTGTTTGAAACAATTCGTACTACACATCAGAAGACGTTTCCGGACTGCCGGACGCAGACCGAATGCGCGCTGGCGCTGCATTTCGGTCTTACGGCAGAGCCGGAACGCGTCGCCGCGCAGCTTGCGGAGCTGGTTCGGCGCAACGGAAACCGCCTGACGACCGGCTTTGTCGGAACGCCGTATCTATTACACGCTCTGAGCGAAAACGGCTATGCGCAGACGGCCTACGACCTTCTTTTGCAGACGGAAGCGCCATCGTGGCTGTTCTCGGTCAAAATGGGCGCAACGACCGTCTGGGAGCATTGGGACAGCCGAAAGGCGGACGGCTCGTTCTGGAGCGCGGATATGAACTCGTTCAATCACCATGCCTACGGCGCGGTCGCCGACTGGCTGTACGGCGCGGCAGGCGGCATCCGGCCGGGGAAGCCGGGCTATGCAGCCGTGCTCTTTGCGCCTGTTCCGGACCGGCGGCTGCGATCGTTCGAGGCGGAGCTGCATACCCCGCACGGCATCTGCAGATCTGCCTGGACATGGCGGGACGGCACAGTCTGTTTCGAGTTTTCAACGCCGGTGGACGCAGAGATCCGGCTCCACGGGATCAGCCGCCGCGCTGCACCGGGGACGTATCGATTTTCGGCTGAACAATTCATTTCAGGCGCTTTCACGGGCAGATAGAGATCGATCAAAGCTGCCCGGCGGCAGCCGGGCAGCTTTGCGTCATCCGAGGGTTCCGACCTTGCGCAGGATCTCCTGTGCGGGCGCCGGAATGCGGCCCATCGGGTCCGGGCCTACATTCAGAAGATAGTTGATGCCGCGCGCATGCAGATGCTGCTTAAGGCGCAGAACCTCCTCCGTGGATTTCCAGTTTTCATCGAACGGCTTATAGCCCCACGTGTCGTTCAGCGTTGCCGGTGTTTCAAACAGACCGTTCTTCTGGTATGCCTCCGGGATTTCATTGTCGCCCCATGAGCGATAATCCCCGACCGATTCATTGCGTGAAATACGGGAGTTGATGAGGCAGTCCGGCTGATACTGCTTGACCATGCGATACAGCTCCATGCTCTGCGCATCGGTGATGTCGTTCGGCGTATCAAACCAGATGAGCGCCAGCTCACCGTAATTTGTCAGCAGCTCTTTGACCTGCGTTTTGATCTTGCGTTCAAACAAGCGCGCATAGTTTTTATGCGCGTTGTCCGGAAAATCCCAGTCATTTGTCCAGCTCATGCAGCCGCAGTTCAGCTCCTTTGTACCGTAACCGCCGCCGTCCGGCTCGTGCCAGTCCAGCTCCTGCGAATAGTAAAGCCCCAGCTTCATGCTGTGCTTTGCGCAGGCTTCTGCCAGCTCTGCGATCAGATCGCGGCCAAACGGCGCGCCGGTCACGCAGTTATAATGGTCATAGTTTGTGTCGAAAAGCGCAAAGCCCTCATGGTGCTTGGCGGTCACGACGATGTACTGCATACCGGCCTCCTGCGCAAGCCGCACCCAATCGTCGGCGCAGAATATGGCCGGTGATCGGAAGCGATGATCGGCAGAATCTCCGCGCTCTGCGCGGTTAGATCGCGGCTGAGGAACAGATAGTCAAGCTTTCTGTCCGGATGGTCAGATGGGAACGTTTTGACAGAACCCTGAAGCAGAGCCGCGGTATCGGTCATGCGGGCGCGAATGCTCTGCAGCAGTTCCGCATCCGGCGTCGTATTGAAATCGCCCATTAGAATGCAGCGCTGATCTTCAATCTGCGCAAGGACAGTTTTCTGCGCAAGCGCCTGCTCGTCAGGGTTCAGCCCGAAATGGGTCACACAGACCGTGAGCGGCTGCGGCGTCCGGACGACAGCCTTCAGCAGACAGCGCGTCTCATAATACCCGTCATATCCGCGTGTCTCCGGATCCGGGATAAGAATCGTCCGCGCTGCCTCGATCGGATAACGGGACAGCAGCGCGTTTCCGTAGGGATTGACGCCATCAAACGCGATCGCTTGTGCGAAATAGGCGTGAAATCCCAGCTTTTCGGCCAGAATCTCAGCCTGCGGCAGATAGTCTGCGCCTGTACCCCTGCCGTTGACCTCGTTCAGACCGACGATATCGGCCCTGGACTGCCGGATTACCTGCGCGAACAGATCAAAATCGATCTGCCGCGTCCGGTAATTCAGGCAATGCTGGATGTTGAAGCTCATGACCCTGATCTGCATGGTGTTAGCCTCCCGGATTATGTCCGCACAACCACGTCGTGTACCTGTCCGTCGTTCAGAACGGGCAGAAGATTGTCTGCAAGGCGATTCCCGTCGACTGTGACCTCCGGTTTCCCGCTTCCTGTGTTATAAATATGAATATGATACCGGCAACCGCGGAACGTGCGCGTCAGCGTCAGCTCCTTCCATGATTCTGGGATGCAGGGCTGCACCCGCAGCCCGCCGTATTCCCGTCGCAGGCCGCAGATGCCCTCATAGAAGCCGCGCAGCGCCCATGCGGACGTGCCGGTAAACCAGCCGAACCAGATCCGCGTGAAGAACGACGGGTGCATGCACCAGCAGTTTACGAACAGATACGGCTCCGCGCCGGTGATGGACACAGGATTGTCCTTACTGTCCGGGATCATCTTGTGGAGCGTGGAAAGCGCCTGCTCCGCCCGGCCAAGCCTGCAGTCAGCCATGATCTTGAATGCGTTGCAGTGATTATACACACCGCCGTTTTCAAACAGCCCCGGAAGCATGCCGGACATTCTGCCGACATGACTGTCATAGTGCGGGTAGGCGGGCTCACAGAGCTGGATGCCGTATTTTTTGTCCATTTTGTCGATTGCAGTCAGAACTGCGTCCAGCCGGTCTTCCGGTACGACGTCGGCCAGGATCGACCAGACCTGCGGGTTGATATAGATGTTGCCGCCTGTCGGACTGGATTTCGAGCCGACGGGGCCAAATTTGCTGAACGCACGCAAATACCATTCTCCGTCCCAGGCTTCGCGGTTGATCGTCCTGACCAGCGCTGCCCGCTGCTCGAGCAGCTGCTGGGCGTATGCGTTATCACCGAGGAAACGGCTGAGCGCGGCAAGCTCTTTGCATGCCCACGCCATTGCCATGGCCATAAAGACGGATTCCGCCTCCGGATCGTCGATGTTCAGTGCGTCGTTCCAGTCGGCGTAGCGGATGCGGGGAATCCCGTGCGCGCCCGCGTCGTTTATCATATACTGCATCGCGCGCTTCAGATGCTCGTAAACCTCCGCTTCGCCACCGTCCTGGAACGGCAGCTTTTTTTGCAGGAACGAGGCATCGCCTGTTTCCTTTACAAGCTCGCAGCATGCAAGGATCAGCCACATATGCGGGTCAGAGTAGAGGTTTGGGTCAAGCGTCGGGCCAAAGCCCAGAACGGCATGACCATCCTGATACTGGTGACACAGACATTCGCTGATCGTCCGCTCCGCCTGCTCCGGCGCGAAATTCAGCTGCGCCATTGCGATCTGCGCATTATCGCGCACCGCCTTTTTCCCGAGGGAGCAGAAATCGACCTGCTTCTGCGTCCAGTAATTGAGGATGGAATTGACGCGCACATCGGGCGTCTGTGCGTGCAGCGTATCATATTTTTGCCGCATTGCGCGCTGCGCGTCCTCTAACTGCGCCTGCGGGTCGCGGAAACTCTCCTGCGCGGTATTGCGCGCATCCTCCAGGGAAGTGGCAAGTCCCGCCGCATAGCAGATCGTCTGCTCCTGACCGGGCGAAAGCGTCATGGTATTCTGCAAAACCGCGCCAAGGCCAAGCACTGTCGTCAGACTGTTGGTGCAGGCTTCCCCAGCAAGCAACCGTTCCGGACGTGCAATGGAGCCCATGATGCCAAGAAACCGTTCCAGACAGCCGTCATATGCGGCCGGCGGCAGACTGCTGGCAAGGAAGCCGCTGTAACGCGGGTGCGGGTTGTGCGGGTTTTTGTTCCACGCGAAAATGCCTTGCAGGTTCTTGTCAAAGATCGTCTCCGTACAGTTGAAGGGCACATAATAGGCGGGCTGCTGAAAGCCGCCGAGGTCGAACGAGACGAGCGGGAACGCGCTGATCGTGCGCGGCCGGTCTGTCGTGTTACGAAGACGCAGCAGCCAAACCTCATGATATCCGTGAACCGGGACAAACAGCGTCCACGCGGCTTCAATTCCAAGATTGTCCGTTTCGATTCGGGAGAAGCCCATGGAATGCTCGCAGAAAAGACGGTCGACAGGCTCCATCAGCGGAAACTGGCCGATGCTCCAGCATGCTTTGCTTTCTTCGTCTCGCAGATAGAGAAACCGTTCCTCGCGCTCATTCAGAATAGCATGCGTGGCAGTCTGGTCGATATAACGGCTGGTGCCGTGCCCGACATTTGTGACGCTTGCCGTGTACCCATCTGCGTTGAACAGCTGGTTGTACCAGAAGCGATTGCGGTTCGGCTCAAAAATTTCATAGGAAGCGTAGTCTGCGGAAAATTGGTTCTTCATCGTTGAATCCCTCCGAAGCATATTGATTCTTCAAAATAGACCTTCGGCGCGCACAGAAGGCCGGTCGGATACAGGCAGTACCGGGAAACGTCGTCACAGGTGAAGCTGTCCGGCGCGATATAGGGCTGTTTGCGCGGGAAGCGGTGCAGCGGCCCGAATGTGTTTCTTCGATTCAAAACCAGTTCGAGTTCCAGCGTATGCGCTGCGTCAGAACGCAGGCAGATCGGGTCAGAGCCCCAGAATACAGTCCGTTCCCCACCGCAGACTGCTGCGGCGCAGCTTCCGCCGAGTTTGTCGAGCTGAAGCCAGAATTTCTTCACGGCAGGTGCGTCAAACAGGTACCGCACCTTGCCGCTGTAGAACGGAAGACCCTGATAGACCAGATTCCCGATTTTGAGCGCCTGCGGCGGACGCCCGACTACCGGCGTTCCGGAACGGAACCAGACGCCGAAGTCTCCCAGCAAATACGCCGATTCCAGTCCGCAGGCTTCTGAATACGATGCGGTCCATTCGATCCGGTTTTCACCCAGTTTCCAGCAAGCTGCCGGAAGTGTGTAGACGGAAAAGCAGGAATCGACCCAGAAACCTGCTGCCCTGCAAAGCGGGACGGTCATGCCGTTGACGGTCAGCGTCTGTGCAGGCAGATCCTCCAGCGCCAGCAGAAGCGGCGCCCGTGGAAGCTGCTCACACAAAACGGAGAAGCTCAGTCGAATCGGATAGGATGTATCCGGCCCTTTTCGTGCCCATGGCTGGAGCATTTCGCCGCTTCGCTGCTCCATGCCCAGCCGGCTGCGCAGCACGCGGTCAAGCTTCAGAATTTCATCCTGCGCGCAGAGCAGTTCGCCATCCAGCCAGAGCGCCGCCCGATCCAGCGGCAGCACGTTCGGCTCATTGAGATGGAAACCGGCAGGGGAGCGAAGGAAGACCGGCTCGGTCTGCGGCGGAAGGGGAAGGGGAGGGAGCGCACGCTGTTCGCGGCAAAGGCGCACTGTGCGCACCGCACCCGGTGCAAGGCTGACCGAAACGCAGTCGTTTCGCACCGGGAGCGCATATACAGCCCCGTCCCGGCAGTCCCACAATTCAGCGTATAAGCCGTCGGGGATGCGAACCGGGACATCGTGCAGCGTCCGGCTCATGCTTTTATTCCACAAAAATGCAAATATACAGTCATCCGTCTGCCGCATCTGCAAATAGATCTCTGCGGCAGCGTTGTCATCCATAATTCTGACCGATTGCGGCTGCGCGCGGAAATAGCGCAGCACATCCGATTTGCGCAGGGGAAGTCTTATGCCCGCTGCTGCAAGCGCAGCGCATGCGGAGGATGCTTCTCCGGCGATATAGCGCGGTGGAGTGCCGATCCAGACAAGTTCGCCGCCCGCTGCGGCGAAGACCTGCAAAAGCCGCAGCGTCGACGTGCGGATGCAGGTGCAGCCGCAGATCACGACCCGTTGGTAGCGCATCTGCTCAACGCAGAGCGCAGCGGGCTGCGCGGCGTCAACTGCGGCATGTGCGGCCAGAATGCCCTCGTCGCCATAATCAAAATCGGTCTGCGTCTGCATCAGCCACTGGAACAGCTGCCGGAACTGCCGTTCCAGTCTTTTTATGGCCGGTTCAGCGGTGTCCAGACCGTTTACCCAGCCGGGATGGATCTGGTACCAGAGGCTTTCGACCGGATGCAGCACCAGCGTCCGGCAGACCGGCGTTCCCTGCGAGATAAGCATGCCGAGCCGCGAGAGCTTCGCTTCCAGTGCGGCATGCTCCCGGTACCACGTCGCCTGATGCAGAAACGACCCCGGATAATCCCGCTTTGCCTGCCCCTGCATTGTGTACCACGCCAGATGCGGGCAGCGTATATTGACGCCCAAAAGCGTCTGCCAGTTTGCAATGTACTCGTAATCCTGAAATGTCATCTGCCAGCCCGTCGCGCCGAACAACTCTGAAAGCTTTTTCGTCTTCCCAAACTGCCTCGCAGCAGACTCCAGCTGCTTGACGGCCCACGGCGTAAAATTGAACGCCGTCAGATTGTCGATCCCCGGCTCATCCAGGTATTCATAGCACCGCATCATCGAGCCGGTCGGGACGGCCTGCGCGCTCAGACTATCCTCATGCAGAAAATGTCCCGTCGTCTTTAAGTCGTTTTCCTGCGCCCAGCGCCGGACAGGCTGCAAAAAGCGCGTCATAAACAGCGTCTGCAGCAGCTCCATGTACTGCCACTTCAGCTTCGAAACCGGTTTCCCGCGCAGAAGCAGAAACAGCTCCGGCAGACGCGGCAGCAGCGGCTCGCCATAGGCTGCCTCAAACGCCTCCGGCAGATCGTCCGTCCACGGGAGCGACCAGCGGCGTTCTTCACCGGGGTCGGAAAAATCGGAAAACACCATCCCCCGGTGCGGCTCGTCGGTAAAAACGCCGCAGATCGAGGAAAACTCGGCACAGCGCGCGGCATATTGCCGGTGCGTCACGTCCAGAAAGCGCTCCGTCGCGGCCAGGCTCAAGCGGTCAGAATCCGTAAAACCGTTATAAACGCTCTGCGGCTGCATGGTGTGGACGCGGAAGACCAGCTTCGATTCGTCGGGCTGCAGTTGGTCAAAGCGGCGGTAGTCCGGCGCAAGGGAACACCCGCCGACCCGCGCGGCAAACACTGCAAGCGGCGGTTCCGAAGAATCCGCCGCTTCATTCAGCGTCAGGGTCAGATATTTGCGACGGAACTGCGGCTCCTTTGTCACAAGACCGCCTGCACAGCCGCTGGGCCAGCGATCCTCGTCGTAGATCCATGGCTCCATGCCGAGTGCCCGCGCTTTTTTCACGCAGGCGTCCGTCAGCCGGAACCAGTCATCGCCCAGATATTCCGTCTGCAGGCCGGTGCGCGAGTGCATGAAAAAGCCGCCGAAGCCCATATCATGCAGCACGTCGATCTGCCGCAGGAGCTCCTGTTCCTCCAGCTTTCCGTTCCATGCCCAAAAGGGCTTGCCGCGATAGGCGGCAGAGGGATTATAAAATTCCTGTTCCAGCGTTTTCATAGACAAGTTCAACCTCAGGCGGAGCCTGCACGGCGGTGCGGATGCTGCCGTCCGGCAGGCGCTTGTGTTCCAATTTAATCACGCCGAACGGCGTCGGGTAGCTGCCCCTTGCCCAATCCAGTCCGTCCAGATGCGGGCAAACGCAGATTTTCTTACAGCCGGGCTCCAGAATCTCCACGCCCAGCACGAACCGCGTCAGCCACGCGGTCGGCCCGCTTGCCCAGCCGTGACAGAGACTGTGTCGGAAGCCGCGGTAGCAGTGCTTTCCATAGGTTGCGTGAACGTCAATCTCGCCCGCGCGGGGAAGCCGGTCGATGGGCGCAGCGTTTTCCATCCACCGAAGATCAAAATCCTCCCAGAAAGTCGTTGCGCCGAGCCGGAGCATGCCGCCCCAGTATGTGCGGAGCATGTCGAGCGCGCCCGCATAATCCTGTGCCGTGGCCTGCGCCAGCAGCACATAATAGCCCATGAAGCAGCACAGTCCGGCAGCGCCGTCCCTTTTCAGAATGGTTTCGTTTGTGTCAGCTGCATCGAGAAGCCCTGCCAGCGCGGCCAGTGCTGCGGCCTGTTTGGATGCACAATGCTCCGGGCGGTATTGCAGCAGACGGGTACAGTCGGACTCTGCCTGCTGGGCAAGTGCTTCCTCGCCAAGCGCATGGAAGATCCGGCTGCTTGCCCGCGCTGCGAGAATGTGCAGCGCCTGGATCCCTATGTCGACTGCTGCGGGATCGCCCTTTGTAGGCCAGTCCAGAAACCGGTTTTCCGGCGTACAGTCCTTTCCGTCCGGGCCGATATGCGCGGACAGATTTTTCGTCAGCTTTTTGAGATAGGGCAGCTGCCGGGCCAGATACGCCTGGTCGCCGAAATGCATATAGTAGTCGTGCTGAATGATGATCCACCACATGGAATAGGTCGGGATATCGTTCATCCATTGATCGGCAGGCGTCTGCGACGTTACCAGATCCAGACTGTCACGGATGATCTGCTGGTCGCCGAAGACGGCCTGGATGGTAGAGAGCTCCGGGTGCAGATCTCCGATCCATACCAGCCGGTCACGCTTGACGCCATCCCAGATATACTGCTGCATATTGAGGTGGACGGTATACGCGCCGGTCTCCCAGATCCGGTTCAAAAGCGGGTCGCTGCAAGAGAAGCTTCCGAGGTACGGAATGTCGCGGTACAAAAGGATCGCCTTTGCCGCGCAGAGCTGCATGCCGGCACCCTCTGTCAGCAGATCGATCCGGACAAAGCGGAAGCCAGTCTCGCCGACGGGCGTCATGCTGAGCTGCCGGACGGAAATCGTCCAGTCGCGGCAGGCGTGGTCGTTCGTTGCCCCGCCGGGCCCGTCCGGTTCACTCATTGCCTCCGTCGCGGATTCGCCGAACCGGATGCGCAGCCGCACCTCTTCCGCGCCGGTCAGCGTGCCGACACTCAGCATCAGCCCGCCAGCAAGCTCTTTCCCATAGTCCAGCAGAATGGAGGCGGCAATGCCGCTGTTCGTGAGCGTGCAGCGGTCGGAATTGTGAAGCCCGACCTGCACCGACCGGTTTTCCAGCAGCGCTTTGCTGCCGGAAACGCGCCCGGCTTCCCATAGCACCGCTGCGGGCGTCAGATAGACGCGGCGGCGTTCGTCCGCTTCCGCGCGGGACGCCAGCCCCTGTTTCTGCAAAAGGGTGTGTTCCTCTTTTTGAATCATATTGTTCTCCTGTGTTATCCTTTGACGGCTCCGGCGACCATGCCCTCCAGATAGTATTTCAGGCAGCTGCATGTGATGAGCATGAGCGGAATGGTACCGAGAATAAACGAGGCTGCGACAAGGCCGAGATCTGTCCGGGCAATGCCGGAGGCCGCGTTGAATACGATCTGGCAGAACGTCTTCATATCGTCGCCGCCGGTCAGCGCGATCGTCGGCCAGATGTAATCGTTGTACATGGCGACGACTACGGTAATGCCGACCGTGACCAGTGTGGGCTTGAGCAGCGGCAGGCCGATGCGCAGAAAGGTGGAAAATTCATTTGCGCCGTCGATTTTTGCCGCCTCGAAAATATCGTTCGGCATCTGCTCAAACGCGGCCTTTGCCAGCATAATGCCAAAAACCTGCTGGCTTGCGATGTACGGCAGGATCAGCGCCCAGTAGGTATTGATCAGCCTGAGCTTCTGCATGATGAGATACTGCGGCACGATCGTGATCGTGGTCGGCACCATCATGACGGCGACCAGCATCCCGAACAAAAAGCGCTTTCCCTTGAACCGGAGCCGCGCGAAGGCGTAGCCGCTCAGAGAAACATGCAGCAGAATAAACCCGAGCGATGCGCCGCAGATCAGGAACGAGTTCAGAATGGGACGGCCGACAAAGCTGAGCGCCTTGCTGAAATTCTGCCAGTACGGCTCCTTTGGCAGCCCGAGGAAATCTGTCGTGATGAGAACCGTCGGCTTGATCGACATGTTGAGGAGCATCACGAACGGGAAAAACGTCGTTACGATAAGAAAGACCAGAATGATCCGGCTGACCCAATAGGAGGCCGTGCGCGGGGCGTTTTTATTCATGCGGATTTCTCCCCCTTTCCGGACAGCACCTTATTGGTGAGGAGCGTCAGAATGACGATCACGAAAAACAGCACAACACCGAGCGCGGACGCATAACCGTGCCGCCCATCGCCGAACGCGACCTTATACATCTGCAATGCCGGGATCATGGTGCTGTAGCCGGGGCCGCCGGCAGTCATGGCCGCGACCTGCCCGAAGCCGGACAGACTTCCGATCAGACTCAGCGTTGCGACGATCTTGACATACGGCCACACGCCGGGGATCTGCACGTATCGGACGACATCCATGCTCGTCGCACCGTCCACGCGGGCCGCGTCATAAAGCTCTGGGCTGATGCTGTTGATGCCGGTGTGGAACAGCAGAAAATACATGCCGGAGACAAACGGAAATCCGACCAGAATGATGCACATCAGCGCGGTATCGGAATTATTCAGCCAGTTCTGCGTCAGACTGCCCAGATGCAGCAGCTTCAGAATGCTGTTGAAGCCGAAATTCGGATTATAAAGGTATTTCCAGATCAGGATCACGACGATGCTCGGCACCAGCATCGGGATGACAAACAGCGTCTTGATGATGCGGGAGAGCTTTTTGCGTCGGACATGATACAGAATCAGCGCGGCCAGCAGCGGAAAAAAGACGCTGTTGAATACGGCAAACAGGCTCAGAAGTGCCTGATTCCGGAACGACATGCGGAACATATCGTCGGAAAGCAGCGCTTTATAGTTTTCCAGTCCGATAAAATGCGTTTCCCGTCCCGGCATCCGGTCGGTCAGCGAGGTATAGAACGCCAGACCGACCGAAAAATACATGAATACGATCAGCATCAGAAACGTTCCGGCAATGAACAGATACGGAACACATCGTTCGGCAAAGCTTTTTTTCATATCCAGCAGCCTCCTGTCTTTTATAACTACCCATCCGAACGCAGCAAGCGGCGCTGCGCTTGGATCGGCAGTTATTGAGAATAGCCGGGGAAAAGCGCGGAGCTTTTCCCCGGCCGGTGGAATTTTATTATTTCGCGGTGTCTGCGGTGGACGGGTCAAGGTCGTAGCCGCCAGCTTCGATCTTGGCGTCAGTATCGTTGCCCTGCACGACGGCCAGACCGTCGAGGAAGGTGTCGATGTCGATCTCGCCCGCCGTCAGCTTGTTGATCAGGTCGTTGTGGATCGGGCGGTCAGCCTCCTGCGTCTGATACAGGCCGCACAGCTCGGAGGAATACGCCTTGACAGCGCCCTCGACCACAAAGCCGGTCAGCTTTTCCATCAGCTCGTCCTTGAGGACGACGCCGTTGATCATGCACGGACCCTGCACAAAGTTGCCGTTGGAGAGCGTCTCCTCATAGCACATCTGTGCGCCTGCCTGCGAGTACCAATACAGATAGAAGTCCAGAACACGCGCGTCGTGGTCGGCGTCGTTCTTCGGAACAATGCCCATGACGTTGCCGAGCACATACAGGCCGCGCATCTTCGTGCCGAAACCCTCGGGAGCGTTGGCGAAGTCGGGAATGTTGAAGGTCGCCCAGTCAAACTGCGCACTCTCCGGCATGTTGTTGATGTCGTCCAGAATCAGGCCGACGTTCCACGCGCCGTTGAGCAGGATGGGGGAGACCTGCGTTTCAAACTCGGTGATGTTGTCAGCGCCGCCGCCGATCCAGTTGGCGGGGAAATATGCCGCGAGCTTTGCAAACTCGATCCAGGAGGTGCGGCTGATATCAGAATGAATGATGTCATCCTTTCTGGCAGCAAGCATACGCTCGGTGCTGGTCACGGTGAAGGCATCGCAGGAGAGGTTGTTGTCGTCAAAGACAAACCCGTCGTTTGCGGACATGGTCTCGGCGTCATAGATCGCGTCGCCGGGCTGCACGAGGAATTCGCTTTCTTCATAGCGGAAGCCCGCGTCTGCAAGCGAGGCAAGAATCCAGGAAGCTTCCTGACCGACGGTGATCGGGTTTTCGTATCCGTTGTCGCGCAGCGTCTGGCAGGTTTCCAGCAGCTCTTCCCAGGTCTGCGGCGCTTCGAGTCCAAGCGCTTCAAACTATAGTAGAAGGAAATGCCAGTCTTGTCAAACGGCAGCGCGCCGATGCCAAGGCCGCCGAAGGAGTTCCGAGCCTCGGTCAGAATGGTGTCGTTGTACATGTCGCGGACAAGGCCATCCTGATACGGGTGCTGCATATCCAGAACGTCGCTCAGCTCACGCAGATAGTTCTTCTGGAAGCAGACCTCGTTGCCGCCCAGCGCGCTTGTGAGGAAGTTTGCATGAACGATATCGGAGGTGCCGGTCATGTCGCCGGAAAAAAGGGACTGCATCTTGGCCATGTAAGCGTCGTTGTCGGAAACAACGTCGACCGTGACCTTGGTTTCCGGGTGCAGCTTGGTGTATTCCTCGGCGAGCTTCTTTTCGCCCGCAGTATAGTAGCCGTTGATGACTGTGACGATGATCTCGTCGTTTTTACTGGTGTCCCATGCCGCGTCAGAGCCCTCCTGCGGCTGCGGGGCGGGCTGATTGGCAGTTTCCGTGCCCTGTGTGTCCGTCTCCGTCTGCTGGGTATCGCCCTGTTCCGGGGTGGTCGTCGGTTTTGCGCAGCCCGCAAAAATCGCCGAAAGCATCAGCACGGCAAGCAGGAGCGCGATCCACTTTTGCATCTTTTTCATTGTTTGCTTCCTTTCATGTTAAAATTATAATGTATCCTGAAGCCGCTGCCAGCTCTGCATGCCTGAGCAGGCTGCGGGCGTTTCATTCAAATATGCTACACGGGTAACTTTTGAACCTGAAAGAAATTCTACGTTTTGATCCGTAGAATTTCCAAAGTGATTACCGGCCGGGAGGCGCAGTCGATGCACGCTGGATCAGCTCCAGCTGATTCAGATAATATCCGGTCGTGCCCTGCTGGATGTTGGTATAGAGCAATTCAAACGCCTTTTTGCCGAATTCCGCCTTTGAAACTGCCATTGTCGTGATGGAGGGCCGCCAGGCCTGCGAAAAGAGAATGTCGTCAAAGCCCATGACGGAAACATCCTCCGGTACGCGCAGCCCTGCTTCCTGAAACGCGGAGATCGCACCCATTGCCATCAGATCGTTCAGGCAGATGACGGCTGTGAACCGGCGTTCGGACTTTAACAGCTCCTGCGCCAGCGCATAGCCTTCCGCGATCTCTGTGTGATACGGCGGCTTGCCGTCGAACAGCAGATCCGAGCCGCAAGGGAGCTGGTAACGCTCGATTGCGGCAAGATAGCCGTCGATACGGTGGTCAAACTGGAATTTCCGGCTGAGACCGCTCAGATATGCGATCTCCCGGTGTCCGAGGCCGTACAGATAGCTGACCGCTTTGTCCATCGCTGTGACATAGTCGCTCTCAATCGAGCTGACGCGCTTGAGGTCGACATCGGTGTTGCCGGAAACGACGACGCGGATGCTGTTGTCAGTCAGGCTGTAGAGCTTGGCCATGTCGAACTTGTAGGGAATGGCGGCGATAAAAACGCCGTCCACGCGACGGGCAATATAGTTGTCGAAATAATCGTTGATGTTCTTGTTGCCGGTGCAGATGTTGACGAAATATCCGCGCTCCATCGCGGCGTTTTCGAAGCCGACGATGATCTCACCGTAAAACGGGTTTGTCGCATCGTTGACCATGAAGGAAAGCTGACGGGTCTCGTTTTTCGTCATGCTGCGCGCGATCATATCGGGCTTGTAATTGAGCTGCTCAACGGCGTCCAGCACCAGCTTCCGCGTCTTTTCAGACATGCTGCGCGAGCCGTTCAGGACATAGGAAACCGTCGCGGTGGAAACGCCCGCAAGCCTTGCTACATCTGCGCGCGTGACCTTCATGGGTGTTTCCTCCTTTCATTTTGCTACCCGGATCAATACAGAAAACCGTCAGAATATCAGGAAATTTCGGATGATCCAATCCTTCTACGATTGCAGTATATCCTTTCTGAACCGGAAAAGCAAGAATAATTTTACCCGTATAGCAAAATTTGTTGACTTCTCATAATCGCCGGTCTATAATCCTATGCAGAATCCCCAAAACATTTTGCTGACGCAAAGGAGCAATGCCTATGCGAGTTTCGAGACAAAGCACGGACTACCTGCGCATCTCTCCATCGCGTGCGCTTTGGAGCGTCTGCGCGCCGCTGATTCTCGTCAACCTTGTGCTTGCCGTTACAACGACGCTGACGAACCGACTCTACAGCCAATACGCGGGGCAGACCTATTTCACCGTGACCGGTTATCTGAGCGTCGCGACGACGCTGTTCGTGAATGTCGTTTCCAGCGTCTATACCGCCGCGTGGATCAAAATCGCGCACCAGTTTTCCCTGTACGACCGGCCGGCTGTGACACGCGCGATAAAAAACGCAGGCTTCACAGTCTTACTTGCCAGTGCAGGTTGCGCGGGGCTGATGCTGCTGCTCACGGAGCCGGTTCTGCATGCGCTGAACGTTCCGCCAGCGTTCAGCGCTGACGCGAGGCTTTATTATATTTTGTATCTGATCGCGTATCTGCCTTCCGCGCTTGCGGCGCTCTTTTTGACGATCGTCAACGGAATCGGCAGCTCACGGCGAATCTTCTGGATCAATATTGTCGTGATCTGTGCAAATCTGCTTGCCGCCGTTCTTTTGCTTGCTGTTTTCCGCATGAAGCTGATCGGCGCAGCGCTGAGCAGCGCGTTGGGCGCGTCGCTGCATCTGCTGGTTTATTGGTTCCTGTTCCGCGGGGAAGGCTATTTCCGCACGGCGGAACGCTTCCGGCCAGACTGGACGATGACCGCCGCGATCCTGCGCGACAGTGTGCCGATCGCGCTGCAAAATCTTTTCTGTACCGCCGGATACCTGATCGTGACGCTTCAGGCAAACCGTTTGCTTTCGTCTGATTATATTACGGTTTTGAGTGTCAGTCTGCCCCTGACCGGTATCATGAGCGCCATCACCTCGGCGGGGCTTGCGTTTCTGCCGCCTAATTTCGCCGCCGGCAATGCCGTGCGTACAAAGGCCTTTCTGCGGCTGTCACTTCTGTGCTGCGTCTTGTATGGCGTGCTGTGCTGCCTACTGTATTGGACGCTCGGGGCGTGGTATTTCGGAATGCTGTTTCAGAACCGGCAGATCATCGCTTACGGCGTGGAATACTGGCGCTGGTATGGGCTGGGGCATCTGGCGCTTGGCGTTGTGTACCCACTGCGCACGTTTTTTGTCAGCGTCGGACACGGAAAGCTGGCGATGCTGTCCGGCACCGGCGAGTTCATCGGGAATGCGTTCTGCGCCGCCGTCCTGATCCCGCGCTGCGGCGCGCTGGGCCGCTCTTTATCCTATCCGCTCGGCTGGCTTGCTGCCGCGGTTTTTCTGCTTGCGGCATATTGGAGTGCCGGGAGGCGATGCGCGAAAATAGACACACGAGCGAACTGATATATTTTGTGACACAGGAGGATTGATCACATGAAATACAAGAGTTTTCATCCGGGGCAGCCGTGGCTGGACACCAATGGGAAGCGGATCCATGCGCACGGCGGCTCTATTTTCTATGAAAACGGCCGCTACTACTGGTATGGGGAAAACAAGGAAAAAACGACTGGCCTTGATTCGATCTGGCACTGGGGAATCCGCTGCTATGTCTCAGGCGATCTTTACAACTGGGACGATCTTGGCCTGATCATTCCGCCGGAGCCGGACGATCCTGCGTCTACGCTGCACCCAAGTAAATGCGTTGATCGTCCGCACATCCTATACAATCGGAAAACCGGAAAATACGTTTGCTGGCTGAAGGTCATGTCCGTGGGCTGCACAGTTCTGACTGCGGATGCGCTGCTGAGGCCATACACCGTCGTACACGAGGGACTCTGGCCGCTTGGCATGGAGCCGGGCGACTTTGACCTTGCGGTCGCGCCCGATGGGAAAGCCTACTATTTCTTTGAACGAGTCCACTCTGAGCTGATCTGTGCTGATCTGACGGATGACTACACCAACGTGACCGGCTATTACAGCACGCATTTTCCGCGCCTCGGCCCACCCTATACGTGCGAAGCACCCGCACATTTTATCCGGAAAGGGAAGCACTATCTTCTTACCTCCGGTACGACCGGGTGCTTCCCGAACTCCTCGGAGCTTGCAATCGCCGATACCTGGCACGGCCCGTACCGCGTTCTGGGCGATCCGCATCCGGCGGATGATACGCGCACGTCATTTCATTCACAGATCTCCTCTGTGTTCCGGGTTCCGGGCAAAAAGGATCTCTATATTGCACTCGCCGATCGCTGGCTGCCGCAGAGAATGTCGCTTTCCTACGAAAAATACCGCCTCCTCTTTGAACGCGGGTTTGGCAGTAATCCGAATGCCGTCTATACGCCGCAGCAGCAGAAAGAAACGCTGGATATCGGCATCAAAAACACCGCACTTGCCGACTATGTCTGGCTGCCGCTTCGATTTGACGGAGAGATGGCCTATATTGATTGGCTGGATGCGTGGAGGCTTGAAGATTATGAATAGGCTGCATTCGTTACATTTCTAATCTAACTTCAAAATCAGGAGGACAATATGAGAATTCTGTTTCAAGGCGACTCCATTACGGATTGCCTGCGCAGCAGCTATGACAGCGGCGCTTTTGTGGGCAGCGGCTATCCCTGCCTGATCCAGGCGGATCTGTGCCTGAACCGCACGGATATTGAGGTGCTGAACTGCGGCATCAGCGGAAACCGTGTGACGAATTTACATAACACCATTATAAAGCAGACAGGAAAGAAGTCAAGGAGGAAGACGGACGTTGACCGGCGCAAAAACTGCGCCGCAGTAAACAAAGAATAAGGATTTTCGACGTGTGCAGAACCGGATAAAAATATTCCGATCTTCCGAAAAAGTCAGTAGACTTTGTGCCGGTTCTGTGGTAGTTGTTTGTGCTACCAAAACGAAGGAGGCACGAACATGGCAAAGAAACGAGCGAATGGCGAGGGAAATATCCGAAAGCGGAAAGATGGGCGCTGGGAAGGACGATATACTGCTGGGTATGATGAAAAGACCGGCAAGCGGCTGATTAAGAACGTCCTCGGCAAGACGCAGGCGGAGGTAAAAGAGAAGCTGGCAAAGGCTGTTACGGAATCAGAAACCGTCGATGTGCGGAGAGCGGACGAATACACGCTCGGCACATGGCTGCAAACGTGGTACGCGCTATACGCGAAGCCCCATTTGCGATTCTCTACTGCGGAGTATTACCGACGCGGAATCGAACTGCACATTGTGCCGCGCATCGGAGACATTCCGCTGAAAAAGCTGACCGGACGCGGCCTTCAATGGCTCTACAAAGACCTACAAGAGCATTCCGCGTGTGGGTCACGGTGTGGGTCAGGCTTTTTGACCAGTCCGCCGTGTAAAGACACCCCCAAATACCATTTCATAAGAACGCATGGTACTTTCCCACGCCAAACTTCAGCTTATCGGGAAAATACCACACGCAAAAACTGCGCCGCTGTAAACAAAGACTAAGCCTTTTATAAGCAGCCGCTACTCGACCCAGTTCTCAACTTCCAAATCAGGTACGCGCTCAAACTCGCGGACGTTGTTTGTCACAAGGATCATGTCCTCGGATCTGGCGTGCGCGGCAATCAGCATATCCAACGGACCAATCGGTGTTCCGCTGCTCTGAAGACAGGCGCGAATTTCTCCGTACTCGGAAGCCGCTGCAGTAGCAAAGGGAAGAATGCTCAGTGGAACCAGAAAGCGAAGAAGTGCCTGCTCATTTTTTCCGGGATTAGAACTGTGCTTCATTCCATACTCCAGTTCAGCCAATGTGATGGAGGAAATGCAGACACCGCTGTTCAGTTCCTTTTTCAGTCGCTGCAATACCTGTTCTGGCTTGTTCTTCATCGCGTAGATGCAGATGTTGGTGTCCAGCATATACGTCACAGGCTCTCACGCTCCTCTTGGACGCCCTGATCCCGACCGCCCTCGAAAATATCGTCGGTGAAGCTGTTCAGACCGTCCATAAAAGTCTGCCACATGGATTCTTTCGGAACAAGGATCACGGCATCGCCAAGCTGCTGGACGATCACTTCGTCTGTGTTGAAACGAAACTTCTTCGGCAGGCGCACAGCCTGACTTCTGCCGTTCTCAAAGATTTTTGCTGTTTCCATCGTGATCACCTCCCTAAATAGTATATATCACAGTATATATTATCTGTCAATAGGAGAATCTAATTCTTTCTCAGCCGAAATGTATTGACGCAAATTTCAGGTATAGAGTATACTGAGAACGCAAGCACAGAGTACAGAAAGAGGGATGAAAAATGGAACTGTCAAAGAACGATTGGAAACTGTTCCGAGAGAGGCTTCCCAACTGGCAGGAACGCTATATGGACAAGCTCACCCGTGCGTATGCCGAATTTTTGACCGATGACAGCCGCCAACCATCAGAACGTTTCTGGGCGCTGAATAAAAGAATACATGAGGATCGGAGAAAACCGGGAGTGCAACTTGAAATCCGAAAACAGAACGTTGTGTTTGATCTGGCGCACCTGATCGCGGATGGCGCAGTTTCGCTGGATGAGCTTGATGGCTTCAGCGAGGAACTGCAAAATATGGTTCGCGTTCTGTGTGCAAGAATCGAATTGGAAGAACAGCAGGATCAATAACTATGCCCAATTAAAAATAGAATAATAGGCGGTAAGATGCGCGTGCTTCAGAAGAATAGACTCATTGCCATTGTCAGAGTAAAGAAGCCGAATATAATTGATACCGGCAGCAAGGAGAAAAGCCCTCGCTGCCGTTTTTTGTATGACCATCGCCAACGTTTGGCGGTGATCATTTTGTGTTCCTGAAATTTTTTTTAAAACAGGCTGGTCAAAACGCAATTTCTGTCGGATTAAATACGAGGACTTTTCAAACGCTAACGATTGAATTTCTGGGTCAACATAATGGTATTACTGAATCGTCATGTGTGATATACCCTCCTGCTCGCTACGCGCAGGTAACCACATCTATGCGTTTACAGATTTTGATATTCAACCGGTGAAAGACCGCTGATTTTCCGGAATACACGGCAGAAATATTTTTCATCTGTATAGCCGACCAGATGGGCGATTTTTGACACGCGGTAATCTGTTGTCTTCAGCAGGATCTTCGCCTGTTCCACACGAGTCTCCGCAAGGAAATTCATAAGTCCGACATGATAGCGCTCTTTAAACACACGTGACAGATACGACGGGTTGCGGTAATACCGTGCTGCGAGCGAGGAAAGCGACAGTTGATCGGCATAATGCAGCTGGATCTCCTGCCGCACCTGCGTGCAGACGTCGTCGTCCTGTCCGGACGTATCCGGCTTTCCGGCAAGCGCACCGGCTTGCTCCAGCAGATACGCGTTCAACTGTTGTGGATCCAGTCTCAGCTGCTCATCCAGAACCGGCAGCAGCGCCTGACTTGGCAGAAACGCCGCCCGCGTGCGAACTGGCTGTGGGTTGGCCTGCAGATAGCGGCTGCAGCGTTCGCACAGTGCCTCCCACCACGTCTGTAGGCTCTGCAGCGTCAGCGGCAGGCTGCTCAACTGCTCCAGACAGGAACGCAGACAGGCCTGCACCTGCTCGCGCGAGCCATGCGCGGCGGCTTCAAAAAACGAATCCGGCAGGACAGGCAGCTGCCCGGCACAGCTGTCTGTCTGCTCTGTCAGGCAGGCGGACTGCGTCTGCGCGATGAGCGCCTGCCCAGCCGCGCTCAGACTGGCGCAGTCCCACACGGCGTTATACTGCAGCGTGTAACGCGGCAGCAGGCCAAAGGTCTCGCGCAGGATAGCCAGCACCTGACCAGCGGCCTGTTCCTGCTGCTTTGCGCTGCCGGCCAGAAGCAGATACAGCAGATTCTGGCTGCCGACGCCAATCAGCACGTGACCGCGGCGGTTCTTCGCCAGAAGCTCTCGCAGCGCAGCGGTAATCTGCTTCTTCTCTGCTGTCTCGGCGCCGCTGAGCACGTGGACGCAGAACAGATTCAAGACCATCAGGCCCGCCGGACTCGGCAAGAACTGTGCGGCCGGACTGTTTGCAGGGAGCTCGGCATCCCCCTCGGCACACAGCGCAAGCAGAATTCGCTCGTCCGCGTCCGGCACCTGACGGTCATCCGGCTTCGGCGGAGCCGGAATGCGCAGCTTTTCCGCGGCGCGGCGCAGAACGGCGTCCAGCTGTGCAGGCTGGATGGGCTTGAGCAGATAATCCAGCGCACCCAGCCGCATGGCGGAAATGGCATATTCAAATTCATTGTAGGCGCTGATAACAATCACCTGTGCCTGCGGCTGGTTCTGATGGAGCCACTGCATCAGCTCAAGTCCGTCATGCTGCGGCATGCGGATATCCGTGATGATGATCTGCGGGCGGCTGCGCCGCAGGCAGGTAATGGCCTGCTCGACCGTCTCCGCCTCCAAAACCTCATCAATATCATAGAGCTTCCAGTCTGCCAGCAGACGGATCGTGCTGCGCGCGGGCTGCTCATCGTCAACAATCAGTGCCTTCATGCTCGTTCTCCTTTCTCGGCAGGCGGAGCGTCAGAAGAAACCCGCCGCGCGGCCGGTTCTGCACGTCAATTGCGGCGCTCTCGCCATAATACAGCCGTAGGCGCGCGCACGTGGTGCAGATACCGATATGATCGGACTGGCGCAGGTCTGCACCGGCGTCTGCAAGCTCCGCGCGCAGCCGCTGCAAAGACGCTTCGTCCGCACCTGCGCCGTTATCCTCGACTGTGATTGTAAGCATTGGGCCGTCGGCGCTGACTGTGAGCAGCAGAAAGCCGTTTGTCCGGTTTTGCAGATGGCCATGGACGAAGGCGTTTTCCACCAGCGGCTGCAGCAGCATCTTGGGCACCGGAAGCTCCAACAGCTCCGGCGGAGCCTGGACAGAATAGACAAAGCGATCCGGGAAGCGAAGCTTCTGAAAGTACAGATAGTGCTCGGCAAACGCAATCTCCTGCGACAGAGGCACCTGCGAGCTTTCAAAATTCATACAATACTGCATCAGACTTCCGAAGCCCGCCAGCTGGGTATAGATTTCGCGGTTGCCCGCCTGCAGTGCGCTGACGCCGATAGACTGGATGGTGTTGTTGATAAAATGTGGGTTGAGCTGGGCCTGCATCGCCAACAGCTGGCTGCTCTTATTGCTGAGTTCAAGCTGATACCGCTGTAGGATCAGTGCATTGATATTATCCATCATTGTCTGGAACTGTGTGATCAGCCGGCCGATCTCATCAATGCGGGTTGTGGAAATCAGATCCGTCATATCGCCCTGTCCGATCCGCTCCATATGCTGCACCAGACGGACAATGGGCGCGGTAAAGCGTGCGCTGATGATAAAAAGCGCAGCGGAGGACACCAGCAGGACAATAAAGGCAATCAGCCACGTGAGCCGGATCAGCTGCGTCGTCCCGGTGCTCAGGACAGCCGCCGGTGTGATCTTCAGCAGATACAGCGTGCCGCATTCGAGCGAAAGCGGCGAATAAAACAGCAGCTGCGTTGCGCCGGAGCTGTCTGTCAGCTCAATATGGCCGCCTGTGTCTGGCAGCGCTTCAACTGTCTGTGTGGTCAGGCAGGACGGCGCATCCGGAGCAAAGACAGGCGTCCCATCGGACAGCAGCAGACAAACAGTCTCCTGCGCATTTGTCTTGAGCTTCTGCATGACGGAATCCAGATAGTCCGTCGTCAGATCGATATCGATCTGGCCGATATATGTATCCTCCGGCACGCGCCAAAGCGTGCGGTGCAGTGAGACAACATCCTGCGGCTGCTGACGCTTGACAGTACCGACGCCGTAGTTGGAGCTCTGGTGCAGAGGCTCAATCCAGAGCTGCTGCTGCTCCGGCGCAGCATCCACATTGCTTTTGGAAAACACGGAGGAGCGCACCAGATAGCTGGCATGCTGGCTGTCCGCGTACAGATGCGCCTGATAAATGGTCGGGTCGGAAACAGCTGAAGCCTTAAGCGTGAGATTCACATAGGAATCAAGCTCATAGCCCGGCGCGCTGTCCGTTGACAGGCGCTGATAGAGCGCGGAATTGGAATACGGAACGAGCAGAAGCGTCTCGACGTTGTGCAGATAATTTTCAAGATTCTGCGCGCCCTGATACACCAGATTCTCCGACGTCGCGATGACCGTGCCGCGCGCGTAGCGCTGCATCATTCTCGAAATCAGCACCGTCAGCGACAGCACAATCGCGCAGATAGCCGCAAACAGCAGCAGCCACAGCTGCCAGCGCAGACGTGAACGCACAAATTGCCGCACAGACGGTCTGTCGGCAGATGGATTTTGGCCCATGGCAAAAGCTCCTGTTCGTGCATATTTTTTTAGATTATAACATGAGTGGTAAAAATAATCCACCAACTTTGTCAAAATCGTGGGTGTTTATTTTTTGATTGGCCGGATACAATGGAGCCAGCCCAGATGAGAAGGAGCGCGATGCCAGTATGAAAACGCATAAAGGACGGGTTCTGCAGAGCAGACTGGAGGGCGCTGTGTTTATCGGCCCTGCGCTGCTGGCGTTCTTGCCGGTTGTTGCGATCCCGTTTCTCTATTCCGTCGTTCTGTCTGTTATGGAATGGAACGGCATTTCCGATGAAATTACGTTCGTCGGGCTCAAAAACTACATTCGGATTCTGACAACAGACGCAGACTTCAAGCACGCCTTCTGGTTCACGGTGCGCATAACGGCAGTGTCCGCCGTTATCTCCAATATCCTAGGTCTGTTTTTTGCTGCGCTTCTGACGAAAAAGCTCAAAATCCGCAACTGGGGCCGTACGGCGCTGCTGCTGCCGAATATCATGAGCGGCGTTATTCTCGGCTATATCTGGCAGTTTATCTTTACCCGCGCATTCCCCGCGCTGGGCGAGCTTCTGGGCTGGGGCGTATTCCAGCAGAGCTGGCTCGGCACGCCGCAGACAGCCTTCTGGGGCATCGCCATCGTAAGCATCTGGCAATGGACCGGCTACACCATGATTATTTACGTCGCCGGCATCAACTCCATCAGCGCGGATGTGCAGGAGGCCGCCATGCTTGACGGCGCGACGGGTCTGCAGAAATTTTTCCGCGTGACGCTACCGCTTATCATGCCTTCCGTGACCATCTGCCTGTTCTGGACGATCACGCGGGCGTGCACCATGTTCGATCTGCCGTTCGCGCTCACGGCCGGAGGCCCGTTCCGCTCGTCGGAGACTATCGCCATGAATATTTACACCGAAGCCTTTACCAGAAATAATTACGGACTCGGCTCGGCCAAGGCGATGCTGTTCTTCGCGGCGGTTCTGATTGTCGCCCAGCTTCAGGTATTTGTTACCTCGAAACAGGAGGTGCAGGCATGACAACACGTAAAACAAAGCAGCGCGCCGCAAACGCCGCGCTTACGATCTTCCTGCTCACCGTCAGTATCATCGTGCTCAGCCCCCTGCTGCTGGCGCTGCTCAATTCGTTCAAAACGCTCTCGGAGATCACCTATGACGTGGCCGCCCTGCCGGAAACCTGGCAGACAGCCAACTATGAACGTGCATGGAACAGCCTGAATTTCCCGCGGGCGCTGCTTAACTCGCTGCTCGTAACAGTTCTGAGCAACGCGGGCGTTGTGCTCATCTCCTCCATGGCGGCATACCGCATCGTCCGCCACCCGACGCGCGGCAACCGCGCGCTCTACAAGATTTTTCTGGCGGAAATGATCCTGCCGTTCCAGGTAGTCATGATCCCGCTGACCATCGTGATCAAAAAAATGGGACTGATCGACTCCATCGCAGGCGTTGTGTTTGCCTACCTCGGCATGGGCGTCGCCATGGGTGTGTTTACCTACTGCGGCTTTATCAAGACAGTTCCGCTCGACATTGAGGAGGCTGCCCGCATCGACGGCTGTACGGAGCTCGGCACGTTCTTCCATGTGGTCTTCCCGCTGCTGCGTCCGACAACCTATACGCTTATCGTCATCAATACCTTCTGGTTCTGGAACGATTTCCTGCTGCCGAAGCTGATTCTTTCCTCGGAGCAGCTTCGCACGATCCCCATCGCGATTCATTCGCTTATGGGCCAGTATATCATGCAGTGGGATCTGGCGCTGCCGGCGCTGATGATGGCGATTCTGCCGGCCCTCATCGCGTTTTTGGCCATGCAGAAAAATATCGTCGCCGGACTGACAGCCGGTGCAGTCAAGAGTTGATTCCGCGTAAGCGAAACAATAAAAATCATACAGGAGGAAATTCAAGTGAAAAAGATTCTTGCCCTCGCCCTTGCGATGCTTCTGGTGCTGGCCGTGTTTGCCGGCTGCGCCGCCAAGCAGACGACACAGCAGGCGGCCGACACTCCGGCTGACGCTCCCAAGTCCGACCCCGCCGCAGACGCCGCCTCCGACACCGAACAGCCCGCAGCCAGCGGAGAAAAGAAAACCGTAAAGATCTTCCAGTATAAAGTAGAAATCGCCGATCAGCTTCTGGCGCTCGCCGACGAGTACATGCAGCTGCATCCGGAGATCAATCTGGTTGTCGAATCCGTCGACTCCACCGACTATAACACGCTGCTCAAGACGAAGTTCGCCAGCGGCGAAGCGCCTGACATCTTCAACAATCAGGGCTACACCGAATTCGAGCTCTGGCAGAGCAAGCTTGAGGATCTGAGCGATCAGCCCTGGGTCTCCAACATGGCCGAATTCACAAAGGAAGGCATCAGCGACGCCGACGGCAAGATCTACGGCCTGCCGCTCTACCTTGAAGGCTACCAGTTCTGCTACAACGTCAAGCTCTTTGAAAAGGCCGGCATCACCGAGCTGCCGCGCACACTCGACGAGCTCGAGGCTGTCTGCACACAGCTTGAGGACGCGGGCATCCCCGCCATCATCAACTCCCTTGGCAGCTGGTACAACATGGGCGTGTTCGGCGCGAATGTTGCCGTTGCTCATCAGCCGGACGTCAAGGCCTTTATCGAAAACGTCACAAACGGTACCGAGAAATTTGAAACCAACGAGGTCTTCAACGAGTGGGTAGATCTTGTCGATCTCATGCTCCGCCATACCTATAAAGATCCTCTGACCACCAGCTTCTCTGACCAGATTTCCCGCATGGCCAACGAAGAGGCCGCCATCACCCTCTGCAACAACGGCGCATGGTTGAGCTTCATGCAGATCAATCCTGATATCGAGGTTGGCTACTTCTCCATTCCCATCAACAACGATGCAGATTACAATGACGTTCTGTTCGCGGGCGTCAGCACATACTGGGTCGTGAACAACGAATCCGAGTCGAAGCAGGAGGCCAAGGAGTTCCTTGACTGGCTGACCTCCAGCGAACGCGGCCAGTATTATCTGGTGCAGGAATTCGGCTTTGTCAGCGGTCTGACCAGCATTCCGGCTCCCGAAGAATATGTCGGCCCGCTGAGCGCAGCTGTTGCTGAAGCTGTCGCAGCTGGTAAGACGCTTGGCTGGGAATGGCCCCGCTATCCCGCCGGTATGACCGAGGAATTCGGCGTCGGCATCCAGAAGTACGCCTCCGGCGCGTGCACCAAGGATCAGATGCTCGAAGGCTTTACGCAGTCCTGGCACAATCTGGCCGGTTAATGAAAACAAGCACTGGCCGGCGAAAGTCGGCCAGTTTTTTATCAAAACAGGAGGAAATACACATGATTATTGAACAATTTGGCTGCATTCCCTTCGGCGGCGATTACTGCCCGGAGCAGTGGGATGAGGCAACGTGGCAGGAGGACATCCGCCTCATGCAGGAGCTCGGCGTCAATACGGTGACAATCAACGTACATAGCTGGGTCATGAACCAGCCAGCCGAAGGCGTATTTGATTACAGCAAACTTGATAAAATTGTCGATCTGTTGACAGACGCGGGCATCCGGATCATTATGGGCACAGCTACAACGGCTGTTCCCAACTGGATGGGCAAAAAATACCCCGAGATCATGATGACGGACATCAATGATCTGCATTACACAACCGGTCGCCGCGAGATCTACTGCACCAACAGCCCGGATTATCGCCGCGAGATCAAAACCGCGGTCGAGCATCTGGCCGAGCACTATCAGAACAATCAGAACATCAAACTCTGGCACATGGCAAATGAGGTTGGCCTCGTCTGCTACTGCGACAACTGCGCAAAGGCCTATCGCCGGTACCTGCGGAAGAAATTCGGCACGCTGGACAATCTCAATGAGCAGTGGACGACTGCCTTCTGGGGTCACACCTATACCGACTGGGAGCAGATCGACCCGCCCAAGACCACAACGGAATTCGCGCCCAATATGAACGGCATCGACGGCTTCGACTGCCATTTCCGCTCGACGGAAGCGATTGAGTATCTGCGCTTTTTCTCCGAATCCCTGCGTGAATGCTACGAAATCGAGCGCGACGCAATCCGCAAATATATCCCGGACGCGCTTGTAACGAACAACTTCCAGTTCCGCACGCTGGATTACCGCCGCGTCTGCGCCGCTTCCAGCGTAATCGCCTACGACAGCTATCCTGCCCCTGACGAGCGTCCGGCCAAGAGCGCCATGTGCTACGACATCTGCCGCGGACTGCACACGCCGGGGAAGAACTTCATGCTCATGGAGATGACCCCGAGTCAGGCAAGCTGGGCACAGACGGTTCCGGTCAAGCGCCCCGGCGAGGTCGAGTTGATCGCACTCAAGGGACTCGGTCACGGCGCGGATTCCTCGCTGTTCTTCCAGATCCGCAAAAACCGTAGCGGTTTTGAAAAATTCCACGGTGCCATGATCGACCACTGCGGCCATGTAAATACCCGCACAGGCCGCGAACTGCAGAGTCTGGCAAAGAAACTCAAGGCAATCGAACCGTATCTGTCCGAGACGCATGTGCACGCAAAGGTCGCCGTGATTCTGGACTTTGATACCATGTACGGCGTGGAGATCCCCTGCTCGATCCAGAAGCGCATGAATTACATGAACGAGGTCGAGCATTATTACCGCTATTTCAACGAACGGAATATCGCCGTCGATATTCTGCCGGCGGCAGCCGATCTGAGCGGCTATTCGCTCGTCGTTGCGCCGATGCTGTACATGCTGCCCGAGAGCTTCGGGCAGGAGATCACGCGCTATGTGCAGTCCGGCGGCAGCTTCGTCACGACGTATTACAGCGGCATGGCCGATCTCAACGACTGCCTCTATCCGGGCGGATATCCGGGCATTCTGAAGGATGTCTGCGGCCTCTGGGTTGAGGAAACCGATGCGCTGACGGCAAATCAGCACAACCGGGTCAAAACGGACAGTGCGCTCGGCGGGCAGGATTACAGCTGCGGCTTCATGTGCGACGTGATCCATCTGACGGACGCAAAGAGTCTCGGCGTTTATGCGGAGGACTTCTACGCCGGTACTCCCTGCATCTGCGAAAACAGCTTCGGCGCTGGCCGGGCAATTTATATCGGCACCAAGCTCGAAGCGGACGGCGTTGACGCTGTGCTGGATTATGCCGTGTGGGGAACCGATGTTACGCCTGTCCTCGCGGCTCCAGGCGGTGTGGAGGTCTGCCTGCGCGAGGGTGAGAAACACAGCCTCCTCTTCCTCGTCAATAATACGACAGACACGCGTACTGTTGCGATTCCGGCCGGTTGGGAAGCGCTTGCGGGCGAAGCGCCGGAAAACGGCGTGCTGACACTCGGCGGCAAGAACAGTGCTGTTCTGCTGCAAAAATAATCACATCGCAGAAAATGGACTCAGGGAGCATCCCCTGAGTCCGTTTCAGTCTGTCAGGAAACCTAGCTTGGTGTTAGATTGAATCCCTCAAGGATCTGTACGTCACGACTTTGTGAGGTCATATGAACACGAATCAGTACCGCATGTTGAAGTATGCGGCGGCTGATTTGATGTTATTCAAAGTCGCCGTACAGCCATTGCTGGCTGCTACCGGTAAGACGGTAATGGATCTCAAAGACGTCGCTGTCTGTGCCGCTGCTTCCAATGGAAACTGCACAGTCAAGCCATGTTTCCGTTTCGGATACTGCTGCGCCGATGCTTTCCAGCGGAATGACCATCTGAATCCGACCCGCTGCAGGCGACCACTCGACTCTTGCGCCGCTTTCCGTATTGGAAAAGGCCCACGCGGAACCGCTTATCTCATAGCGATCAACTGTTGTTGAATCGCTGCTTCTGACGAATGCCTTTGAAAAGCTGTGCGGCAAAGACGTTCCGTTCAGGGTCGACGTAGTGCCTGCCGCGCTTTCGGTACTGCTTCGGATATGAGCCCCGACCTGGAAAACCGTTTCCGTACAGTACGCAGGCAGACTGCCGGATTCATTATCAACACGGATATAAAGATTGCTCATATCGTTTGCGATGTACACCTTCTGAATCGATAGATCGCTTGACACAGCGTCTGCGCAGGCGTCCAGATAGTACGGCACAAATTCGTACTGCGTCCAGTCTCCCTCGCAGCCGTCATGAACTGCAAGTTCCTTATAGCAGCCCGCGTTGGAGCGATCCGGAATGATCCGCATATCCAGATCGCCGTTCCAGACAAGCGCCGTCAGAATGAAGGATGCCGCAGTCGTCGGCTCCGTGGCGGTCGAAACACAGGGCTTCTCGGTAACATCGCTGACGCATTCCCCGGTAAACATATATCCGGCGCAGGTTCTGTGCAGATTCCAGTCGAAGATATTCTCCGCTTTCTGACTGTCGTCTGTATAGGTGCTGCAAATCGCATTCCAGTTCGAGATCTGAGGCCAACTCGGGGAAACTTCGACGGCTTCGTCACCGGACGGACTGTAAATACTGTCCTTGCTGTAGTAGGGGTCCATCGCATACCGGGCCATGCCGTATTCATCATCCAGGAGATCCGCTTCAAAGGCGCTGATCGTGTCACGTGCTCTGGAGGAATTGATATCAATTATGCCAGTGGTAAACAGAACAAGTCCGGAGCCATCCTTGATTCTCGACACACTGTTGTCCCAACGGATATCCTTGACAAAGTATTTTCCCTTTGGATATACTAAATTTCGGCTTATCGAGCGTTTCTTATGCGCAAAAACTGCGCCGCTGTAATCAAAGATTAAGCAGAAAATTGTCAAACCCGCAGTTCCCTCTGATAGTCCGCCATTTCCATCTCACCGGCCTCCGCGCTCTGCCGCAGCTCCACCGCATACCGCGACCACTGCTCAAATTGAGCGGTGGTCATTTTCTTTTTCAGGTAGCGGGCGTAGTGCGTTTTATATGCGCGATTGTACGCAAGCCAGATGGGATCATTTTTGCATTTATCGTCATACCGTTTGCGGGAACCAACATCGCGGCAGGTTTTGCCGGGCTCGTTTTTCAGCGGGCGATTGCAGCAGCTGGAATACTTTCCTGCGGCAAGTAAAAACCATCGATGGCAGTTTTCACATTTCCGGGGCAGATAATTCCGATTCAAGCCATGAAAGAAATCCACATAGAGAAATGCACCGAGACTGTCAAAGAAAACTGTTTCACAGAGCCGCTCAACGCCGTCTTTCCACCGGACGATCTCGTAACGCATTTGCGCTGCACCAACGGCCTGCAAACGCGCACTGCGATTGCCGCTGCTGCGCAGATACTGTATCAGGCAGACTGTGATCTCAGATTCATTCAGGAATCGACGCTTCGCGTGCAGATAATCCTCCAAAAGCTCCGCGTAAGTAGTCTGCACACGCAGTAAATCTTGAACAAATGTGATATAGCTGTCAAACAGTGCGGCCGTCGCGCGGTTGCAGTCACGGAGAATCAGCAGAATTTCTCCCTCGTCGGAGGCTGCGAGTTCCGGTTCCGGGAAAAAGTGCTGATGATAGAACGTGGCGTGTCCATCCTCATCCGTCACGGAAAACCCGACCTCATCTGCATAATCGCTGCTGTAGTAATCCACGCCTGGTTCCAGCCCGATATTGCTGTCCCAAAGTGAAAACCGATTCAGGCAATCCATGAGCTGCGGCACATCAAAGCTGTGATCATCCCGATACAGCGGAATCAGCTTCGCAAGCCGCCCAATTTTGAAAAGCAGGTTCTGCGCCTGCTGCACATAGCGGTCATAGTTCTCGTCGAACTCGATATCCAGTTCCTCTGGAAGCTGAATTTTCTGACGCAGGGATTTCAGTTCTTCCAAAACGGCGTGGAGATCTCCTGTGCGCAGATTCAGACAGGCGGTCAAAATCTCGTTGCTCTGGAAATAGCGTTTGCCAGACAGGATTTCCGTGTCGTAAAAACACACGCTGCAAGCGAACATAAATGATCAAAACCTTTCCGAAATCGAAGTTGTAAATCGTAAATTAGAGAATAATAATATTTTTATAGCACATCTATTTACAAAATGCAAGCGGATCTGCTAAAGTTCAAAATAGAGGATAGAAAAACAATGAAACAACATCGAATATGAAAGGAAGAAATACAGATGAAAGAATCAAACTACAAAAGCTACGACGAGCTACCGCTGTTCCTGAACGCAGCGACCGTGGCAAAGGTGCTGGGCATTGCGCCGTCCAGCAGCTACGAGCTGATGCACGAAAAAGATTTCCCCGCGCTGCGAATCGGGAATCGGATCGTCGTTCCGAAAGAAGCGTTCATCCGCTGGGTAGAGCAGCACACGGGAGGGGCAGCGTGAAGCGCAGTCTCTGGCCGACACGCGATCCGGTCAAGGACTACTTCCCACTACCGAAGGAGATTTTCTCGCTGGGTCTGAGCGCGGCAGAAATCGCAATCTACGCCTTCCTTCTGTTCTGCGAAGATCGGCAGACCTTCCAATGCTGGCCAAGCTACCGAAAAATCGGTGAAGCGGTTGGGCTGAGTCCGAACACGATCCGCAAACACATCCGGTTGCTCGAAGAACGCAGTCTGCTCATCACAGAGCCGACGTTGGTCACAACGAAAGATGGAAAAACGCGCAATGGCAACCTGCTATTCACAATCCAACCGATTCAGGCGGCACTCCAGCAGGACTATGACCGGCAGATGCAGCAGCTGGACGAGGACGCAGCAAGGAGAAAATATGCCAATTTTATTGAAAACACAGGTTGATCGCACAGCCAAAACGCCAGTCACAGCCCGTCGCGCCCGTGTCGGCGGTTTGTGCCGCTTTCGCCGCCCAGCCGAGCGCGTTTTACCCACCAAAAGCCTGAAAACCGGACGTTGAGCCGCTGCGCAGGAGCGTTGCAAAAACGGAAAAGGCAGAAGAAGGACGCCTGTGGGCGGTTTTCGGCGGAAGAACGAGCCGCAAGCGGCGAAGCAGGAGAAAGGCCTGACGCTTTTCTGCGTCCGGCCGTCCACTTCTGCCCGCAGTGCGGGCAGTTTCGGGGGATGAAAATGGCGCTTTTCTGCGGCTGTCAAAAATGGAATGGCGCTGTTATTTCCTAAAATCCGCAAAAAGCCAGTAAAATCAAGGACATTTTTGACGCTATTACGATTTCGGGAGGTTTTGACTATGAAAACAGAGGAAAGAGGTCGCCACACCGTTTGGATGGAAGATACGGTTTGGCAGCGGGTGCAGGAACACTACAAAAGCGACGGATGCAGCACGCAAAACGAATTCATTGCAAAAGCAATTCTGTTTTACTGCGGCTATTTGCAAAGCGAGTACGCCGGAGACTTCCTGCCGAAAATCCTCGGAGAAACGCTCGAAGCCATCCTCAGTATGTTTGGTGACCGCATCGGCAAGCTGCTTTTGAAGCAGGCTGTTGAGCAAAATATCTGTAATCATATCATTGCGTCGGATACAGACATTGATGCAGCGACATACCAGAAAATGCGCGGCATGAGCTATCAGGAGGTGCTGCGGACAAACGGACAAATCTCGTTCCCGGAGGTGCTCCGTCAGCAGAAACGGCTCTGAGCTTACAGAGAAAAGCAGCTTGCAAGCCCGAAAACTTGCAAGCTGTCGTCTGAAAAAATAACGCTCCACTGGGCAATTATTTGATCTTCGTGCCGTGAGGATACCGCACGGTTTGGATACGACAGATGACGCAAACCAGCGAGCGCTGCTGCGCACCAAGCAGGCAGATTTTGAGATACCACTGTTGCAGATTCGGTGGTATGCAGCGGTCCCCGACGAGGGCGGCCATCCGCACATTCACATGATGCTCTGGTCAAATGAACCTGAATATGATTTTCTGTGCAAAGACAATCTGCTACATTTGTAGTCAGTCCTGACGAACATGATCTGTGCGGACGAATTAAAAGAGGATTACATTTGGGAAGATATCGCTTACTAAGACGTGACTGAAGCCGCACGGGAGGACATGCGCAGAATTGTTGATCGTCTCGAAACTATTGAAAATATGTCGGAGTAGATTTAGCAAAAGTTACAGAAGCTTGCGTTTGAACTACCCATGCTCAGCGGCAAAAACTATACGGATATCTAAAAAACAACTGCTTTTCTTCAATAAAAATGAGGAAAAGAATGTATTATTCTGTGGAAAATATTTCTATCTCAATGCACATACACAACGCATGATAGACCGGCAGGTGCAGCTCCTGTACGCAGTAGGTTTCATGTTCCGGTACCCGAATACACACATCGCATATTGCAGAAATCGCACCGCCGCTTGCTCCGGTAAGCCCTAAAACCGTAAGGCCCAAACCCTTTGCGACGTTTGCTGCAGCAATCACATTTTTCGCGTTGCCGGATGTGCTGATGCACAACAGCACATCGCCTGCCACGCCATAGCCGACGACCTGCTGCGCGAAGCACAGCTCCGGATCGACATCATTACAGAAAGCTGTTGTCAGTGCGCTTTCCCCGCCCAGCGCAATCGCCGGGAGCGCCATTTGCAGCTTCTGCAAATACCACCCCGGAAGATCAGGAGATCTTCGCAGCATTTCCGCACACTTTTCCGCTGGAAGCGAGCGCTTTTTTCTGAAGCCTTTCATCAACTCTCCAGCAATATGCAGGCAGTCTGCATAGCTTCCGCCATTTCCGCACAAAAGGAGCTTTCCACCGCTTTGATAGCAATCGACGAGTGTGCGGGCGGCATTCTCTATATCAGGCCGACATTCTTTCAACTGCGGGTAACGAACAAACAATTCCTCTATCATCTAATTTCAATCCCTTTCAGCGCCGTGCAAAGCGCAGCATAGTCGCCAATCGCATCACCAAGTTCTGCTGGTACAAATTTACAGCAAGCAAGCGACACTGCCAAAGATTCATTTTGTAGAAAGCGTTCCGCAGTGGGCCAGAGCAGGTCGTGCGCACGGGCAAAAATGCTTCCGAGTACGATCCGTTCCGGATTCAGAAGGTCAACCAAGATGGAAAGACCGCGCCCAAGCTGTTCACCGCAATACGCATATACACGACGCGCAGTTGCATCACCCGCATATGCAGACGCAGCGAGTGCTTTTGCTGTTACTTCCTCCGGCTGCATACCAGCGTGGAAGTAGCTGGGGCATATTCCGCGCTGATAAGCTTCCTGTGCCATTGTCCAGCCAAGCTGGGATAAGCCCCCGCCGCTGCAAAAGCCCTCAAAGGAGCCAACCTTTCCGTATCCGGATGGGCCGAATTCCGCAAGCCGGATATGGCCGAGCTCTCCGGCGTTCCCGTTTGTTCCTCGATACAAGCGCCCATCCAGAATAATTCCGGCGCCAAGTCCCGTCCCAAATGTCATAAATACCATGTTCGTGCAGCCGCGTCCTGCTCCGGCGCGCCATTCGGCAAGCGCACATGCGTTCGCATCATTTTCCAGATACGCCGGACAGTCAAAGCGTTCCTGCGCCATTGCCGTGACCGGTAAGCGGTCCCAGCCAGGCAGATTGGGCGGACTCATAATGATACCGCGCGATGCGTCCAACGGCCCGCCGCAGGAGAATCCGACCGCAGATATATCCGATAGATCCATCTCCCCTGCCAGTAGGAATAGCTTTTTCAGCATATCCTCTGCTGTGCGCGTGTGATCCGTCTCGCAATGCCGCTTATCAAGAATGGTCACTTGCTGGTTGCACCACGTTCCGAGTATTGCTGCACATTTTGTGCCGCCGATATCGAAACCGAGAATGGTTTTGCTTTCATTTTGTTGGTTGGTCAATAGAATCATCCTTTGTCTTCGGAAAAATGAGAGTGTACGGCCTTGGGGATTACAACTTACGGAAAGCGGATGGAGTGATTCCTGTTTGATGTTTGAATACACGGCAGAAGTAATAGTAGGAAGAAAAACCACATGCATCCGCTATTTCTGAAATGGATTTCTGACTGTACAGAAGCAATTCTTTCGCATGAGAGATTCTGACGCCGAGCAGATATTCGAGCGGCGTTTGATGGGAAACTTTCTGGAAGCGTCTTCGGAGTTGGGATTCGCTGATATTCATATGCTCGGCAATTTGTCTGACATATAAATCAGATTGCATATATCGCGTTCGGATATAGGAGCAGACCTGGTTGACAAAAAATAAATCCGAATGTGCGGAGAGATCTTCCTGTAGGGGAAGAATCAGACTGAGTAAATCGTAGATTCTTGCCCGACACTGGAGCAGACTGGACAATGTGTGATCATTCCATAGTGCGGCGATTTGAGAAAAGGAGCGCTGCAATTCTGAACCTTTTGGATGAAAAACGATCGGCCGGCTGATATAGGATATGTTGTTGGAGGTGTCAAAATCTATTACGAAAAAGCTGTTTGTATCAGAAAGGCTGACACCTGCATATTGCATTCCTTTGGGAAAGAAAAGAATGTCTCCCGGTTTTGCCAAAATGGATCCGCATTCGAATTCATAACATATACTGCCAACACAAAAGCAGATGAACCCATTTGTATATCGTGGCATAATTTTTGGTCGGGACCAGTTTGTCTGACACCCGTAATAAACCGTATGTATGCGCGAAATCTGCACGTCGTATTCAGAATGATATTCTTGGGCCGGAATGTTGTTGTCTGCCATAGGTTTTTCCCTTTGAATGAAATTGCTTAAACACGTTTGCACATTCTTTTTAATAAGCATAAATGGACGAATATTACAAAGTCAAGAAATGGGCCGCGATAGTGCAAGAAATAACGTTATGTGACAAGGAACGATAGCAATATTTGCCGCAAGGACTGAACATGCGCGAAAAGTTCACATTTTGCCTGATATATCTATTTACACTGGGAGTCGGAATCAATATGCTGGTAATAAACCAAAAGAAAAGGAGAAGGTAAAGTTGAAGGGCACATTTGCAGAGAACCGTCCATTTATTGAACATGAATATCAGAATCCACATTGGATAGAAAACAGCGGCATGCCGGTAAAAAAATTGCAAATTGCGCTAAGGGAGTATGTCGATTGCAATCTATCACTTCCAATGCCTATTTTACGAGCAAAAGCATTCGCCTTCCTGTTGGAAAATGTCCAGATTGAAATAAACCCACATTCGCTGTTTTGCGATAAACTGAACCTTGGTATTGACTATTCAGACTATGCAGGACAGGATCTGTTCGCAATGGAGCTGTATCACCGATTCCACAAGGAGGTCCTGGAGCGGGAAATACCAGAGGTTTTTAAGAAAAGGAACGTAGCAGAGCAAACAGGCGTATGCTTTGCGGATGCGGACTTTTGGCATACGCTGCCGGAATGGACAAATGTACTGAAGTACGGAATTCGGGGCCTTTTGGATCGGGCAAAAAAGGCAAAACAGGATAAGATATTATGCGGAAAGCTGAATGAACAGCAGGCTGTCTTTTATGATTCCGTGATTATTAGCTATGAAGCAATGCTCAAGTATGTAATGCGTCTGCTGGATGCTTCACGAGCGTATGATGTTCCGGAATACACGGCTTGCCTTGAAGATATTCTGAGCGGACCACCACTAAACTTTTATGAAGCGATTGAAATGAGTCTGCTCTATATGAACATGGAGGAAATCGGTGTCGAAAGAGCGAGAAGTCTAGGCCGATTCGATCAGTTATACATTGACTTTTACCGAACAGACATACAGAACGGTACCTTCACGATCGAGCAGATTAAGGATATTCTTCGATATTTCTATATGAAGCTGCAAGCGGCAAGGCGATTTGCGGATCAACCGTTCTCCATTTGTGGCGTTGATGAACATGGCCGGGATGCCACAAATGAACTGTCATGGATATTGCTGGATGTCTATGACGGAATGAAAATCTATAATCCGAAAATCCATGTGTGCTGCAGCAAAGAAACACCTAAATCAATTATCCTGCGGGTTTTGGATTTGATTAGACGAGGAAACAGCAGTTTTGTTCTGATAAACAATGAGGCGGTTATTCGTGGATACGAACGGATTGGCATCGGACGTGAGGAATCTCAGCTCTACGTTCCGTTTGGCTGCTATGAACCAATATTGATGGGGAAAGAAGATCCGATGATCGGCGCTTCCTGGCTGAATATGGCCAAGGCCATAGAACTGGCTATGAACGGAGGCGCAGATATGCTGACCGGTGAAACCCTTTTTTCACAGATGCCAACTGAGTTTGACAGCTATGAAGCATTTGAACAGGCGTTCTATTCCATTCTCGGAGATATCATAGAATTTACAAAGAGTACAATCCTTCAGCAGGATGCGTATCATATGCAGATCAATCCATCGCCGGTTTATTCGGGAAGCCTGAGCTCGTGTGTAGAAAAAGGCCGCGACATTTTCGATGGCGGAACAAAATATCACAATACATCCATAAAATGCTGTGGAATTGCAACGGTTGTGGATTCATTGCTGATGGTGAAGGAATATGTGTTTGAAAGGAAATTGCTTTCCTTTGCCGAGCTCCGCCGAATTCTTCTTGCAGATTGGGCGGGACATGAGGAACTCCGCTGTATCATACGGCAGAATAGAATGAAATATGGGAATCATTTAAGGCAGGCAGATGAGCTGTCTCATGATATCTACAAATATGCTGCATCCAAAATTGTTGGGCAGCCAAATCATTCGGGCGGCGTTTTCAGAATGGGAACTGACTCGATTACGAACTGTGTGGTTTTTGGCGAGCGTATGGGTGCAACTCCAGATGGACGAAAACAAGGGGATCCGATCAGCAAAAATTTCTGCGCGACAAATGGAATGGATAGAAATGGCGTAACTGCGCTTTTTCAATCGGTAACAGAAATGGACACGGACGATTTTGTAAACGGCGCCGTAACAGATTTTATTCTGCACCCGTCTGCGGTACAGGGAGAACGTGGGCTGCATGCGATGTATTGTCTGATTGAAACCTATTTTGAGAATGGAGGCTACTCAGTTCAGGGCAATGTGATGAACATCGAAGAACTGATCGATGCAAAAAAGCATCCGGACAAATACCCAACGCTGCAAGTTCGTGTCTGCGGATGGAATGAGTATTTTATTGAGCTGTCGCCGGAGATGCAGGATATGTTTATCGCCCAGATGCAAGAGGCTGAATGATGGGGAAAATTGTATCGATCAAACGATTTGAGATACACGATGGAGACGGTATTCGTACAACTGTATTCTTAAAGGGTTGCCCGCTTTCCTGTCGCTGGTGTCATAATCCGGAGTGTATAGAGGCACGACCGGAACTTGTATATTTGGAGCAAAAATGCCTGCAGTGCGGTATGTGTGAACATGTCTGCCCGGCCCATACCATGAAGGGCGGAAAGCACGTTTATAAAGCAGACAAATGCAGTTCGTGCGGAAAATGCACAGAAATCTGTCCTGGGGGAGCGCTGAAGTATTATGGGACAGAAATATCAGCAGAGGAGCTTGTTCCAAAGCTGATAGATGATCTTCCCTTTTTTAAGGCCTCCGGCGGTGGGGTAACGATCTCCGGCGGCGAACCGCTGATGCAGCCGGGATTTACAAAGACTGTGCTTGAACGTCTGAAGCGCGAAGATGTTCATACAGCCTTGGATACCTGCGGGTTTTGCACATCGTCTGTGCTCCGGAGCATGATCCCGTTTGTCGATACGTTTCTGTATGACATAAAGGCATTTGATGCTGACGCACATATCCGGGCAACCGGACAAAGCAATGAGCAAATCATGAATAACTTGAAGATCCTGAATAAAATGCACGCCCTCGTGGAAATCCGAATTCCCTTTGTCCCCAAATATAATGCTGATCAGATCAGCAAGATTGCATGCTTTCTTGAAACACTTTCCTGTGTCAAGCGGGTAAAACTGCTGCCATATCACAGTTTTGGAAATTCAAAATATCAGCCTTTGGGAAGAAAGGCAGAACACATTCCGCTGCCGACAGAGGAGGAAATCCAATATGCACTGTATACCCTGCGTTCTCATGTGGAAAATGTTGAAGATGGCCGATTTGACTGAAAAGGAAACCTGCTGTATCAGATGGCAAATAAATTGCGGCAGCGACAGTACATGCAAAGATAAAACACTGAGGCGACGTTATCACTGGTATACAACACCATATAATTAATACAAGCATTGGAGGAGCGTAGCATGGATTTTGCAACCCTAAGGAGATTCCTCGATAATATGGCTTTAAAACACACACCGGGCAACGCCGTTGAGGTTTATCTGAACGGCAAATCAGTTTTTCGCTATGAAGCAGGCTATTCAAATCTTGAATCAAAGACACCTCTGAATGGTAAAGAAATGTGCAACATATATTCCTGCTCTAAGATAGCCACAGTTGTTGCAGGTGCACAGTTGTTGGAGCAGGGGTACTTTCTGCTGAACGAGCCTTTGTATGCGTACATCCCAGAATTTAAGCGTATGTACGTAAAAGACGCCACTGGAAATTTAAAAGAGGCTGAGAACCTCATAACAATTGGTGACTTGTTTTCCATGACTGCTGGTTTTACCTATGATTTGAATTCGCACGGCTTTCAGAAAGCACGCGAATTGACAAAAGGAAAGATGGATACTGTCAAAACCATCAAGTGTGTTGCTACAGATCCACTGTCATTTGAGCCTGGATCACATTGGAAATATAGTATTTGTCATGATGTTCTAGCTGCTTTGGTAAGCGTTATCTCTGGAAAGAAATTCAGAAATTATGTAAAAGACAACATCTTCAATCCGCTGGAGATGAACGAAAGCGTATATCATCAAACGAAAGAAACTCTGGAGCGGACAGCCCCACAATACTGTTTTGTATCGGGTGAAAAAGCAGTACAGAGTATTGTGGAAGCGCAGATGCACAGCAATGCGGGTACCGGTTTTTTCGAAACGAAGGGAAGCAAAACCAGCATATTCTCGGAGAGGAATATGACAGTGGCGGTGCAGGAATTATCACAACTGTATCAGATTATGCAAAGCTTATGGCTGCTTTGGCAAATTACGGGACCGGCGTGAATGGGGAGAGAGTTCTATCCCAATATACCGTGGATCTGATGCGCACAAATCGTTTGACAACCCAACAACAGAAAGATTTCAACTGGAATCAACTTGCAGGATGTGGATATGGGCTGGGGGTGCGTACACATACAATGTCGGAAAAAAGCGGCTTGATTTGCAGACTGGGAGAGTTCGGCTGGGGCGGTGCGGCCGGAGCAACTGCAATCGTTGACCCTGAGATCAATCTTGGCGTTTTTTATGTGCAGCATACGCTGAACCCCAGAGAGGAATATTATCAGCCTCGTCTGAGAAATATAATCTATTCTTGTTTGTAATAGTAACGTTAAAAGATAATACTCATGACATTGCAATCGGTTTCGTGAAAACATGAATTGGAGATTTTATGCAGGAAATAAAATTGAACGGCATCTGGCTTCTGGAAAATGATGCAAGGCAGCAATATACAGCCCATGTTCCCGGCTGCGTCCATACGGATCTTTATTCGGAAGATGAGATGTTCCGCGACTGGAATTCAGAGCATTACCGCTGGATCGAGCAGCACGACTGGATTTACACGCGGGAATTTACGCTGACGTCGGAGGACATATCGGAAGAAGCCGGTATCCCGGAGCTGCTTTTCGAGGGCTTGGATACTTACTGTGAAATCCGTCTGAATGACGTGCTGGTCGGCACGGCGGAGAATATGTTCATTCCGCATCGATTCTGCGTAAAGGGACGGCTTCGCGCCGGTGTCAACACGCTCTGTGTGCGCTTTCATTCGCCGGTACGCGCCGTAGCAGACAAGCCGCTGCGCAGCGGCGCGTTTACGACTGAGCGGCTGTACACGCGCCGGCTGCAATGCAGCTACGGCTGGGATTGGGTCGATCGGTTTGTGACCTGCGGCATTTATCGTCCGGTACGTCTGCTCTGGCATAACACTTCGGAGCTGGAACACGTTTCAATCGTTACAGAGCATCTGGATGCGTGGGGTGCGCAGTTGAAAATTACTGCGCAGTTGCGGCACGATCACGCTTCCGGTACGCAGATTCTCATGCAGATCCTGTCGCCGGACGGCGCGGTCGTCTATGAAAGCCGGTGTTTTTCCGCGGAAGAACTGGCTGTCTGGTATGTCGATCTTGCCAAGCCTGCGCTCTGGTATCCGCGCCCATACGGTGCGCAGCCGTTATACACGCTTCGTATAGAGATCGGCGGTCAATGCACGGAGCAGCGCTTCGGTGTGCGGACGCTCCGGATTTTTCAGGCGCAGGACACGGAACGGGCCGATATTCAGCACTGCCATGCGCTGCAAGCGACGCCGAGCGGCCAGGAGTATGATGAAAACACGGTCTTTTCCTGCTTCACACCGGTCGTCAACGGCGTCAAGGTGTTCTGCACGGGCGCAAACTGGGTGCCGTGTGAGCCGTTCCCGTCCGCGGAAAGCCCGGAAAAAATAACGCGGCTGCTGGAAATGGCGGCAGCGTCGAACATCAACATGATCCGCGTCTGGGGCGGCGGCCTGTTTGAGCAGCAGCATTTCTACGACGAATGCGACCGACTTGGGCTTCTGGTCTGTCAGGACTTTTTGATGGCCTGCGGCGATTACCCGGAAGCTGACGCAGATTTCCTGCGCCAGCTTACGCAGGAGGCGGAAGCAGCCGCATATGCGCTCCGTAATCATCCCTGCCTTGCATGGTGGCACGGCGACAACGAGAACGCTGTCAACGGCGACGATACGCAGGCGGTCTATCCCGGCAGGATCGCCGCCAGACGCGCGCTTGGGCCTGTATTGGAACGTGTTGACCCCAGCCATCGTTTCTTGCCGTCCTCCCCTTACGGTGGAAAGAAGTATGCGTCCAAGACCGTGGGAACAACGCATAATACGCAATTTCTCGGCACAACGTTTTCCTATCTGGAACAGCCGGAGCTTTCAGATTACCGGGAGAAATGGGAAGAATACCGTGCGCGTTTCATTTCGGAGGAGCCGATTTTCGGTGCAGTAAGCCGGAGCAGTCTTTCCCGCTTCCTTTCTCCGCAGTATCAAAGCGATCACGACGCATGGCTGCATCATACAAAGGGAAATCCTGCGCTTTCAAGGCAGCTTCTGGATATGTTCACGGAGTTTGCGCAGAAGCTTTTCGGCGCATTTGCGGATTGGGACGACCAGTATTTCAAAATGCGCTATCTGCAATATGAGCTTGTCCGGCTGACAATCTGCAACGCGCGGCGCGATCTTTGGTTTTGCAGCGGCATTCTCTACTGGATGCTCAACGACTGCTGGCCTGCCGCGATGGGCTGGTCGCTCTGCGACTATTATGCGCAGGAAAAAGCGGGCCTGTTTGCGCTGCGGCAGTACGCGCAGCCAGTCAGCGTCAGCATACAGCCGAAGAACGGCGGGGTGCAAATCTGTATCGGCAATATCCTGCCGGATGCCGCAGTGTGCAGTCTGAACGTCTGGCGAGTCGATCTGCGATCCGGAACGGCAGAGCGTGTGCTTGAGCAGGCGGATATCTCGTGTGCACAAAGCACGGAGCTATTCGTAGAAGCCGTGCACAGTGAGCACGCGCTTTTCGTGGCAGAGCTTCAGGTAGATGCAGAAAAGCCGTATTCCACCCGGAACTGGTATCGAACCGGCTGCCCGTATCTGCAAAAAGCAGACTCTGCGCTGCGCTGGAGCATAGAAAGAGCGCCGGACAAGACGTGCGGTACGGTCATTCTGTATGCGGAGCAATACGTTCATGCTGTGGAGCTGGAGGGCTTTTCCGGGCTCTCGGATAATTATTTCAGTATGCTGCCGGGTGAAGAAAAGCGTGTGGCTTTTCAGAGCACGGATGAAATGCAAAGTGTCGAAGCCTATTGTGACAGTTTGGAAATGGGGTAAAAACAATGAAACGCAGTGAAATCAACAAAGCCTTAAAAGAACTCGAAGCCATGTGCGCACAGGAGCATTGCTATTTGCCGCCGTTCTGCATCTTTACACCAGAAGAATGGAAGTCAAAAGGACATGAATATGACGAAGTCCGTGACTGTATGCTTGGCTGGGATATTACCGATTACGGTCTTGGCGACTTTGACAAGGTCGGTATGTCGCTTATCACCATCCGCAACGGCAACCGCGCCATGCAGGACAAGTACCCGAAAGTCTACGCTGAGAAATTGCTCTACATGAAAGAGGGACAGTATTCCCCAAATCATTTCCATTGGTATAAAACGGAGGATATTATCAATCGCGGCGGCGGCAACATCCTGATCCGTGCGTATAACAGTCTGCCCGACGAGTCCATCGACCACGAATCCGACGTGACCGTCCACTGCGATGGCAGAACCTACACCGTTCCTGCCGGAACGCAGGTGCGCCTGACGCCGGGTGAGAGCATACATATCCAGCAGTATATGTATCACGATTTTGAGGTCGAACCCGGCACGGGCGCTGTCCTGCTGGGCGAGGTCAGCCAGTGTAACGACGATAATACCGACAACCGCTTCAACCCGCCGGTTGGCCGCTTCCCAAAGATTGAGGAGGACGAGCCGCCCTATCGTCTGCTCTGCAACGAGTATCCGGTTGCAAAGTGACTGTGACGTGTCCCAGACAAGAACACTTTTAACGTACCAGCAGACTCTGTTCAGGTTCTGAGCAGAGTCTGCTTTTTATGTCACATCCCGTTATTTCTTGCAATAATCGGGACACCTCGTTGATTTTGTGCTTCTCTGCTTCTATGATGATAAAAAAGTTCTGAAATCGCAGGAAATCAAAACCAGAACAATTTAAAACCAACGCAGACGAATAAAGGAGGACGCAATGAACGTCTATCAAAAACTTGAGGAGCTCGGAATCCTGCCTGTCATTCATATTTCCAAGGCTGAGTGGGCAGAACCGTTGGCGCAGGCGCTGACAGCTGGCGGAATTGATGCGCTGGAGGTTGTATTCCGCAGCGAAAATGCGGCGGAAATCCTGTCAACACTGAAAAAGGATCATCCTGAAATGATGATTGGCGCAGGAACCATCCTGACAATTCCGCAGGCAGAGCAGGCGCTGAAGGCCGGTGCGGATTTTATCGTCAGTCCCGGATACGATCAAAAGCTCGTGGAATTCTGCCTTGAGAAGAATGCAGTGATCCTTCCGGGGTGTACGACTGCTTCCGAGCTTCAGGCAGCCTATACAAGCGGCCTGCGCGTGGTCAAATTTTTCCCCGCGGAGCTTTCCGGCGGAGTGGCTGCCATAGAGGCCTTTGCAGGGCCGTTCGCCGGTATGCGATTTTTGCCGACGGGCGGGATCACGCTCCAGAATTTGGGCAGTTATCTGCGCAGCAGCAAGGTGATTGCCTGCGGCGGCAGCTTTATGGCGCCGCGCGCCATGCTGGAGCAAGGCAGCTTCACGGCGATAACCGAGCTGTGCCGGCGCGCTGTTCAAAGCTCGCTGAGCTTTGAGCTGGCGCATGTGGGCATCAATCATGCGAACGAGGAGGAAGCAGAATACAGCGCAAAGAAAATAGCCGCGTTTTTTGCGCTGCCGTTGGTTGAACATACAAGCTCGGTATTTGCCGGAACAGCAGTCGAGTGCATGAAACTTCCGTTCTATGGCGAAAAGGGACATATCGGCTTCCGTACATCCAGCATGACGAGAGCAATGGCATGGCTGCACGGTATGGGAATCAAATTGCTGGAAGAAAGCAGGAAGTTTGATGCAAAAGGAAACGTCATCTGCGTTTATTTGAAAGAGGAAATTTCCGGGTTTGCGATCCACATTGTAGCATAAGGAGGATACAGAGGATATGCGGGAAATCATTTGTTTTGGTGAGTATATGCTTAGCCTGCAGCCGCAGGGCTACCTGCGATTCCTGCAGGCAGACCGGTTTGATCTGTTCTACACAGGCGCAGAAGCGAATGTTGCCGCGTCGCTGGCGCAGTTTGGGAAACGGGCGCAGCTCGTGACCCGCCTGCCGGAGCACGCGATCGGAGATGCAGCTGTTGCATCGCTGCGCAAATACAATATCGCAGCGGATCATGTTGCGCGCGGCGGTGAACGGATCGGTGTGATCTATACAGAAAAGGGAGCGGCACAGCGGGCCTCAACCGTGATTTACGATCGGAAAAACAGCGCGCTTGCGCAGGCACCGGTGGACTGCTTTGACTGGGATAGAATCTTTCAAAATGCTGACTGGTTCCACTTTACGGGCATTACGCCGGCATTGAGCGAGAATACGGCGGAGCTTTGCCGCCGGGCCTGCGCTGCAGCCAAAAGACATCATGTGACGATCAGCTGCGATCTGAATTACCGCAAAAAGCTCTGGACGACGGAGCAGGCGGGAAGGACAATGCGGGAGCTGCTGCAGTATGTGGATGTTTTGATCGCAAACGAGGAGGATGCGGAAAAGGTTCTCGGCATTCGAGCGGGAAATACGGATGTGACCAGAGGCGAGCTCGATCGGACCGGGTATGCAGAGGTTGCGCGTCAGATCAGTGATGCGTTTCAGATCCCTTACGTTGCAACGACGCTGAGAAAGAGCATCTCTGCGTCTGATAACGACTGGTCAGCCATGCTGTATCACAACGGAGCCGTCTGTTTTTCACGCAATTATCACATTCACATTATAAATCGAGTCGGCGGCGGGGATTCCTTTGCGGGAGGCCTGATCTATGCGCTGCATGAGGGCTATGAAGATCAGCGCGCATTGGAGTTTGCAGCGGCGGCTTCCTGCCTGAAGCATTCGATCGAACAGGATTTCAATCTGGTCAGTGCTGCGGAGGTCACAGCGCTTATGAATGGCGACGGCTCCGGCCGTGTACAGAGGTAAGGCATGGAAAAAGGATTGGAAGTGCTTACAGACGCGCTCAGCCTTGTCGGCGAAGGGCCGTTATGGATAAAGGAAACGGAAGAACTTCTGTATGTGGATATCCGCGGCAAGCGGCTGCGCCGGGTACAGTTCTCCAGCGGGAAAATCTCTGACATTGTATTGGAGAAGCTGACGGCGTTCATTTTTGAGGAGAAAGACGGCGCGATCCTTTGCGGTGCTGTCGATGGCATTTACAAAGTGGAACCAGACGGACGCATGAGCCCCATAAATGCGCACACAGCGCTGAAGGGGATTCGCTATAACGACGGAAAGGTTGGGTGCGATGGCCGGCTTTATATGGGAACCTTCAGCCGCGACCGCTCTGCCGCTTTCTATCGGATGGAGCACGACGGTTCTATCCATGAGCTTTTCGACGGAGTCGGAAACTCCAACGGCATTGCATGGGACGAAGCAAGAAAGATCCTGTATTACAACGATACGCCAACGCGCAGAACGGATGCCTTTGATTTTGATCCGGTATCGGGACTGCTCAGCAACCGGCGGACTGTAATCGAATATCCGTATGGACTGCCGGACGGCATGACGATCGATTCCGAAGGAAACCTTTGGACTGCGCTTTGGGGCGGACATGCCGTAGTATGTGTACAGCCGCAGACAGGAAGGATCATCCGGAAAATAGAGATGCCGGTATCGCAGCCGACTTGCTGTGTGTTTGCGGGAAACGACCTGCGTGAGCTTGTAATCACCAGCGCGGCAGTCGGTATGTCCATGTATGAGGAACCGCTGGCAGGCGCGCTGTTCTCGATCAATACCGGCGCACAGGGCCTGCCGCACCACAAAATGAAACGAACGATGGGATAACGGAGGAATCGATATGAAAAAAAGCGTTCTTGTGACAGGAGCCGTTCGAAATACGGGACTTGGGATCGCGGAAAAATTTCTGCAGGAGGGCTGGACTGTTTTCCTGACAAGCCGGAATGCGGCGGAGGCGGAAGCAAAGGCGGCTGAGCTTTCTGCTGTGTACCATCAGGAATGTTACGGACTGGGCTATAACCCGCTTTACGCAAAGGAGGAAGGAGAGCTCCTGTTTCAGAAAATTGCAGATCGGGGCTACACACTCGATTCTCTGGTCTGCAACGCGGCGGATCTCGGAAGGTGGCAAAATCCGCTGGATGTTGACTTACAGGCGTGGGAAAATGTGCTTTTGACGAATGTTGTGGGATATTTTGTCCCTGCCCGCATTGCTGCCCGCGAGATGATCCGCGCAGGAAAGGCAAGCACGGGGACGATCATTTTCATTGGCTCGATCAACTGCCGGGATGCGCTGCCGGAACGCAGCGCCTATTGTGCCTCCAAAGGGGCTATTCGCTCTATGACAAAAGCGCTTGCGCTTGATTTTGCGCCCTATGGCATCCGGGTCAACTGTGTCATGCCCGGACCGATCTGGACGACGCGGTATGATGAAATGGACCCGCAGGAGGCCGCAAAACGCGAGAGCCTTGTCCCTCTCGGAAAAGCCTCGACTGCCGCGCAGATTGCGGGCGGCGTCTATTTCTTCGCGACAGACGCTTCCGGCAATGCGACCGGCTCCAGCCTTGTGATGGATGGCGGCATGGACAGCATCGTCGCAGGCGGATACTGAGGGGGTGTGCGGAATGAAGATTATGTTCGGCGCGCTCAAGGAATTTAACGATACGGTTATGATGAATGCCAGACAGCTTGGTGCAGAGGGCGTTCATTTCAATACGCCGCCCATTGCAGCGCAGGACGAGCAATATTGGACGGTTCCTGCATTGCAATGGCTGAAGGAATATGCCGCCCGATTCGAGCTCAACGTGGAAATGATCGAGAATGTTCCCATCCGCTTTTATGACAGGATCCTCCTGAACCTGCCCGGACGCGATGAACAGATCGAGAACTATATCAGAACCATTCGGAACATGGGCAAGGTCGGGATCCCGATCCTCGGCCACCATTTTTGCCCGACATGGGCATGGCGAACCTCGATTACGCAGCCGACGCGCGGCGGAGCAACAGTGTCTGCATGGGATGCCTCTGTAGCGGATAAGCGTCCGAATGCGGCTAAGCAAAGCGCACAGTTTATGGCGAAATTCGGGAAGGAAGTCCCGATCCCAACGCGCGATGATCTGTGGCAGAACTTTGCGTACTTTATGCAGGCTGTCCTTCCGGAAGCGGAGCGGGCCGGCGTGCGTCTGGTCACACATCCGTCTGATCCTCCTGTTCCGATGCTTGCCGGAGTTGCCCGCATCTTTATCAGCAAGGAGGACTATCTGCGCGCGGAGACAATTACAAGCAGCGATGCGTGGGGGCTCAATCTCTGTCTCGGCTGTTTCTCTCAGCTTGGAGGCGAGCCGTATGTTCTGGACATGATCGACACGTTTGTGCCGCGGGGAAAAGTCTCGATTGTGCATCTGCGCGACGTGCAGGGAACGATCGAGCGCTTTCAGGAGTGCTTCCTGGGCGATGGAAACTATGACCCCGCCAAGGTCTTGACGCGGCTCAAGCGCTGCGGCTACAATGGGATTGTGATCGACGATCACGTCCCGTTCCTTACGGATGACACCCGTTGGGGGCGCACAGCCAGAGCGTTTGAGAACGGGTATATTCAAGGCATGAAGGCCATGCTGGATTATTTGGACGCGCAGAGCTGAACGCGCGCAGTCCGTCCGGCGGAACGGAGGAACCCATGAAAAGACTGGCGGAAAAGCTGAAGCGTGCCTTCTGCGACATGAAGATGTCGCAGAAGCTCAGCCTGATTCTGGCGGCGATCGTATCGCTTTCTCTTGGGATCGTGGCGCGGATGGACTGGGCGCTGTACGACAGAGATATCGGAAAAGCAACCGCCGCGCTGTTCATGCAGATATCCGTTCAGGTAGAGACGGTTATGGATACGGTCATCAACAATCTTGATGCGATCGCCAAGGCACCGCTGTATGCCTCTGCCATGCAGGACGAGCTGCGCGACGGCGAGATCCTTTCCAGCGACAGTATTGCGAAAATACACTACGCAACAGAGAGCTTCAACACCGCCGACCGGCTTCATCATGTGATCGCAATTTACAATAAAAACGGGCATGTCGCCTATTTCGGCTCGACAACGCTTGTTTCCTATTTGCTGAAGAATTATTACGATTTATGGTATGAGGCTGCGAAAGCGGGGAACGGCAGCATCCGCATCACAGGCTTTCCGGCGGAGGAGCAGACATACTGCTGCACCGTATCGCGTATTATCAAATCCGTTCCACAGATGGAGGAGGTCGGACTGATTTCAATCAGCGTCCCGAGAAGCGTATTTGATAAATCCTGCACCCAGATCCAGAATATCCGCGGCGGCGCAGTGGTCGTGCTGGACGGTGAAAAAAACGTGATTTATTCCTCACAGCCGCTGGAATCCACGCAGACGGTCGAAACGCTTCTTGCAGCCGCACAGCAGAGCGGGGAAGCTCGTTTTGATACGGAAGATTACCTCGGCTATTGCGCAGCGGGGAATGCGGAGAAATACTCCGTGCTGATTTATACGGCAAAGGATGAATTTATGGCAGGTCAGATCCGTATTCGCCGCGTCATGCTACTGTTTGCGCTGCTGGTTTGTCTGACGACCATTCTCCTTGTCGCAATCGTTGCAAACAATACGACGCGCCCGCTGCGCCGCATTGCGGAGCTGATGGTTCGCGTGCAGGACGGCGACTGGTCTGTGCGGTTTCATGCGCGCTATCGCGATGAGATCGGCATTCTCGGTAAGAACTTCAACCAGATGCTGGAGAAGATGAATGAGATGACGGAGCAGCTCATTACGGTCAGCACCAGTAAAAAGCAGGCGGAGATCGACGCGCTGCAGGGGCAGATCAATCCGCATTTTATGTATAACACGCTGGAATTCTTCCGGATGATGGCTGTGGAAAAGGATGATTTTGCGCTGGCGGAATTGATCTGTTCGTTTGGAAAGATGCTTCGCTACAACATTACGACCATGAACGAAACGACGACCATTGCGCAGGAGGTGGAATATCTTGGCCACTTTTTGTACATCTATAACGCGCGCCACGCCAGAAAGATCACCCTGCGGCATGAGGTCCCGGAGGAGCTGCTGGAATACCCGATCATCAAGCTCCTGCTGCAGCCCATTGTCGAGAATGCGGTCCTGCACGGCCTGGAGCTGGCGCCGGAGCGGGAAGGCATCGTTTTGATTCGGGTCTGCAGAGAGGCTGATCTGTGCCGGATCGATATCTGCGATAATGGACTTGGCATGCCGCCGGAGAAGCTGGACGCTTTACGAAAAAGCATCCGGCAGCGCTATGCAGAAACGACCGGGACCGTGCATATCGGGCTGCGCAATGTCAATGAACGCATACGCCTGTATTACGGCGACGCATACGGCCTCACGATCGACAGTGAAGCGCAGCGGGGCACGTGTGTGCATATCACGCTTCCATACCATGCAGCAGGAGGGATTTCGTAATGTGGAATCTTGTGATTGTCGACGATGAGCGCTTTATTGCAGAGGGACTTGCAAAGGTGATCCGGCACATCGGCGAGGAGTATCAGATCATGGGGATCTTTGGCGACCCGATGGAGGCCTATACGTACATCAGGGAGCAGTATAAGCAGATCGATCTTGTGATAACGGATATCCGCATGCCGCAGATGAGCGGGCTGGAGCTGATCCAGAAGATCCACAGGCTGAGACCGGATCTTCTCTGCGCGGTGTTAACCGGCTTCAGTGATTTTCAATACGCAAAGACCGCGATCGATATCGGCGTCGTCAGTTATCTGCTGAAGCCTGTGGAAACCGCCGAGCTGCGGAAGCTACTGCATCGCCTTGTCCTGACGGATAAAAATGCGGACGCGAAGGTCAATATTACGAGCACGGGGCTTTCGCGTGAAACGCTTTGCATGAAGCAGGAGGTTGAGAACAACTACAAAAATTTCGATATGGAGGTTCTGGTGTCCAAGCTCCAGCTGAGCAGAGACTATCTGTTCCGGCTCTACAAACGCGATACCGGCAGAAATCTGATGGACTATCTTCTGGACGTGCGCATACAGAAGGCAAAGGAGTTTTTGATGCAGCCGGGAAAGTACAAGGTCTATGAGGTCAGCGAGCTGGTCGGGTATGCAGACTATGCGTATTTTTCCAAGCTATTCAAAAAGCAGACAGGCGTGACACCGAAGAATTTCCAGCGTTTCGCAAAATAGATGGAGAATGTGCACAAATAGCTGCCGGAAAACTTATGTGTAATCAACAAAAATGCGGCGAACAACGGGATTCTACAAGAAAGTACGGCTTTCACGCATTAAAAAGCTCCGTTTTTTTATTTAAAATGGGAGCATCAGGAAGCCAAAGCGCTTTCAAAAATACAAATGGAGGAAACAAGATGAAGAAACTGATCGCATTGCTTCTTGCGGTACTGATGCTCCTGTCCATGGCTGCCTGTGCAGCGAAGACGACGCAGGAACCGCAGCAGAAACCGGAACAGAGCGAGTCTGCCAAGACAGAGACTGAAGCCCCCGAGACTGCGCCTGAGGTCGATGCAGAGCCGGCGGCGGACGGCACCCATCCGGAGATCACCGGCAAGCTGACCGTTGCACAGCATCGAACCGACCTGGAGGCCGAATTCAACACCCTGATCGCCGCGTTTAATGAAATCTACCCTAACGTTGAAGTTACGGTTGAAACGGTTGCCGATTATCAGAAAACAATGGCCGTCCGGATTGCCGGTGGTGAAACGCCGGACGTTCTCGAGGTTCGTGATAGCCTGATTCCGGCTGCAAATTGGAAGGATTATTTCGCATCCCTTGAGGACTGCGATCTGCCGGATATGCTGTTCTCTGATTATTACACTGTGGACGGCGTTCAGTATGGTGCTTGCGAGGCGGCCGGTTACCGCTGCTTCGTTTACAACAAGGCACTTTACGCACAGGCCGGGATCGAAGCCGTTCCTACCACATGGGAAGAATTCATGGCCGCGATGGAAAAGCTGAAGGCCATCGGCGTGATCCCGCTGACCTCGCAGTATAACACCGCATGGACACAGCGTGAATGGGTCGATTATTACGCCGTTTCCCTGCATGAGCCGGGCTGGAAGGACACTTGGGTCGAAACAGATACGCCGTTCTCCGATGAAACGCTGCTCCGCTGCGTGGACCAGTACAAGCAGGCGATCGACGCCGGTTATTGCGAAGAAGATCTGATGTCCTCCGACTGGGATCTTCAGGCTGCCGACTTTGCGGCCGGTACGATCGGCACCTACTGCGGCGGCAACTATATCTACGCCACAATGGTCGGTCTGGGCATGAATCCTGACGATATCGGCTTCTACGCGTTCCCCGACTCCGAGTATACCGCAGACGGCAAAAGTACCCTTTCTGCGGCTGTCGACTGGGCTTGGGGTATGAATAAAGATATTGCCGGTACTGAGAAGTATGAAGCGGCGTGTGCGCTGGTTAACTTCCTTGCATACAATTATGCGGATTATACCAATCAGATCTCGTGTGTGGTTGGTGCCACATGTGCACAGCAGCCAGCTAATGAGATGCTTGCGGTTGATCCGATTATCATCACCGAGACCCGTGTAAGCGATGATTTCACCGGCATCAACAACATTGCCGCTATCAACATCGGCAAGTTCGTGCAGGAGTATGTGGTCGCAGAAGATCCTGCCGCAGTTGTGGACGCTTATAATGCAGCCTGGGCTGCTGCGCGTGCTGAGTATTTTGGAAGCTGAGCATTTTCTGAGACCGTTCCTCTGAACGGAGAGAAACCAGGTATGAAAAGCGGGGGGACAGACGTTCCTCCGCTTTTCCAAAACACAGCGCCTTATGAAAGAGAGGATAGCATGCGCCAGACGATTTCACTCAAGCGCCGGCAGACACTGAAAACAAATCTGTTCCTGTTCAGCTTTGTTTGTATTCCCGTCGTTCTTCTGCTGGTATTCACGTATTTCCCAGCTGCCAAGCTGGTCTATTACAGCTTTACGAATTATGACGGATTAAGCAAAAATCCCGATTTTGTCGGTCTTTATAACTGGAAAAAGTTATTTTCAAGCTCGGAGCTTTGGAGCACGCTCCTGCACAGCGGCTATTACATCATCGGCGGCATCGTGCAAAACGCGCTTGCGCTGCTGTTTGCCATTATCCTGAACGATAAGCTGATCAAGGGCCGCAAAGCCTTCCGTGGTATTATTTTTCTTCCCTTTATTCTGAACGGAACCTCGGTTTCCTTTATGTTCCGCTATTTTTACAACTATTCAAAGGGGCCTCTGAACCTTGCGCTCAAAGCAATTGGCCTGAAGGCCATATCGTGGCTCGGTACGGAAGCGATCGTGAACTGGTCTTTGGCGTTTGTCTGCCTTTGGCGGTACACCGGCTATATCATGGTCATTTATCTGGCGGCCCTGCAATCCGTTCCGGCTGAATACTATGAGGCCGCGACGATCGACGGAGCAAACAGCTGGCAGAAGCTGATCCATATCACGCTTCCGCAGATCAGGACAATTATCGGCCTGCAGATGTTCCTGAATATCTCCGGCGCGATCAACATCTTTGATATTCCATTTGTAATCACCAACGGCGGCCCGAATGGGGCCAGCCAAACACTGGCGATCCAGGCGATTGAATATGCCTTTACATATAAAAATTACGGTCTGGCCTCGGCATACAGCCTGTTCTGTACGGTTATGATCATCATTCTTTATGTGGCGCAGAACAAGGTGTTCTTCCGAAAGGAGCGTGGCTGAATATGGGTGTGAAGCTAAAGACAAAAGCGTCCCTTTCCCTGAAGTATTTTGCCGTGCTGCTGATGTGCTGCGTGATCCTGCTGCCGATTCTGATCTTCTTGCTGTCGTCTTTTAAGACAAATCAGGAATTTGCAAAGACGACGCTGTTTCAGCTCCCAGAGGCGTTCAATCTGGAAAACTATAAGCAGGTGTTCGTCAAGGGACATTTGCTCACGGCCTATCGCAATACGCTGATTTTGCTGCTCTTTGGCGTGACGCTGAATATCCTGTTCGGAACCATGCTTGCTTATGCCCTGGGCCGGTTTCAGTTCCGCGCGCGTGGACTGATCCTTGCCATGATCATGGGCGCGCGCGTGATCCCGACGATCACCACGCAGGTCGCGACCTTTACGGTCATCAAGAGCATCGGCCTGTATGATACACTCTGGGCGCCGATCCTGTTATACGCCGGAACGGATGTTGTGCAGATCTTCCTGTATTTGCAGTTCATTGAAAGCATTCCGTATGAGCTGGACGAAAGCGCAAAGCTTGCCGGCGCGTCAAATTTCCGGATCTATTGGGATATCATTCTGCCGCTCATGAAGCCGGCGACTGTAACGGCGGTGATCCTGAAGGTCGTTGCAATTTATAACGATATGTATATCCCATATCTCTATCTGGCCAGCGATAAGAACCTTGTAATTTCAACCGCGCTGCTGCGCTTCAACGGCTCTGCATACGGCTCACAGGTACCGATTTTGGCGGCTTCATTTATTCTGGTCATGATCCCGATGCTGATTCTGTATATTCTGGCGCAGAATCTGATTTTCGACGGGATCACAGCCGGCTCAGTCAAAGGATGAACCCAGACAGACGCCGCAGCCGGTATGCGCTGCGGCGTCCTGTTTTATCGTTTTATAAAGAAGAAGGGAAGAATCTATATGGTAACAATTTCGATCCGGAAACCGAACCTGCAGTGGCTGTTCGGCGGACTCGGGTTTCACAACAGCGAGGCGACCATGCTGGGCCTTATGACGCCGGAATTTCTGGAGGAGCGCGTGCTCAAATCTCATTTTGAGATTTCGCCGACCTTCACACGTGTGTTTGCTGCGTTTCCAGACTGGACGCAGGAAGCAATGGACCGCTTTGCGGATTATTATGACCTGACCTTCCGCAAAGCCGATACGACGATCTATGCGCTTCCTGCCCGTATGCCATTCCACGAAACGCACGAAGAAATGATCCGTTTTGCGTCGGATGTCGCAGATAAATTTGAGTATCTGGTCAAAAAGCGCGGCATGCGCCATATCCGCTATACCTGCGCGACAAATGAACTGTCTGTTGGGAATACCTATGCGCTGCTGTCCGAGAACATGGAACGCTTTAAGGAATACCAGACGCTTCTGTGGCGGGAGTTCCGGCGCCGCGGATTAGAGATCGGCCTGGTCGCAAGCGACGGCTCCGGCTTTCAGAATTTCTGGCAGATCGACTGGTGCAGCAAACACATGGACGAGATCACGGATACCTACTGCGCGCATAATTACGAGATATGCGGGCTTTCCTATGACGACCGCCGCTTCTACGACCGCGTCTACACAGAGGTTTCCCGCGTCGTACAGGTCGCCAAAGCGCAGCAGAAGCGTTTCCTGCTTGGGGAATTCGGCGTTCATGACGGGACGCACTTTACCTCGCCCGTCATGTGCAACGATGTCTTTGCGGGCTATGGCGATCCGCGCGGAGAGGCAGAGGCAGCGCTGATGTCCGTCGAACAGGCGATGGCGCTGATCAACGCGGGCTCGCTCGGCGGTGTGTTCTGGTCGTTCTGCGATTATCCGGACCCCATGCTCCGCGATTGGAGCGATACGCCGGAGGGCCGTCTGCGCTGGGAAACAGCGCGCTTTTCCGGGCACGGCGTCGATATCCGCTATAACAAAAACGGCTGCTTCCGATGGGACAGAGAGGAGCATGACTATTCCAGCCGGCCCTTCCTCTATTCCATCGGCCTTATGGTCAAATACTTCAAACGCGGCAGCCGTGTGCTTGCATGCGGCTGCACAGACGAAAGCGTTTTGTGCTGCGCGGTGCGCAACCCGGATCTGAGTCACAGCGTCTGCATTGTGAACCTGTCGGATTCCGAAAAGGATGCGGCCGTTTCGCTGGATTTAACAACAGGAACGGCCTATCGCAGATACAGCTTCTGCGTGGAGCATGTTCCGTATCATCCCTGCAATGATCTGCAGCCGTATGACGAGATGCTTGACATATCCTCCGGAAAAACGTCCCTGCGCCTGATGCCGCACAGCATGACGCTTCTGACAACGGATTTCGTTGACCGGATCCCGTCGGTCGTGACCGGAATACGGGAAGAAAACGGGAAACTGCAATGGGACGCCTGCGAGGACGAGGAACACCGTTATTACCGGGTGTATGTCGACGGCAGACAGGTTGCCTCGACTGCAGCGGAATCCCTCACACTGGGAAACGAGCGAAAGGGAAATCTGTATGAAGTATTTTCAGTTGACAAGTGGGGGAATTGCCGGAAATGAACTGTGAACCTTTTTTTATCCGCCGCTCTATGTCTGCGTTTCGCGTTGCTGTGCTGGAGCGAAAGCATGTAACTGTTGGCTTTATTGGCGGATCAATCACAGACCCGCGGGGACGTGAACGATGGAGTGAATATGTAATCAACTGGCTTGTTGGGGCCTATCCTGAGGTCACGGTTGATGTGGAAAACGTGGCTATTGGCGCGACAGGTTCGGATTATGCCGTTTTTCGTGTGGAGCGGGATCTGATCTGTCGGAATTGTGATCTGATATTCATTGAATACGCTGTGAATGACAATGCGATACTGCCGTCAATCCGAAATGCGAGCAGAGAGGGCCTGATCCGCAAGCTCCTGCGTGGAACACAGGCAGATCTTGTTTTGACCTATACCTACTGTGCGCCTATGCTCCCACAGATGCTTGCGGGCGAACTGCCGGATTCTGTTGCGGAGCTGGAGCGGTTGGCAGAGCACTATGCGCTCAACTCTGTTTTTATGGCGCAATATGCCTTACACGAAGCGCTGCGCGGGGTGCTCCGATGGGAAGAATGGCTGCCGGACGGACTGCATCCGGAAAATACCGGAAGCCGCTATTACGCGGAACCTGTCTGTGCGCTTTTGCAGCAGGCACTGAAGACGGAAGGCGATACACTGCGCAGACAGATCGTGCAACCGGTATTTTCTGATAACTGGGAGCACGCTGAGGCATTTCCCCTGCAAAACGTTCGACGAATTGGTTACTGGAGACTTTACCGTTGTCTTGACAGACCGCTTGTACAGCAAGTCTTGTCGACAACCAGTATTGGATCTCGTATACAATGCAGTTTCTTAGGAAACGGGCTTGTCCTGACAGTCAGCTTTGGATGGATGGCTGCTGATTACCGCTGGCGCGTTGATGGCGGCGCATGGACGACAGAGCGTTACGATCGACCTGCATGGATGGACGACCACTCCTGGCTGCGGACTAAAACACTGCTGCACGGTCTGAAAATGGGTAAGCATACCGTAGAATTTGAGGTTCTGCCACCATTGGATGATGGTGCGCATAAAGGAACAACGTTTGAAATCTGCTGCATCGGAATACTGAAGGATGAATAGGGGGGACACCATGGAACTTCATCATGCAAACGAACTGACCGCACGCTCACTTGCGTATTTTGATAAAACCATCGTTCTGCTGACCGGAAATCGCCCCGGCGTTGATCGGGATCATGCCATTGCGATCGGCCGGTTTCTGCAGGAAAACGGATTTTATGTTTATGAATGCGCACCGCGCGAATTTATGGAGAAGAATCTTGCACTTCTGGGCACAATGCTGCTGCTTCCACATGCGCAGTCTGTGCCGGCGGAATTCGCGCAGGCATTGAAGTACTACTGGCTCCAGGGTGGACAGATTCTGGTGCTTGGCGGGCCGCTGTTTTGCGATTTGATCGAGTGGGAAGATGGAGCGTACGTCAAAAAGGAGCTCCCGCACACTGTTTTGGACGCACAGCACAGCGGAAAGACTGGTGATATTGTAATAGAGGGACTCGTTCCGACGCACAAGGTATTTCTGCTGCAGCATGCGCAAAGACTGCACACGCAGCCGCAGCCATTTACTGCTGCATCCGTTTCGCTTCCGCAGCCGGAACCTGTTGTCTGCCCGGTTGCGCGTCCGCATGGGCTTGGCTACGGCATGGAGCACAAAAGCCGCTATATTCCATTGGTCGAAGCATACACTGCAGACGGCGGCAGTGGTGCGGCGGCGTTTATGATGCTGAATGATACGCGCGGGCATCTTCGCTTTACAAACGGCAGCCGCCCTGGCTCAGTCAGCGCGACTGTTATGGGTTCAAGCATTGGCTGCATTGGCCTGCAAACGCAGAAGCTGATGGAGCTGACCGGTATGCCAGAGCTGATTCTTGATATGACACGCGCCATGCTGCGCGGATTGTATCTCTATGAGGCCGGTGCAGATAAATTTGTCTGTAAACCCGGAGAGATACGCACCGTCGGCGCAAAAATTCTGAATACAACGCAGGATTTTGCAGCTGTAACGGTTCGGTTTACTGTGCAGAAAGATAATCGTCTTGTATTCATCGCTGAAAAGCGGGTGCTTGCAATGCCGCGAACCTATACGGAGTGCACGCATCCTGTTCAATTTGGGGAAGCAGGCGGCTATACGGTCCGAACAGAGCTTTTTGCAAACGACGCTCTGCTGGATACTGTCACACAGGAGGTCTTCGCCCATGTGTACCGGCCCGGGGCATCGAAAGACTTTGTCCGTGTGCAGGGGCGCGATTTTGTGCTGGACAAAAAGCAGTGGAATCTGTTCGGTATCAGCTACTGGCCGCTTTACTTCCCGAGCTATGACAGGGAAGAATACTGGATGGGCTGGCTTGACAAGAGCAATTATGATCCGATCGAGGTCGAAAAGGATCTGGTACGTCTGGAGCAAATGGGAATGAATTGTCTGTTTACACGGCTGGACGGCAATATTTTTGGGCGCTCGATCGAACAGCTGAAGGACTTTATGCTTCGTCTGGAGCGGCATCATATGAGGCTTTCCCTGAGCTATGCGAACGCGACCAATCCACTGCATTACAGTCCGGACGCATTCTGCGCGTTGATGGAGCAGGCGGAGCTCTATAAAAACCCAACGCTTTTTGGACACGATATCTCCTGGGAAACCGGTCACCAGTTCTTTATGGAGAACTATCTGCCGCAATGGCGGGATGGCTGGGAACGCTGGATCTGCGAGCGCTACGGAAGCGTGGAAAACGCGGAGAGAAGCTGGGGCATCCCGGTTGACAGGGATGCTGCCGGTACGGTCATTACGCCGCCCAAGCGCGAACTGGAGTTTGACGGCCCATGGCGCGTCAAGATCTGTGCGTTCCGCCGGTATATGGATGATTTCCTCAGCAGAGTCTGGAATGATGCCATGCGAGACATGCGCAGCGTCGACCCGGATCATATCATCGGCTATCGGATGGGATGCTTTTACAAAGATACCGGGCCGGCCCTGACCGCGACAAATAAGCACACGGATTACAGTAGTCTTGAGGGCTATTCCTTTATGGAGGATGAAAACGGCCGCTATGCGTCGCAGTGCCTGACGAAGGTTTCACAGCTGCTGACCGGCGGAAAGCCGGTCGTCTGGGTGGAATATGGGAATAATCTGATCGGCTCGTCGGGGAATTCCGCATGGTCGGCGCTCATGTGGGAGCGGGAAACGCTGACGCCGCCAGCGCATCGCTATCACAACCAGCTTCGTTACTATGAACAGTTTTTCCGCATGTTCCGTGCCTGCGACATTGCGGGCAGCGTCCCCTGGTGGTACGCCGGCGGCTTCCGCCGGGTGGAATGCAGCGACTGCGGCCTTGTATCTCCGGATGGAACGCTCCGTCCCGCGGCGCGTGCATATGAGGCGCTCGGAAAAGAGTGGCTGCTTCCGGAGCGGAAGCATAAGACGCCCACGCGCATCGTCAGCTATGACCCTGATCTTCACGCAGCTGGATGGGGGAAATTCTATCTGGGCTCCGGCCCCATTGACCGCAACGAAAACAGCTGGGCCGCAGCCGAGGGACGCACGATCCCCGGCGTTCCAGAGTATGGGATCGGCGTTCACGCATGCCGCAGCGCCGAGGAGGATGGAGCGGAAATTGCGTTTACAACCCCCGGTTTTGGAACGACCTCTGCCGATACGCCGCTTCTCGCCGTTGGAAATGTTCCGTATTGCGGAAACGAACCAATGAAATATTTGGACGGAGAATTCAATACGGTTGCGATGATCCTATCGGACGGAAGCCTTGTCCCGGTCAAAAATGGAGCGAAAATTCGGGGCGCTGAAGCTGCAATCGGATTGAGAGCGGATGCCGGAAATCTCAGAGAGGCAACATGGCTGGCAGGGAAGCATACAGGCGACGTGGTGCTCCTGATACGTTGTAAAAAACGGATCATTGCTGAACTGCCCATGCAGAAAGATACGCCGTATCTGGCTGATGCGGTGTTTGAGGCGCAGAATATCGTATTTCCACTGGATGAGCCGCTGCAGCTGCGGCTGAGCGCAAAAGACCGCTGTGAGTTTGGAGAGATCTGGACATTTGAATTGACCAGATAACATAATGAAATAAAAAAGCTATGTTCAAAAAATACAAAAAGGCCTATCTTGCACCCAACCAGCTCTATCTGTGCTTCGGCGAAAATGTCCGTGCGCTCCGGCGTGAGAAGCATTAGTAGCGACTACAAAAGGCAGGAACCAGTCCTTCTGGATTCCATAGCGACTATTGTAGCGACTACGTCATTCAAAAAACGATTTGAATGGCCAAAGCAGCGCGAGGGCATCTATAAAGAAAAGAAAATTGAAATCTCTCTTCTCCCTTGCCCCGCCTTTTGGCGGGGCGTCAGGCTCTCGCCGCCTCGCGGCAAGAGCGCAAGCATAGCGTTTTGGTACCAAAACGCAGCTTGCAGGGAGAACCCTGACCCCAACATGCCGCCTGCGGGCGGAGAAAGGAGCGCCGTGCGGAAGAATCAGTACAATCTGCATATCCGGCTGGATGAGGACGAACGCGCAGCGCTGGAAAAGGGGCTGCAAGCCAGCGGCCTGCCGCTGTCGGCGTATCTGCGCAAGCTGATCCTCGGAGAAAGCATCCAAGCTGCACCCTCGGAGGAGCTTCGCAGGCTGCGCACTGAGATCCACCAAATCGGCAACAATATCAATCAGCTTGCGCGGAAAGCGAACGCCGGATTTGCCAGCCGCGACGAGGTCACACGCGCCCTGCGGATGCTGGATCGTGTTTATGAACTCATGTACCAGCTCAGTCAGCAGTCATGGCAGTAACCAAGATCCTCGCCCGGCATGCCAGACTGGATCTGGCGATCAACTATGCAGTGAACCCCGACAAGACAGACGAGGAAGTCCTGACGGCTTATTTGAACTGTGACAAAGGGCATGCCTGTCGGCAGATGCTTGCAACCAAGGAAGCAAAAAACAACCGCGACGGCGTTCAGTATTATCACATCATCCAGTCATTCAAGCCCGGTGAGATCACGCCGGAGCTGGCATTGGAAGTTGCACAGGCATTTGCAAAGGAACACCTCTCGGACTACGAGGTCGTCATCGGCGTTCATGTGGACAAAGAACACATCCATGCGCACATGGTTTTCAATTCTGTGAATCAGGTGACGGGGCGAAAATATCACAGCAACGCCAAAAGCTACTACCAGCAGATCCGCACAATTTCAGATCGGCTCTGCCGGGAGCATGGACTGTCCGTCATCATGGAGGGCAAGCCCTCCAAAGCGGTCAGCTATATTGAATGGCTGCGGCAGTCCAAAGGGCAGCCGACGTTCCGTTCCATGCTGGAAGCGGACCTGCGCGAAGCGATTGCCGACGCGAACGATCTCGGTCACTTTTTCCTGCTCATGGAGCATAAGGGCTACGAGATCCACCACGGCAACCGTCTCGGTTTCCGATTGCGCGGGCAGGAGCGTTTCATGTATCCGGAGCGCAAAAACGCGGCGTTTTCAGAAGAAAATATTGAGCGCGCCATTACTGGCAATCTCGCAGAAATCGAAGCCGGTACCAAACCGGCGTTCCTCCCGCGCCCAACGCCCCAGCCATACCGCCCACATCCAAAATACAAGGGATTCCTTGCATTATACTATCACTACTGCTATCTGCTTGGCCGCATTGAAAAGCGACAGTACCCACCGCGCATGACGCCGCATCTTCGGCAGGAGATCATGAAAGCCGAAACATACAAAGCACGGCTGAAGTTCCTGCAAGAGAACAATATCACCACGGCAGATGACCTTACCACCTGCATACAGCAGGCAGAAAACATGGTCGCGCATCTTGCCAAGCAGCGCACGATCTTAAATGTCCGTAAGAAAAAGCGCAAGAAGCTCTTTGACGCGCTGGCTGCGGAAGAATCACTCGCCGTGAGCAAAGCTCTTTATGAAGAAGGGCTATCCGGCATGGAAACCGAGTACGCGCAGTACGCGGAAGCGAAAGCCGTCTTGGATGCCTGCGGCATTTCACGGCAAGCTCTCACGGAAGAAAAAGCGGATATCTACGAGCAGCTTGCGCAGCTCAACAAACAGATCCGCGCCGAGCGGCAGAAGATCAAGCTGTGCCGCGAAATCGCGGATTCCGCAGCAAAGATGCAGCAGGACATTGAACGGACGGATGAGAAAACAACGCCAGCGCGTCAACATACTTATTTGCGGAATTAGAACCGCAAAAGCGGGCATACTCTCTTTATTTCCAGTTGACATTATCACGGTTGACCGATATACTGAGAGTGAAGATGAGGTGATTACAATGCAGGTTCAGGAATTGATGTCACAGAAGGGGCTGACCATGTATCGGCTCTCCAAGGTTTGCAACTTGCCCTATACAACGATCAACGATATTTGCAGCGGGAAAGCGCGTCTGGAAAAATGCTCTGCTGAAACAGTTTATAAGCTGGCAAAAGCTCTGCAAGTGCCAATGGAAGAATTACTGGAACCGCATATTGAGCAGCGATGCAGCTTTGAACTGTTCAAGAGCAATGTATGCCATCGTCTCAAAGAGCTTGGCGATATCAACTTCGTAATCGAAGTTTTGGAGTCAGATGACATTCATCGGTATTATAAGCGCAAATGGTATCCGGAAAGTTTTTATCTGCTGGCCATGTTGGATTATGTCTGCCGAATCAACCAGATCCCAATTTGCACAGACTATGCTGCGCTGCGAAAGCAGCGGCTTCAAAGGCCATTGTATCCCGCCAGCATTCTCTCCGTTGCCGCTGTTTCTGAAAATGCAAAGGTCAAAGCAGCGGCAAGAAAAAATGCGATACCGGAATTTATGAGGTTCAATATCGTAGAAAATGAGGTGCGGAATGTCATTTGATAACGAAGCCATTTTCACGAAAGAAAATTTGGATGGCTATTTAAAAGAGCTTGCGAAAGCGTTTCGGAAACGAAATGGGACATCAATGCCAGCCGAGATCATTCTTGTGGGCGGTGCTGCAATTCTTGTAAACTATGGATTTCGAGCCATGACCACGGACATCGACGCCATCATCCACGCGGCAAGTTCCATGAAGGATGCCATCAATGAAGTCGGTAATCGGCACGACCTGCCCACTGGTTGGCTCAATACGGAGTTTATGCAGACCGGTTCATTTTCACCGAAGCTGGTTGAACATTCGGTATATTATCGGACGTTTTCCAATGTGCTGCAAATACGAACTGTTTCTGCGGAGTACCTGATTGCAATGAAGCTGCGTTCTGGACGGCAATATAAAAATGACCTTTCCGATGTGCTCGGTATTTTAGCAGAACATGAAAAGCGTGGTGAACCCATTCGGCTTGAGCAAATCGAAACTGCGGTCGTTCACTTATATGGCAGTTGGGAAGCAATTTCTGCAGAGTCCAAAACGTTCATAAACGATGCTTTTTCGCGCGGAAACTTCCAGCAGACATATGCCACTATTCGACAGGCAGAGCAGGATGCCAAAACCATGCTGCTTGATTTTGAACATCAGTATCCCGGAACAATGAAAGAGAAAAATGTAAACGAAATACTGGGCAATTTAAAATCGAATAAAGCAGCCATCCTCCAGAAATTGAAGCAAAATGAACGCAAGTCAGATTAAAGCAGAAAACGATGATCCTCCGGCAGTACCGCTGCCGGAGGATTTTTATGTAGGAGGTGATTTCCCATCAACGTAGGAAACAGTGAAGCTGCCGAGCAGGTCGTTCACATGATGCTCTCTGGCGGCGAGGTGGCGGTCAAGCTGGCAGGCCTAGCTGCAAAAAATGCTGCGGCCATGCTGCTGGCGTTGGCGCGCAACCATAAAAAGGTCTACGGCAAGACCAGCCTCAAAAAAATTCTCCAGCAGACGCGCGACATCCGCACGTTTTCCCTGACACCGGAGCAGTACCGGGAATTCAGCCGTCAGGCGAAGGACAAGGTGCTGTTTGCTGGGATTCAAGACAAGGAGCAGCCGGACGCACCCATTGACCTTGTCATTCCGACGACCGATCTGGAATTGGCAAACGTCATTTTCGAGCGCATCTTCGGTTCGTTGGAAAAGCCGCAGGAGGAACGCGCGTCAAAAAAAGAGTCTCGGTCGGAACGCTCCTCGGACGGTATCGGCAGCAGCTCGCCTACGAGCAGGAAGAACTCGAAGAATGACCGCCCGTCCATTGGCGAGCAGCTTCAGTCCTTCCGCGAAAAGCTATCCGGTGTCGAACCGCGCGTCCCGGCCAGAGAAAAAACGCACAGTGAGATCACAAAGTGATAGACGAATACAGAAAAACGTGATAAATACAGACGAAATAATAAGAAAAATGTGCGAATTATAATTTGATATTGCTAGAAAAATGTGATATGCTAGAAACGACTTATAGGAAAGACGGTGATTCGCTTGAAACGTAATGCAACGCAGGCATTGATCAATTGGAAAAACAGCGAAGATCGGAAGCCGATGGTGCTGAAGGGGGCCAGACAAGTCGGAAAAACATGGCTGATGAAGTCATTTGGGCGCGATTACTATGATAATTTCGTTTACTTCAACTTTGACGAGGAAGATGAACTGAAATCCATCTTTGCGGCAAACAAAAATCCCCAGCGGATCATTGAACTTCTATCCATGATTGCGGGAGAAAAGATTCTGCCGGAGAAAACGCTGATCATCTTCGATGAGATCCAAGAATGCCCGGAAGCGCTCAACACGCTGAAGTATTTCAAGGAGAAAGCAAATGAGTACCATGTGATTGCCGCTGGAAGTCTGCTCGGTACACTTTTGGCGCAGCCGAAATCGTATCCTGTTGGAATGGTAAATCTGCTGGACATCTATCCGCTAACCTTTGACGAATTTTTGGAGGCAACCGACGAACGTCTATACGCCTATTATTACAGCATTCAAAAGGAACAGTCGATTGAGGATATTTTTCACAACCGGCTGCTGGATGCATATAATTACTACCTGATTATCGGTGGAATGCCAGAGTGCGTTGCTTCGTGGATTGCGCATAAAGACCCTGCAAAAATTACGCAGATCCAGCGAGAACTGATCGAGGTCTATGAGAACGACTTCTCCAAACACAATGGCAAGGTCAACAGCGGACGGATTTTGATGGTGTTCCGCAGTATTGTCGCGCAGCTTGCAAAGTCCAACGAAAAGTTTATGTACGGCGCTGTCCGGGAGGGCGGCCGCGCGCGTGACTTTGAAGAAGCGATTGAGTGGCTGGTTTCTGTTGGGATGTTAAACCGTATCTACAATGTTTCCAAAGCAGAGCATCCACTGGCAGCCTTTGATAAGCTGGATCAGTTCAAGCTGTTTGTGTTTGATACGGGTCTGCTCAAGCACATGGCCGGCATTGATAACAGCGCAATTCTGCTGAAAACGGACTTTCAATTCAAAGGACCATTGACAGAGAATTACGTTCTGCAGCAGCTTCGCGGCCAATTTGCGGTAGAGCCTCGTTACTACTCGGACAAAAACAGTGAAATTGATTTCCTCATCCAGCACGGCACAGAGATCATCCCCATAGAGGCAAAGGGCGGCGAGGACAAAACTGCTCCGTCGTTCAAAAAATACATTGCCGACCATCATCCCGAACACGCGCTGCGGTTTTCCAAGCGCGGCTATCGGAAAGATGGTGCAATTACCAACTTACCGCTGTATCTGGCACGAAAAACAAAAGAGTTGCTTTGAGTGTGCATGAATGGTTTAGCATATACACAAAGCAACAATAGGGGGGATGAGCATATGGCAGAGCAAAGCTACGAACTGATGCACAAGGATGATGTTGTTGCGTCCTTGCAGCTCGATGACCTATCCGGTGCTATCCTCAAGGTCACGCCCGGCACAAATCCGGAACTGCTGCCGCTCGGCGGCTGTCGGGGCGCAGACAGTCTGCGCAAATGGTGGCTGCGCCGTGCCGTCCCTATCAGTCAGGGCAACATTGCCGCGCTTTTGCAGCAGGAAGGTATCCCCTCCACGCAAAGCCTGCTCGTGCGGAACCTCGGTCTCAGCCTTTCAGACCACTACTGGATCAAACCGAATGGCAGTGAACTAATGTGGAAAAATGTCAGTCCATTCTCCAACGCTTTTGGCAGCCTGTCAGAAGTCGCGGCGGGGCATTCCTATTCGCCGGATGCCGCTTTGCAGGGCGACCTCATTAAAAAATGGCTGGTCGTCGACGATACGCGCTGCCTGCTCAAAGGCAACCGCGGTGCGAATTCCCAGCAGAGTCTCAACGAAGTGCTGGCATCTATGCTGCACGAAAAACAGGGCTTTGTAAATCATGTGCAGTACCGCCCGGTCAAGCTCACCGGCAGCGCAAGCGAGCAGTACGGCTGTATCTGTGAGGACTTCGCGTCGGAAACGCTGGAATTCATTCCGGCGATTGACGTTGTGGATTCCGAGAAGAAAGATAACGCTGTCTCGACCTATGAGCATTTCATCCACGTCTGCACGGAACACGGTCTGCCTGAACAGGAAGTGCGCGGATTCCTTGAATATCAAATCTTCACGGATTTTGTGCTGACGAATACAGATCGGCACCTCAATAACTTCGGCGTTTTGCGGGACAGCCGGACGCTGAAATTTATTCGGATGGCTCCGATCTTCGATTCCGGCAATTCGATGTTCTGGGATTCCCCGCGCCTGCCGGAGCGCAGTGACTGCACAGAGATCACGGTCAACAGCTTCCGTAAGACCGAAACAGAGCTGCTCAAGCTCGTCACCGACCGCAGCCGTGTCCGTATGGCCCTGCTGCCCAACCGGGAAGAAATTGAGAAACTGTACGCCAAGGACGACAGCATTGCGTTCGTGGATTCCATTCTCGCCGGTTATGAAAGGAAAAAAGCGCTGCTGGAGCATTTTATGGACAAAGGACTGCCAGCGCAAACACATCTGAAACGGATTACCGGCTTTGAAAGATAACGGGATATAAAAATGGCGCTGACGGTATGCTTCGTCAGTGCCATTGATTTATTATACAGCTTCTTTTCGCTCCGCAACGTACTCCCGCAGAGCATCCTCGACCAGCGTATTCAAGCTGACCTGCTGCGCCATTGCGCAAATTGCAGCTTGCTTGTGCAGCTCCGGTGATACCCGGATGTTAAAGCTGCCCTTATAGGCTTTTTCCGGCTCGCTGTTTTCTGCTTCGCACAGCGACAGATAATCGTCAACTGCGTCATGAAAATCAGCCACAAGCTCGGCGGCGTTCGTCCCCTCATAGGAGATCAATGCGCGGATACCGAGAACTTTTCCGAAAAATAGACCATCGGCCTCAGAAAATTCAACGCTTCCGACATAGCCCTTATATTGCATTGTATTGTTCAAATCAATCCCTCGTTTCTGTAGTCAGCATAGCACAGTCAAAACAATTTTGCAACTGATTTTAGTTGCGAACACTTTCGAGGTGAAGCCTATCCGAAAATCAAATGACACTCTGTTCTACCTTATCGGAATTGTCCCCGTCGTCTGGCTTGCCCTCCTGTTGGCGCAGTCTCTTGGCGGCGGTTTGCCGGAGCAGCTGCGGAATCTGACGCGTGCATTGGAGCAGCCGACGAATATTGTGTGGACGGGCAAAAGCCTGCCCACGATCCTTATCTGCCTTGCCGCTTACGGCATGGCAGTTTTGCTTTACCGGACGAATCAGGGCAGGACCCGCGACGGCGAGGAACACGGCTCTGCGGCGTGGGCCACACCCGCATCCGTCAATGCGCAGTTTGCGCAGAAGGACAGCATCCCGCTGACCCAGCACGTCCGGCTCGGTCTGGATACGCACAAACACCGCCGCTCTCTAAACGTGCTGGTCATCGGCGGCAGCGGCGCGGCAAAAACGCGCAGCTTTGTGCTGCCGAATATCCTGACCGCAAACACGAACTACGTCATTACGGACCCAAAGTCAGAGGTGCTGCTTGCCACGGGCGGCTACCTCTCTGAACCTTGTGAATCTGGAGCAGTCGGACGGCTACAATCCGTTCCGCTATCTGCGGGATGAAAAGGACGTGCTGAAGCTGGTAAACAACCTGATCCAGTCCACCACTCCAAAGGGCAGCCATGTCCCGAACATCATTATCCGCAAGACCAAGCCCCTCGGACACTACGGCAGACTCCGCAAAGCGTATCTGGAAATGCACCGCCCGATACTGTTCAATGAGCTGGTGCTATCCGACAAGCTCTTTGAGCATTGCGCCGAGATTGACGAAGCGGCACGAAACCGCATGGAGCTGATCGTGCGGTCACTGGCAGAGCAAAACGGCGTGACCGAGCAACTGAAAGCCGAAAACCAAATGGAATGGGTGCGGCAGATGAACGCTTGCAAGGCACAGGCAGAGGAGATTGTGAAGTTTGAGCTGATATATGATTGATACTGAGAGCGCCCGGACGAAAAATGTTTAGGCGCTCTTAATGTATGAATAAATTGTAATTTTCCCATGATAAAGAAGTAAATGTTGTAAAGGAAACTTGACAATAGATGTGTGTCATGCTATAGTAAGTTTGTAAAGGAAACTTGTCATACAAGGAGGCGTTTTTTTGAAGAATAAAGTTGAGCAGTTACGAAAGGAGCGAGGATTAAATCAAGATGATTTTGCAAAAATGCTTCGTGTTTCAAGACAAACCATTAGTTCAATCGAAACAGGAAAGTATAATCCATCATTGGAATTAGCTTTTGCAATTTCAGACTTTTTTGGCAAACAAATTGAAGAAATCTTTATCTATGAAAGAGGTGCAGAAAATGAAAAAGAGTAATTTGATAACCGGGATACTATATGTGCTTTTCGGCGTGGCTTGTTTGATTGTTGCGCTGTTGATTGAAACAAAGTTAGAGGGCATTTTATGGGGATTTGCGGGCGCAGGTATCTTCCCCGGAATTATGATGATATGCAAATATTTTTATTGGAGTCCCCCCAAAAATAAAGAGCGATACGAAGAGCGTTTGGAGAACGACCGAATTGAACAGCATGACGAGTTGAAAACAAAAATCAGAGATAGAGCCGGAAGATATACTTACAGCTTAGGACTGCTGGTTGTTTGTTTCTCCATTTTGGTCTTCGGTATTCTCGGAGCATTGGAAGTCATTGATAATGCTCGCATGATTGTACTCTATCTCAGCGGATACTTACTGTTTCAAGTTATCGCAGGAATTGTCATTTTTAATAAGCTGATGAAAAAGTATTAAGGAAAAATCCCTTTAGGAACTAAAGGGCGCACTTCTATACTCTCCTGACGGGAGTATCGTGCGTCCTGCGGAGCTTCATTCTCCGTCAGCAGAAGGAAACTGCATGACCGAGAATGTTTCGTCACTTCGTTCCGTCAAGGGAGCTACACTCCCTTGCGACGCTTGTGCGTCTATCCCTTGTGGACTTGCCGTCCGCGAACGGTTTTGACAAACCGTTCGCCGCCAGCAAGTTTGAAAACGAAAAACTGAATTTGACAGAGGAGTGTGATTGTATGAAATGTCCTTGTTGTGGTAAAGAAATGCTTCATTCGTTTTGTACTGGCACAGGCGGCCGTCACCTATGGCATGGAGTTAATGACGGCTCTGTTCTCTATTGCGCAGGGCGCGATCCAGACGATCATGGGTGCGTCCGGTCTTACTGCAATGGAAGCATCCACACTGCCCGCCGAGATCGCGTCAACGATTGAAGATGTCGGTCTACTGGAAAGCATTCCGCTCTGGGCGGTGACGCTGCTCGGTTCGCTGTTTATCTGGGTGCTGTCGCCCGTTATGATCTTGACCGTCTACGGCCGCTTTTTTAAGCTCTACATGGCGACGGCGATTGCACCGATCCCACTGTCGAGCTTTGCAGGACAGCCCTCCAGCAGCATCGGCATGGCGTTCATTAAGAGCTACGCCGCCATCTGCTTGGAGGGCTGTGTCATTTTGCTGGCCTGTATTATTTTCTCGCAATTTGCATCCAGCCCGCCCGTCGTAACGGAAGGACTTGCCCCGGCAACGGTCGTCTGGAACTACATTGGTGAGTTGGTATTCAATATGCTGGTGCTCGTCGGCTCCATCAAAATGTCCGACCGGATCATCCGGGAATTGATGGGTCTTGGATGAGAAACCCTCCATCCGCAGTTGGATGGAGGGTTCTGCATCTTTTGATTTGTTATGCGCCGTGGCGAAACTCAGCGTTGTTTTTGTCAGCAAGTACAGACAATACTGGTTCATGCTGATGCCCTCGCGCTTGGAGTTTTCCGCAAGTGCGCGGTGCAGTGACTTTGGAAGCCGCAGCTTGAACTGACCGGAATACTCCTCGTTAGACGCGGGCTCCGGAATTTCATAGCCATCTTCCAGCGCGGCAGCCAGCCATTCGCGTTTGCAGTCCAGCGCGTTTTTCAGTGCCGCTTCCGCCGTCTCGCCGCTGGTCAGACAGCCGCGCAGCTCCGGATACGAGGCTACAAAACCGCCTTCCTCCGTGTCCGGAACAAGCTCCAGACGGTACGGAAGATTCAGATAATACTCAATCGTCTTCACGATTTATCGCCTACACTTCCTTAAAGCATAACAAGAACGCCATCAATATGTTATTGTGACCCTTGATGTGCCAGTGTCCTTTCGCGCTGTTCTTGCACATACAATCCAAAAACATAGTTTGGAGACTGACCGTAAAGTCCGGTTTCGTCATCGGAAAAGGACGCGCCGGTTGCGGAGGAATAAAAAGCCCTCAGAGCTTCATCTTCACTCAAATGGTCGTGCGCCATAATTTTTTGGATGATTTCCGGCAAAATCGTCGCGCGTGTTGTGCTGTGATTCATGGGTTCACACTCCCGCAGATATAGCTGTTCTGAAAATGAAGCGTATGCAAGGCAGCTTCCGTGCAGAATGCGATTTGATTATTGATTTGTTCAAACCGCAAACGCTCGATCGCGTCTTCTTTGCGCATGATTCCCTGCATGACATAGGAAACGGTCTCACCGACATTGTCGTTTGCGATTTTGCCCTCGACGATGTCATAGCCGTGAGAATAGTCTGTCTGGCTGCGGCAGGTCACGACTAAATCCAGCCAATCCATACTTGCGCCGTCAAACCGCAAGAATTGAAGCTGCTTTGCGGCATCTTCATCCCATTCATACACGCTGACAATGGGCTGAACCTCTGTTTTTGTACGGCGGCTCTCGATCATGGCGCGGCGTCTGGCCCAACGTTCAGCCTGTGCTTGAATATCCGTGGTGTAGAATGCAAAACCAAAGTCACGACCGATTTCAGATTTGAGAATACGCGGCTGCGAAACCTCCATTGTGCTTCCGTGATACAAAATCATGCCGCGCCCTCCAGATACCGGTCGAAGAACTGCATCAGGTATTCCATACTCATGCCGTGCAAATCTTCATAATCTTCGTCGAGCAGCTTCAGAAGTCCCGTTTGTTCAAACAGCGCGTAAACCTCATTGCTGGGCCGCCCGATATGCGCGGCATAGTATTCAATGCAAAACGCTTTGAAGGATAATGTACTCATACGAACGCCCCCTTTCATTCTATTATATCCAAACCATAGATTTTTTCAAGCAGAACGCATCAGCGGATAACACTGCGAATTTTCCGCACCAGCGACACGGCCCACGAAATCAGTCCCAGGACAATGAGCGCGTACCAGATCCCATTCGCCAGTGCGTAGTGGCTGTAGTACCAGCCGGAAAACAGCGTCGGCACGATCAGCGCGTACAAAAGCGGCAGACCGAGGTGCAGAAGCGACGCGGCATGAAACAGTACAGACAGGAGCAAACAGCCCGCCCCAAATACGATCATCAGCATGGCACGACCTCCTTTAGAGAATTTGTGCCATGTTAGCTTGGAACAAGGAAAAGTTCAAGGGTCAATCCAAAAAAACTGAAAAATTGGAGGGATTCATCATCGAAGTTAAAATCAACAAAGAAATTCAGCGGTATCAGGAGAGCATCCTGTTCGGCTTATCGCTGCGGCAGATGGTGTTCGCGCTGCTCGCCATCGGCGTGGCGGTCGGCGCGTACTTTTGCCTGAAGCCGCTCATCGGCGCGGCAGAGGTCGGCTGGGTGTGCATGCTGGCTGCATTTCCGTTTGCCATGTGCGGCTTTTTTACCTACAACGGCATGCCCGCGGAGCGCTTCCTGCTGGCGGTCATCCGGTCAGAAATTCTCTGCCCACGCACGCTCGCATATCATCCACAGAATCTATATGCAGAATTGCTTCTGGATTCCAATTCCATGCGGGAGGTGCTGACACTTGATTAAAACCCTCAACAACACCATCAAGCAGGACCGAACAGCCTACAAGATCCCGCGCAGTGTGCAGGACGTCATTCCCATCCAGCGGATCTTCGCGGATGGGATTTTTCAGTTTGGCACGAAATATTCCAGAACGCTGCGCTTTTCGGACATCAACTATGCCATTGCGTCCAAAGAGGACAAGACTGCGATGTTCCTCGGCTACAGCGAACTGCTGAACGCGCTGGACAGCGGCTCGACCACCAAGCTCACGATCTGCAACAAGCAGGTCAACCGGCAGGCGTTTGAAGATACCGTTCTGCTCCCGCAACGCGGAGACAGTCTTGACGGATTCGTGGACGAGTTCAACGGAATGCTGGAAAGCAAGATCTCCGGCAGCTCCGCCAGCGTGGAACAGGAGCGGTTTATCACGGTTTCCGTTCACAAAAAGGATGTAGACGAAGCGCGCACATTCTTTTCTCGCGTGACAGGTGAGGTTTCCTCTAAACTCTCGCGGCTCAATTCGTCCTCCAACGAGCTGGACGCTGCCGAGCGGCTGGATGTGCTGCGCGGCTTTTTCCGTCCGGACGAAGCTGCGCTTCCGTTCGACCTGCAAACAGCCATGAAGCGCGGGCATAATCTCAAGGACACGATCTGCCCGGACAGCTTGGAGTTTCATCGGGACTACTTCAAAATGGGAAGTCATTATGGTCGTGTGCTGTTCCTCAAGGACTACGCCAGCTACATCAAAGACAGCATGATTCTGGAGTTGACCGACCTCAACCGGCGCATGATGCTCTCCATCGACATGATCCCTGTGCCGACCGACGAAGCGGTGCGCGAGGTAGAAAACAAGCTGCTCGGCGTGGAGACGAACGTCACCAACTGGCAGCGGCGGCAGAACAGCAATCAGAACTTTTCTGCTGTTGTGCCGTATGATCTGGAACAGCAGCGCAAGGAAACCCGCGAGATGCTGGACGATCTCACGACCCGCGACCAGCGGATGCTGTTCGCCGTGGTTACGCTCGTGCATCTGGCAGACAGCAAAGAGAAGCTGGACAGCGACACGGAAACGCTCCAGTCTATCGCAAGAAAACACCTGTGTCAGCTTGCAAAGCTGAGCTTTCAGCAGCAGGAGGGCTTGATCACCGCGCTGCCGCTCGGTTTGCGGCGCATTGACGCGCTGCGGACGCTGACCACAGAAGCCCTCGCCGTTCTCATGCCGTTCAAGGCACAGGAAATTCGGCACCGACACGGCATCTACTACGGGCAGAACGCCATCTCCAAAAATCTCATCCTTGCCGACCGCAAGGAGCTTTTGAACGGCAATGGCTTCATCCTCGGCGTCTCCGGCTCCGGCAAATCCTTTGCGGCCAAGCGCGAGATCACGGAGATCGCGCTGTCCACAAATGACGACATTATCATCATCGATCCGGAAGCCGAATATCGCCCGCTGGTCGAGGGTTTGGGCGGCGAGGTCATTGAAATTTCCGCGACTTCGCCCAATCATATCAACGCCCTCGATATGGAGTCCGGCTACAATGACGGCGACAATCCAGTTGTGCTGAAATCCGAATTCTTATTGTCCCTCTGTGAACAGCTCGTGGGCGCGGGCAAGCTGTCTGCAAAAGAGAAATCCATCATTGACAGGTGTACTGCCCAGGTCTACCGCGAGTTCATCCGAAACGGCTATCTCGGCGCGGCCCCGACGCTGCAGGACTTCCACGCCGCGCTCCTGGAGCAGCCGGAACCCGAAGCGCGGGACGTTGCGCTATCTCTGGAACTGTTCACGGAGGGCAGTCTCAACACCTTTGCCAAGTACACGAACGTGGATACCAATTCCCGCATTCTCTGCTACGATATCCGCGACCTTGGAAAACAGCTCCTGCCGGTCGGTATGCTCGTTGTGCTGGACAGCGTATTCAACCGCATCATCCGCAACCGAAAACTCGGTAAAAATACATGGTTATATATTGACGAAATTTACCTGCTGTTTCAGCACGAATACAGTGCCAATTTCCTGTTCACGCTCTGGAAGCGGATGCGCAAATACGGTGCCTGCGGCACGGGACTGACGCAGAATGTCGATGACCTGCTGCAATCTCACACGGCAAGAACGATGCTTGCAAACAGTGAATTTCTGCTCATGCTCAATCAGGCGAGTACGGACCGGATCGAGCTGGCGCGGCTGCTCAATATTTCGGACAACCAGCTCTCGTACATTTCAGGCGTAGACTTTGGACATGGACTTCTCAAGTGCGGCAGCACCATCGTACCTTTCGCGGATCATTTTCCGAAAAACGGCAGGTTGTACCAGCTGATGACGACAAAAATGTCTGAACGGGTGGAGCAGGCGTCGTAATGCGGGAGGTCAAAGAAAAATCGTCGCTGAAAGCGAGAGCCGTCGAAACGCTCAAATCCGCACCGCAGGCAGTCTTCCGCCGCGGCGCGGATGCGTCCTTTCAGCAGCTTCGGCAGGAGCTTCGCGACGCAGCACAGGATGGGCAGTCGGAAGATCGCTATGAGAGCGGCAAAATCACGGATACCGCCGACCATGCCGTGCGGCAAGTCAGCCGTCTGGCAGAAAAGGCAGCCCACAGGCTGCCGAAAACAAAATCCGAACCGCAGCGGGAAGCCAGAACAAAATCTGTTCCCCAACACGAACGTCCGCAGCCCCAGCATTCTACTACGGCACCGAGGGAATATCCACCACAAAGCCAGCCACAGGGAAATCAGTCTGTGCGCGAATCGGCTTCTCCAATTAGGGAGAAACCGGTTCCTCCTGCAAACGCCCAACAGCCCAAAAAGCAAGTAGAAGCAGTGAAAACGGCTGCGCGTCAGCCAAAAGAGCGGAATAATTGCAGCCTGACACAACTGTCTGCCACAAAGTCTACTCTGGCAGAACAGCGACCGTTTGGACATGCTCCTGTGGTCAAAAAACCGGCTGCACCTGCGACAACGCCGACGGTGCAGCCATCAGCACGGACTCTGCCAAGAGAAAAACCGCCCATTTCTTCTCTGCGAGAAATTCCTGCTGCGCTAAAACCGGATACCACACAGTTCGCGCTTCCTGAAATCAAGACGAAAGAGTACATCCGAAAGAAACGGAAAAAACAACATCTTCTCAAGGAAGAAGCGAGCGGTATTGAAGATATGCTCACAGATTCCAAAACATTTTCGCCGGTCATCCGTACACGGGAAACTGTTCGTGAACAGCAAAAAATCCACGTTTCCCATAGTGCGGAGCAGGAGCAGCCAGCTCTGCCGCAGATCCGAACGCGGCAGCCGCAGACAGCTTCCATGCCCGCCGATATAGAACCCACGAAGCCGGAAGTTCCACAGCCACCGCTTCCGGACATCAAGAGCAAGCAAAAGTACATTGCAGCGCAGCAACCGACACAGGTAACGCCCGTGCAGGCAAACCCACAGCAGGCAGTGCGGCAAACTGGAATGAAAGCCGCTCACGGCGAACCGAAATTATGTCAACCTACATTAGCGAATGAAACAGTCACTATGCCAGCGAGCAGGAATGTCACTCCGACAAAGCCTGCGCGTGTCCAGAAACAGGCGCGACCGGCTTTCGTAAAAAAGCAGAAGATCAAAACAGCCTCGAAAGCGAAAATCAAGTCCACCACACCTTCCGCAAAAGCCTTGCCCAGCAAAGCGTCGGCGGCTGCTCCCAAGCAGGCCGCAACTGTCATCCGCAAAGGGCAGGTGCTTCGGGATACAGCAATCAAAACGGCAAAAGTCGCAAAGGAGGCTGGGAAGAAAGTCCTGCGGGCAATCGTGGCAGCGGCAGAAAAGCTGGCTGCGGCCATTGGCGCAGGCGGCGCGGCGGCAGTTTCCGTTGTTGTGGTGATCCTGCTCGTGGGGATGCTGTTCGCTTCGCCGCTTGGAATCCTGTTCGCCGGTGAGGATACCGGTACGGAAATCAAGATTCCGGACGCCGTTGCGACGCTGAACGGCGAGTTCACCGATGAAATCTACTGTATCATGGAGGATCATCCATACGACGAGCTGGATATGCAGGAGGGCATGGAAGCGGCCATGCTGCAGAACTGGCGGAATGTGCTGGCTGTGTACGCGGTCAAGGTCTCGACTGACGAGGAACACGGGCTGGACGTTATGACGATGGATGAGGAAAAGCTCCAGCTTCTGCGGGAAATTTTCTTCGATGCCAACAAGCTCGAATACGAATTGACGACCAGAATCGTAGACGGCGAGCGGATCACAACGCTGCATATCTCCGCACAGATCAAGGACGCCATGCAAATGGCAGATGAGTACGGTTTCACCGACCAGCAATGGGAAATGCTCGAAGAACTGCTGAAACCGGACTATGATGATATCTTCCTTTCCCTAATCGGCAATTACCAACCAGACGGCACGCCCATCGGCCCCGTCGACATTTCGGATATCCAAGGCACGCTGCCGGATGATCTTGACCCGCTGCGTGAAACCATTGTCCTGACGGCGTATCAGCTTTTCGGAAAGGTGACGTACTTCTGGGGCGGCAAAAGTCTCGTCCTCGGATGGGACAGCCGTTGGGGAACGCCGACGACAGTCACTGCACCCGGCAGCGGTTCGACCGGCAAGGTGCTTCCGTTCGGACTGGACTGCTCTGGCTTTGTAGACTGGACATTCTATAACGCCACGAGCGGTGCATACCTGCCCGGACGCGGTGGTGGCGCAGCCTCGCAGCATGGGTATTGCACCAACATTGCATGGTCAGATGCGCTGCCCGGCGATCTCGTCTTTTACGCGGACGACAGCCACGTCGGAATCGTCTGCGGCTATGACAGTGTGGGTAATCTTCTCGTCATCCACTGCTCCGGCGGGCAGAATGGCGTGGTCGTGACCGGGCGCGAGGGCTTTGCCGTCGCAGCCAGACCAGATTTGTTTACAGATTAGTCGACTTTGCTTCGTTTGTGCGGCGTTCTTTGGTGGCTCTGGTGAATAGCTTTCTTTCCTTTTTCCTGCGATACTTGGCGTACCAAAGCGAAAGGAGATTGCAATGGAAACACGAAAAAACCTATGCGCCATGCTGCCGGTCGCACTCCACACCAGAGTCCGGCGGGAGCAGGAAAAAGCCGGGATGACCCTCGGTGAGTATGTGGAAGCCATGATCACAGAATACTACGACTGGAAGGATGGAAAAATCATGACCGGAGAAATGAGAACCTTAGCCGCGCAGATCCCCGCAGAGCTCTTTGACCGCCTCGACCGCTACCTCAAGGAGCGCGGCATCAAGAAGAAGGACTTCTTAGTTGACATCATCACCCGCGCACTGGAAGAAGCCGAAGCCGCCGAAACGCTCGATCCGACCGACCCGGTCACAGAAACACCGCTGGATGACATCGAAGAAGCATCACCCCAAGATGAACCAGAGGAACAGCCGGAAGCCGACGAAACCTGAACCCAAATCAAGCCCCCGTAGGTCAACTCCTGCGGGGGAAAACCTTTGTCACAAGCCGTCAGCCGACACGCGCCCGCGTGTCGGCTTTTCTGCGCCCCGGTGGGGACGCTGCACCTAGTGACACGAAACCCGCGCGCTGGCGCGCGTAACGCGAAAGGAGACAACATGGAGAAAAGAACCTATCAGTCCCTGCGGGAACTTCCGCTTATGCTGAGCATGATGGATGTTGCATCCGTGCTCGGTATTTCCAAGGCAGGAGCCTATACCCTTGCGCACAGCAGAGATTTTCCTGCGTTCCGGGTTGGCCGCAGGATCGTCATTTCACAGGAAAAATTTCTGGACTGGCTGGAAAAGCAATCCGAGCAAAGTTCTCTCACTTAGGACTAGCTATTTCGCTGTCTTTGTGATATTCGTTTGAGCTGCCAGAAAGGAGGAACGCAAATGGCAAAAAAGAGAGTCAATGGCGAAGGCACCATTGGAAAGCGAAAAGACGGTCGCTGGGAAGCGCGATACATCGCAGGTCGCGACCCGGAAACCGGAAAGCAGATTCGAAAAAGCATTCTCGGAAAAACGCAGGCGGAGGTTCGCACCAAACTGAAAGAAGCACTGGCAGAAGCAACCGAGATCGATGTGGTCAAATCCGGCGAATATAACGTGGCAGGCTGGATACAGGCTTGGTACTCCCTGTACGCGCAGCCAAACGTGCGCGAAACGACCGCACGTTACTACAAGGGCTACATCGATCACCATGTCATCCCGCGCCTGGGCAATATTCCGTTAAACAAGCTGACGTCGCTGGACATTCAGCAGTTTTATAAAGATCTGCTGGAAAACGGCAGGATTCGTGAGGATACAAAAGCCAAAAAACCGGGACTCAGCAGCACGACTGTGCATGGCATCCACGTCATGCTGAAATCCGCGCTGAAGCGCGCGGTGCAGGAACGGCTGATTCCATTCAATCCAGCAGAGTTCTGTATCCCACCCAAGATCACAAAACCGGAGCTGCAAGTGATTCCATCGGAGCGCTATCAGTCCTACCTGCACGCGGCAGAACAGCGCGGTGTGCTGCCAATGTTCTACTTAGAGCTGTCCACTGGACTTCGGAAAGGTGAAATTGCGGCGCTGCTCTGGTCAGACTACGACGCGCAGACGCAGACCATTCATGTAACAAAACAGTACCTCTTCTACAATGGTCAGGGCACTGTGTCCCCTCCCAAATCAAGCACCTCTGTCCGCTACGTTTCCATCCCGGAGGAAGCTGCAAAGCTGCTGGAAGAGGAACATGCAAAGCACCCGAAAAATCCCTACATGTTTCCTTCCCCGGTGACCGGTGAAATGTATCACCCGGACGCCATCGTAAAGATCCACCGGAAGATCTGCAAGGACATTGGGCTGGAGAACGTCAGATTTCACGACTTGAGACACAGCTTCGCCACGACCGCGCTGCAATGCGGTGTCGACGTGAAAACGGTCTCCACCATGCTCGGTCACAGCAGCGCAGGATTTACGCTGAACGTCTACACGCACTCGACCAGCCGGATGCAGCAGGAAGCAGCGCGAACCGTCGGAAACGCAATGCCAAAGATGCTAGAACGTTGAAAACAGCAAAAACAAACTCCCGGCTGCCTGAAAAAAGCAGCCGGGATTCTCGTTTTTCTCTCATTTTGTCCAACCAGGCACGTTTCGTCCCATCGCCGTTGGCGTCAGGGTTGGCGTCAATGTCTCTCAGAGAAAGACAGCAGGCCGGACGGCGCTGACCACAACACACGGTCAAAAGGAGCGGGAAAAACAAAAAACAGCACCGGCTTGCGCCCGAAAATTGTCGTGCGTGAGTCGGTGCTGCTTTTATAAAAACACATAAAATAGTTCGGAAAGTGCCAAATATAAAGAAAAACTCCGCATCTTTCAATGCGGAGTTTGGTGGGGGAAGGTGGATTCGAACCACCGAAGTCATTGACAGCAGATTTACAGTCTGTCCCCTTTGGCCACTCGG
>CAKUEH010000002.1 GCA_934646185.1 uncultured Oscillospiraceae bacterium | reverse complement strand
ACGCTTCTCAGATGATAGGCGGCCATCTCCTGATTTTTTATTCTTCGGATATCACGGCTGATTCGGTTGATCAAAACCGTAAACGTCTCAAATCGCTCCTGCATGGCTGCGCTCCTCTCTCACGAATGCTTTTGTTGAAATCTCAACTTTCGGACTATACCACATGGATGTTGAAATGTCAACAGCAAAGTTCCGCACAGCCATTACTCTTTGATTATAGCATTCCACGCCGTGAGGCGGTTCCGGCGTGGGTTTTCTGTTATTTTATCGGGTGGAGGGTATGGTCATCAAGAACACTACAAAGCCCTCACCGGAGCAGCTCCGGCGAGGCTCTGCTTTTGACCACATAAAATGCCATAGACAGGTGTGGAACACATGGGGGACGCGGGTCACAAGATGTTAATCCTTATCGGCAATGCAATACTGAAAGCTGTCCAGCACAGGCTGTCTCGGACTGGCATGGAACGCCGCGCTCTGGCGGTATCTTTTGGACAGCAGATCCGTTCGGCCGAGCTGATTGATGCACGACAGCCAGCATTCCGTCAGGCAGGTCAGATCCTCCGTCGGCTTACTGCAGACGACCCTGTGTGCAGGCCCGCTCTGCTCTCTCAGCCTGCCGATGAAATTCCTGATACGGTCTTCGGCTTCAGGATCATAATGAAACAGAAAAATATCCGTATGATTACGCTCTGTCCAGAAAGCCTGCAGGGTATCGTCCGCAGAAGACAGCATACAATCCGGTATCATTCCGCCCGCATCACTGCTCCGTTCACGCACAACAAACATGCTTTGCGCGCTTTCCAGCGTCAGCCCATAAATCGCCGCAAGCGTTTCCGGCTGATTCTGATTCGACGGTTCCCCAAACAGCAGTTCGTTCAGATAGGTTCTTCCAATCAGGATCTGCTGTTGTCTGGCGACCGTGCTGATCTCATTCTGCTTCTCAAAGAGTCTGTCGATACCGGCATCGATCAGCTCAAACGCATCGACGTCCTGCTCAGTTCCGTTATCCAGCCTTGCCGCGATCCGTTCCAGCGGTATGACATTCCGGACAAGCAGCAGATAGGAAGCTAAAACGCCAAGCAAAAACACAGCAATCAGCAGTCCAAGGGAGATATCTTTTGCGGTGGAGGAAAGCCGGTATGCTGCAGACTTTTCAAACACGACCAGATACTTGAGTCCCACTGCGCTGCCATCCCGCCAGGAGATCAGGTATTCTCCGTTTTCGCTGTCCAGAGCGGCCGGTCCGGCTGCAGCAAACAGGTCATAGCTTCCGGCGTAGTTCAGGATCTGCCCATCGTGATCTGCGACTGCAACATAGGAATTGTTGTTCGTTCCGTTGATCCAGGCCAGCCGCTCCCGCAGCGCCGATTCACTGATTTTTGCAATCAGGAAGCGCCCATTGGAATTCTCCGCACTGAGACGATAGAAAATTCCGTTTTCCGTTGCAAAATAGCCGCTGCTCCTGTTTGAAAACAGAGCGCGGTACCAGCGCGCATAGTGCTCTTCGTCCGCGTCCGGCCCGGTACCGTATACGCTTGTCCAATAGGCGTGCGCAGTATAGACGCCCTTGCTCCCCACCAGAATATCCGATTGCGGATAGTACAATACCACATCGGCAATCATCGGCTCAAACGTCACCTGCTTGGAAATACCGCTCGAAAGATCATAGGCCCCCAGACTTCGGAAGTCTCCTGTGTCCTCAGCAGACTCCAGCTTTTTTGCCACATTGGAGTACATAAAGGACATGCCGAAGTTGAACATGGAATCCCATGTATCGTCCAGAATGGATTTTACCTGATTTGCATTTTGCTCGACCTGCTCCTGTTCGCTCTGCCGGATTGAATCGCAGATATAGGTTGAAAACAGGAAAAACAGTCCGCAGAGCACCAGTACGCAAAATGCACGACGCTTCCCCTGGGTACGATCCATGCAGAATCCTTTTTGAAGGAGCAGCTGATCCGGAGCAAGCACGGCATGGGCGGACATTTGCCGGAGTTGGAGCCGGGGATGATCGCCGACCCGTTTCTGCGAAAAACGTTTGTGAAAAGCTGGGAGCCGGAAAAGCAGGCCGGCTGGGGTGCGGAAATATCGGGCAACTACTACGCCGGGCTGATCCAGCTTGCCTATACGCTGGACGACGAGGAATTAAAGTCCAAAGCGGCTACATGGGTCGATGCTTTTCTGAAAATGCAGCAGCCGGACGGGTATCTCGGTACCTATACCGGCCCGGATGCAAATATTTATGAAGACTACAACGCCCGGGGCACCGCCCGCGGCATGCGTGCGCTGCTGTTCTACTATGAAGCAGCCGGGAGAGAGGATGTCTTCAACGCAGTTTACCGGTGCATGCTCTGGTTTGCCCGCACATGGGCCGGCGACAGAAAAACGACATATGCCGCTCCTGTTATTCTGGAGCCTGTTCTGTATTGCTATCACAAAACGGAAGATGCGGCGCTTCTGAAATTCGCGCAGGAGTATATGGAATTTCTCTGTACGCACACGACCTTTGACAATTCTTATCGCCATCTTTCGAATCCGAAGTTCAAATATCTCGGAAACCACACCGGCGCCTATGGCGACGATATCCGGCTTCCTGCACTGGTGTATTCTGCAACCGGCGAGGAAAAGTATCTGAACGCTTCCCGCATCGGAATTCAGAAGATCATGGAAAAAGGGACGCAGCTTACCGGCGGTCCGGTTTCCTTTGTGGAATATACCGGCCCGGTCGGAGCCGTGAATGAGACTGAATACTGCTGCTTTACTTATTTTAATACCTCGTATATCACCATGGGCGCGATCACCGGTGAGGCGCTCTACGGCGATTATTCAGAGCAGATCGTCTATAACGGTTCGCAGGGCGCAAAAAAGAAGGATGAGCGCGCGATCGCGTATTTATCCGCGCCAAACCAGATCTTCGCAACGACATCCTCTGCCAAGGCCGCCGCTTTTGCGGATATGCAGGTGTATGCGCCCTGCTACCCGGTCGCCTGCTGCCCGGTAAACTCGGTAAATGTGCTTCCGGAATTCGTTCGCGGTATGGCCATGGAGGATGCCGACGGGAACCTGTATCTGTCCGCCTATGGCCCGTGCCGCATCCGGCACTGCGGGTGGGAGATCCGCGAAAAGACGCTCTATCCGTTCGATGAAACGATCGATCTGGAAGTCTCCGGTATGTGCGGGCGCAAGCTGTTTTGTAAAATCCCGGTCTGGTCAAATCGCTATCAGATCCTTGTCGACGGAAAGGCTGTTGAACTTTCTAAAAATAGGAGCGGCTTTGTGTGCATTGAGAGCGCTTCCCATGCCCGCCTGATTTTTGAGGCTGCTGTCGAGGTCGTTCATGTGGACGACAGCGACTGCTCCAAAAAATATCCCCTCGCATTGCGGCGCGGTGCGCTGCTGTATGCGTTGAAAATCGATGCGCAGTGGGAGCCGTTTTATCCGGAAACGGAAACGCCGCTGCCAAAGCAGTGGCCATGGTACAACGTGCGGCCCGTTCCCGTAAAGGCTGACGGCGCGGATTTCTTTGAAAATCAGGGACTGATCCGGGAAAAGTATCCCTGGAACGTGGCGGTCGATGAGACGCTTCGCCCGGAACAGATCCGTGTCGAACGCTGCAGTACAGAAGGCTATCCGTGGGAGGAGCCGTATATCAGGCTGCACGTCCCCGCCTACCGCGCGCCAATGCACAGCGCGCCATATGATGCCGTTCATCGCGCTGTTGTCCACTATTCTCATTGGCTGGATCATGACTCCGGATTTCGTCATCGACGAGATTCAGCGCAATGGAGAAGCCTTCCGCCGCAAAAAGCTTTACCGGGTCATGATCCGCTATGTCGCCCCGGTGATGATGCTGGTTCTGTTCCTGCAATCTACGGGAATATTATCGTGACAATTTCACAATGCGGTTACCCAAACAGTGCAGCGGCTTCGTTCTTCTGTTTTCATCTTCATAATCTCCCGAAATCGTAATAGCGTCAAAATTGTCCTTGATTTTACTGGCGTTTCGCGGCTTTTGGGAAATGCGGTCACGCTGTGCAAGCACGAGCACGCGGAGAGCGATACCGGTACGGTGACGGCCCCCACCCGCACGGAAAAGGGATACACCGCCTATACCTGCACCAAGTGCGGCAAACCCTGGGATTCCTTCCCACTATGAAGCAAAATATGACCGCGCCATATTTCAGCCTTATTTTAGCGTTTCTTATTGTAGAATTTCAGATCCGCGTGCGGTATTATAGGGTGCTATTTCGGCAATAGGGAAAGGTTCAGAGAGCGGCAGAGAGGATATACGTGGTATCCTCTCTGCCGCTCTGCTTTCAAATTTTCATAAATCCGCGGCAGCCGAGCTCGGTCAGCTCCCGGAAGCCTATTGACCGGTAAAACGCCGTGGTTTCCGGTGTATCGTCCGTGGCAAGCTCGATCTGCCGCACATTGGCATATCGGTCAAGGACAGCCTGAAGCAGCGCCGAGCCGATGCCGCGCCGCTGAAATTGAGGCCGCACCAGAATATCCTGCACAAAAACGACTGTGTGTCCATCCCCTACCACGCGGATGAGCCCCGCAAGCGCAGCTTCCTCATAGGCCGCCAGCGTCAGAAGCGAATTGGCAAAACCGTTTCGCAGCGCCGCCGGATCGTCCGTGTAAGCTGTCCAGCCCACGCTTGCGTACAACCCAAGGATCTCCGCCTCGTCGTATTCCGTATATGTTTTGATCTCCATATCAGCCCCTCCTTTTTCAGCACAGTCATATACGCTTTCTTATCGCATTGTGCTAATCTTAGCATCATGTGCCGCACTCTGCAAGACGTCCTTTATCCTTTCGTATCGCGTTCAGAGAATATTGGTGTAGCCCATAAGACTTGCGTCTGCCTGCGCAGCGGCCTGTTTGCCGCCGGCAGCAGCCAGCACGACGAGCGACGCGCCGGAAGCCATATCGCCCGCTGTCAGGGCCGGCACGCCGGTCTTCCGGACGGCTTCATACGCATCCAGAGACGCCGGTTCACAGCCGGAAAAGCCGGAGGCAAGCAGCAGCAGATCGCATGGCAGCTGCTCGCCGCTTCCCTGCAGGATCACCGCATTTACAGCGCCGTCATCGCCGCAGACAAGCCGTTCGATCTGTGTCTCATAGCGCCGGATATCCGCGCCGAAGACAGCCCCCGCCTCCTCATGCGCATGGTCGCGTTTTTCTGTCTGCTCCGTGCGCGGCTTGCGGATCAGCTGCGTGATGGACCGGCAGCCCTGCCGCAGCGCAACGGAGATGCAGTCCGAGGCGCTGTCGCCCGCGCCGACCAGCACGACCTGCTTGCCGGACGCCGTTACGGCGGGTTCTGTTTTTTCAAGCAGGGACTGCGCTGCGGCACGCAGATAATCGAGCGCATAGAAAGCACCGGCTGTTTCAGCAAACGGCAGCGGCCGCGGCTGCTGCGCGCCGCAGCAGAAGATCACAAGGTCAAACTGTGCAGCCAATTCCTCCGGGCCGATCTGCTGCCCGACACAGCAGCTTGTCCGGAATCTGATGCCCTCGCGCTCCATAAGCGAAATGCGGCGGGCAACGATCTGCTTCGGCAGTTTCATTTCTGGGATGCCATAGGTCAGAAGCCCGCCCGGAAGCGGGTCTTTTTCAAAAACCGTCACATGATGGCCGCGGCGATTGAGATAATAAGCAGCGGAAAGTCCAGCCGGGCCAGAACCAATCACCGCGATTTTTTTATCCGAACGCGCGGCAGGCAGCATGGGCTGCATCAGATCGTTTTCAAAGCCATACTCAATGATGGAAAGCTCGTTTTCCCGGATCGTGACCGGCTCGGACACCTGGCCGCAGATGCAGGCTCTTTCACACAGCGCTGGGCAGACCCGGCCTGTAAACTCCGGGAACGGGCTCGTCTTCAGCAGCCGCTGCAGCGCGCCCTCATAATTTCCGTTCCAAAGAAGATCGTTCCACTCCGGGATCAGGTTATGCAGCGGGCAGCCGAGCAGCACGCCCTCAAACGACACACCCGCCTGGCAGAACGGCACGCCGCAGTCCATGCAGCGGCCGGACTGCCGGCGGCGGTTCCGTTCAGACAGCGGCAGCTCGACCGGCGCATAGTCGCCTGTGCGCGCCGCTGCGTCGCGGAGCGGACAGTCAACACGTGTATAATCCAGAAATCCAGTCGGTTTTCCCATGGCTTTATTCCCCCCGCTTCAAAAACGCTTCAAGTTCTGCCTCATCCCGCGTCATACCGACTGCCTCATACCGGCCGATCAGCTGCAGCATATGGCTGTAGTCATATGGAATGATCTTTTTGAAATCCGCAAGCCGCTCGTCGAAGTGCTCGAGAATGGCGCGGCCCTTTTTTGAGCCTGTGAATGCCACATGACGCTGCAGAAGTTCCCGGAGACGGGAAATGTCCTGCTTCTGTGTAACGGCCTCGACGGAGACAAGCTCCTTGTTGACGCGCAGATAAAACTTATGCTCCGGATCCAGCACATAGGCAACGCCGCCCGACATCCCGGCGGCAAAGTTCCGCCCAGTAGGCCCCAGGACGACGACTGTACCGCCTGTCATATATTCGCAGCCGTGGTCGCCGACCCCCTCCACGACGGCGGTCGCGCCGGAATTGCGCACGCAGAAGCGTTCGCCCGCAATACCGGAAATGAAGGCGCTGCCGCTTGTTGCACCGTAGAGCGCGACATTGCCGATGATGACGTTCTCAGCAGGCTCAAACGTGTTGGCCCGATCCGCAAAAACGACCAGCCTGCCGCCGGAAAGGCCCTTGCCGAAATAGTCGTTGCTGTCGCCCTCGAGCGAAAGCGTCACGCCCTTCGGCAAAAACGCACCGAACGACTGCCCGGCGCCGCCGCGGCAGTGGATCCGATAGGTATCATCCTCCAGCGTGCTGCCCCAGCGGCGCGTGATCTCCGCGCCGAAGAGCGTGCCGAACGCACGGTCAGAACAGGAAATATCAACGGTGCAATCCTTTTGAACAGCCGGTTTTCCCTTTTTCGGAAGCAGCGGCAAAAGCACCTGCTTATCCAGCGTCGTATCCAGCTTGAAATCGAACCGCTGTGCAGGGTCATAATGGCAGTTTTCTTCGCCGCAGCGGGCCAGAATGCCGGAGACGTCTACCATCGCGGCGCGCTGCGTGATCTGATGCGGCAGGATGTGCAGATACTCCGTATGGCCGACCAGCTCGTCGACCGTGCGCACGCCGAGCTTCGCCATGATCATGCGCAGCTCCTGCGCGATAAACTCCATAAAATGCATGACATACTCCGGCTTGCCGCAGAAGTTTTTCCGCAGTTCCGGTCTCTGGGTCGCGATGCCCATCGGGCAGGTATCGAGATTGCACACGCGCATCATGACGCAGCCAAGGCACACCAGCGGCGCAGTTGCAAACCCGAATTCCTCCGCGCCGAGCATGCAGGCGATCGCCACATCGCGGCCGGTCATAAGCTTGCCGTCTGTTTCAAGCCGCACCCGGCCGCGCAGGCCGTTGGCAATGAGGCTCTGGTGCGCTTCGGCCAGCCCAAGCTCCCACGGAAGGCCGGCATTGTAAATGGAACTGCGCGGCGCCGCGCCGGTCCCGCCGTCATAGCCGGAGATGAGCACCGTCTGCGCGCCTGCCTTGGCGACGCCTGCGGCAATGGTGCCGACGCCCGCCTCGGAGACGAGTTTGACGGAAATATCGGCGTTTTCGTTGGCGCATTTCAGATCGTAGATCAGCTGCGCCAGATCCTCGATCGAGTAGATATCATGGTGCGGCGGCGGTGATATGAGCGCCACACCGGGCGTGGAATGCCGCGTGCGCGCGATCCATGGCCAGACCTTGCTGCCGGGCAGATGGCCGCCTTCTCCGGGCTTGGCTCCCTGCGCCAGCTTGATCTGGATCTCGCTTGCACTTACAAGATACTCGCTTGTAACGCCGAACCGGCCTGAAGCGACCTGCTTGATGGCGGAGTTTTCCTCTGTACCGAGTCTTGCGGGTTCCTCCCCGCCCTCGCCGGAGTTGGACTTTCCGCCCAGGCGGTTCATCGCAATGGCAAGGCAGCGGTGCGCTTCCTCGGAGATGGAGCCGTAGGACATGGCGCCGGTTTTGAAGCGTTTGACAATGCTGGAGACCGGCTCGACCTCGCCGAGCGGAATTGCCTTTGTCTCGTCAAACCGGAACCCGAGCAGACCGCGCAGCGTATGCGGCAGCAGTTCATCGTCAACCATGGCGGAGTACCTGCGGAAGCACGCAAAATCACCGGTACGGACGGCCTTCTGCAGCGTCAGGATGGTCAGCGGATTATACATATGATCTTCCATCTCGCTGCCGGAGCGGAGTTTATGGAAGCCGGAGGAATCGACAGTCAGATCAGCGGTCAGATCCATCGGGTCAAACGCCCGGTCATGCCGCCAGACGACAGCGTCGTTCATCTCCTGCAGGCCGACGCCGCCGACGCGGCTGACCGTGTTCGTGAAATACCGGTCTACAACATCCCTGCAGATGCCGACGGCCTCAAAAATCTGCGCTCCCTCATACGACTGCATGCTGGAAATGCCCATTTTGGACGCGATCCGCATGACGCCGTCCAGAATGGCCTGATCATAGGCATCGACCGCGGCATAGTAGTCCTTGTTGAGCGCCCCTTCGGCGACGAGCTCGCCGATGCAGTCCTGCGCGAGATAGGGATTGACGGCGCTCGCGCCGTAGCCGAAGAGTGTGGCGAAATGGTGCACGTCGCGCGGCTCGGCGCTCTCAAGGATCAGAGAGATCGCCGTGCGCTTTTTCGTGCGTACAAGATACTGCTGCACGGCGGACACTGCCAGCAGGGACGGAATGGCGATGTGGTTCTCATCCACACCGCGGTCGGAGAGGATGAGGATGTTTGCCCCCGCGTAATATGCCTTATCACAGGCAACAAACAGACGGTCGAGCGCAAGCGCGAGCGAGGAATTCTTATAATAGAGCAGCGAGACCTTCTTCGCCTGAAGTCCCGGCATATGGAGCCCCTCGATCTTCATGAGATCCCGGCTGGTCAGGACGGGATTGTTGATCTGCAGAACGCGGCAGTTTTCCGCGCAGTCGGAAAGAAGATTGCCGTCGGAACCCGCGTAGACCGTCGTATCGGTGACGATGGCCTCGCGCAGCGCGTCGATCGGCGGGTTCGTGACCTGCGCAAACATCTGCTTGAAATAATAGAACAGCGGCTGGTGCTTTTCTGACAGGACGGCCAGCGGGATATCCGCACCCATGGACGCGGTCGGTTCCGCGCCGTTTTTCGCCATGGGCAATATGGCCGAGTGGATCTCGTCATAGGTATAGCCGAAAATCTTATACAGGCGGCTGCGCTCCAGCGCCGTGTATTCCGGAACCTTCCGGTTTGGGATTGGAATATCAGCCAGCTGCAGCAGCTCCTGATCGAGCCACTCGCCATAGGGATGCTCCGCCGCATAGCGGTGCTTGAGTTCCCGGTCCTCCAGAACGGTGCCGGTCCGGGTATCGACCAGCAGCATTTTTCCCGGCTGCAGACGGGATTTGCGGACGATCCGTTCCGGTGGGATCGGCAGCGCGCCGACCTCTGAGGCCAAAATCAGGTAACCGTCGTTTGTGACCAGATAGCGCGCCGGGCGCAGGCCGTTGCGGTCAAGCACGGCGCCGACCTGTTCGCCGTCGGAGAAGAGGATGGCTGCCGGGCCGTCCCACGGCTCCATCATGGAAGCGTAATAGTGGAACATATCGCGCTTTTCCCGGGGCATGTTCTTATCCCGGCCCCACGGCTCCGGGATGCACAGCATCACTGCCTTTGGCAGTTCGATGCCGCTGTACATGAGAAATTCCAGTGTGTTGTCCAGCATGGACGAATCAGAACCGTCTGTCTCCACGACAGGATAGGCTCTGGCGATTTCCTCGCCCAGAACCGGCGAAGCCATCGTCTCCTCGCGGGCAAGCATTCGGTTGATGTTGCCGCGAATGGTGTTGATCTCGCCGTTATGAAGAATGATGCGGTTGGGATGTGCCCGCTTCCACGAGGGCGTGGTGTTGGTGGAAAAGCGGGAATGCACGAGCGCGAGGGCAGAAGAAAAGTCCGCGTCCTGCAGATCCGGATAGAATTTCCGCAGCTGCCAGACCAGAAACAGCCCCTTGTATACGATCGTCCGGCTGGACATCGATACGACGTAGGTGCCGGAGACGGAATGCTCATACTCGCGCCGGGCCAGATACAGCTTCCGGTCAAAATCCAGGCCGCGCGCGGTCTTCTCCGGGCGGCGGATAAAGCACTGCGCGATCGCGGGCATGCTGCTCCGCGCTTTTTCGCTCAGAATCTCCGGACAGACCGGCACATCCCGCCAGAACAGCAGCCCCAGCCCCTCGCGCGACAGGATCATCTCCAGCAGCTTTCGGCTGCGCATGCGTTTGAGCGGATCCTGCGGAAAAAAGATCATGGCAACGCCGTAATCGCCCGCTTCCGGGAGTGTTTTTCCCGCCTGCTGCGCTGTTTTTTCAAAAAAAGCATGTGGAATCTGCGTCATAATGCCGACGCCATCACCGGTGGTGCCGGCAGCGTCCTTGCCGGTGCGGTGCTCAAGTTTTTCGACGATCTTCAGCGCGTCATCTACTGCCCGATGCGTTCTCTGTCCGCTGATATTGACAACGGCGCCGATACCGCAGGCATCATGCTGGCTTTCCTGTTCGGTGGATCGATAATGATGTACCTGTTCCATGCTTTCCAGTCCCCCTCTTCCGCTGTAAGGCTTGTGCCGCTTCATGCTGCATATTTTGTGGATGCGGGCGCCTCCCAAATATGTCCTTGTATCACGCACACATGTCTTTATAGAAATGATTTTTATTTATTTTAGTGATGTGTATCGTTAATGTCAACAATTTTCACACGTTTGATTTATTCATATTGCTGAACGCTGCCTTCAGAAATTCTAATACTGCTTTTTCCCATGCAGCGCTTGACATTTGCCTGCGCCGCGCGTATAATGCGCTCAAACAAACGGCCCGGTAAAATTCTTCCGGCGCACATGGAGCCGCAAATGCGGCGGCAGCAGGATACATCTATAAAGCATATTTCATGATTCCTCTTTTCATTTGTGTTGACGGCGGCCCGCAGGAAAACCTGCGGGCCGCCGTCATATGCTAAAAAGCCGCTGAAGCAGCAAGTGCGTTTGCCGTTCCTGCAGCACGCCTGCACGTTGGCGCAATCTCCGGTTTTCGGGCTTTTGCAGGCATGGATGACAATCGTACAGAAAACAGGGTGCCGCGGCATCCTGTTTTCTGTCTGCGGACAACTTGCGCAGGAAATCGTCTTTTGACAAAACCGATAGCAGAATAGCAGAACTATTTTAAAGCAATTTCCGCGAATTTAATGGAATATTTATAAAAATCGAAACAAATCAATGCGCATGGTGCGTGAACAATGGAGGAATTCGCGCGGCAAACTGCGCAAAATCCACAATAGCATTTGTTTCCAACGAAAAAAAGACACCAATCGCACAAAAAGCGTTGACTCTCATTTGTTCAGAAAATCCTTATACTTATCTATAGAATTGTGCAAATAGACGCTGAAAAGGCGTAAGCCGGCCCTGGCTTTTATGCACATAGAGAAATGAGGAGGTATACAAATGAAAAACAGAAGTTTTCGGCGCTGGCTGACGCTGGTTCTGGTGCTGGCGATGCTGCTCGGCATTCTGCCCGCGGCAGTTGCGGCGGACGCGTCGCTCAGCGACTACGCTCCGACCGGAACGACCAATCTGGCTGTGGGCGCGACGCTGACGGTGTCAAACGGCACGCATAACGCGTCGGATCAGGAAAACAGCTATGAAATGTCCAGTGAGTCGTGGAGCAAGGCGTTTGTCCACGACGGTGTACTGGATGGCCGGGGATTTTCCACGTACCCCTATGATAGCGAGCCGGACGCAAACGCGCCGGTTGTGCTGACCTTTGATCTGGGCAAGCGCTGCTCGGTATCCAAGTTCGGCGTATTTGCGCGCGCAGGCGCCATTTTCCCGACCGACTATCAGATCGAGACCTCGCTGGACGGCGAGACATGGAGCGTTGCGGCAAAGCAGACCGGCGCACCCAATGACCCGGCCGAGCCGTATTTCTACGCACTGGCCAGCGCTGTAGAGGCGCGCTATGTGCGGCTGAATGTAACAAAGCGCTATGCGCAGGATTCCATTGGCGGCGGTACGGGCAACGACGGCAAGCTGGTGCAGCTGCAGGAGTTTGCCATCTGGGGCACGGTCGTGCAGGAATCGGGCGGCGATGAGAAGCCCACCGGCACAAAGTATGATATCGCCTCGTGGGCGCTGGACGGCACGACGAACATTGCGCTGAACAAGACGGTCAGCGTGTCCTCTGACTATATTGCGCCGGAGCGCATCTGGGCCAGCACGTTTTTGAACGACGGCTACGTTCAGGGTGTTATGGGCTACAACGGCGCAAACGGCTGGACAACCAACCCGCACGAAGGCGCAACGGCGGATACGCCCGCATGGGCGGCTATCAACCTCGGTGCGTCGTATGAGATCAGCCGGATCGTGGTGTTCCCGCGCTCTGACAACGAATACGCAAATTACTTCCCGGTGGACTATGTGCTTCAGACCTCGGACGACGGCGAGACCTGGACAGATCTCGTCACGGTGACGGGTCAGGCCACGCCCACTGCGCCGGTCTGCTTCGATCTGGACACGACGGTCACGACAAAGAATGTCCGGATCTATGTGACAAAGCGCGGTGGAACCATGGTGCAGCTGTCGGAGCTTGCGGTGTTTGGCACGCCTGGCCGCTATGACCTGCGCGCATGGCAGCCCAAAGGTACGGAAAACGCGGCGCTGGACAAGACGGTCAGCGTTTCGTCCGACTATGTTGCGCCGGAGGGCATCTGGGGCAGCATGCTGCTGACCGACGGCTATATCAGAGGCGTTGTCGGCAACGGCGGCGCGAACGGCTGGACGACGCTGCCCAGCGAGGGCACGTCGGCGGATAAGGCCGCATATGCAAGCATTGACCTTGGCCTGACGTATGAGCTCAGCCGTCTTGTGCTCTTCCCGCGCTCGGACGATGGCAAGTATGGCTATTGCTTCCCGATCGATTATCAGCTGCAGGTTTCGTCCGACGGCAAGAACTGGGCGGATGTGGCAAAGGTCACCGACCAGAAAACGCCGGCCGCGCCGGTCTGCTTTGATCTGGAAGCGCCGGTGGAGGCTTCCTACGTCCGGCTGTATGTGACGAAGCGCGCATATGGCGCAAATGACAGAGCCTATGTTGTGCAGCTGTCGGAGCTGGCCGCGTTCGGCACGCTCAGTGCAAACAATTTTGCAGTAGATGTGAACAAGAACACGCTGGAGCTGGCCGTCGGCGAGAGCGACAGCGTCAAGGTGACGGTCACGGCAACTGACGAGTTGGATCACAGCGTCAGCTGGGCAAGCGCAGCTCCGAACGTGGCCTCCGTTGACGAAAACGGTGTGATCAAGGCCAACGCCGTTGGCAGCACGACGATCACCGCGACCGTTGCAAACTCCGCAAGAAGCGAAAACGGCGAGGACATCAAAAAAGAGATCTCCGTTACGGTCGTTGAAAAGAAATTCAGCTTTGACGACAACATCCTCATCTCCATCTTCTGGCCGCCCACAAGCGAGTATATGGACGCGGTCAGCGACGATTCCCGCTGGGATGAGCAGTACAAGCTGATGGCTGACGCCGGGATTAACTTTGTCAACAACGTTACCGGCAATGACCTGAACGCAAAGGAAACGAACCTTAAGATGGCGGAATACGCCAACAAATACGGCATGCACGTAAGCGTCGCGGATAGCCGTTTTGGCGGCAACCTCATGAAGCTGACGGCGGAGCAGATCCGGTCTCTGATCGAAGAGTACCGCAACGTCCCCGGCGTGGCGGGCTATTATATCCTGGACGAGCCGTCGAACGCCAACCCGTATAACGCCGTGCATCAGGCCATGAAGCAGGCCGATCCCAACGGCTATATGCATCTGAACTTCCTCCCGGCGTATGCATACGCGACGCTGGGGCTGGCAAAGGATCAGATGAACGACTATCTCAAGCTGAACGCTGCGGGCGGCTATCCGCAGGATTATCTGATGTACGACCTGTACCCCTATCCCGACAACAGCACAGACATGAACCGCACCGGCTTCCTTGGCAATATGCGCGCCGTTTGGGAAGTGGGCAGGGAAAACGATGTCAAGACGGCAAACTATCTGCAGTCGGTTCGGATCCCGGGTGCGTACCGTGCGCCGTCCGCATCCGAGATCCGCTATGAGGCCATGATGGGTCTGGCTTTTGGCTATAAGCAATTCTCCTACTTCACATGGTTTACCCCCAGCAACCGCTCCGAACCGTTTGCCGACGGCATCATCCTTTTGGACGGCACGCCGAATCCCAAGAGCTATGAGGCGGTCAAGCAGCTTAACAGCGAGATCCACGCGCTCGGCACGACGCTTGCCAAGCTGAATGCGGAGGAGATCTATCTCAACGGCGAGACGTGGGGCGATCTGCCCATTCCCGAGGGCTTCTTTGCGCAGGACGTGGACAGCACGAACTTTACGGTCTCCTACCTCAAGGAAAAGAACGGCACGCAGGGCTACATGATGCTGGTCAACAATGACTATACAAATGAAGCCACCATCCGCGTAAAGCTCGACAGCGCGATCACGTCTCTCAAGCGCGTGAGCGCGCAGGACGGCACGCTTTCCGACGCGGCGCTCAGCGGCGGCGAGCTGACCGTGACGCTGGCGGCGGGCGACGGCGCGCTGTATCAGCTTCCGGCAGGCTATGTCTACGAGAGCGGCAAGGAAGAAAGCGACAACCTCGCGCTGGACGCAAATGTCTACGCCGACAGCTCCGAGGGCGGCAACGGCTGGTATATCAGCAAGCTCAACGACGGCGTGCGTGAGCCGGAAAACGCGAACAACGGCTGGAAGTCGGTCGGCACGCAGCAGGCTGTGATCACGGCTGATCTGCGTGAGAGCAAGACGTTCAACCGCGTTGATCTCTATCCGGCAGCCGGTGAAATGGGTCCTGCCAGCGCCGGTCAGGGCATGCCCAAGGACTTCACGATCGAGGTTTCGCAGGATGGCAAGAGCTGGACGGTCGTCTACACCGCCACGGATAAGACGATGGAAAACGGCGCAGCCTATTCCATCACGTTTGACGCGCAGACGGCGCGCTATGTGCGCGTAAACGTCGCCGCGACGAACAGCAGCTACTGCGCCATCGGCGAGTTTGAAATCTATAACGACGACGGTACGATCCCCGCGCCGAAGCCCGGCACGACGGAGGATGAGGTCGTACACTATGAACCGGGCGAAAACCTGCTTCTGAACAAGAAGTACTACGTTTCCAGCACCACGCCCGACGGCACGTATAAGCAGTGGGGCTGGGCGGCAGAATACCTCAACGACGGCATTGCGCAGACCGGCAACGGCTGGACGTCGAATGTCGGCGTCAACCGCGATGAGGCGACCTCGCATGAATGGTGCGCGTTTGACATGGGCGATCTGTTCGCCGTGAACAAGGTTCGCATCTATGCCGGCAACAACTTTGCATTCCCAGTCGACTATCGCGTGCAGGTTTCGCTCGACGGCACGACGTGGACGGATGTCGCGGCCAGAACCGGCGATCCGCGTACGGAGGGCTGGCGCGAGATCGAATTTGAGGCGCAGACGGCACGCTTTGTCCGTGTCTACGGCGACAAGCTGGTACTCAGCGGCGTGGACGGCTATCTGATGCAGATCGGCGAGGTTGAGGCCTATGGCACGCCGGTCGTTGACAGCGGCGCGGCCAACGCTGTGCTCGAGGCGCTGAACGTGGCGCGCGCAAAGATCACCGGCGAGGATACCACCGCGCTTGACGCGGCGATCAAGGCGCTGACGGACGCGATCGCCGACGAGAACAGCACGCAGAGCGAGATCAACGCCCTCATCGAGGCAGCGGACGCGGAGCTCGCAAGGTTCACCGTCAGCACGGCGGAGGCCGCCGCGGCGCTGGCCGAGGCAAAGAATGCTGTGAGCGACGGCTCGCTGCGTCTGGTTTCGGAAAAGGCCATGGACGCATTGCAGGACGCGATCGACGCGCTGGAGGCCGGTATTGCGGCCGCGGGCGACACTGTGTATCAGACGGAGCTTAACACGCTGACCGGGAACGTCAAGACGGCGCTGGCTGCCGCGCGCAGCGAGCAGGCCGCGAACGAGCAGCCGGTCGTACCGATCCCGGTCAAGCCCGCCACGCCGTCTGCATCGGACAGCACGAAGATGCCGTTCGGCGACGTGCGCAAGGGCGACTGGTTCTATGAGGACGTTGCGTATGTCTATGAAAAGGGCATGATGAACGGCACAGGCCGCGCAGCCTTTGACCCGAACGCGTCGACCACGCGCGGTATGATCGTGACGATCCTTGCGCGCATGGCGGGCGTCGACACAACCAAGGGCGTGACGTGGTACGCCGCAGGCCGCGAATGGGCGATGAAGAACGGCATTTCTGACGGCACGAACATGGAGGCAAACGTCACGCGCGAGCAGCTGGCAGCCATCCTGTTCCGCTATGCCGTCTATCAGGGGCTTGACCTTGTGACGCTGGAGGATAACCTCTCGCGCTTCTCCGACCGCGATGCGATCAGCAGTTATGCGGTTTCCGCGACGAACTGGGCAGTCGGCCAGGGACTGGTCAAAGGCAACGGCGACAAGCTCGACCCCAAGGGCAATGCCACTCGCGCACAGGTGGCGGCGATTCTGCACCGCTTCTGTGAGCTCGGCAAATAAGCGCTTCGCGTGAAGCCGCGTCAATAAAACAAAAAAAGAGCATTGGAGACCGGGAAACCGGGATCCAATGCTCTTTTGCGTCTGCGCATGGCGTTGACGCCGATGCCGCGCCTGCCGCTTTCTTGCGCAAATCTGAACGCTCTCTTATACAGCTTCCAGCCCACGGCCTGCTCACGGCCGCTGATAAAGCGGCGGTAGATGCCGTCCTGCGTCATCAGCTTGTCGTGCGTTCCGCGCTGGACGATCTGTCCCTTGTCCACCACGAGGATCTGGTCGGCATGGCGAACGGTCTTCAGCCGGCGCGCGATCATGATGACGGTTTTCTCCTGCGTCAGCTCACTGACTGCTTCCATCAGCTCTTTTTCGTTCTCCGGATCGACATTGGCCGTGGCCTCGTCCAGAATGATGATAGGCGCGTTCTTCATCACAGCGCGGGCGATGGAGAGCCGCTGGCGCTCGCCGCCGGAAAGGGAGCCTCCCGCCTCTCCGACGACCGTATCATACCCTTGCGGCAGCTTTAGAATGAAGTCGTGGCAGCGGGCTTTTTTCGCTGCTGCAATAACCTGTTCCATCGGAGCGTCCGGCTGACCGAAGCGGATATTGTTGGCGATCGTGTCATGGAACAGATAAACATTATGAAATACGAAGCTGAAATTCTGCATCAGGCTGTCCATATCGTATTCGCGCACATCGTGGCCTCCCAGTGTGACACAGCCGCTGTCCACATCCCAGAAGCGGGAGAGCAGATGGCAGAGCGTGGTCTTGCCGCCGCCGGAAGGCCCGACAATGGCCGTGGTCGTCCGCTCTGGAATGTCCTGCGTGATGCCGCCTATCGAAGCCGTTTTCAAGCCCCATGATGAAGTCATAACAGCCGCAGTCCTTCGCGGCCTGTTCCACTTCGGCGTCCGTCGCGCCGGGTCTGCTCATGCGGATGTTCTCGCGCACAGTATCGTCGAACAGGAAATTGTCCTGCGACACATAGGCAACGAGCTTGTGGCAATGTTCCGCAGAGATATGGCGGATGTCCGCACCGCCCACGGCGATGCTGCCGCTGCCCGCATCCCAGAAGGATGCGATGAGCTTGGCAATGGTGGATTTGCTGCTGCCGGAGGGCCCGACCAGAGCGTTGACCGTTCCCTCGCGGAACGTGAGGTCAATGCTGTGCAGCACCTCGGTATCGTTGTAGCCGAAACGAACATTGCGCAGCTCCACAGTGCTGCCCTGCGGCGTTTCCTCGTCCGTCTCCGGACGAGACAGCTCCGGAGCGGTCAGAATGTCCGTCACCTGAGAGATAATCGTGCCGACCTTGGCCAGATCGTCGGTAAACTTCATGCAGCCGATGATCGGCGTGATGAGTCCCATGGAGAGAATCACAATGAGAACGAATTTCTCCGGCGTCAGCGTCCCGTTTTTCAGCAGCAGTCCGCCAATGGGAAGTACGGTCAAAAGCGTCGCAGGCATGATGTTCATGGCAAAGGTGAAATAGAAGTTGCTTTGATTCATCCAGTCGATGTAGCTCCGGGCGCACTCACGCGCAGCGGTGACAAACTTTTCATAGCTGCTTTTCGCCTTGCCGAACGCCTTGATGACCTCGATGCCGCCGATGTATTCTACCGCCGTATCGTTCAGCGTGTTGGTGGCCGCAACGGTGCGGGCGTAATTTTTGTTGTAGCCCGTCATCATCAGCATGAAGAACACCATGCCCAACGGGAATGTGATCAGGCTTGCCAACGCCATACGCCAATCGAGGGTCAGTAGTATAGATAAACGTTGCCAGAACAACAACTGCGTTGCTGCTCATCTCCGGGATCGCGTGCGCCAATGTCGGTTCGATGCTGTCCACGCGCTCGACGAGGATATTCTTCAGCTCGTCGGAGCCGCGGCTCTGCACATCGCCGAGCGGCATTTTGGTGAGCTTGGCAAAGCCCTGCTTTCGGATATTTCCCAGCACAGCGAAGGTCGCTTTATGGGACTGCGCCGTGGATAACGAGTGAAACAGAACACGCAAAAGCCAGAACGCCGCCATCACAGCACAATCGATCAAATAGTCTGCGAGGTCTTTATTCCCGGTCAGCAGCTTGCCAATGACCCCTGCCATCACAAAGAACGGCAGGATCTGAAATGCCGCGCCGATGACAGCCCAAATCACACTGGTGATATAGCCTGACTTTTTCTGCCCGGCGAAGGTAAAAATCCAGCCGAATGTGCTTTTCTCTTTTTTCACCGTTTTCACCTCACATCAAAAATATTCTTCATCGTTGGAAGCAATTCTTCCGTCACGGATAAGTCATCCTGCACCCTGCCGCCGTCCAGATGCAGCACCCGTGCGCAGATGCGGCAGACGAATTCATACTCGTGTGTGGCAATGAAAATGATCTTGCCCATGTCGGACAACTGCCGGAGCAAGGACGAAAGCCTTACCATGCTATCGAAGTCTAATCCGCTGGTCGGCTCGTCAAATACCAGCAGCTCCTTCCCACAGACCATGGAGGTCGCCGCAGCGAGCCGCTGCTTCTGCCCGCCGGAGAGCGTATTCGGATGGCGTTCCCGAAAGGAAGCAAGCCCCAATTCTTTCAATGTGCTTTCCGCAAGCGCTGTGTCCGGCTGCTTGATGCCGAAGGTACACTCTGCCTCCACGCTTTCGGCAAAAAGCTGGTATTTCACATCCTGCATGACCATATCATGACCGGTTCGCCGCCGCGCTGCTCATAAAAATAGGAGCACAGAAACACGAGCCGGACCTTTTCCTTCGCAATATCTACATAATAATACGGCTTCCGCGCGGGGCGGCAGACGCCCGGCTCCGCGTCCAGAAAGCCGATGGTCTCCGGCCAGAGCCGCTCGGAATATGGCCCGCTGCAGGCGTCGTGATTGCCCTGAACCGGGAAAAATCTTCCGTTCGAAACAGCGGGCCGGAACAGATCGATCTGCTGCCGCAGCAGAAGCCCCGCATACCGTCCACCGATCTCCCCGGCGAGGAAATCCCCCAGATGGACGCAGCAGTCAAAGTGTACCGCCTGATCGACGGCGGAAATATTCTCGACCGTCTCCGGGGCGGAGTTGTCCAGATGCGAATCCGCGACCAGCGCGATCTTCAGATCGCCATCGCAGGAAAGCACGTCCTGGATGGTACGCGCTGTTTCATGCTCATAACATTGATTTTTCATATCCATATCCTCAGCAAAGCTCGTGCCTGTAGTCTATATCAGTCAAAAAATAGCATATGGTTTGTCCGCCTGTCAAACCGGCGCAGCGCCAAAAACAGGCCCGTTTGCGCCATGATTCTCGGCGGGTAAAAGGTCAGGAACGTCTCTGCTTCCTCGAACAGGACTTTCTGAAGGCAATACATTTCACGGCAGCGCAAATTCCGCATCTCAGATCTCATGCCCCCGGCCGCTATGCGGATGTCTGCCCCACGCCGCAAAAGGATGCGGACACCGACGCTTTTGAAGCTGGCTGGACAACTGGCGCGGGGAAAATCCCGGCACGCAGCGGCTCTCCTGCCGTCAGAGCAGTCAGAATCCCCACTGCGCTCCGCTATCTGACTGCATAATGTTCCGGCTGTGACTCTCATGGTGATGTTCGGCGCGGCACATCTCACCGTGTCGATTCAATCCTTTCGCTGATGCTTGTTGCGCGCTGCGCTTCAAAAAAATTTCAAACAGGTCTTGACAAGTAACCAATCGGTAACTATACTATGAGTTACCGATTGGTTACCGCAATGAGGAGGGACATCATGGCCGAACGCACAAAGGATCGGATTTTGGAAACGGCGCTGGAATTGTTTGCGCAGAACGGTTATCTTGGAACGTCTATGAATGATATTGCGGGGCGGTTGGGATTTACGAAAGCAGCCCTTTATAAGCACTATACCAGCAAACAGGAAATTTTAGATAAGATCGTGGAGCGGATGAACGAGATGGACTATGAGCGCGCCGAAGTCTATGACATGCCGGAGTCGGAGCCGGATGGCTTTGCGGAGGCTTACCTGCAAACGCCCATCAAAAAAATCCACGCATACAGCATGGCACAGTTTGACCATTGGACGAAGGAACCGTTTTCCTCCAATTTCCGCAAGATGCTGACGCTGGAGCAGTACCGTGATCCCAAGCTGGCGCAGCTCCATCACGACTATCTGGCCAGCGGGCCTTTGGAGTATATGGCGGCGATTTTCCGCAAGCTGACGGATTCCGACGAGGCCGCCATGCAGCTGGCGCTGGAGTTCTATGGGCCGATGTATCTTCTCTACAGCGTCTACGATGGGGCGAAGGATCCAAATTCGGTCGCTCCCCTGCTGGCTGCACACATTGATCGCTTTATCGCCGGAATCGAGTCCGGTTACAGAAAGGACGGAACATCATGATGAAACTCTACTTTGGAAATACCGTCACAACGGCAACAACGCTGATGATCCTTGCTTTGCTTGCGTTTATCGGCTGCTCCGCCGCAAATCACGCAGCGATTTCTTTTTGGGGACGCAGGAGCGTGATTCTGCTGGTGTTCGGCCTTGTGGTGTGCTGCTTCGCGGCGGCGCGGGACGGGTTGGATAAAACGATTCAGTATACCATTGACGGCAGCTGCGCGCCGGGACTGTTCCCGCTCGTCAGCGTGCCTACCATCGTCGGCTGTGTTGGCGCACTGCTGATCATCATTGCCGCTATTGCCACGCCGATCGCCAAAACGCAGCGTACACGCGAGATATGGTTCTACATCATGTCGGGCGGCGCAGTGCTGAAAATCGTGACGATGGAGATCGCACGGATCATTTTCTGAAAGGGGGGGGAAACTGTATGGATCTGACGGTACGTTATGCCAAATTCGACGAGCTTCCGCGTGTCAACGAGCTGCGCCGTGCGGTGAGCGAGCTGCACGCCGAGGGACGCCCGGATATTTTCCGCCCCGGCTTTTGCGAAGAATTGCAGCAGCGCGTCTATACCCTGTTTGATGCACCGCAGTACGACGTGATCGTCGCATGTCTGGACGGCGAAATCTGCGGTTTTGCCATCGTACAGTATGTGGATCGTCCGGAATCGGCCTATATGTGCGCCCAGCGTTTCTATCACATGGATGAATTCGGCGTAGACGAAAAATACCGCCGGCACGGCATCGGGACAGCGCTGCTCGCTTTTTGCAAGGCAGAGGCGAAACAGAAAGGGTTTGACCACCTGACGCTGGATGTCTGGGCATTCAATGAAGACGCGCAGCGCTTCTATGCCTCCGCCGATTTTCATGTCTATCGCTGCGATCTGGAATGTAACGTGTGAATATTGGCAGGAGAACGGGTATGTCCCGGGGAAGCTTTGGAAGTAAAACGAGGATATCGGACGGTTTGCCTGCACATTCTCTCCGGGATCCTTTTCAAAGCCACTGGGATGAAAACCGTGGACTTTGCGAATGAAAATCTGTTCCGTCCCCTCGGAATCGCCGAACATGCGAATTTTTATGCCGGAACCGCGCAGGCGCATAAGCTGTTCATAACGGATAAAGCGCCGAGGAAGCCAGTCTGGCTTGCCGACCCGCAGGGACTGGCCGCCCCCGGCTATGGACTGTGCCTGAGTGCTGCCGACATGGCAAAGCTCGGTCAGCTCTGCCTGCAAAACGGCGTATGGAACGGGCGGCAGATCGTTTCTCATGATTGGCTTCGGGAAATGCTTTCTCCGCGTGCGATCGAAAGCGGCGCTTTCCGCGGAAAATCTTACGGTTATCTCTGGTGGATCGTACATCCGGAGAAAAGCATTTACGCCGCGATCGGCGACAGCGGCAATGTGATCTATGTTGATCCAAACAGGCAAATCGCGGCCGCGGTTTCTTCCTGTTTTCGACCGGCAGTCCGTGACCGCATAGACGTTATGGAGCAGCTTCTGCTGCCGGTAATACAAGATTACTTTCGCCGAATCCACTGATTTGACGAAGCCAGGGAAATCAAATCGTCAAACTCATTGAGAATCGATAAGGAGAAACACCATGTCAGAAAAGAAAACTACCATTCGTTTGGAAGCGAAAGACGACTATCGCAATGTTGAAAACCTGACCCGCGAAGCCTTCTGGAATGTCTACCGCCCCGGCTGCATGGAGCACTATGTGCTGCACTGCTATCGGGATGACCCGGCCTTCGTGCCGGAGCTGGACTTCGTCATGGAACTGAACGGCGAGCTGATCGGGCAGGTCATTTATGTGCGCTCAGAAATTGATTGTGATGACGGGCGAAAGGTGCCGATCATGACCTTCGGCCCCATCGGTATCGCGCCCGCATACAAGCGGCAGGGCTATGGCAAGCAGCTGCTGGACTATTCCATGGAAAAAGCGAAGGAAATGGGCGCGGGTGCGCTTGCCATCACCGGAAACATCCTGTTTTACGGCAAGTCCGGCTTTGTTCCGGCCAGGACAAAGGGCGTGCACTATGCCGACGACCCGGAGGCGGACTACTTCTTGATCCGCGAGCTGACGCCCGGCTTTTTGGACGGCATCTCCGGCATGTACAAGGACCCGGAGGGCTATTTTGTCTGTGAGAAGGATCCGGAGGGCTTTGAACGGTTTGAAGCGACCTTCCCGAAGAAGGAAAAGCTGAAGCTGCCGGGGCAGCTGTTCTGAACAGGGGAACGCCGATCGATGGCCGCATCCTGTATTCTTGGATTATTGAAAAGCGGCGGAGAGGGTGACACCGGCGCCCTCTCCGCCGTCTGTGTCCGCCTGCTGGAACGGTAGAGTCACCCGGCAAAGGTCATCGCCTGCCCGTAAGATCCGATTGTACCCTATTGACAGATCCGCCTTTGCTTTATATAATATCCGTTATATATTACATAATGTGCATCGGAGTGAACGGATGCTATGGTTCCGAAAAACAAGTTCACGACGGAAGAAACACGCGGAGGACAACGACATGGATAACAAAGCCAGTATTACCGCCCTGATGAGTGCGTTCGGACGGGCGTTTCATGCGGAAAATGAAGCGCATCCGGTTTTCACGGATCATCTTGCGAAAAATCTGATGACGGCAGAAGAATATACCGCTGTTCAGGGCTATCTTCTCAGCGGCGCGCAGTTCTTTGAACCGGAGATCGCCCCTGCGGGGCAGGAGCCGAAGGAGCTGCTGACACCGGATGATATTCAAAAGAACATCATCGACCGGGACGGGGCAGATATGAAAGCCTTTGAACATGTCAATTACTGCCTTGCTGTCAGGAACGGCCGCGTCCTGTAATGTTTTCGGACTTATCTTCTGAAAGAAAAACGGAGGAGGCAAAACGCCTCCTCCATTTTTCGGATAAATCACTGATGCGATTGGCCCCTGTCCCGGCTTTTCCTCTCCGAATCGCTGTCCGCGCGTATTCAGGGCACAGGCTGGCGGCAGCCCAGGAGAATACCAGGAAAAGCAGGCTCAGCGCAGGCCGTCAGGCAGTTCGGACTGCAGCAGCGGCAGGTAAAGCTCCGGTCTTCTTTCATAGCGGTACACGGATCTCGGATCTGTGTCCGTATCCGGGGCGGACAGCCAGAAGACCGGGTCGACCGCGTTGATGTCCACCTCCGCGATCGCGAAGCCCTTTTCCGGGTCCGCTGCGGCCAGAAGCTGGCCGTTCCGGCCGGTGATGCGGGTCAGCGACGGATCTGCGGTGGTCTGCGCGGTCACGATAAACGCCGCGTTGGAATACCCGTTGTGGCAGTCCTTCAGCGGATATTCGCTGGAAGCCGTCGGGTTGAGAATGATATCCGCGTGCTTCATGAACAGCACGCGCGCATGCTCCGGGAAAAAGCGGTCCCAGCAAATAGAAAACCCGATCCGCCCAAGCGCGGTATCGCAGGTATTGATCTGCGTTCCGGGCTTTAAACCGCCCCAGATCTCGCCCATGGTCAGGTGGCATTTGGTGTATGTCCCGGCAAGTTTCCCCTCCGGGTCGAACATGACGATCCCGTTGCGCACAATGCCGTCCGCGTCCTTCAGCCGCACGGACGCCGCGACATACATGCGGTGCTGCTTCGCCTTCTCCTGAAGCATCGTCACCGCAGGCTCGTCCATGCGGGCCGCGCCCTGCCACGAGCTGAGCCCCTTGACGCCGCGGGTGTTGTATGTTTCAGGCAGGAGCGCCAGATCGGCGCCCTCCGCAGCCGCGGCGTCGATCCGCTGCGCGCAGAGTCGGATATTGCCCTCGATCGAGGGTTCTTCATCGCCCGCGACCATGATGGCCGCGAGCTTCACTTTTTTGGGTGTATAACCGCCGAGCTTTTCCATGGACACATCGGTCACGCGGCCTGTTCCGCCGGTAAAGCCGTACAGGCACAGATCCAGCTCGGCGCTTGCCGCGCCCTCCGGGGCGAGTACCGTTTCGCCCGCGTTCGCGTGTACCCGGAACAGGGGCTTTCCCGCCTGATCCAGAATGGCGCAGACGATCTGCATGCTCACGCCGTCGCCAAGCCGGCTCTCATAGCTGAACCGATAACGCATGCCGCCCTCGACGCCGTCAAGTCTGGCCCTGAATCTGGCCAGCGAATAATGCGCCGGATCCAACTCCGCTTCCGCGCCGTTATCCAGAATTTTTGTGTCCGCGTCTACCGCGTCGTAGTTTTTCACGACGCTCCATGCTTGAAATTTCATACCGCTTTCACCTTTCCTCCAATACAAATTCCCCTACCGGCATTCTGGGCACCCGCTTTGTCTCGCCGGGCGCCACGGAAAACAGCGTCCGGCTGCTTTCCAGCCAGATCGTACTCGCAGTCGGATTGAAAACCACCCCCGCGTCCGCACTGTAGACCAGCCTGCGAAAATCCGCGATATAGGAAAAAATCTCGATGTTGGTCGCGTACCAGATATCCGCATGCCCGCCAAGCCTCCCGGCCAGCGCTTCCATCAGCGTCCATGCGCGGTCGCGCTCGAATTCATACGCGTGTCCCCACATATAAAACAGCCACGGGTGACGGTCGTGATAGTTGTCGAGCGGACTGGCTGACAGGAACTGGCTGACGAGGTCGTCCAGACCTTCGCTGCTGTGCCGGCAGGTCGGCGTGATGTCCAGCAGCTCCTGCGGCAGATCGAAGCGCATGGCAGCTCCCACCCCTCTGGAATAAACGATATCCATCTGTGCCAGAACGGAACGCAGCGCCTCGCTGCTGCGTCCATACGGGCACGCAAAGCCCCGGATGATCGTGCCTGTCAGCGCTTCGAGATTCTTTTTGTCCTCCGCGATCTCACAGATCAGCTCGCCTGTTCGCAGATGATCCATATATTTATGGTGCAGCGAATGCAATGCGAGCTCGTGACCGCCCTCCTTATAAACGCGCCGGATCCCGCTCAGAGACAGCCGGCGGTGAAGCTGCTCCGCCGGATAGTGCGTCCCCTCCGGCGCGATCAGGCCGGTATTCAGGTTGAACGCGGCCTTGAGCCCGTTCTGATTGAAAATATGGATCAGCTTCTCATCCTGCTCGACGCCGTCGTCATAGCTGAACGTCACAGCCTTGGTCCTGTAGCCCGGAAACCGGAGAAACACATCGTACATATCAGCTCTCCCATACCATGCGGGCGCCAGCGTACACGGACGACACATGCAGCGTCTCATCCAGCACGACAAAATCGGCGTCCTTGCCCGGCGCAATGCTCCCCTTCCTTGCGTCAACGCGCATGATCTTCGCCGGGGTCAGGCTCATCATGCGCACGGCATCTGTCAGCGGGATCTGCGCCTGCTCCACTGCCGTCCGCACCAGCCTGTCGTCCGTTGCGACCGAGCCCGCAAACGCGCTGCGGTCACACAGCTTCGCGACGCCGTCTTCGATGATCACCGGGATCCCGCTCTGCGGATTTCCCAGAAACGACCGCGTCACCTGCTCGCCGGCGCAGCGCATCGAATCGCAGCAGAAGCAGACGCGCTCCACGCCCAGCAGCGTATAGACCATCCGGATCAGCTCCGGCGGGAGGTGGCAACCGTCGGCGATGAGCTCCACAGTCAGCTGCGGCAGGCAAAACGCACTCTCCAGCACGCCCGCATAGCGGAAGCCGTTTTTCCGCGTGATCGTAGACATCGCGGAATACAGGTGCGTTACGTGTCGAAAGCCGTGTGCCGCCGCCTCTTTGACCTGCGCATACACCGCGTTGGAATGTCCGACGGACACAAGCACGCCCAGCTCGTTCAGCCGCTCGCCCAGCTCCAGCGCGCCGCTCAGCTCCGGCGCGATCGTCCAGCGTGCGATCGCGCCGGCGTATTTTTGTACAAACGGCTCATACTCCGCTTTTCGCGGCGGGCGGATAAACGACTCGTTGATCGCGCCCTTTTGCGCCGGATTCAGATACGGCCCCTCCAGATGAACGCCAGGCGCGGTGATCCCCTCTGCACCGAGCCTGCTTTTGACGCGCAGAAACGCCTCGATGGCCGTCTCCAGCTCCGCGTTGGACGCGGCAAGCAGCGTGGGATAGATCGTGGTAGTCCCGTGCCGCAGATGCGTGCGGCACGCTGTGAGGAACGCGTCCTCCGTCCCGTCCATAAAATCCGCGCCGCCCGCGCCATGGGTATGGATCTCCACAAAGCCCGGGCACAGGTATCGGCCCTGCACATCGATACACTGCGCGCAGCCGTCCGCTTCCCCGCGCCGCACGGCTGTTATTGTCCCGTTTTCCGTCTCTACGCAGCCGTCGATGATCGCATCCGGCAGCACAATACGCGCATTTTTAAAAAAGACCTTCACCGATCATCCCTCTTCCAGCAGATGTTTTCCGGAATCCGCATCGAGATATACGCAGGCATGGTCATGGCTGCGAAGGATCGACGCAGGGCAGTCCGTGCCGATCTCGCCGCTGAGCATGCGCGCGGCCGCGTCCGCCTTCGTCGCACACGGCGCAGAGCAAATCAGGTTCCTCCCCCGCATGATCGTGGGGATCGTGACCGTCAGCGCATATGCGGGTACCTCGTCGATGGAAGCAAAGCAGCCGTCGTGTACCTGCTGCATCCGGCAGATCTGCTCCAGCTTTACGCGCTTGACGATCGCTTTGTCGCCAAAATCAGCGACAGACGGATCGTTGAAGGCGATATGTCCGTTTTCTCCGATGCCCAGCAGCACGACATCCAGTGGGTGCGCGGCGAGCAGCTGCGCGTATCGCTCGATCTCGCCGTCAATGTCCGCCGCGTTTCCATTGAGTAAATTGACTGATTTGAAGACAAATCTGTCGAAGATCCTGTTTTTCAGGTATGTTCTGAATCCGGCAGGGTGTGCCTCGGCAAGCCCGATGTACTCGTCCATGTGAAACGCGTTCACACGTGACCAGTCGACCGTATGATCGGCGCAGAGCACGCGCAGCGTATCATCCTGCGACGGCGCTGCCGCGAACATGACGTTCGCCTCGCCCTTTTCCGCGATCGCGCGTTTGATCGCCTCCGCCGCGTCCGCGCCCGCGAGGAGCCCCAGCTGCTCCCGGTCGCTGCAAATGATCACTGCGAGCTTTCCGGCGCTGAATTGTTTCAAAATCCCCATTCTTTTCTTCTCCCGACGCTCAGTCTCGATACACGCCGCGGTTCGCGGTTCTGGCGTATTCTGCTTCAAACGCCGCGCCGTCAAACGCGTCCTCTGGTGTAAGCTCGCCGATCCGGACCGCTTTGCCGTCTGCCTCGTCTCTGGATCTCTTTCCGCATAGCATGATCTGCGTGCAGTTGATCAGCGTCTCAAGATCCGCCATGCAGCTTCGGCCGTCGTTTCGCAGTTCATGGGATATCTGCTGCAGAAGCGCAGAGTAGATCAGATCCAGATCGATCTCGAAATGATAGACGCTTTTTGTCGTCACGACGACAAGCACAAACGGCTGCCAGACATCAAGGCAGGCAGAGTAGATGCCCTGTATGCCGTTGGCATACGCAATGAGATAGTTCTGGCAGCGCTGGCCGTCTTCGGTCTTTACCTCGCCCAGATATCTGCACGATTCCGCCGGCGCGCCGGCAAGCGCGCTCATCCCCTCTACGATATGGATGGAATAGTTGAATTCATCTGTTCCGCTGGTACCGTAAACAGTGAGGATCTTTCCCCGCTCCTGTTCGCTTTTCGCAAGAAATTCCCGGATTTCCCGGCAATAGCGGATAGACGAGGATCCCATGATCCTTGCGCCTGTGTCCGCCAGCGCGCGCAGGCGCGCGATATCCTTCATGCTGCCGACGATGGGCTTGTCGATGAAGACCGGTTTCCCCTTCCGGATGAACGGCATGGCCTGATCCAGATGCTTGTCCCAGTTGCACGACTGGATAAAGCCGACGTCGACCTGCCCTACCATTTCCTCGATGCTCTGCGCGATCCCGTCGAGCCCGTAGCGGTTTTTGAACCACTCCAGTTCCTGCTTCGTGCGGAAGCCGTCGTCGTATTCGAGCGCGTAGCGCATATTCATGCAGTATTTTTCCAGATTTGCGGCAAACGCCTTGGGGTGCGAAACATCAATGCTCACACCGCCAATCCGGATCATGCTGTTTGCTTCGATCATATCGTGATCACCCTGCCTTTCTCAGATGCTTCATAGATCCCCCAGATCACCGCAAGCGGCTTGCAGCCCTCCGCCGCATCTACGAGAAGCGGTTCCGCCCCGCGTATTGCGGCGACAAAATTTTCAAGCTGCCGTACGTGTCCCTGCGTGCCGATGCCGGCCGGGTCGCTGCTACCGGAAATGCCGGCCCCAGCGAGCTCCGGCGGCATACTGCCGTCCTTCAGCTTCCACACCGCGATCCTGTCCTCCTCCAGCTCGATCGTTCCATTCTCTCCGCAGACTGTCAATCTGCGGGAAAAGCCCGGATAGACGCTCGTCGTCGCAATTACGCTGCCCAGCGCGCCGTTTTCATACATCAGCATCGCGTGAAGCGTATCCTCCACCTCGATGTCGTGAACCAGCGTCCGGCTCTGGCCGAACACGCGCGCCGGCATACCCGCGATATACTGTAGCAGATCGACGCCATGGATGCCCTGATTCATCAGCGCGCCTCCGCCGTCCATACTTTTTGTTCCGCGCCATGCGCTGGCGGAAAAATAACGTTCGTCGCGGTAGTATTTCATATTCAGCTCCGTTGAGACGAGTCTTCCGAGCCTGCCCTGCTCCACGGCCTGCTTTACAAGCTGGACGCCGGGCGAAAAGCGGAGCTGGCTCACAACGCCGGCCCGCAGGCCGTTTTTCCCGGCCTCGTCAAGGATTGTCCGGCACTCCTCTCTTGTAAGCGCCATAGGCTTTTCAACGAGCACATGTTTGCCATGGCGCAGCGCGTCGATGGCAAGCGCTCCATGCGTGCCGGACGGCGTACAGATGCACACCGCGTCGACAGACCGGTCGTTCCACAGCTCGTCCAGAGACCGGTAGGCTCTGACGCCCTGTTCGGCCGCGGCGCGCTCGGCCGCTTCCGTTCTCGGATCGTATACGCCGGCAAGCTCCGCTGTTTTCAGCTGCCGGATCGCGTCAATGTGAAACCGCGATATCATACCGCATCCGATGATCGCCAGACGTATCATTGGCTTCATTCCGCTCAATCCTCCCAAACATTTCCTTCGCAGCGGTAATATGCTTCATCCAGGATGAATCTGCCCCGCTGCATGTGCGCAAACGGCTTTTCCGCGAGTCCGCTCTGCGCCTGCATCTGCGCCCAGTTCAGATAGTTCTGGCTGCCGTTGCTTTCAAAAACGCCGATGTTCATTCCCCTGATCGTTGGAAGATGCGACGCAAACAGCTTGTTCATCTCCACCATTCTGGGGTTCACCGTCAGATCGGCGCAGAAGCACTGCACGCCGCGCCTGCGCGCCTGCTCCAGCACTGCAAGCGAAACGGACAGCGTCTTCGCAATGGGCTTCAGTGCGATCGCGCGGTAGCCATATTCTTCGATCAGCCGCACCGCGTCTGCTGCGCTGTGCGCGCTCTCGTCTCCCGCTACGGGCACGGGGATCCGATCCACGCGCTGCAGCGCGTTCTCCGGGAACGGCTCTTCCAGCAGCACGATCCGCTCCAGCGCGCCGATCCTGTCCGCAGCGTCCAGAAGGCGCAGCAGCCGGTCGGGCGTGTCGTAGCGCCCGTTTGCGTCCAGATAGTACGCGGGGCGGCCGCACGCGGTATCCTCCGTCGCATAGCGCGACAGGATCGCGTGGATCTGCGCGAGGCGGGCGATATCCCATTGCAGCATTTCGTCCGCGTCGTTTCTCCCATCCGGATCGCAGCCGATCTTGATTTTGAACAGCGAACGGCCTTCACCGGCCAGCGCCTCGATCTCCTTCTCGCCTGTCGCATAGGATATAAGCGGGATATTGCCGAGCTCCCGCTGACGCGGGACGAGGAAATCCGTGACCGGGCGCACCAGTTCGCGGAACGTACCGCCCTGTATGCGGCGCCAGAGCTTCCACAGCGCCCAGTCTATCGGTGTGAGCGCGTTGAGCGCGAACGTCGCCCGCAGCTCCGCATGGCCTGTGATGCGCTTTGCGTAGGCAAGCGTATCGTCAAAGATCCCCCGGAGCATCTGATCCGGGCGGACAAGCGTTTCGCCCTCCAGTCTCCTGAGCGCATATTGTGTGGTTTCAAGCATCAGCGCATTGCCGCGTTCAGCTCCGAACGCATGGAAGACCGCGCTGTCAGACCAGAGCACGCTCTGCACGCCATAGCCGGTTGCGCAAAGCGCGCCGTCTGCTTCCACTGCCGCGGTGATCTGCCACAGTTCGTCCAGATGTCCGCCCTTGAAGCCCAGCGGGTGAATCGGCTCTCTGCTGGATCGCAGGGTCGTTTTCGTGATCTTCATGGCTATCTTACGCGATATGGCTGAGCATGTCCCGCGTGATCTCGCCCTGCATCTGCTCGCCGGCAAGGAAATGCAGCAGCTGGCAGTAGCAGTTATACCCGATGCGCTGCAGTCCGTTCGCCGCCTGTCCCGCAATATGCGGCGTCATGATGCAGGTATCCAGCTTGAGCAGTGGATTATCCGCGCGGGGCGGTTCGGGATCATACACGTCCAGGCAGGCTGTCTTGATCTTGCCGGACAGCAGCGCCTTTGCAAGCGCCTGCTCGTCGATCGCGGTGCCTCTTGCGGTATTGATCAGAATTACGCCGTCCTTCATCGTCGCGATGCTTGCCTCGTTTACGATATGATACGTGCTCGGCAGATCCGGCGCGTGGATCGAGATGATATCGCTCTGCGCAAATACTTCCTCCATCTCGACTTTTCGCACGCCGACAGCCGCCATGCTCTGCGCGCTTACACCGGGATCGGACGCGATGACGTCCACCCGGAACGCCTGCAGCAGCTCCGCGAGATGTCTGCCGGCATATCCAAAGCCGACAATGCCGATGGTCAGGTCGAACAGATCCTTTACGCCCTGCGTCCGGAAAACGCCCGCGTGCATCTTGTCGTTCAGCTCGTAGAAATTCTTGGACGCGGAAATGATAAAGCCCAGCGCCGTCTCGGAAACGCCGCAGGAAAGCACGCTGGCCGAAGAGATCACACGGATCCCGCGGTCGAAAATATCCTCTGTGATAAAGGGCTTTACAGAGCCTGCGGCGTGCAGGATGAGCTTCAGATCAGGCGCTTCTTTCAGAATATCCGCGGTGAGCTTCGGGCAGCCCCAGCTCGTGACCGCAGCGTCCGCGCCCCTGATCACACGCTTGAGCTCCTCTGGGTCATAGCCGTCGGTTTCATTCCAGACAAGCTCCGCCTTCTGCTGAAGCAGCCCGATCGTTTTTTGGTTGAACGTTTTTTCCTGATTGGATTTGTTGAGCAGCATTGCAAGTTTCATTTTCTGATCTCCTCTTTTATCGCTGTTTTATCGCTTGTCTTTTTTATCCGGCCGCCTCAGAGCGCGCCGAGCATCCGCTTCAGCGCGTCGACGCTCTGCTGCATGGCCTCTTTTCCGCCGCGGGAAAACTCCGCGCCGGACGGTGTGCGCATCTGCGCCTCGGTCAGCGTCAGCGCGGCGCGGTAATGCGGTTCCAGAGACACGTAGCCGGTATAGCCGTCGTCCCGGAGGCGGCGCAGTACCGCCGGAAAATCCACAAGTCCGCTTCCCGGAGCCAGACAGACCGGCTCGCCCTTTTCATATACGGCGTCTTTGATGTGAACATGGCGCATGTAGGGGCGGATCGCCTCATAGGCGTCCGGAAACGGCTTTTCTCCCATCGGGTCGAACAGACAGTTTCCCGGATCGTATACAGCCGCGGCATGGTCGCTGCCAAGCAGCTTAAGAAGCGCCGCGACCGCGCGGTGGTTGGTGGTATGGACGGAAGGGTCCGCCTCCAGAAGCAGCAGCTTGTCCCGTTTTTGCAGGATCGCAAGCGCCGGTTCAAACGCCTCCGCCAGTTTCTCCGGCGGGATCGTGCCTTCCCGGAAGAAGGAAAAGCCGCGGAGCGTCCGGCAGGCGAGGATATCCGCGATATCGCACAGCTTTTCCAGCCTTCTGAGCTGCAGTTCGATCTGGCCGGACTCAAAGCTGCATTTAAAGAACGAGCTGGCCAGATTCGAAACCGTGAGCCCTGCCGCATCCAGTTTTTTCTTCCATCCAGAAACCTCTTCCAGTGAAAAGTTCTGCAGCGCCTTATCGTCTACACTGCGCAGCTCGACGCCCTGCAGTCCGTTATCCAGCGCAAAAGCGATCGCTTCGTCCAGATCCTGTGTAAATTCATCCGTAATAAAAGAAATTTTCATTGTTTTACAGCTTTCTGAAATATTTTACGCTTGCGAGCGATCTGACAAATCCGTTTTTCTCATACGCGCGGCGCGCAGGCGCGTGTGCCGCGTCAAGTCCCGTCCGTACAACGGCGCGGGTACAGCCGTGCGCACGCAGATAGTCCAGCACATAGCGGTGCAGACTGCTCCCGATCCCTCGCCCGGCATAATCCGGGTCGACCGCGTTATCCATGATCTCCCCTTCCGCGCCGCTGATCCTGCAGGCCGCGAACGCGGCCACCCTGCCGTCAACCTCCGCCACAAAAAAGGGGAGCGTCTTCATTTCCTCGCGCAGGCTGCGGCATTTGCGCTGGATCGCTTCCGGATAAAACGCCGCGAACAGCTCCGGGCCGAGCTGCGCTCTGTAGCCGTCATAAATGGCCTTCCATGCCCGTGCCCCGATCTCGGCGACGCGGCCGAAGTCGTCCTCCCCGGCCGGCCGGATCGAAAGCGGGATCTGTTTTGCCGTCATCCCCGCCGTCTCCAGTCTTTTGAAAAATCCGCGCCGCAGGTCTCCAGCCACCTTCTGGCCATCAGCGTCGCGCCTATCTGGTTCGGATGGACTCTGTCCCAGGAAAGATATGCGCTGTGATGATACGCGGCGTAGCCATCGAACAGCTCCTGAAAATCCACGAGCACGCAGCCCTCCTCCTTCGCGATCCGGCGGCAGAGCCGGGTATAGGTGTCCATCCGGCTGCGCATCGGATCTGCCCGGTTCGGCTCCATATAATACGGTGTACAGACGATCACGCCTCTGCACTGTGCTCCGGCGCGCCGGATCATATCGGTCAGATTATCCGCGTAATCCTCCGGGCCGACCTGATGGTCCGGCATGGCAGGGCTGTCAAACTGCCGCCAGACATCGTTGACGCCGATGCATATGGAGACGTAATCCGGCGAGAGCGCCAGAACGTCCTGTTCATAGCGCGCACGCAGATCGCGGCTGGTATTGCCGCTGATCCCGGCGTTTGTGACCCGGACGCAGATCTCCGGATACCATGCGGCAAGCAGATTGTCGATCATCCTGACATAGCCGAAGCCCGCTCTGTCATTGAGTCCTTCGCCGACCGGATAGGCTCTTTGCATATCCGTTATGGAGTCTCCCGCAAAGACCACCCGATCCATATTCCCAAGGAGCATGCGTCTTCCCCCCTATTTTGACCAGCTCAGATTGGTTCTGGAGCCGTCATAGTATTCCATCCAGTTGAACCGCCGTTCCGCATCCCCGTTCGTGAAGACCTCCGGGATCGCGCAGCGCTCATAATGGCGGATCCCATAATGCGCCGAACCGCTGTCGGCCAGACGGAATATCGCGTTGATGCGCTTCATCTGCTCGCCGGTGAGCGAATCGGGCGTGATGGAAGCGAAGGTCGTGACTCCGGTCAGCGCGCACAGCTCCATGAAGCGCAGGTTCATCTCCGCGTCCACCTGATCGGTAAACGCCGCGCAGTCCGGGTCGATCCGGAAAAAGGTGTCGTTCATCGGCAGACGCATAAAGGAATGCACGCCGTTGCGGATCGTCCACTCCAGGCTGCGGCCGCTGGTATCTGTTCCGACGCGCTGGATCGAGTGGATCCCGGCGGCCAGATGCCCGATCACGCTGCAGCCGATCATGTCCGCGTCCCCTGCGCCCGCCTGAAGCGCCTTGTAGAGATTTTTCAGGATCGTCGCGGTCGTTTTTGTGTTGTCATAGAAGCGCTTGCCGTCGGATACCAGAACTGTGGTATGCGCCGCCGCCTGAAACGGGTCTTCGCCGAGCGCATCGTTGCCGGAAAAATCGTGCTTGATGATCTCATAGCCCCAGCTTCGCAGCCGCGCCGCGTCGCGCTGCACGCGCTCGAGCGTATAGGGATGCGACGGATCCATCACGATCCCGTTCGCGTAGGTGCGCAGCTTTGCTTCCTCCGGCAGCGTACCGAGCGTCAGAAGCGGCCGGAACCAGATCCCGGGCCGGACGTGCTTCTGCGCGAGACTCTGCGCGAGCGACTGCATATCGCGGAATTTTTCATTGCAGCGGTCAAACGGGCCGCCGATGTAATAATGCGGCTGTGCGGTGCGGTTGATCTGCCAACCGTCGTCGATCACGAGCGCCGGCCGGTTTTTTACCCCGTCCGTCATCTGTGTCAGATAGTCCGCCTCCCGCAGGACGCTTTCCTCGCAGATGCTGCCGTACGCCCAATACCAGTTGTTCACCCCGAATACCGGCGCTTTGGGCAGAGCCGGTTTTTCGCAGAGCATGCGCATGAAGCGCTTTACCGTGTCATAGACGCTCTCCTCTGCCGTTGAGACGGTCTCGGTAACGACGCAGGCGGTAAAGGGCGCTTTGACGTCTGTGCCTGCCGCGCCGCTCATCAGATTCAGGAAAAGCGTCACGCCATGGCAGTCGAGCTGAAAGAACGCGAAGCAGTCACAGCCGGTTTTTACGCCGTAGCACAGGGTCGTTTCCCCCGCTCTTGCGATACAGAACCACGGCAGCGGCCGGAACGGCATCACGCTGCGCCATTCGACCGGCGCATGCGTCGCGCTGATCCGCCCCCATTCATCGCCGAGAACGCTCTCCACACGCGCAAGATCGCCGTGCCAGCGCAGCTTCAGATACTTGACGGGCGCTTTGCCCGGATAGATCACGACATTCCAGCCGTTTTCCCCCTGCACATATTGCCACTCGACCGGACAATCGCAGTCCGCCGCATGCTCCTCAAAGCGAAAATCCGTCTGCTCAGTCGCCCCCAGTACGCGGTCGGGGCGGCGCAGGATCGTGGGAAATCCGCTGTTTTCCAATGCTGCAGTCATGTCGTTTCCTCCGTGCGCTCAGCCCTTCCACTGCGTTCCTTCAAGGATCTCTTCCCACGGCAGCGTATCTGCGGGCTCCTCCAGGATCCCCTTGAACGACGACGGGTGCCGGCATTTTTTCAGGTATTCCCGGATAAGCTCCCGCTGACCTGGCTGGTTCATCGTGTTGGTATACAGCTTTTTCCCCAGATCGACCTCGACCACCGCGTGCGAGGGGTAACCCTCCAGACGGCAGAGCACGTCGCCCGTGGGCGAGACGAGGCCGGTGTAGGCGACGTTCGTCACGTTGTCGATCTGGCAGGAGGCCACGTACACGGAGCTGTCGACGGCGCGCGCACGCATTTTCAGCTCCCACTGGGGATTCAGCGTGTCGCCGTAAAGCGGGTAAAGGATCAGCTCCGCGCCTCTGTTGCCCATGATCCGCGCGATCTCCGGACAATAATTGTCAAAGCAGATCATGATGCCGATCCGGCCGAAGTCCAGATCAAACACCGGGCAATCGTCGCCGTTGACAATACCGCCGGTCAATTCGCCGTAGGTGAGATTGACCTTGTGATATCTGCCGACTTCCTTTCCCTCGCGGTCAAGGATATACGCGCTGTTGTATACGCGGCCATCGTCTCTGGGCTCATAGTCCCAGGGCACGATATAGGCGTGGTATTCCCGCGCGAGCGCAGCGCAGCGCGCCTTCCAGCCGGTATAGAGCCGGACCAGCCTGTCATGGTCGCTTTTTACGCTTCTATCCGGCACATGCTGATATGCTTCCGGAAAAAAGACCAGTTCCGCGCCCTCTTCATAGCAGGCTCTTGCCATACTTTCAAGAATATCCAGCCGCTGCTCATATCGGTCCTCCGGGACCTGATTGACCTGAATCAGTCCGATCTTTACCTTTCTTCCCATCTCAAAGCGCTCCTTCCCCAAGATCGATCACGCTGCACGTATCCCGATAGCATACCGTGACCGTATTTTCATTGATCGTGATCTGCGGCGCAGGCTCCTCCTGCCTGCCGTCTGTGCTGTAATAGACCGCGGCGGCAAAGATGTATGTTCCGCGCTCCAGAACCCCGCTCTGGTAGCAGGGATAGATCGCGCGCGGCTTCAGCAGGTGCATGCCGGGATGCGACGCCTCACTGCACAGCGTACACGGGACGCTCGCCGTGACGGCGATGCTGCTGTATTGCCCGCGGCAGCGTACCACGCCCGCTCCGGCAAAGAAGTCGTCGTCCAGCACGCCGACGGAGAAGCCGCCCTCGCATACGAGATAGGGCCGCGAAAGCGTGACCTTATGCACACGCACATGATAGCCGTCGTCCAGCGGCAGCAAATGCGTGGTGATCACGGTATCCGGATCGTTGGAAAAGGGTGTGTGCCAGGACACCATGTGCTTCGGTCGCGTACAGACCGTATGGATCTGCTGCCTGTGCGAGGCCATGCGGCCGTCCGGCGTATACAGGCTGATCATATTCTCGCTGGAGACCTGATCGCGCGAGCCGATGCTGTAGCCGGAGCGCGAGTTATAGGCAAACTTGCCGTAGTAGGCCGCCATGTCGTTGAAGCGCTTGGTGAAGAACGGCTCCTGATAGTAATGCACGGAGTTATTGAACAGCGTCACGCCGTTCTTTTCCGCGTTTCCGCACAGGACGATGCCGATATCCTTCTGCGGGCAGGCGATCAGATACTTCCCCTGTTCAATGGGCATCGGCGTCTCCTGCGCAGACCAGAGCGGACTGTCTTCTCCGCAGAGCAGTCCCATAAAGCCCTCGGTATAGCAGCAGTTGGAGCCCTCAGAGGTATAATTCTCCACGAAACAGAACGCATCATACAGATATCCGTCCGGCAGAACGCCGTCCGCCGGCATGATGGAGTTGTCAAAGAAATAGCTGATATTGCGCAGGATCAGCCGCTTTGCGAGGCCGTAATCGATCCTGCAGCCCACCGCCGCGGCAAGTCCGTACGCCGACACGGCGGCAAAGCGGTAGCATATGGAGCGTCCATATGCCGCCATTGCGCCGTCAACGTCAAAGTAGTGCGCGAAGAAGCGGAGGAATTCCTCGCTTCGCTCGCGGTAGCGCCGACAGCGCTCCGGATAGTCCGGCCGGCTGCGGTCGCCGATCAGGATATACAGCAGCGTATAGCAGTGGTGCGCCCACGCTTCGTAATAGTCAAAGCGTCCGAATTCGCCGTCGCTGTACCAGCCGTGATCAATGTACAGGCTGTCGAGCACCTCGAAGCCCACCTGCATCTCAGCGTCCGCCTCGCTCAGATCATAGCCGAGATGCTTCAGAATTTCGATGCAGATGATCGGATACCAGTAATGATTATTGGGCCAGGAATGCCTGACCGCGTATACGGCCCATTTCACGATCCATGCGGCGATCTGGTCCTGCTGGCGCCTGCTCATGCTGTCCCAGAGCTTTTCTCTTGCGAAGAAGACGCATGTCAGATAGCCGGCGATCTCCGTGATCGACTGGTTCGCGAAAAATTCTCTGTCGTAATCGGAAACATTTCTGTCAAAGCGATTCGGTGAGGACGGATCCGTCCCCTCAAGCATCAGGTGCTGATAGAAATCCGAAACGGCCATTTTTTTGCCGCCCACCGTGATGTTCAGCTCGCGCTCGTTCAAAACAGGCGCAAGCCCCCACATCGGTCTGAACAGCTCCTCCAGTCGGGTGCATTCCACGCCTACGCGATCCACCAGCGTGTAAACCGCGTTGTCATAGTATCGCTGGGCCGCCCTGCTCAAAAGCGCTTCGTACATGCGCTGCGCGCAGTCCATCAGTTCTTTTCTGTTTTTCAGCATACTTCCTCCGTCGCTGCGTCCGTTCCCCGGAGCTCCGGCGGATAGCAGATCAGCATTCTGCTGTCCGCGCACCTCACGCCGACGCCGGCCGGTACGAAAAACTTGTCTCCCCTGCAAAGCGCGTATTCCCTGCCCGCGCTCCACAGTCTGCCGCCGCAGAGCGAGATCAGCGTAACAAAGCAGCGCTCCTGTACGGTAAAGCTGCCGCGCAGCTCGCTCAGCGCAAAGCAGGGCGTGTCCGCATAGGTAATATGATCCAGCCGCTCCCATCCATCGCCTGCCGAGGCGCGCGGCCGCAGAATATAGCGCCGCTCCAGCTCCGCCCGAGTCATCGGCGTATAGGAAAAGCAGTCGAGCATCGCCTGCTCTCCGGCGCCATAATGGATCTGTGCCGGCGTATACGGCACGCCGGAAAGCGGGGTCGTCTCGCAGCGCATGGTATAGTCCGACGGCTGCTGGATCTCCAGAAGCATGCAGCCGCCGCCGATGGCGTGCGGCGTTCCGCCGGCAACGAGAATCGTATCGCCCGGCTTGACCGGGATCTCGTGCAGCGCGTTCAGCATGGCGCTTACGTTCTGCGTCCGGTAATATTCCGCCCACAGCTCGCGCGTAAGACCGGGCTTGAACCCGAGATAGACCTTCGGCTCCTCGCCGTTGATCCTGCGCGTACTGAGAACGTGCCAGCTTTCCGTCTTGCCGCAGGCGGAGCCGAACAGCTTCTTCGCATACGCGTCAGTCGGATGGACCTGGATCCCCAGACGCTCGCTGCTGTCGAGCAGCTTGATCAGCACGCCCGGCTCCGTTCTTCCCTGTCCGAACATGCCGCCGCCCACCGCATCTGTGATCAGCCTGCCGTCCTCCAGCCGCGTGATGCCCTCGTTCGGAACATACTCCCGGTTTTTCGCCTCGACAAAGGACGATATCCAGTCCTCCGGGAAAAAGCCGTCTGTTCCGTGCTGCCTGCCGAGAAACACATCCAGAAGCGCGCCGCCCCGATAGGTGCGCCGTACTCTTGTTTCACATTCCTTGATGATACCGCTCATTTAGCTCTCCAAAGAAAGAATTTTTACATCATGGGCGTCCAGCGTGATATGGCGGGTGCGCGTACCCCAGCGGAAGTCCGCCTGCGCGGGGCTGTCCGCGTAGTTGAACGCGATCAGATACTCTTTTCCGTCCGCGCGCACGCGCTTTGCCCGGATACAGCTGCTCTGGCAGGCGGATCCGATGCCATTCTCACGCAGAAGCTCCGTGAAGACCTCTGCGAACGCGCGCTCGCCCGTCTGTTCATACCCGTAGCAGAAATAGCTGTTCAGGCTGATCAGCCTGCCGCTGCCCGTCCGCTTTTCCGTAATGGCGCTCGTCCCGTCGGAAAAACGCGCCAGACTGACGCCGTCTGTCAGCTCCATCAGGTCTCTGCCGTAGAATCCGCGCGCGGGCCTTCCGTTCAGCGTAAGATCCAGCCCTTCGTAATCGGAGTCCAGCAGCCTCTGGCCGCACAGATCCGCGGCAAAGCCGCCGGGCAGCGCATGGAGCAGCCGTCCCTCTTCGCTGACCAGCGCGAATCTGCCGTCCGCAAGGCACAGGCCGCCGTTTTCGATATAATCGCGCAGCGTCTGCGCCTGCGCCTGTGTCAGGACGATCTGGTTCGTGAGGATCACCGCCTCATAGCGGCCGATCTCGTCAAAGCGGATCATATCGCAGGGGATCCCCGCGTCAAAAAGCGCCTTATACGCGCCGTAGACCGAACGCAGATACAGCTTCTGGTCTACATGGTACGCCTCTGTGTACAGATACTGAAAATCCTCGCACAGCGGATCGTAGATGACACCGACTCTCCCCCGAACAGGCGTGACAGGGCCGAGCTCCGCAAATTCCCGTCCGATCTGCCTTGCCGCTTCGAACCGGACAGTCGCATCGCCCTTATAGTCCACGAGCCCGCGGCCAAGCGTCTGGAGTCCTCTGGAAAACGGCCGCCACATCCAGTAGATCAGCGCCTTTGCACCGGCCGCGTAGGCCTCATAGCACCATTGCCGCAGCTCCCACGGCCGTACGGCGGTAGTGGGATTGAACATCGCCTGAATATGCGTCTGCATTTCGGAGATGAAGAAGCCCTCGCCTCTCGCGGCGTCCGCAAAGCCGGAAAAGATCTGGTGCCGCTCCGCAGGCTCGAACACGCCGTCTACGCCCTTCGGATAGAAGGACATCCCGATCTCATCCACGTGGTTTTTCAGGTCATAATCGTCCTGCGGCCGCGCGTAATCGCCCCGCAGGGACACCTGAGAATGTATATTATCAGCGATGAGCATGTGCGTGCTGTCCACCTTGCGGATCGCGCGGCACCAATCGTCCAATATGATACCAACCGCCGCCTTACGGAAGGCAAAGTAATCGGCCTTCGGCATGATGCTCATCCACTTATGATGCTCATATTTGACTTGGGAGAACGCCGTATAGGTTCGCTCCCATACCGCATTCAGCTTTTCGATCGTTCCGTATTTTTTCTGCAGCCATGCACGGAACGCGTCGAGCGTCCATGCGTCAAACGAGCGGTACATCGTCTCGTTGAAAACGTCATAGCCGAGCAGCGCGGGAAAGTCCAGGTAGGCTTCTGCCGCTCGCGCGAACATGGCGCAGATCTTTTCCCTGACCTCCGGATGGAAATAGTTCAGGAAGCCAAAGCTGTCCTGCCCCCACTCCCGGTGGCCCTTTTCGTCAAGGGCGTAGTACTCGTCCTTCATTTCCCAGTCCGGGATATATTCAAACACGCTGAGCTGGCCCGCCAGCTCCATGATCACGTCAAGACCGCATTCCCCGGCGATACGGAGGATCTCCCTGCCTGTCGCGAAGGGATAATGTTCATTCATCGGCTCCCAGAAAAAGACGGGCGGCCAGATCACGACGGTATTGAGCGCGCATTGCTTCATCTGCAGAAAATCCCTGCGGATGGTTTCGGGGGTATCCTCTCTGGTGACTTTATAAACGCTCCCGTATCGATAATCGCTCATACTTGCTTCTCCTTTTTCTGTGAAAGCGGGAAAGCGCATGCTTTCCCGCTTTCGTGGAAGAACTATTATCCGGCGAAATACGCGTCGATCTGCTTTTGGAGCTCTGCGATCATCGTAGCGTCGCCAGCCGCCTCAAACCGGGCTACCGTGTCGGGCAGATCTGCCGTCGTCATGAAGCCCAGCGTGTACAGATGGTACACTTCTGTCAGGACCGCCTTGACAGCCGCCATTTCGCTCTCTACGTTCGTATAATCGGGGCTGAAGCTCGCCAGCTCCGCCAGAACGCCGGCATTGTTGAAGTCTCTGTACTGCTGCTTCAGATCGGGGCTGTCTGCGGAGGTGATGGAAGCGATCTCAAAGTTGCAGGACTTCCATCTGCCCATCGACCAGCCGGAATCGGCGATCTTCGTGACGACGTCTTCGGAGTCTCTGGTGTAGTTGACGCCCTCAATGCCGTAGACCATCATGTCGGCGTAGGTCTTGTCGGTCTCGATCAGGTTGATCCACTTCATGGCCGCCTCGGCCTTGGGCGAGTAGGAGGTGATGCACCAGGTGGAGCCCAGCGCGCCGCTTGCGGAGATGGTGGGTTCGCCGATGTCCAGACTGTAGACCGGCTGGCCCATGGAGACGGACTGCTGCGCAGCGTTGTCAGGAATACCGTTCTGCGGATAGATGCCCCAGGTGTCAAGCGCCCACTGATCTCTCGGGTTCCAGTCCATCGGGATGTTGTCTTCCGTCCAGAAGCCGAGCTCGTTCCAACGGGTCATCGTCTCGAACCAGTCGGTGAAGTCGGGGTTCGCAAACAGGTTGCTGACCTCGTGGGTCTGCTTGTTCATGACATAGGGCATGAATCTGTCCGTGCCGATCAGCTCATACTCGGTGTCCGCCATCAGCAGCGCGCCGAGGAACATATCGACCTCGTTCGTGAGCGCGGGATACTTCACGCCCTCGTCCTTGCACGCCTGCAGATACGGTTCAAGCGCGGGCAGGTCGCGATAGCTGTCGAGCTCGATGGTATTGAAGTCGATGCCATACTTTTCCTTGATCGTGTCAGCCAGCGCGACCGGAGTCACGATCGTGGAGATGAACGGGGTCTCCTTATAGTTGGTGACGCAGTAGTTCCTGCCGTCGACAGAGGCTGCTTCCCAGATTGTCTCCGGCATGGTGTTGTACAGATCCTTGTACGTGTCGGAATGGACATAATCGGTAATGTCCATCAGACCGCCCTTGGCGACCAGATCGGCAAAGCCGGTATAGGACGCGCAGAAGCAGACATCCAGATCGTCCTTGGCCGCGATCATGCGGGACAGAGCCTCCGGATACTCGGCTGCCGCGAGTGCCTTGAAGGTGATGGTGACGCCGATCTTCTCCGCCGAATATGCATTCAGGGCAGCGACGACGTCAGCTTCGCCCGTCTGGTTTTCGCCGCCGCGCTGGAGCACGACGATGTTGGTGACCTCACCAGTGGTGGGTTCGCTTGCGTTCGTTTCGTTCGTGGTGGTTTCTGCGGATGCTTCTGCGGAAGGGCTGGTCTGCTCAGCCTTCTTGCCACAGCCGGCCAGGCACGCCATGAGCATGACAAGCACCAGGACCAATGCGAGAGTTCTCTTCATTGTAACTTTCCTCCATTTTTTATTCTAAACCAGCAGATCCTCCGACCCGCCTGTTTACAAGGATGAACAGCCGTATCCTTTCCGAGGCGTATCGCTCAGCCCTTGACCGCGCCGACGGTAAGGCCCTTGACGAAATACTTCTGGAAGAAGGGATAGGCGATCAGGATCGGGCCGAGGACCATGAACAGCATGGCCATACGGCAGCTCTCCTGCGGCAGATTGCGCAGCAGCTCCGCGAATTCCTGCGGCGTAAACTCCGAGGAATTGTGCAGCGCGTATTCGATGCTCTTTTCAATGCGGATCAGGAGCAGCTGGAGCGGCGCAAGATTGTCGTCGGTAATGAACAGATACGCGTTCTGCCATTCGTTCCAGATCGCAACGGCGCGCATGAAGCCGACCGCCGCGAGCGAGGGCTTCATCATGGGGAAGATGACCTGCCAGAAGCAGCGGAACTCGCCCGCGCCGTCGATCAGCGCAGCCTCGGCCAGCGAATCCGGAATGTTGCTCTGGATGTAGCTCCGGATGATAATGACGTTCATGGCGCTGACGCAGGTCGGCAGGATCAGGACCCAGATCGTGTCCTTCATTTTATAGACGCTTGAAAAGATGATGTACTTGGAGACCTGGCCGCCGTCAAAGAGCATGGTGATGATCAGCAGCACAGTAAAGAATCCGCGAAGCATGAATTCCTTTTTCGAGAGCACATAGGCATACATGCTCATGACGATCAGGCTCAGCGCCGTTCCCACGACTGTGATGAAGATCGTCACCTCATAGCTTCTGAGAAGCTGCGAGCCAAAGTTGAACACATAATCCCAGCCCTTTGTGGAAAAGGCCGTCGGGAAAAAGCTGAAGCCCTTCTGCGTGAGACTGGCGTCGTCGCTGATGGACGCGATGAACACCAGAAGGACGGGCAGCAGACACACGAGCGCGTACAAGCCCATGGCCGCCGTCAGGACCTTCTGTCCGCTGCTTGTCTTTTGTTTTTTCATTCCCAGCCCTCCTCAGAACAGCGCGTCGTCCGGAGACGCCTTGCGGACGAACCAGTTCGTCGCCATGACCATGACGAAGCCCACGACAGACTGATAGAACGTCGCGGCGGAGGTCATGCCGTAGTCCGTGTTCTTCATCAGCGCGTTGAGCACGAAGGAATCGAGCACCTGCGTCGTATCATACAGCATCGCGTTGTTCTGCGTGACCTGATAGAACAGGCCGGTCTCCGAGTGCATGATGTTGCCGAGACCCAGCAGCGTCATTACGATGACGGTCGGCATCAGCATGGGGATTGTGATGCGCCAGAGCTTCTGCCACGCGGTCGCGCCGTCAATGTCGGCCGCCTCATAGATCTGCTGGTCAAAGCCGGCCAGCGCGGACAGGTAAAGAACAGAGCCATAGCCGACGCCCTTCCAGAGCTTCACGATCAGCAGGATCACGGGCCAGTACTCGCTGTTCTGATAGAAGCGGATATTCTGCAGCCCGAGCATCAGGCGGAAGCGGTTGATGATGCCGATATCGCTCTGCAAAAACGCCTTTACGATAAAGGTGATCGCGATGTAGGAAATAAACGTCGGCAGGATCATACAGGTCTGGAAATACTTTGCTGTCCGTTTATGGATCATCTCGTTGATGCCGATCGCGATCGCCACATTGCCGATCGTACCGAAGAAGGTAAACAGGAGGTAATACCCGACCGTATTGCGCGTCAGCCGCCACGCCGTATCGCCGACCATGAACAGATACCGGAAATTCTCCAGCCCGTTCCACGGACTTTTGAAGATCCCGTCGGCATAGTTGAATTTCTTGAACGCGACGACAAGACCGGCCATGGGTACATAATTGAACGCAATCAGCAGCAATACCGCCGGAAGCGCCATAAGAAAAAGCGTCTTGTGCTTCCATGTGTTTTTAATCAGTTTCAATGGCTCTTCTCCCTTTCCTGCATGTCTGTTTCACATGAAGTTTGTTTTCTGTTATTGCTATTATAAATGCCTTTCTGCGGAATGAATTTGTATTTTTGTGCAATCTACATTGCAAATCCGCGCATGGTTTGTTATAATCATCTTGTTCTTTTTCCATTGCAGGTGTCCTTTATTCCCGGTGCAGCCACATGTTTCCGTCGCTTTCTCCGCTATTCTCTCATTATTTCCCTGCATTTTTGCCGTTATATACAAATCTCCACCTGTACTTATGTGCAACTTCCCATATCCGATTTACAAAGTCTTATAAAACAGGAGGCCGCCTATGCCCCGGTTGTTTGAACATCTTGACAGCCAGATTTTCTGCCATCACTCCCGCGACCAGAACCCGGAATCCATCCGTTTTTACCTGCATGCGCACGATAAGCTGGAGCTGTTTTATTTCATTTCCGGCAATGTGGACTACATCGTAGAGGGCGCTGTGTATCAGCTCACCCCCGGCGATATCGTTATCACACACAGCGCGGAGGTTCACCAACCGATCATCCATCCCGGTGCGCCGTATGAACGCATCTCCATCCAGTTTGACGAGGCGCTGATCCGCGATATCGATTCTTCCGGGCTGCTGCTCAAGCCCTTCTGGGACAGGTCGCTCGGCTGCAGCAATCTCTATTCGTTTCAGGGGCGGAGCGCGTCCGGTCTGCTCCCCTGTTTCGAGGATTTCGACCTGCCCAGCTCGCCGGAGGAAAAGCGGCTGAATATCATCGCCGTGCTTCTGCGCTGCATGCTCTGGATCTCCCATCAGTTCGAGACGATCTCGCAGGCAGAAAAATACCCGCTTGCCGGCGGCGTGGGAAGCGAGCTGATCAACTATATCAATCAGGAGCTGTTTTCAAAGATCTCCCTCGCGACCATCGGACAGCGGTTTTTCCTCAGCGAATCTCAAATCAACCGGATCTTCCGCAAGGCGACGGGCTCGTCCGTGTGGGAGTATATCCTCATCAAGCGTCTGCTTGCCGCGCGGGAACGGATCCTCGCCGGAGAGAGCGCCTCTGCCGCCGCGGCAAGCTGCGGTTTTCAGGATTATTCCGCGTTTTATCGCGCATATGTCGCCCGCTTTCAGATCTCACCGTCGAAAACCGCACAGCAAAGCGGCTCCATCGCCAGCACAAGCGACGCCGACGTGTCCTGACCGGACAGCTTCGCAGCGGTCAGGCGATCTGACAAAGAAGAGGCGCAGCGATCGCTCGCTGCTCCTCTTTGTTGTTTTGGCGCTGCATCCGGCGGGTGCGCGGCTTCATTTGGGCGTATGCGGCTCAGGAGAGCAGGATGCGGTCATTGTCCAGCGCTTCGCCTGTTCCGGATCTGAAGCGCTCGAGCAGGTCGTCCACATCCATATGCGCGCGCTCTTCCCCGCTGACGTCCAGAATGATGCGGCCGCTGTTCATCATCAGCGTCCGATTGCCAAGCGCGAGCGCGGCGCGCATATTATGCGTCACCATCAGGCACGTCAGCTTCTGTTCGGCTGCGATGCGCGTGGTCATGGCCAGGATTTTCTCTGCTGCGGCAGGATCGAGCGCCGCGGTGTGCTCGTCGAGCAGCAGGAGCCTCGGCTTGGCGATCGTCGCCATCAGAAGCGTCAGCGCCTGCCGCTGTCCGCCGGACAGGAGCCCCACCGGCTGCCGCAGGCGATCCTCCAGCCCCATATCCAGCTCGCGCAGCTGCGCGCGGAAGCACTCGCGATCCTGGCGGCTGATATGCCCAAGCCAGCCGCGGCGGTCGGCGGCCAGCGCCAGATTTTCCTCGATCGTCATGCCCGGCGCGCTGCCGCGCATCGGATCCTGAAACAGGCGGCCGATGATCTTCGAGCGCCGGTACTCCGGCAGGAGCGTTACATCCTGACCGTCCAGCAGAATTTCGCCGCTGTCCGTCAGAAAGCTGCCGCTGATGGCGCCGAACAGCGTGGATTTTCCCGCGCCGTTCGCGCCGATGATCGTGATGAAATCCCCGTCCGGCACGCTGAGCGACAGCTCGTGCAGGGCGCATTTCTCGTTGACCGTTCCGGGATTGAAGGTCTTGGAGATCTTTTTCAGCTCCAGCATCTGTCTCAGCCCGCCTTTCTCTGCATCCGGCGCCGGAGGACCGGCAGCTGTGTTTTGAGGTATGGGATCGAAATTGCAAGCACGACGATGACCGCCGACACCAGCTTCAGCATGAACGCCGGCATGTCCAGCCGCAGCGCGACGGTATAGACCAGCCGGAAGATCACCGCGCCCAGGACCGCGCCCACCGCGCGCAGGAGGATCCCGCCGCGGCCAAGGACGGTACTGCCGATCAGCAGTGAGGCCAGCGCGATGGTGACCATGCCCTGCCCGATGTTGATGTCCGCCGCCTTCTGATACTGCGCGAGCAGGCAGCCGGACAGCGCCGTAAAGCTGCCCGCGATACACAGGCCGACTGTCGTGGTCATGGCCGGGTTGATGGAAGACGAGCGCACCATGTCGGGGTTATTGCCGGTCGCGCGGATGGCGAGGCCCATGCGGGTACGAAGGAACAGCGTCAAAAACAGCACGATCAGCACCACTGCCGCAAGCGCGGTCAGGAGCTTATACTGCCCGGCGAGCGGCGTATCGGCCAGCGCCGTTTTCATGAGGGAAAACACCGTCTGCGTCTTGTTGAGACTCAGAAGCGACGCGCCGTCCATGATGGCAATGTTGATGGAGTACAGCGCCGTATTGACGATGATCCCGGCGAGCAGGCTGTTGACGCCCATGCGCGTCTGCAAAACAGACACGACCAGGCCGGACACCAGCCCCGCGCCCATCGCCGCGAAAACGGCCAGCACCGGATGGCCCGCCATGGCTGTGACCGCGCCGGTCACGGCGCCGAGCGTGAAGCAGCCGTCCGTAGACAGGTCGCAGACGTTCAGCATGGTATAGCTCAGATACAGCGCCAATACCGTCACGGAGCAGATCAGCCCCAGCTCCAGCGCTGTCTGTATCAGTCCCAGAACACTCGATAGATCCATGATGGTTCCTCTTTCCGCAAGTTTTGAAGGCCGCCCGGAGCCGGTTCCGGCTCCGGGCGATTGATCCGTTCAGCCTTCGATCAGGAGAAGCTCTCCGCTGTCGTCAGCGTGGTGATCTTGGTGCAGTACGGCTCGAACGCCTTGCTGACTGCGTCAAAGTCAAGGCCAAGCGCCGCGCAGGTCTCGGTGTTGATGGCGGCTGTGCCGTTGTCAAAGGTCTTGACCGACGTGGACGCGGGATCGGCGCCGTTCAGCAGGATCTCCGCGATCATGTCTGCCGTTTCGCGGCCAAGGTTCGCATAGTCGACGCCGTAGCCCAGGAACGCGCCGTTCAGCGCGAAGGAATCTGCGCCGGTGTACTGCGGGATGCCCGCGTCGATGAACGTCTCGTAGATGGCAAGCTCGGCTTTCATGATGGAGTTGTCGGTCGGGGTAAAGACCGCGTCCACGCCGTCGGCGACCATGGCCTGCGCGGCCAGCATGACCTCATCGGCTGTGCTGCCGGTGTGCTCGACGTATGCGATGCCCTTTTCGTCCAGATAGGCCTTGGCGCTGGCGATGGCTGCCGTCGAGGAATCCTGACCGGCGTCATACAGAAGGCCGATCTTGGATGCGTCCGGGTCGGCCGCAAAGATCAGATTCATAACGGCTGCGGTATCCAGATAGTCGGAGGTTCCGGTCACGTTGCTGCCAGGGGCTTCCAGCGACTGCACAAGCCCCGCGCCGACCGGGTCGGAAACAGCGGCAAACACGACGGGCGTCCGGCTGTCCTCGGTGGCCGTCTGCATGCGCATGGCGACGGGGGTGGCGACGCCGACGAGAAGATCCGCGCCGTTGCTCTGGAAATTCGCGATGATCTGCTCCATCACGGTCGCGTCCGCGTTGCAGTTGTCATAATCGACCGCAAACTGCACGCCGGTCTCCTCGCTGATCTCGGCGAGGCGCGTCTGGATGTTCTCGACGATCTGATTGAGGGAAGCGTCGTCGACATAGTTGCAGATGCCGACGCGGAAGGTCTGCTGTTCGGCGTCCGGCGCAGCCGTCTGCTGCGTGGTCTGGGGTTCGGCCGCAGTGTCTTCGGCGGACTTCTGTCCGGCGGCGCAGCCCGCCGCCGTCAGCAGGACGGTAAAGCTCAGGACGGCTGCTGCAAGTTTTCTCAGGTTCAGGTTTTTCATAGTGTGTTCCTCCATTTTTGGCGTTTCGCCGTTTGATATTTCGGGTGGCGGATGGAGGGGCCGCTGCCGACGGCCGAATTTGGAGTATAAAAAAACAGCCCCTTATCCCACATGGGACAAGAGCTGCACTCCTGCGATACCACCCAAATTGACGCTTGCGCGTCCGCTCGCTACTGCGTACCATCATACGCATCCCGGTGGATAACGGGTGGGCACCCGTCGGCTCCTACTTGCATCCGTCCGGATGGGTTCAGGCCGCCCTCAAAAGTCCATTCCCCTTACGCCGTTCCGCTGCACTCACACCGCCGGCAGCTCTCTGACGCCCGGTTTTGTAAGGGTACTCCTCTTTCTCAAAGGTTTCGTTGGTATTTCGTTGTTGGCGCTATTATAGCCGCGGCACGGCAGGAAGTCAATCGTCAATTTAAACGAAAAAAGTGCGGCTGCGGGGCAGCAATTTCTGCATGCGGAGCTTGCGGGGCAGGATATGGGCGGATGACGAAAACTCTTTTTTCTGCTTCCTGCTGAGATTTCTCAGGCTTATTTGTAGGGGCCGATGCCCACATCGGCCCTTGAGGAAGTCGCGAATTCGCCGAAGATTTCCATTAAAAACGGCGCGTTCCGCGGGCGGACAGAGTCGTCCGCCCCTACGGAACACGGAAAATCGAAAAACCTGCTGTAGGGGCCGGCGACTCTGCCGGCCCAATAGATGTTACGAATTCGCCGAAGATTTCTGGAAAATAGTACATTCTGCATGGGCCAATGCGATGCCCGCAGGCTGGTTTCGAGGCGCAACCGCGCTCTGCGCGGCTCTTAGGGCCCAAGGTGGAGCCTTGGGAACGGGTCGTACGGTTATACGACGCAGGTCCAGCCGAAGGGGTCGGGGCGGGTGCCCCACTGGATGCCGGTCAGTTCGTCGTAGAGCCTCTGCGACAGCGCGCCGATGCGGTTCTGGTTGATCTCATATTTCTCATCATTCCATGCCAGCTCTCCGATGGGCGAGACGACGGCTGCGGTGCCGACGCACCACGCTTCCTCCAGCGCGCCGTTCTTTGCCGCTTCGAACAGCTCGTCCACGCTGAGCAGCCGCTCCTCGACCGGCACGCCCCAGCTCTTCAGCAGCTCGATGCAGGACTTTCTCGTGATACCCGGCAGGATGGAGCCCGTCAGCATCGGCGTGACGACCGTACCGGCGATCCTGAACATGACGTTCATGCCGCCGCCCTCTTCGACATACTTCCGCTGCACGCCGTCCAGCCAGAGGACCTGCGAATAGCCCTTTTCCATCGCCTTATCGCCCGCGCGGTTTGCCGCGGCATAGTTGCCGCCGCATTTGGCCTCGCCCGTTCCGCCGCGCACCGCGCGCACGTCCTCGGTCTCGACCATGATCGGCACGGGCTGCAGGCCGTCGGAAAAATAATTTCCCGACGGAGAGAGGATGATGGCAAACGTCGCCTCATGTACGCCGTGCAGGGCAAGCGTAGGATCTGTGGAATACAGGAAGGGGCGGATATAGAGCGACGTGCCGGGCGCAGAGGGGACCCAGGCGGCGTCCACGCGTACCAGCTCCCGGATTGCCTGCAGGCCGTCCTTTTCGTCGATGCGCGGCAGGCCCAGACGGTCGCAGGAGCGGTTCAGACGCGCGACATTTTCCCAGGGTCTGAACAGCTGCACAGCGCCGTCCGGGCGCCGGTATGCCTTCAGACCCTCGAAGACCTCCGTGCCGTAATGCAGGACGCTTGCGGCCGGAGAGATGCTGATCGGCCCGAAGGGTACGATGCGCGCGTTGTGCCACCCCTCCTGATCCGTATAATCCATCAGGAACATGTGGTCTGTAAACACGGAGCCGAAACCGAGTTGGCCGGCAGGCGGCAGCTTGCCGGGATGCGTTGTTTTTGTCATGCTGATGTTCATCGTTATAACCTCCTGCCTGAATGATTTTTATAGCTCTTTGAGATGCTGCATGTTGCGGCGGATGCCCTCGCAGCAGCTGTGGAATTGCGCCCGCTCTTCCGCGCTGAGCGGAAGCTCGATCACCTGCTCGACGCCGTTTGCCCCAAGGACGCACGGAACGCCCGCGAACACCCCCGTCTCGCTATACTCGCCGCAAAGCTCAGCGCTGGCCGGCATGATGGCTTTTTCGTCATGCAGCACAATGTACGCCATCCGCGCGGCCGTCATCGCGATGCCGTATTCGGTGCATTGCTTGCCGGAAAAGGTGACCCAGCCGCCGTCGATGGACTCTTTTTGCAGGGCTTCGCGGTCAAAGCGGAAGCGTTCGTCTGTTTGTGCCCATACGTCCAGCGGCATGCCGCGGAAGCTCACGCAGGACCACGGCGCAAACTGCTGGTTTCCGTGCTCGCCCAGCATGTAGCAGGTGATGGACTTGTGGTCGATGCCGGTCTGACGCGCGAGCGCGCTTAACAGGCGCGAGGTATCAAGGCCCGTGCCGGTGCCGAAGACGCGGCCGCGCGGCAGCCCGAGTCCCAGCGCAAGCTCGCGGGTCACGATGTCGCAGGGATTTGTGATGTTGATGAGCACGCCGTCAAAGCCGCTTTCCCGGAGCTTCTGCGCATAGCCGCGCACAGCCGGGATCGTGTAGTCCATTTCCGTCAGCCGGTCATGGCTTTCGCGCAGCAGTTCGATCCTGCCCACACAGTTGACGATTACGTCACACACGCCAAGATCCGGAAAGCTGCTCGCGCGGACCGTGACTCTATGCGGCAGATAGGCAGCCGCGTCGCGCAGATCCTGTACCTCGCTGGCAAGCTTCTTCGCATTCCGATCGACCAGAATCAGTTCGTCGGCTATGCCCTGCACAGCCAGCGCATACGCAACGTGCGCGCCCACATGCCCAAGGCCAATCACACCAAGGCTTCTTTTTTTACTCATAGCAAACGCATCCTTTCGTCTCTGATATCCTGTCGTCTTTGAATCGAATACACATGCCTTTTGAATTTTTCATTTATTTTAGCGATGTGCATCGTTAATGTCAACAATTTTTGCCCGTCTGATTTATTCATATTGCTGAACGTTGCCTTCAGAAATTCTAATATTGCGTTTCCGGGCAGCGCGCGCAAAAACTCCCCCTGCCCGGCCCGGGCAGGGGGAGCAATGAATATGATGGCGGCGGACGGTCAGACGTGCTTCCACTTTGCGCCGCCGGGGATATCGGTGATCTCGATGCCCTGCGACTTGAGCTCGTCGCGGATGCGGTCGGCCTCGGCGAAGTTTTTGGCTTTTTTCGCGTCATAGCGCGCCTGGATCTGCGCGGTCACGGCAGGATCGTCGCTGCCGTCCTCGCAGAAGATGGAATACGCGCCCGCGGCGGGCTTTTCTGCCGCATTGCGTTTGCGGATCTCATCCGCCTTTCTGCACAGGTCGAGACTCAGCACCTTGTCGAAATCGTCAAGGACAAACAGCTTCGTCGCATCGTTGGTCTTGTACTTGAGCACGTCGTACAGGGCCGTAATGGCAAGGGACGTATTGAGGTCGTTGCCGAGCGCGGCGTTGAATTTTTCGCGCAGGGCCGACACGGCAGCCTCGTCGAGCGCGCCGTCGCCGGGCTTCAGCGCGGCGATTTTCGCCAGCAGCTTCTGATACGTTCCGGCGGCGTTGTCGAGGTTTTCCCACGTGAAGACCAGATTGCGGCGGTAGTGGCTCTGCAGGCAGAACAGACGGTAGCACAGCGGATCGTAGCCCTTCTGCTCGAGCAGCGAGACCGTCAGAAATTCGCCCTTGGATTTGGACATCTTGCCGCTGGCGGTGTTCAGGTGCATGACGTGCATCCAGTAGTTGCACCAGTGGTGGCCGATGTAGCTCTCGGACTGCGCGATCTCGTTCGTGTGGTGCGGGAAGGCGTTGTCGATGCCGCCGCAGTGGATATCGAGGTGTTCGCCGAGATATTTGAGCGAAATGCCGGTGCATTCGATGTGCCAGCCCGGATAGCCGACGCCCCACGGGGAGTCCCACTTGAGCGCCTGATCCTCAAACTTGGACTTTGTGAACCAGAGCACGAAGTCGTTCTTGTTGCGCTTGTTGGTATCCTCTTCCACGCCCTCGCGGACGCCGACGGCGAGATCCTCCTCCTTGTGCTCGTTAAAAATGTAGTACTTTTCGAGCTTGGAGGTGTCGAAATACACGTTGCCGCCCTCGATATAGGCGTAGCCGGTATCCAGGAGCTTTGTGATGATCTTGATATACTCGTCAATGCAGCCGGTGGCGGGCTGGACGACGTCGGGCTTCTTGATGTTGAGCTTGCGGCAGTCTTCAAAGAATGCGTCGGTATAGAACCGCGCGATCTCCATGACGGTCTTGTGCTCGCGGCGGGCGCCCTTGAGCATCTTGTCTTCGCCCTCGTCGGCGTCGGAGGTCAGGTGACCGACGTCCGTGATGTTCATGACGCGCTTGACCGGATAGCCCGCGTAGCGGAGGTATTTTTCCAGCACATCCTCCATGATGTAGCTGCGCAGATTGCCGATGTGCGCAAAATGATAGACGGTCGGGCCGCAGGTATACATTTTGACCAGCTGCGGGTCATAGGGGACGAATTCTTCCTTTTTGTGTGTTGCAGAGTTGTAAAGATACATTGTCAGGTCTCCTTTTTTGTATCGTTGATCTGTTCTTCCAGCAGCGCCATGCGGCGCTTGAGCGCTTCGATCTCCAGCATGACCGGGTCGGGCGTGTGGATATGGTCGAGCTTATCGCCGCAGAGCCGGACGATGCGGCCCGGGACGCCGACGACCGTCGCGCCCTCCGGCACCTCGCGCAGCACCACGGCGTTGGCTGCGATGCGGGCGTTGTCGCCGACGCGGAACGGGCCCAGCACCTTTGCGCCGGAGCCGACCATGACGTTGTTGCCGAGCGTCGGGTGGCGCTTGCCGACGTCCTTGCCCGTGCCGCCGAGCGTCACGCCCTGATAGAGCAGGCAGTCGTCCCCGATCTCGGCCGTTTCGCCGATGACGATGCCGGTCCCGTGGTCGATGACTAGGCGGCGGCCGATCGTCGCGCCGGGGTGGATCTCGATCCCGGTCCACATCTTCGACCACTGCGAGATCGCGCGGGCGATGAAAAAGCAGCGATGCCGGTAAAACCAGTGCGCGATGCGGTAATCGATGGTCGCGTGCAGGCCGTTATACAGCAGCATGACCTCAATGGCCGAGCGCGCGGCGGGGTCGTTTTTCTTGTATGCCCGGATATCCTCCAATAAATGCAAATGCAGCTCCTCCAATAGAAAAACCCGCCTCCTGAATGCTCAAGAGGCGGGTCAAAAAACTCGCGGTTCCACTCTGATTTCTTACTCTGGCTGTAACGTCAGCCTGCACGGGGTCTCCCCTCGCTCCCGAACGCACGTTCCCGCATCGCTTTTGCTCCCGTTTGCAGCCGGCGGCGGAAGCTCTCTGAAAAAGCGGAGCAGCGGTACTCTTTTCGATCAACGCGATATTGAATTTTCTTGGGAAATCATCAGCGTGTCGAAAAAATCTTTTCGCCCCGCTGAGGCAGTTTTTCGAACTTTGAAAAAGTTCGAAAAACTGGTTGATTGAACGCGAAGGGGGCTCTTTGCCCCCTTCACTCTTCCCCAGCTACTCAGTCATCCAACTGCTTTTCATGGTTTTGACAGTCTCAATCATATCATTGGAACGGGAAAAAGTCAAGCCTTCTTCGAAAGGCCGAGGCAGGCCCAGTTTTTGCAGAAATACTCGACGCCGGAATAGACCGTCGTGACCAGAATGACGATATTCACGATCAGATCCAGTGTCGGGAGGTTCGGCAGCACCATCATGGCGATCAGGCCCACCATCGTGCAGGAGGTCTTGATCTTGCCGCTCCAGCCGGCGGCGATCACAGTCCCGTTGCTTGCCGCGACCATGCGCAGGCCGCTGATGGCAAACTCGCGCGCGATGACGATGAACACGACCCAGGACGGCATCCGGCCCCAGCCGACGAAGATCATCATGCAGGCCGTCACGAGCAGCTTGTCGGCCAGCGGATCGAGGAATTTGCCGAAGTCGCTGACCTGATGATAGTGGCGGGCGATATAGCCGTCCAGAAAATCGGAAATGCTGGCGATCACAAAGACCGCGACGGCGGCCCAGCGCAGCCAGTCCGCGCCGTTCGCCGAGAGCAGCATCAAAACCATGTAGACCGGGATCAGCACCACACGGACAAGGGTAATTTTACTCGCAGTCGTCATTGTATTCTTCCTCCAGTACGCCGACAAGCTCTCCGTCGTAGGTATCTACGACGTGAACGTCTACAAAATCGCCGGTCTTGATATGTTTTTCCGCTGTGAACCAGATCTTCCCGTCAATGTCGGGAGAATCAGCATAGGTTCTGCCGTAATAGCTGTCCTCGTCCGGGTCGTAGCCCTCGCAGAGCACCTGCATGACCCTGCCGACGCAGGAATCGTTGTAATCGTCCATGATGCGCGACTGGATCTCCGCGACCATATCGGCGCGCTGCTTCGCGATCTCGGTATCAGGATATTCCATTTCGGCTGCGCGCGTGCCCTCCTCGGGCGAGAACGCGAACGCGCCGACGCGCTCGAGCTTGTATTCCTTCAAAAAATCGCACAGCTGCGCGAATTCCGCCTCGCCCTCGCCGGGAAGGCCGGTAATGAGGCTCGTGCGGAGCACAAGGCCGGGGATCTCATGGCGGAGCTTTGTCAGCAGCTGCCGGACATACGCGCCGTCGCCGCGGCGGTTCATTTTGCGCAGGATCTCGTCGTTGATGTGCTGGATGGGGATATCCAGATATTTGACGATCTTCGGCTCGTTTGCCAGAACGTCGATCAGCTCCTGCGACATTTCGTCGGGATAGAGATAATGTACCCGGATCCAGACCAGTCCGTCGATTTTGCAGAGTCGGCGCAGGAGTTCTGCGAGCTTCCGTTCGCCGTAGAGGTCGAGTCCGTAGCGGCTGGTATCCTGCGCGACGACGATCAGCTCCTTCACACCGTCGGCTGCAAGCTGCTCCGCTTCTTTGACCAGCTCTTCGATCGGGCGGCTGCGGAGCTTGCCGCGCAGCTTGGGAATGACGCAGTAGGCGCAGTGGTTGTCGCAGCCCTCGGCGATCTTCAGATAGGCGTAATACTCCGGCGTGGTCAGAATGCGGCCGTCCTCCGGCTGATCGGCGTTGATATCGTCGAAGCGCTTGTAGCGCTTGCCGGACAGGACCTGCCCGACGGCGTTCGCAACGTCGTAGTATGAGCCGGTGCCGAGCACGCCGTCGACCTCCGGCAGCTCCTTCAGGATCTCTTCCTGATAGCGCTGGGCGAGGCAGCCAGTGACGAGGATCTTCTGGATCCTGCCCTCCGCCTTGAGCTGCGCCATGGCCAGGATATTGTCGATGGCCTCCGTCTTGGCGGACTCAATGAAGCCGCAGGTGTTTACAATGACGAGCTCCGCGCCGTCCGGGTCTGGGCTGATCTCGTAGCCTGCCTGCCGCAGCAGCCAGAGCATATGCTCGGCGTTGACCTGATTTTTGGCGCAGCCAAGCGAGATCATGCCGATCGTATGGGTCATGATATGTCGTCCTCCGTGATTTCCTCCAGCTCCAGCCCGACGCGGTAGCGCCGGAGGCCGGATTGGATATCCTTCCAGCTGTGGCCGCGCCGGATGAGCGCGTCCACAGTCTTTTTTATTTCTTTCTCGTCCGGATCCCTGCCCTGCCAGCGGCGGAGCAGGAAGCGGTCGATCGCATCGTCCATTTCCGGCAGCTCCGCAAGCGCTTCGTCCCAGAATTCCTGCGGGATGCCCTTTTCGTACAGGATGTTTTTGATGCGGCTTTTTCCGTAGCCCTTTGCCGCGGCGCTTGAAACGAGCTGGCGGGCCGTCTCGCGGTCGTCGAGCAGATGCAGCTCCTTGAGCCAGCCGACGGCCTCCCGCGCGTCGGCCGCCTCCTCGCCCTTCTGGACGAGGCGCTTCTGCAGCTCCTTTTCGGACACGCCCGCCGCCGCGACGATGCGCACGGCCCGCGCCTTGGCGGACGCCTTTCCGGCGGCGGCCAGCAGGGCCTGATAGTCTTCCTCTGTCAGCTCCATTCCGCTGTAAAGGCCGAAGTCCGCAAGCAGATACGGCTGGGTCTTCAGAACGGTATCATCGTCAAAGACGAGCTTGACGCGCTTTGACTGCGGCAGCTCCTGAATGGCAAGCAGGCGCATCAGTCGTCGTTAAAATCGTCGGCTGAGACGCTCACGGGCTTGGCCGCGGCGGATGCGGGCGGCTTGGCATTCTTGCCCTGCAGCTTCCACATGTTGTCGCGGATGGACTGCTCGATGCGGTCGGCGACGTCGGGATGGTCGATGAGGTACTGCTTGGCCGAATCGCGGCCCTGGCCGATGCGCTCTTCGCCGATGGAGAACCAGCTGCCACTCTTGTTGATGAGCTCGAGCTGCACGGCAAGATCGACCATTTCGCCCCATTTGGAGATGCCTTCGCCGTACATGATATCGAAATACGCCTCTTTGAAGGGGGGCGCGCATTTATTTTTGACGATCTTGGCGCGCGTGCGGTTGCCGATGACCTCGGAGCCGTTTTTGATGGCCTCCGTGCGGCGGATGTCGATGCGGACAGAGGCGTAGAATTTCAGCGCGTTGCCGCCGGTCGTCGTTTCGGGGTTGCCGTACATGACGCCGATCTTCATGCGCAGCTGGTTGATGAAGATGACGACGCAGTTGGTCTTGGAGATGTTGCCCGCCAGCTTGCGCAGCGCCTGCGACATGAGCCGGGCCTGCAGGCCGACGAACGTATCGCCCATTTCGCCTTCGATCTCCGCGCGGGGCGTCAGGGCCGCGACAGAGTCGACGACCACAACGTCGACCGCGCCGGAGCGCACGAGCGCGTCGGTAATTTCCAGCGCCTGCTCGCCGGTATCCGGCTGGGACACCAGCATGGAGTCGATATTCACGCCGATGCGGGCAGCGTAGTCCGGGTCGAGCGCGTGCTCAGCGTCGACGAATGCGACCTCGCCGCCGCGCTTCTGCGCCTGCGCGACGATATGCAGCGCAAGCGTCGTTTTGCCGGAGGATTCCGGGCCGTAGATCTCGATGATCCTGCCCTTGGGCACGCCGCCGATGCCGAGCGCGGCGTCGAGCGCCAGAGAGCCGGTCGGGATCGCGTCGACCTGAAGATCAGGCCGGTCGCCGAGGCGCATGACCGCGCCCTTGCCAAAGTTTTTCTCGATCTGCCGGATGGCCGTGTCGAGCGCCTGCTTCTTGTCGTTATTGGGAGTCTGATCGGCTGTTTTTTTCTTTTCCATCGTCTCAGTTCCTTCCTCTTTTGTGTATAGACCTACTATATCACATCGTTTGATAAAAATCAAACATTCGTTTTATTTCTTTTTTCCCCTTGCCGCGCGGACGACGCCGCGCAGATCCTTTCGAAGGACGATGTCCGTATAGCCGTATTCCTGCAGGATCATGGATACGGCCATATGCTGGCCGAGGCCGAATTCAAAGCAGAGGGATCCGCCCGGCACCAGCAGATGGGAATAGTTTGCGGCGACCGCGCGGTAGAAATCCAGGCCGTCCTTTCCGCCGTCGAGCGCCAGCGCGGGCTCGTATTCCTTCACGGACGGCTCCAGCCGCGTCATTTCTTCGCTTGTCACATACGGCGGATTACAGACCAGCGCGTCGAGCGCGCCGACGAAGCTGGGGCCCTGCTTCCGGGCATCGAGGCCGACGGCCGTCACGCGGTTCATGAGCTTCAGCCGCTTGATGTTGCGCTTGGCGACGGCCAGCGCGGGACGCGAGATATCCGCAAGCGTCACATGCGCGTCCGGCAGCTGGTGCGCGATGGCAAGGCCGATGCAGCCGCTGCCGCAGCAGAGATCGAGCACGCGCGGCTCTGTTTTGCCGCGCAGGACCTCGAGCGCGAGGTCTGTAACGGCTATGGTATCGTCGCGCGGGATGAGCACGTCCGGCGTGACCTCAAGAGAGATCCCGTAGAAGTCCCATTGCCCGAGGATGTACGGCAGGGGCTCGTGCGCGAGCATGCGGTTTACATAATTGTTCAGTCTTTCCTCGATCTGCTCGCTGGCATACAGATTGGAATCTGCCAGCACAGCCGATACGGACTTCCCGGACGCAAACGCCAGTAGCTCCCGCGCAGCCATGGAGGCGTTCTCCCCTTCCGACGGCAGAAGTGTCCGGCGGGCCTGCAGATAGAGGTCGCCGTACTTCTTTACCATCGGTCGGCACCCGCCTCATCCGGAATGACGAGCTTCAGCGCCTCAATGGCGACCTCCAGCATGGAGTCATCCGGCTCGTTGGTCGTAAAGTGCTGGAACCACATGCCGGGCGCGGAGAGAGCGCGCGTCAGGGCGTTGTCGTGGCGGCCGACGAAGCGGTTGCACTCATAGCTGATCGACACGACGAACGGCAGAAGCGCCAGACGGATGAGCAGGCGCACAAACATATTGCTGGTGGGGAACACGGCGCTCACGAGCGCGAACAGCAGGATGGAGATCGCGACCACGACGAACAGGAAGCTCGTGCCGCAGCGCGGATGGAGCCGGGTCATGCCACGGCAGTTTTCGACGGTCAGCGGCAGCTGCGCCTCATAGCAGCGGATGGTCTTGTGCTCCGCGCCGTGATAGGAAAAGACGCGCTTCATGTCCTTCATCCGGGAGATCAGGATCATGTAGCCCATAAAGATCGCGATGCGGATGATGCCCTCGATCAGACTGCGGACGACCGCGTTGTGGATCCAGCGGTCAAAAATGCCGCTCAGAAGCGTCGGGAGCAGGAAAAACAGGCCGATGGAAAACAGCGCGCCGAGAAAGACAGAGAACGACACGACGGCCTTTTCCAGCTTCTCGCTGCCGAGCTTCCGTTCCAGCCACTGCTCGAATTTGGACGGCTGCGCGTCTTCCTCCTCCGGGAAGAACTCCGCCGAATACATGAGTGCCTTTACACCAGACACCATAGACGAAGCAAAATTCACCACACCGCGGATGAGCGGCCATTTGGCGATGCCGGTGCGCTTTTTGAGCGGCTCGACCTTTGTCACGAGCCCCTCCGGGCCGCGCACGACGATGGAACGCTTGTCCGGTCCCTGCATCATAATGCCCTCGATGAGCGCCTGCCCGCCGATGAGCGTTTTGAATTTTTCCTGACTGACAGGATTGTTCTCTTTTTTCATGCAAACCTCTTATTCTTCCCCCGTGGGGATGCTGATCGTAACGAGCGTGCCGCCGCCCTCCGCATTTTCCAGCGTCAGCGTGCCGCCGTGCATGGTGACGATCTCCTCGCACACGGCAAGGCCGATGCCGCTGCCGCGGGCCTTGGAGCTGCCCTTGTAAAACTTCAGTTTGACGCGCGGAAGCTCTTCCTCCGGAATGCCGGGGCCATAGTCCCGGATGCGGATGACGACATAGCCTCCCTCGTGCGCGATGGAAGCGTCGATGCGCTTGCCTTCGCCGCCGTGCTTGGCCGCGTTGTCGAGAATGTTCAGAAACACCTGCCGCATGCGCGCGACGTCGCACGGGATCTCGGGAATATCCTCGTCGCAGCCGTCATAGTGCAGGCAGATGCCCTCCTGCCTGAGCCGGCTGCCGTACATGAAGACCGTGTCTTCAAATTCCGCCAGAATATCGGCGGTTTCGACATGGAGCGTGAACCGGCCGTCCTGCATGCGCGTGAATTCCAGAAGCTCCTCGACCATGCCGGTCAGGCGCTTGGCCTCGCGCGCGATGATGACGACGCCGCGCCGCGTCTCCGCGTCCAGATTTTCGGAGGTCAGAAGCGTCTCGCCCCAGCCGGAGATGGCGGTGAGCGGCGTGCGCAGCTCGTGCGACACGGAGGAGATGAACTCCGTCTGCGTTTTCTCCGCCTGTCCGATCTTAACGGACATATCGTTGATGGTGCTGACCAGCTCGCCGATCTCATCGTCATACTGACCGGGGATCTGCACGCCGTAGGAGCCGGCGGCAATGCGCTTGGCCGTCGCGTTGATCTGCGAAACGGGCACCAGAATAGACTTGATAAAAAAGCTGCTCAGGAAGAAGATCGAGCCGATGAAAAGCAAACCGATCGTCACGGCGATCAGCGCGATCATCAGGATCTGCAGATCCGCGTTGCGCAGACTCGTCACATAGCGCAGAACGCCGATCACCTCGCCGTTCGTATAGATCATCGGGCTGGAAACGGCAAGGATGCGTTCGCCTGTCAGCGGATTTCTGCCCTTGTAGTGCCGGATCTGGCGGCTGTCGATCGCCTGCTGGATCTCGGGCGTCGAGGGCGAGCGCCCGGCAAATTTACCGTAGGAGGAGGCCACGAGCTTTCCGTTTGCGGAGATGAACTGCAGCTCCAGCTTATCCTTTTCCTCAAAGGTCTGCGCGAATTTGATGCAGGACTGGTAATATTCCTTATAGCTCTGCGAGATATAGTTGCTGAAAAAATCGGTCGTCGTTTTGGCCTTGTTTTCAAGGCCGGAGCGGAGATTGGTGTCGTAATACGCCGCGAGGGAAACGATCACGCCGAGCACGCACGCCGCGACCAGCAGCATGATCACGCCTACGTTATTGACGAACCAGCGCCGCTCAATGCCGGACAGGCGTTTCTTTTTCTCCAAAAAGCCTCACCCCGCGCCTTATGCGCCCCACTTGTAGCCAAAGCCCCAGACCGTCGTGATGTAGGTCGGGTTCGCGGTGTCGTCCTCGATCTTGATGCGCAGACGACGGATGTTGACGTCGACGATTTTGAGCTCGCCGTCGTAGTCGCGGCCCCAGACCGCGGCCAGGATATCCTCGCGTGAAAGCGCGCGTCCCGGGTTCTGCATGAACAGCTTCACGATGGCATACTCGACCTGCGTGAGCTTGATGCGGCGGCCGTCCTTGTCGAGCGTCCGGTTGCGCGTATTCAGAACGAACGGGCCGTGCTTGAGCTCGATCTGGTTGGACGAGCCGTCCGAGTCGATGCGGCGGTAGAGCGCGTCGATGCGCGCGGTCAGCTCCGCAGGGCTGAAGGGCTTGGTCATATAGTCGTCCGCGCCCGTCATCAGGCCGGTGATCTTGTCCATCTCCTGGCTCCTTGCGGTTAACATAATGATTCCGATCTTCTTGTCCGTCGCGCGGATGCTGCGGCAGACCTCAAACCCGTCGATGCCGGGCAGCATAATGTCGAGGATCGCGACGCCGACGTCCGGGTTGGACTTCAGAAGCTCCAGCGCTTCCTCCCCTGTCCCGGCTTCCACGACCTCGTATCCGGCGCGCTTGAGGTTGATGACCACAAAGCTCCGGATGCTGACCTCGTCCTCCAAAATCATAACCTTTTTCATGCTTTTCGCTCCTCACGTCTCTCCCGAATTCCAATCAATATGAATCAAGCGGAACATGTCCTTCAGTCTGTCCTCCGACAATCCGGCAGCCCACTTTCCTGTTCCAAGCTCTGCCGCATAGGTGATATCGCCCTTCTCGGCCAGGGGGAACCGGCCGTCGGAGGATGCGGCTTCATTCCGGTCTTCGCCGGAAAATGCGTAGATCGTAAAGATCAGATCCGCGCGACGGCCGTTTTTCCACTGTGAAAATTCGTAGCCGCGCACGCCGTCCGTCTCTGTGCCGCGCGTGATGCAGAACTGGTTCTGCCACGTGTCCGGCAGCTTCAGGAACCAGCCGCCGGAAAAGCTGTGATATGTCGTCAGCTTCGGCAGGCTATGCCCGTCCAGATCGAGGTTGTACCAGCTGATCGCGGAGTCGTTCTCCTCGGAGCCCTCCGCCGCCGGGAGCGGCAGGATCTGCGGCAGCTCGATCAGGCCGTCGTCGTCGACATCCGAAGCATAGACATAGTAGCTGCGGACGGTGGAGACGGCGTTTCCCGCCTCGTGCGCGGTGAGGTTCCGGAACGTGCCGTCCTGAAACGCAAACACATCGGTCACGAGGGCGTTTTCCTCGTATGCGCTCGACACGAAGACGGCCGGGACATCCGCCGTCAGGTTTCCGGCCAGGATCCGCTTGACCGGGGACGCGCCGTCGGTCAGATAGGCCTCCGGCTCGCGTTCGAGCTGATCGTCCTTCCAGCGATAGAGCTCCGCGACGCCGTGCGGCTGCTCGGCGTCGAAGCGAAGGATGAAGATTTCCTTTTGCCCGTCGCCGTCCAGGTCGACCGTGCGGTACTGCGAATAGTTGGTGCTCATCAGCTCGGCCACGTGGCCGTCTGTATAGGAATATGCGCTGAGCGACTGCAGCACGTCGGTGGATACCTGACGCCCGATGACGAGCTCCGCGCCCGGGCGGTCTGCCAGCTGCACATATTCCACGCTGGCGAAGCTGGTGCCGTCGCCCTCGATCACGTCCATCAGTCGGTAATCGCCGTCCGCGCGGGAGAAAATATAGGTCTTGAGCGGCTTGTCCCCCGCTGTTTTCAGAAACGCGATCGCCTCTTCCAGCCCGTCGCCGTCGAGATCGGCCAGCTGCACGGACTGCTGGTTCACGCCGGATACCGGCGCGGCGTAGGAGGCGTTCTGACTGTTCAGAAGCTGTTCGATCACAAGCTCCAGCCGGTCATATTCATCGGAATGCCGCGGCAGCGTATACAGCTCGTCGACCGTTTTGACAAAGCAGCCGGACAGCAGCAGCGTCAGCGCCGCGGCGAGCAGCACGAGCCCCGCCTTTTTTCCGCGCAATCGGCCCCACTCCTTTTTCAACTCTTTATAGTATAACATGTCAGGTTACAAAAGTGTAGCGAATTTGTAAAAAACAAGGCTTACTTTACAACAACATTTTTTTCGCCGAGCTGCTCCCGTAGCTCGCGGAGCATTCGCTCGTCCAGCGCGCAGCTTCCGCCCATCCTTGCGCCGGTATCGGCAAAGTAAAGAACGGCCCGCGCTTTTCCCGGGAACATTTTGAGGATGGGCAGGATCTTCTTTGCGGAGGGCTGCGCGGAGCTTTCGATCCTGAGATAGACGGTGTGCGCCTGCGCCGCCGCCTGACGGGCGGCCTGCGCGGCGTCGAGATCCTGCATGTCCCCGATCGGCATGACGCGGTTCACGACCATCTGCGGCGGCTTTTCGTCGCGCACGGAGATGCGGCCGTTCAGAATGACCGGGGAATTTTCATAGAGCAGCGAACCGTATTGGCCCAGGATCGAGGAGAACGTCAGAAGCTCCATGGAGCCCGTGTCGTCCTCCACCGTGACATACGCCATCATGGAGCCGGAGCGCGTGGTCTTCATCTTGACCGCCTCGACGATCCCGGCGATGTTCACGATCTGCTCGTCCTGATAGGTATCCTCGCCGTTTTCGAAGCACTCCAGGATCTCGCCGATGGGTACGACGTCCATGCCGCGCAGCAGCGGCCGGTATTCGTCCATCGGATGGCCGGACAGATACAGGCCGGTCGTCTGCTTTTCGAGCGTCATTTTCTCCTGCGCGCTCATTTCCGGGATATCCGGTGCCTGCACGGCGGGCATGACGGCGGCGCTGTCCTCGCCGGACAGCAGATCGAACAGGCCCATCTGGCCGTCGACATTTTTGCTCTTCTGGCTGGCGGCGGCATCGAGCACCAGCTCGTAAATGCGCAGCATCTGGGCGCGGTTGAGCCCGAAGCCGTCGCAGGCACCGGCCTTGATGAGGTTTTCCAGCGCGCGCTTGTTCAGGTCCGTTCCGTACATGCGGGAGGTAAAATCCTCAAGACTGGTGAATTTCCCGCCCTGCTCGCGCTCGTTCATGACCTTCTGGATAAAGCCGCGTCCGATGTTCTTGATCGCGGCCAGACCGAAGCGGATGCCGCCCGGCACGACGGTGAAGTTGTCGTTGGATTCGTTGATATCCGGAGGCAGCAGCTCGATGCCCATCGCGCGGCACTCGGCGATATACTCGGAGATTTTGACCGAGCTTCCCAGGACCGACGTCATGAGCGCCGCCATATACTCGCGCGGGTAATAGCATTTGAACCACGCGGTCTGGTAGGCGATCACGGCATAGCAGACGGAATGCGCCTTGTTGAAGGCGTAGTTCGCGAAGTCGTACATCTCGTTGTAGATGGCCTCCGCAACATCCTCCGGGATACCGTTTGCCACGCAGCCGCTGATATTGCGCGAAGCGTCGCCGCGGATGAAGGCGCCGCGCTCTTTTTCGATGTCCTTGACCTTCTTCTTGCTCATGGCGCGGCGCACCATGTCCGCCTGCCCGAGCGAATACCCGGCGAGCTTGCGGAAGATCTCGATGACCTGCTCCTGATAGAGGATGCAGCCGTAGGTGACGGAGAGAATGGGCCTCAGCATCGGGTGCTTGTATTTGACAAGCGACGGGTCCTGCTTGCAGGCGATCAGGCGCGGGATCGACTCCATCGGGCCGGGGCGGTAGGCCGCGACGATGATGGACAGATCTTCGATCGACTGCGGCTTCAGGCCCATGCACACGCCCGTCATGCCGGTCGATTCCATCTGGAACACGCCCGCCGTTCTTCCCTGCGTGAGCATGTCCATGACCTTAGGATCGTTGTCCGTCACGCGGGACATGGAGAAATCCGGCTCTGTTTTCCGAATATCGCGGATCGCGTCGTCGATGACCGTGATATTGCGCAGGCCGAGGAAGTCCATTTTGAGAAGACCGAGCTCCTCGAGCGTCGTCATGGTGTATTCCGTGACGATGGTGCCGTCGTTCGTGGCGAGCGGCACATAGTTGTAGACCGGCAGCTTGGTGATGACCACGCCCGCCGCGTGCGTCGAGGTGTTGCGCGGCATGCCCTCGAGGGCCATCGCCGTATCGACGAGCTCTTTGACGCGCGCGTCGCCGTCGTACATCTGCTTCAGCTGCGGTGACTGCTTCAGCGCGTCCTTGAGCGTGATGTGAAGCGTCGTCGGCACGAGCTTCGCGACGGCGTCCGTTTCGGCGAACGTGAAGTTCATCACGCGGCCGACGTCGCGGATGGCGGCCCGGGCCGCCATGGTGCCGAAGGTGACGATCTGCGCGACATGATCCTCGCCGTATTTCTGCCGGACGTAGTCGACGACCTCGCCTCTTCTGGTGTCGCCGAAGTCCATGTCGATATCCGGCATAGTCACGCGGGCGGGATTTAAAAAGCGCTCAAAATAGAGGCCATATTTCATGGGGTCGATCTCGGTGATATGCAGGCAGTAGGTCACCATGGAGCCCGCGGCGCTGCCGCGCCCGGGGCCGACCGGGATCCCGGCAGATTTTGCAAAGCGCACGAAGTCCCAGACGATGAGGAAGTAGTCCGTAAAGCCCATTTTCTCGATCATGTCGATCTCGTATTCCAGCTGCTGCATGTATTCCGGGTGCGCCGCGCCATAGAGCTCGTCAAAGCCCTCCCGGCAGAGCTGCCGGAGATAGGACAGGCTCGTCACGCCCTCGGGCAGCTTGAATTCCGGCAGGAAATACTTGCCGAACGTGAATTCCACATTGCAGCGCTCCGCGATCCGGACGGTATTTTCAAACGCCTCGGGCACGTCCGGGAAGAGGCTGCGCAGCTCCTGCTCGCTCTTGAGATAGAATTCCTCCGTCTCAAATTTCATGCGGTTCGGATCGTCGACCGTCTTTCCGGTCTGGATGCAGAGCAGCACGTCCTGCATTTTCGCGTCCGCTTTGCGCAGATAGTGCGCGTCGTTCGTCACGACGAGCGGAAGATTCAGCTTTTCCGCAAGCTTTCTGATATGCCCGTTGACCGTCCGCTGCTCGGGGATGCCGTGATCCTGCAGCTCGAGATAGAAATGCTCCGGGCCGAAAATTTCCGCGTATTCGCGCGCGGCCCGCTCCGCCTCGTCCGGATCGTCCTGCATGATCGCCTGCGGGATCCGGCCCGCAAGGCAGGCCGAGAGCGCGATAAGGCCCTCGTGATGCTCCCGCAGCAGGTCCATGTCCACGCGCGGGCGGTTATAAAAGCCCTCGGTAAAGCCGAGCGAGACCATATAGCTGAGATTCCGGTAGCCGGTCTCGTTTTCGCAGAGCAGCACGAGATGATACGGCTCCTTGTCGACGCCGTGGACCTTATCCAGGCGCGTTCTGCGCGCGACATAGACCTCGCAGCCGATGATGGGCTTGATCCCGGCCTTTTTCGCCGCGCGGTAAAAATCGATGGTGCCGTACATGACGCCGTGGTCGGTCAGAGCGACGGCGCTCTGGCCAAGCTCCTGCACCCGGTCCATCATGGAGCCGATCCGGCAGGCTCCGTCGAGTAGACTGTATTCACTGTGGACGTGCAGATGCACAAAGGCCATGGCGGTATTCTCCTCTCAGCTTTCGTCTGCAAGCGCGACGAGCTTGCGCATGCGGTGGTTCATGGCGGATTTGGAAACGGGCGGGATCTGCATGGCGGCAAGCTCCTGCAGCGTCGCCTCCGGGTTCTCGAGGCGGAGCTTTGCCGTCTCGCGGAGCTTCGGCGGCAGCTCCTTGAGCCGCCCCTGCTTCTGGAGCTTTTTGATGGCCGCGACCTGCTCCATCGACGCATCGACGACCTTGGTCAGGTTCGCCGTTTCGCAGTTGACGCGGCGGTTGACGCCGTTGCGCAGATCTTTTTCGACCTTCGCCTCCATCACGCCCATCGCGCACACCGGCGCGCCGATGGCGGTCAGGAAATCCTCGATCATATCGCTCTGCTTGAAATACAGAATGCTGTTGCCGCCGCGCGCCGTCTCCTTCGGGGAGAATCCGGCGTCGAGCAGCAGCGCGCAGGTCTCGCGGCTGACCTTATAGTGGGAGGTCGTCAGCTCCAGATGGTAGCGCTTTGCGGGATCCGTGACCGAGCCGCCGGACAAAAACGCGCCGCGCAGAAAGGCCAGCCGTTCCTCGTCCTCCTCCAGCATGCCGTAATTGACGTGCAGCGTCACGTCTCTGGCCGCGGACAGGCCGAATTGGGCGAACATCTTATGGATCTTCTCCTGCGAATCCATCACGAACAGCAGCTTCCCCGCGCCCTCCTCCGGCTCCTGGTCGAAGGAAAAGCCGAAGACCTTTTTCATCAGGCGCGGCAGGCGCTCGGCCAGATCGCGCGATTCTGTCGTGATGCGGATAAGCTCCGAGGTAAATGCGTTGCAGTAGAGCAGAATGCCGTACAGCTCGGCGGCAGCCTCCATCTTCCGGTTGATCGGCAGCCGGCACAGCTCCTGCTTGACATTGGATGAAAAGGACATGACGGCGCTCGCCTCCTTGGTTTTATTGTCTGAATTCGCGCCACACCGACAAAATCGCGCGCGCCAGCGCGTCGGAATTGTGGCGGATATAGCGTCCCGGCTCAAGAAGCGGGAACGTGCGTACCGCAAGGCCCATCTGCTCCAGATCCTCGCGCCGCAGCTCGAGCTGCGACACGCCCTCTTTGGCGTAGGGCTCCATGATCTCGGGCGGCACGGGCGCGTCGTTTGCGATGCACACGTCCATGACGCCGGGGCCCGCGTGCTCCAGGATCGCGCGGACGTGATCGTCGGCGTCATAGCCGTCCGTCTCGCCGTCCTGCGTCATGATGTTCAGCACATAGATCTTTAAGGCCCTGCTCTGCCGCACGGCGTCGGCGATGCCGCTGACCAGAAAGTTTGGAATAATGCTGGTATACAGGCTTCCCGGGCCGATCACGACGATATCCGCGTCGCGGATGGCCTGTACGCTCTCCGGCAGCGCCGCCGGACGCTCCGGCACGAGGCGCACCTTGCGGATGCGGGAATTGTTGATCTTTTTGGCGTAAAAGATCTTGCTTTCGCCGAGAATGCGGCTGCCGTCGTGAAATTCCGCTTCCAGCCGCACATCCTGATTCGTTACGGGAAGAACGCGGCCGGTGATGGCCAGAACGTCTCCCATGCGGTGGACCGCTTCGTCGAACGAGCCGGAAATGCCGTTCATGGCGGCCAGAAACAGATTGCCGAAGCTCTGCCCGGCGAGGCTCCCGTCTGTAAAGCGGTAGTTTAACAGCTGCTGCATGGTCGGCTCCGTGTTGGCAAGCGCCATGATGCAGTTGCGGATGTCGCCCGGCGGGAGCATGCCGAGATCCTCCCGGAGCATGCCGGAGCCGCCGCCGTCGTCCGCGACGGTGACGATGGCCGTGATATCCTTCGTATAGGTCTTCAGGCCGCGCAGCATGGCGGACAGCCCGTGTCCGCCGCCGATGGCCGCGATGCGCGGCTGGCGGCGGTGCGGCTCATAGAGCCGGATCTGTTCCGTAAAATCCGTCATGGCGCTCACCTTCTGCCCATATCGCGGTGGCTGAGCGTGGCCGCGTAGCCCTTTTTGGAGACGAATTCAAAAAGCTCCTTCGCGATGCAGACGCTCCGGTGCTTGCCGCCCGTACAGCCGACGGCGATGACGAGGTCTGTCTTGCCCTCGTCCAGATAGTTTGGCAGAAGGAAGGAGAGCAGATCCTCGGTTTTTGTCATAAAATCCAGCGTCTGCTGGTATTTGAAGACGAAGTTTTTGACCGGCTCGTCCAGTCCGGTCTGGTGCTTCAGCTCCGGGATATAATACGGATTCGGCAGGAAGCGCACGTCGAAGACCAGATCGGCCTCCAGCGGAAGGCCGTATTTGAAGCCGAACGACACGACGCGCACGTCCATCGAGTGCTCCCGCATCCCGCCCGCGACCAGATCGATGAGCTGGCCGCGCAGCTTGCCGGTGGAGAGGTTGGACGTGTCGATGATGGCGCTGGCGCGGTTGCGCACGGGGGCGAGCAGCTCGCGTTCGCGTGCGATGGCGTTTTCGAGCGTGGAGCCGTCCTTCATCAGGGGGTGCAGGCGGCGCGTCTCCTTGTAGCGCTTGATGATGACCGCCGTGGACGCCTCAATATAGTAGATCGAATACTGCAGGTGCATGTCGTCCAGCTTCTGCAGGGCCTGAAACAGCGCGTCAAAGGTCATGCTCGCGCGGATATCCGTCACAAGCGCGACCTTTTCATATCGTCCCTTCGTCGCCAGACACAGCTGGGCAAACTGGGGGATCATTTCCGCCGGCATATTGTCGACGCAGTAAAAGCCGAGATCCTCAAGATCGGACGCGGCCCTGCTCTTTCCCGCGCCGGACATGCCGGAAATGATAACAAACTGCATAGCGTACTCCTTTTACCAGATCCGGATCTCCGGCTCGAGCCGGACACCGGACGCTTCCCACACGCGCGACTGCACCATTGCGATAGTCTTCTTCACATCATCGGCCGATGCGCCGCCGGTATTCACGACGAAGCCCGCGTGCTTCTTTGAGACCTCCGCTCCGCCGAAGCCGCAGCCCTTGAGCCCGGCCTGCTCGATGAGCGGGCCGGCAAAATACCCCTCCGGGCGCTTGAACGTGCTGCCCGCGGACGGCAGCTCCAGCGGCTGCGAAGTCTTTCTTTTTTCCATCAGCGCGCGCATCGTCTGCCCGATCGCCTCCGGGTCGCCCGGCTGCAGACGCAGGACGGCCCGGACGATCACGCACGGCAGCTTCTGATACACGCTCGTGCGATAGCCGAACCCGCATTCCTCGCCGGACAGCGTCTTTTCTTCGCCGTCCATGGTCAGGATCGTGACCGATTCGACGATCTGCTTCAGTTCGCCGCCGTAGGCACCCGCGTTCATATATACGCCGCCGCCGAGCGTGCCGGGGATGCCGTGGGCAAATTCCAGCCCGGTCAGCGCGTGATTTTTCGCGAAAACAGCCGCCCTCGCCATGCTTTCGCCCGCGTAAGCCTCGATCCGCGTCTCGTCCGGACACCGGATGCCGCACAGCGCGTCCTTGAGGCAGATCACAAGCGCCTGCAGCCCCTCGTCCGGGGCCAGAATATTGGTTCCCGCGCCGAGGATATACGGCGTGACACCCTCCGCCGAAGCGGCCCGCAGCAGCTGTTTCAGCTCTTCTGTGGTTTTCGGGAACGCCATGATGGCCGCCGGGCCGCCGATGCGGAAGGAGGTATGGCGGCTGAGCGGCTCCTGAAGCCGGTATTCCGCCGCTGCGCAGCGCTGGATGATGGTCTGCTGAAGCTCAGAATTCCACATAAACGCCTCCGGGTGGATAATTTTTTTTATCATACCACATCTCCGATAAAAATAAAAGAGGAACCAGCCAGCCGGTTCCTCTTTTCGTGATTCAGTCGTCGCTGCGGGCCGTAAAGTATTTGCTCATCTGCTCGGTAAATTCCACGGCGGCGTTGTAGCCCATGCGTTTCTGACGGTTGTTCATGGCGGCGACCTCAAAGATCACGGCCAGATTTCGTCCCGGCGTGATGGGGACTGTGATGGACGGGACCTTGACGTCGAGGATCTCCGTGTACTGCGTCTCCATGCCGAGACGGTCATACGCCTCGCCGTCGCGCCACGGGACCATATTGATGATAAGATCGATATTGGAGCTTTCCTTGACCGCGCCCATGCCGAACAGCTTCGCGACGTTGATGACGCCGATGCCGCGAAGCTCGATATAGTGCTTCAGAACCGGGGGCGCAGAGCCGACGAGCTCGTGCGGCGAAACCTTTTTGATCTCGACCGCGTCGTCCGCGATGAGACGGTGCCCGCGCTTGACCAGCTCGATGGCCGTCTCGCTCTTGCCGATGCCGCTGTCGCCGTTAATGAGGATGCCCTCGCCGTAAATTTCGACCAGAACGCCGTGGCGCGTGACGCGCGGGGCGAGCGAGCTTTTTAAATAGGTAATGAGGCTCGAAACGATATAGGACGTCGTGTCCTTCGTGCCGAGCACCGTCACGTCGTATTTCTTTGCCATTTCGAGGCATTCCGGCATGGGCTCAAAGCCCCGCGCAAAAATGAGCGCCGGGCATTTGTAGGACAGGAAGTGGTCGAAGATGATGATCCGCTCCTCCGGCGTGAGCTTCTGCAGGTAGGCCGTCTCCACCGTGCCGCAGACATAGACGCGCATGGGCTCGTAGTGGTCGAAGAAGCCGGCCAGATGGAGGCCCGGACGGCTGATATCGTCAACGGTCACATGGATCTTGTCAAAATCCGTCGACCGGTAGAAAAAGTCGAGCTTGAATTCCGAGACGAGCTCGGACAGCAGAACCGTGTAGGTACTTGCCACATAATCACCTCTGTTTCAGGATACCCTGATTATACCCGCTTTGCCCCGGTTTCGCAACAAGGAAAATCCATTGTCGCTCCGGCTCGAATTTTTCTGATTTTTCCGAAAAAAGTTCTTGCAATTTCCAACGCAATCTGCTAATATATTTGTCGGCGCTTTATAGCGCGTGAAACTGATTTTCCAAGCGGCAAGGAGGTGCATCCGATGGCAAAATGCGATATCTGCGGCAAGGGCGTAACATTCGGTATCAAGGTCTCCCATTCTCACAGACGTGCGAACCGTGCATGGAAGCCCAACGTCAAACGTGTCAAGGCAATCGTTGACGGTACTCCGCGCCATGTATATGTCTGCACAAGATGCCTGCGTTCCAACAAGGTTGAGCGTGCGATCTGATCGAAGACGAACCGAAGAGCAAGCCGGACGGCTTGCTCTTTTTCGTTTCCCGCGGCGCAGTTCGCATTCACATGATCCGTGCAGGGGCAGAGCCCGCCCCTGCACGGATCGTGCGTATTGGGGCGCATTTCAGGGGTTGACGACGTTCTGCGGCGTTCCGTTCAGGAACGCGCGGATGTTTTCTGCGGTGATGTCCATGATCCGCCGGCGGCTTTCCTTCGGCGCCCAGGAGATGTGCGGCGTGATGATGCAGTTTTTCGCCCGCAGCAGCGGGTTGTCCGGGCGGATCGGCTCTGTGCTGACCACGTCCAAACCGGCGGCGGCGAGCTTGCCGCTGTTCAGCGCGTCCGCGACGTCCTGCTCCGCGAGCAACTGGCCGCGGGCGTTGTTGATGAGGATCGCGCCGTCCTTCATTTTTTCGATGGCCGCTTTGTTGATGAGCCCGGTGTTTTCCGGTGTCAGATTGCAGTGGAGCGACACGACGTCCGACTCGCGCAGCAGCGTGTCCAGATCGACATATTCGCCTACGGCGCGTCCGGCGTCGTTCGGATGGATGTCACAGGCCAGAACGCGCATGCCCATCGCCTTCGCGATCCTGCCCTCAGCCTGTCCGATGCGGCCGAAGCCGATGATGCCGATGGTCTTGCCCTCCAGCTCGATGAGCGGATAATCCCAGTAGCACCAGTCCGGATCCGCGGCCCAGTCCCCGTTGCGGACAGACGCGCTGTGATGGCCGATATGGTGGCAGATCTCCAGCAGCAGCGCGATGGAATACTGGCTGACCGACGCCGTGCCGTAGGCCGGCACGTTGACGACCGGGATCCCCCGCTCTTTTGCGCACGCGCAGTCGACCACGTTATAGCCCGTGGCCAGCACCGCGATCAGCCGGATCCCCGGGCAGGCTTCGATCGTCTGCCGGGAAAGCGGCGTTTTGTTCGTCACGACGATCTGCGCGTCCGCGATGCGCTGCGCGATCAGCGGGGATTCCGTATATGACGTGCGGTCATAGACCGTCAGCTCCCCCAGCGCTTCCAGCTGCGCCCAGCTCAGATCGCCGGGGTTTTCCGTATAACCGTCCAATACTACAAGTTTCATAGCAGCTTTCTCCTGTCTGTTATTTGCTTTCCGCGCGTCCGGCGCGCGGCGCTTCGTTTTTACTGATATTCGATCTCCAGAACGGTATCGATCGGGTCCGGCAGCGGATAGGTATACTGCGGGACTGTCCCGAAGGAGACGAAGGCAAGGTTTTCATACGCGCTTGTGACCCAGCTTTCGCCGCGCACCACCTCGCCGCCGTCCGCAAGACGGCGCACCGCGCCGATGCGCTCCGGCACAAGGCCGGTCAGCGGCAGCGGGCCGAGCGGCGCTTCGAGCACATGCGCGTAGAGCTTCCCCGCCCGTCTTGTATACCAGCCCCAGTCCGGCTTCGGAAGCTCCGCGCTGCCGCAGCCGTAAATGCTCTCGCCGTTCAGCGCCATCCACGCGCCGATCTCGTCGAGCAGCCGGCAGCTCTGCGCCGGGAAGCGTCCGGTCGCGTCCGGGCCGACGTTCAGGATCATGTTGCCGCCCTTGCTGACGCACTCGACCAGCTTCCGGATGAGCATGGATGCGGGCTTATATGTCGTGTCATAGGGCACATAGCCCCAGTTGTTGTTCATCGTCGCGCACAGCTCCCAGGGTACGCGCTCGCCGCGGACATTGCGGATGCCCTCCGGCGGCAGGAGCTGCTCGGGGCTGACGAAATCGCCGCTGTAATAGGCCGGGCTTTCCGTGACGAGGCTTCCGAAGCTCTCGCCGCTGGCCTCGAGCCGGTTGTCCACGATGACGTCCGGCTGGTGGCTGCGCACCATCTTCATCAGCTCCGTAGCCTTCCACGCCTCGCCGCGCAGCTCGCCATAGGCAAAGTCGAACCACAGAATGTCGATCTTGCCGTAATTTGTGACCAGCTCCTCGACCTGTCCGTGCATGTATGCGAGATAGCGGTCAAACTCGATCTGCTCGTTCTGATAGGCGGGGTTGCCGCGCATCGGGTGATTCGGGTCGCTGTATTTCGGGAAATCCGGGTGGTGCCAGTCGATCAGGGAGTAATACAGGCCCACGCGGAGACCCTCGGCGCGGACAGCGTCCACAAATTCCCGCACCAGATCGCGCCCGCAGGGCGCGTTTGTGCTCTTGTAATCCGTCAGCTTGGAGTCGAACAGGCAGAAGCCGTCGTGATGCTTCGCCGTCAGCACGACATACCGCATCCCGGCCCGCTTTGCCCGCCGTGCCCAGTCTCTGGGGTCATAGGCTTTGGCTGTAAACTCCCGCATGTAGCGCTCGTATTCCTCCGCCGGCATCCGCGCGCCGCTCATGTACCATTCGCCGCGCCCGGGGATCGCGTAGAGTCCCCAGTGCAGGAACATCCCGAACCGTGCCGCCTGAAACCACTGTACCCGTTTTTCCCGTTCCGTCATTGCCGCTGTTCCTTTCCCGCCCGGCTTTTTTCTGCGCGCCGCGCCTTTTTGTTATCATACCAGCAGAGCCGCACAAAAAGCAAGTGGGCCGCGCCTGTTTTCTGCTTTCCGCCGAAGGATCCGCCGTCAGGTTTTTTGTTCCGGACGGATTGACAAGCGCCGCTTTTTTATGTATAATTTAGGTTATATATAATTTGAATTATATATGGAGGTGCATCTATGCCTGCAAAGGTCAAGGTGACGCGGGAAATGATCGTTGACGCGGCTTTTGCGGTCGCCCGTGAGACAGGCGCGGGAAACATCAGCGCGAGGACCGTATCGGAACGGCTGCACTGCTCCACGCAGCCCGTCATGTATCACTTTGCAACGATTGAAGAATTGAAACGGACGGTCTATGCAAAGGCGGACCAGTATCATTCGGACTATCTGATGGATCTGAAACGTCCGCAGAAGGGCGTGATGCTTGGGATCGGGCTGAATTATATCCGCTTTGCGATCAAGGAGCCGCATTTGTTCCGGTTCCTTTTTCAGTCGGATTTCTTTAACGGCGCGACGCTGCTTGAGCTGATCGACGCGGAGGAGCTTGCCCCGGTTCTTTCGGCGATGCAGGGAGCGCTCGCACTCAGTATGGAGCAGACAAAAAAGGTCTTTCTGACGATCTTTCTGTTCGCGCACGGATACGCGAGCATCATCGCAAACAATTCGCTGCAATATGACGAAACGCTTATCGGATCGCAGTTGGAGCAGGCATATAAAGGCGCCATTCTGGCGGCGCGGGAGGAAATGAAATGAAAAAGCTGTATGAAAAAAATGAACTGACATTTGCGCTTGTGTGGATCGCGGTCTACTGCATTCTGCAATCGCTGGCAAACCCGCTCAACGAGATCATCGGGATCGGCTATGCGGCGAGCGCGGTGTTCGCGCTCCTGCAGACGATCGTTCTTTTTGCCTTCATCCGGAAAAACAGGCTGCAGACGCGGTACGGGCTTTGCAGATCCTCCGTTCCGGCCCGGCGGTTCCTTTACTATGTGCCGCTGCTCGTCTTAGCGTCGGGAAACCTCTGGAACGGCGCCGCGGTCAATTACACGCTGCCGGAAACGGTCTGCCGGGTTATATGTATGCTCTGCGTCGGGTTTTTGGAGGAAGTGATCTTCCGCGGCTTCCTGTTTGCGGCCATCGCAAAAAATAACGTCAGATCCGCAGTCGTCATCTCCAGCGTGACCTTCGGCATCGGGCATCTGATCAACCTGTTCAACGGCAGCGGCATGGAGCTCGTCCATAACCTGTGTCAGATCGTCTTTGCGGTCGCGGTGGGCTTCCTGCTGGTCACGATCTTTTATCGCGGCGGAAGTCTGCTCCCCTGCATCGCCGTCCATTCCGCCATCAACACGCTCGGCACGTTTGCAAACGACGCAGGGCTCACCACGCAGACGCGCCTTGTTCATGCCGCCGCTCTGATATTGCTCACGGTTGGCTACACCTTGATCCTCACAAAAACGCTTCCGAACCGCTCGCAGCGTTGACCTGCATCGCGGCACACCGGAAACAGGACAGGAGAAGTCTATGCAGTATATCCATATCACAAAAGAAAATATTGACCGGGAGCACATCTGCTGCGCGATGTCCGGCAAACAGAGTCTCGCCAAAAAGGAATGGCTGAAGCAGCGCTTCGACGAAGGGCTCGTTTTTTACCGCAGTGAGGAGCGCGGCAAATGCTTTATCGAATACATCCTGGCGGAAAACGCATGGGTGCCCATCGAGGCAGCGGGATATCTCTATATCAATTGTCTGTGGATTGCGGGCGCGATGAAGGGGCATGGGTATTCGAACGACCTCTTGGGCGAATGTATCCGCGACGCTGCGGCGCAGCGGAAAAACGGTCTGTGCATTCTGTGCGCCGAGGGGCGGAAGCGGGAATTTCTTGCCGATCCGAAGTTTCTGGCTTACAAGGGCTTCCGGATCGCGGACAGATCCGACTGCGGGATCGTCCTGATGTATCTGTCCCTTGTGCCGCATGCTGCGCCGCCGAAATTCAAAGACTGTGCCCGGCACCCCAGGGCAGACGGCGACGGCTTTGTCCTTTACTATACCGACCAGTGTCCATTCACCTGTTACTGGGTGCCGAGGGTGCAGGAGGCTGCAAGGGCGCACGGCATCCCGTTCAGAGCGATCCATATCACTGACAGGGAATCCGCGCAGAACGTCCCCGCGCCGGTCACGACCTACGCCCTGTTCCGCGACGGCAGCTTCCTGACGCAGGGCATCCAGTCGGATCAGAAATTTCTGGCGCTGGCAGGCGTTCGGGACTGAACCGCCGTGCATCGGAAACAGGAAGCTCATGGAGGAATATCGAATGAAAAACAGTGCGCTGGTCGTGATCGACCTGCAAAATGATATTACGAAACACTACAGGGAGATCATCGAAGCCGTCAATGCGGCGATCGATCGGGCCGTCAAAGAGGCGCTTTGGGTCGTCTATATCCAGCACAACAACCTGTCTGCGGGAACGAGGACCTTCAAGCCCGGCACGCATGGCGCGGAGCTGGTGCCAGAGCTGAACGTCGTATCCGGGCATATCTTTACAAAGTCAAAAAGCAACGCGCTGACCAGCGAAGCGTTCGCCGCTTTCATTCAGGCGCATGGCATTACCGATTTTTATCTTGCCGGAGCCGACGCCGCGGCCTGCATCAAATCCACCTGCTTCAATCTGGCGAAAAGCGGCTATACCGTTCATGTGCTGTCGGACTGCATCACGAGCTATGATAAAAAGAAGCTGCCGGAACTGCTTATGTATTACAAAAGCAAGGGCTGCGCTGTCACAACGCTTCAGGAGGCGGCGGAAGGGCTATGAAGGGTGCTGCAATGCCTGATACACTGACGGTAAACGACACGGCGTATCCCGTGCTCCGGCTTCTCGGGAAAGGAAAAGGCGGCTATTCCTATCTGGTGACGGACAGTACGGCGCGGTATGTCTTAAAGCAGATCCACCACGAGCCCTGCGAATACTATACCTTCGGCGATAAGCTGCAGGCGGAACTGCGCGATTATGAGACGCTGCGGAAGCTCGGGATCCCTATGCCGCGGCTGCTGGCGGTCGATCACGGGCAGGAGCGCATTCTGAAGGAATACATCGCCGGGCCGACAGTCTCGGAGCTGCTCAAAGAAGGGCGGATGGATCCCGGCTGGCCCGCGCAGGTGCGCGCCATGTGCGGCCGCCTGTATCCGGCGGGCCTGAACATCGACTACTACCCCACCAACTTCGTCCCGCATGACGGGACGCTTTACTACATCGACTACGAGTGCAATGCCTATATGCCGCAGTGGGACTTTGAACACTGGGGTATCCGGTATTGGACGGCAGAGACCGCGGAACAGGCATAATCTTTCACCCACGCGTCGGCGCGCCGGATAAACACGGCCCCCTCTGAGCGCTTCGGTCTCAGAGGGGGCTTATCGTTGGCGGCTGTGACGCAGGGAACAGGACGTTGCCCTGGCGACGATCCCGCCAATATCACGACTGATCCAGCAGAGTCTTCACGATCTCAAGGCTTTTCCGCCTCGGCTCATCGACTGTAAAGCCCTTTACGACCTCCTGCATCGTTTCTGAGCTCCAGTAGATCTTCAGGCTTGTTTTTGCGCGGGTGATCGCCGTATAGAAAATCCCATGGGTTATTTTTTCAGCATTGCTGCTCGGGATGATCACCTTGACGGAATCGTATTCCAGTCCCTGTGCCTTATGGATCGATACAGCGTAGGCAAGCTGGAACGGAACGACAGAGCTGATCCGCAGGTCTTCATCCGGATTTCCTTGGCTCTCATCAAATTCGTACACCTCGAAGCGGATCCGTGTTCCGTTTTCTACAGGCTCGATGAACACAATGCCGTCTTTCCTGCACGCTACTTCGGTCAGCGTGATCTCAACGTCGACTGTGAAGAAAATAACGCCCGGGTACTTTTGGATGTCAACAATGCGTCCTTTCAGATTGTTGTACAGAAGATCAAATCGCTTTGAGTCATTGAAGAGGATCGGGTCACCGATCTTGTAGGTCCATTCTGCCCATGAAACAGCCGGCCCTCGGGTGTTTGCCGCCTGAAAATAGCTGTTCATGTTATTGAGGCCGAATTTCCCGTCATAGTTCAGACAGAGAATGACCTCGTCGTCACACGTTCTTTCAAAGATGTTGGGCCCGATGTCCTCTGAATACGGGCCGTCGATCACGAGCTTTTCCGTTATCATATCCGCTCTGGTCCGGACTTCGTTCCACAGGTCGATCAGATCCGGATCCCGGGTCCTCCAGGTGCTCAGCAGCTCAACATTGGCTCCCTGCGTTTTGATGATGTCCTTTGCATAAAAGAACCAGTTGCCGAATTCAATGGACTCGATCTGATGGATATCCCCAGCCAGCACCAGAAAGGTATCCGTGCTCGTCTTGCTCAGGAATCTCTCCATCGTGCGGTTATCGATCGTACTGCACTCATCCACAAAAATGATGTCGTACTCCGAAAGATTGACCTGCTTTGTAAAGCTGTCTATGCTGACAAAATCAGAGTTCCTTCCCGGATTCTCAATCCGTCTTTTCAGATTCTGAAGCGCGGTATGGGTCTTCGTCAGAAAGAGCTTATGCTGATTTGCCATTAAATTGGAAATATAGTTGATCAGCGTTGTTTTTCCTGTTCCAGCCGCTCCATAAATCAGGAGCAGGCGGGAATGGACAAACGCATCCCGGATCGCCCGCTTCTTCAGATCATCAGCCAGATCCAGCGTGCTTTCTCTGAGGAATTTCTGGTTGTATTCGCGTTGTCCCTTGTTCCCGCTGTTTGAAAATTCCCGCAGCGCATTTAATATGAACAGTGTCGTCTGCTCGTAGGATCTGATACACGAAATGCCGTCAGAAACGCTGATCTCATACCCCTGTTTCCGCTCCCACGGAACCAACTGTGCATTATAGTTCCGAATCTCCTCCACGCAGGCATCACTGGACACTTCAAAGTATATTTCGCCGGTCTGCCTGATGGCATTTTTCATTCTGAGATATGGCAGAACCACGTCGATCCTATCAGAACCGGCGACCCGCATCAGGTTCTTGATCTGGCTGCTGACGCTTGTTCTGCTGCCCGCAAGGTTGGAGATGAAGGGATTTCGTTCAAACGGCACACAGTTGCTTGAAAGAAACAGCTCGTCGCAAAGCAGTCTGCGCGTAAACTTCGTCGGCATTACGCTTTCCAGCGTTTCCTCCCGAAGGTTCAAAAGCAGATATCTTACAACATTGCGCCCATATGCATCCGATGTTCTGGAATAGCGTGCTCTGAGCATGAGAAGAACCTCTTTATACACCGGTGCGCGCATGTCTTTGTAGATGGAATCGATCACATTTGAGAATTCGATCTCCTGGAAATCGATCAGGTCAAGGAAATCAAGGCCTGTCCGCGTAAGAAATGACATCAGCTCCTTGTATTCTCTATACTGAGAAGAGATCTGCGTCGGAATATTCAGTACTTTTCCCAGCTTATTCAGACATGCTGGATCTATCGAGACGCGCCAGTCGGTGACGACCTTCATTTCGATGCCAATTCCCCACAGGGAGATCGGCGCATTGACGTATCCCACCTGAACGGAATAGCTGGTGGAGATATTCTCTTTGGTATAGGCTATGATCCGGTTGTATTTTGAGGCGTACGCACCGGCCAGTTGAAGCGTGATCTCATAATACCGCTCATGCCCGACAAAGAACGGCGTCTTTTTCTGGACGTAGTATCTCGATGGGCGCAGCTCGCACCGTGCGGCGCTAACGGACTCTATTGCCACTGCCGCCAGCTCATAATACTGCCGGTCGATCTGATCGATATGAAGCGGGAATTTTTCCAGATTGCGCAAGATCCGGATCCCGTATTTTTCGTTCAGCGACTTCCGGATCTGCCACAAAAAATCATAATACTTCAGCATCAGGCGCTCTGACTGGCCTTCATGCGGAATACGTTTTCCGATGTATTGCAGGCCCTTCAAAAACGTTCCCAGATATTTGGTCCCGATCGTCAGCATGGAATGCTCCCATGCCAGCGGAAGCGTCGGCACGGCGATCCCCGCGTCCATGGCATTGAGCAGAAGCGCTGCCGAGCATAGATCATCCAGCCTCCTGAGAATTCTTCTCGATACATCGTCTCTCGTATCGTTAAAAATATCCAGTCTGTCGAGGCTTTCCGAAATTTCCGTGTCGCAGGCAGCAATGATCCCTTCGACGTCATGGCGAGTATAAGTATGACTGTCCAGCCGGTTGATACACGAGTGATGCTCAACGATCGCCTCCAGCTTTTTGCAGAATGCGGCTACGCTCTCATCCGTGTTCCGGATCTCCTCGTCGGCGGAAAAGGAGATCGTCACGCTCTCGTGGTCGAAATCGATCGAATTCAGAAAGCTGACGGACATATACTTCCAGAACACACGCTGCGCGCCGCGCTGCTCCGGGTCGAGCACAACGAACAGGATCCCGGGGTCGAGCGTGACGCTGTCATATAGATAAGCCGGGAACGCCAGGCTTTTCAGAGAATACCTGACAATCCCCTCCTTTTCTGTGTACACGCCGGTACCTTTGATCTGAACAAGGAAATTTTTCGTCGGGCGTCTGGATACCTCGGGGTTTAAGACAAATTCGAATGTCCCATCGTGATTGGGCCAGGTATCGTTTGCTGCAAAATCGGTACTGATCCTTCCGCCGGGATTCAGGAAGGTGCCCAAAAGCGAGATGGCGGCACGATCCTCAGCAGACCGCTCGGAATGCGTCCTGATGTGCCTTCTAACTTTGTCGCGCGCCTGTTCAAGCATTGGTCATTCCTCCTTGGGCATCAAGTGGTCAGCGGGAGCTGTATTTTGTATTTATTATACCTGCTGACAGCCGGACAGTCAACGAAGCGTCTGTAAACTTTGCGCATACCGCAGGCCGCCGCGCGGCTTGCTTTTGGGCGCGATCATGCGTTATATTTTTTACATCCGAAAAAAACGGAAAATGTGCTGTTTTGCCTTCCTGAATTGTTATATCCATGAGGCCTCAAAGAAACGGAGAAACAGACAGATGAAACGAGAACAGGTGCTGGCGCTCTATGACGCATATGCCGACAGCGTTTATCGCACGGCGCTCGGGTATCTGCGTTCGCCGCATGACGCGGAGGACGCGGTGCAGGCGGTTTTCTGCAAGCTGCTGGAACAGGAGCTGACCGTCTGGCCCGGCAGGGAGCGCGCCTTCCTGACAAAGCTGACGGTCAACCACTGCAAAAACCAGCTTGCGGCGGCGAAACGATTCGTTCCGGATGCATTGGACGATCTGGTTTTACCGGCAGAGCCGGAGGATCGCCCGCTTTTCCGCGCCGTGCTGGAGCTGCCGGAGAAATACCGGCTCGTCGTGGTGCTGCACTGCATGGAGGGATATTCCCTTTCCGAGATCGCCGGTTTTCTGCATATCACTGCTTCCGCCGTTTCGATGCGCCTGCACAGGGCGCGAAAAATGTTGGACGAACAACTCGGGAGGGATTGACATGGAGCAAAATTTTAAGCGTATTGCAGATTCTGTTCGCCTGCCGGACGGTAGCCGGACGCGCATCCGCGCGCAGATCGCCTCCCACCGGGAAGAACAGGAGGCTTCTATTATGAAAAACAGAAAGCATCTGCCGCGTCTGGCGGTCGCACTGATCGTCGCGCTGGCACTATCGCTGACAGCGGCTGCCGCAGTCTATGTATTCCGCAACTCGATCCTCGTATCTGACAAAAGCGACATTCCAGAGCCGCAGGGCGACACGCCAGTCGCGGTCTCGTTCCCGAACGGGGACGCGCCGTATTCGCTGGAGGACGTGACCGAGGCGCTCCGCATTACCGCCGACGAATGGAAAAACGGAGAGAAAATCGGTGGCGGAAGCTCCGGATGGGATTCTGCGGAGGTTCTCAGCAGCGACGCAGCACTCTCCATCCGGCGCATTACGCGCGAGGACGGCGCAGAAAAGATGGAGTATATGGCAGAGAACCCCAACGATCTGGCTCCGTTTTTAAACGATAAGTTTGCTCTGGATCTGACGTGGATGAATGAGAACTATCGCTTTGTGCCGGAAACCGGCATTGCGTATGTCGTGCGCGATTCAGGCGGCACATTTACCGGCAATTATCTCTCCGCGCTCTATGGCGCAGTGGACGGCAAGGGGTATGTCAGCTTTGATTTTCGCTATGATACAGCATGGGAAAACAGTAACCAGAGCTACATCGTGGATGGCTCGTATGAAGAGGCATATTATTACACCACACAAAGCGGCTGTGAATTCCTGATTACGGCGGACAGCGGTCATGTTTGGGCTGAATGCTGCACCGCACACGCGAATGTCAGCTTGAGCGGGGCGTATCTGACAACCGCCGCGGTCGAGCAGATCGTCGAGCATCTTTCGCTTTCTGTTTCCGGGTAAGCGTACCGGAGCGGCCGGCAGGCAGCGGCGAGCAGTGAGAATCCTTCGGCGAATTCAGATGTGTCTTCCATATTTTATCGCAGGTGCGGACAGCCTCTGTCCGCACCTGCCAACTGCGTCTATTTTGCACTGGTTTTTCGCATAGAGCAAAAGCAGCCATCGCAAAGAGGATCTTTTTATGTTACAGCGCAGTATGGGCCGGCGTTTCGTCGTCCAGCTCCGCGCGCAGCAGCTGCAGATAACGCGCGATCTGCGCGTTCTTTTTTTCGCCGCGGCGGGTCATGCAGTACAGCTGCATGCTCTGGCCCGGGATGGGGATGCAGGTAAGCTGATAGCGCTCGCGGATGGCCTGCGGCAGACAGCAGCCGATCGAGAACGCATCCGTCGTCCCGACGATGCGGCAGCGCGTATCGCGCTCGTCCACCACGATCCGATAGCGGCAGCGCACCTGATCTGCCGTGCTGATGGTGGTATATCCGTCCGCTCTGGTCGGGAATTTCTGGTATTCCACATACGGATACGCCTCCAGCAGGCCGTAATCGAACGACGCGGTATGGGGCGGCAGCTTTTCCAGCAGCGGATGGCCGCGGCGCAGATTCAGGCTGGCGGACACCTCATGGAGAAAATGCAGTTCGAGATTCTGGTTCCGCACGGCCTGCTCCGCCGCGGGGAGCATATAGGGCGCGATGAGCGCCGCAACGACGTCGAGCTCCATGTCCGCGAGCGCGCGCATGCCGGCGTCGGCAGTAATATTGATGCATTTGAATTCCGCGGCCGGGCTGTCCTGATATTCCTGCACCAGACGGAGATAGGCCTCGACCGCGGGGGAATAGCTCTGGACGCCCAGCCGGAGGCGGCGCACCCGCCCCTGGTCGCGGATCGCATACATCTCCTGCATCTGCGCAAGGATGATCTTTGCATGCTCCAGAAAGCGCAGCCCCTCCTCCGTCGGAAGAATGCCGCTGTTGGTCCGGCTGAAGATCTCATAGCCGAGCTCCTGTTCCAGCGTGCGGAGCATGCTGCTGGCGTTCGGCTGCGAGAGATACAGATTTTTTGCCGCTCGTGTGATGGAGCCCGTGCGGGCGGCCTCCATCGCCATGCGGAGCTGCTGATTGGTCATGTGCGTCCCTCCCCACTATAAGGTAAACCTTATGGCCGCATAATAAAGACATATTTGTTTCTTTTCTTTCGTTCATGTTATCATAGTTTTGACGGAAATCGCAAGTTTTTTCTTGCTGTTTTTGTGCAGAATTTGATTTTGAAAAAGAAAGGAAGAAAAAAGAATGAGCGTCCATATGATCCTCTGTCTGGTGATCTTTGTCCTGACGATCGCCAGCTTCCTGTGGGGCAAGATCTCCATGGGTCTTACCGCACTGCTGTCGATGGTGCTGCTGGTGCTGACCGGCTGCATCGACATCACCACCGCGCTTTCCGGCTTCTCCAACTCCAACACCATCATCATGGCCTGTATGTTCATCATCTCCGCAGGCTTCTCCAAAACGCAGATGGTGGCAAAAATGTCCCGCGGCGTGGCGAAAGCGGCAAAGGGCTCGTTTACCCGCGTCCTGACCGGCTATATCATCGTCACGTTCCTCATCGCGCAGATCGTCCCCAGCGCGATGGCGGTCTTCAGCATCGTATTCCCGCTGGCGCTCGGCGTGTGCGACGAAATGAAGGTCAGCCCGTCGAAGATCATGTTCTCCATCGGCATCGTTGCGATCTCCACCGTCACGGCGCTGCCCATCGGCGCGGGCGCGGTGTATCCCGCACAGTATAACGGCCTGCTCGAAAATCTCGGTGCGGGCGCGTACCAGTTCAAATTCTGGGACGTGGGTCTGGCCCGTCTGCCGGGCGTGATCGCGGTCATGCTGTACGCGATCCTGCTTGGGCCGAAGTTCGCGCCTGAGAAGCCCGTCATCGAAACGCGCGAGGTCAAGCCCGTCGGTGCTGCCGGCACGGTAAAGCTCAGCCCCGTGCAGGAGGTCGTCGGCTATCTCGTCTTCTTCGGCGTCATCCTCGGCCTGATCGTCACGAGCCTCCAGCTCATCAAGATCCCCGTCATCGGCGAGGACGGCGCGACGACGCTCATGAAGCTCGACACCTGCGTCTTCCCGCTCATCGGCGCGCTGCTGATGGTCGCGTTCGGCATTCTGAAGCCCAAGGAGGCTTATGTCTCCATCGGCATGGGCGGCATGGTGCTGACCTATGTCGGCGTTCTGGCGCTGGCCAGCGGTCTGACCAACACCGGCACGGGGGCGCTCATCGGCAATGCCATCGCCTCGCTGTTCGGTCAGAACGCAAACGGCTATCTGATCGGCCTCGTGTTCTTCCTGGTCCCGTTCGTGCTGACGCAGTTCATGATGAACTGGGCCGTTCTCAACATGTTCGCTCCCATCGCGATCCTGACCTGTACGGCCATCGGCGCGAACCCCATCGGCCCGCTGGTGCTGGTCGCGACCGGCGCGCTGACCGCGTTCATGACCCCGCTGGCTACGCCGTCCGTCGCCATGTTCATGGGCATCGGCGGCTATGACCAGAAGACCATGTTCAAGATGGGTTGGCTGCCGGCGCTGATCCTCTGCGCGGTCAACGTGCTGTGGGTCATGACGGTCTTCCCCGCGTACTGATCGCAGGTATCCCGCTATGACAGAAACAATCCGTTCCCGCGCGCAGGCACTTTTGCCCGAATTGACCGCGCTCCGGCGCGATCTGCACCGCTATGCAGAGCCGGGCTGGCTGGAAATGCGCACAACCTCCCTGCTTGCGCGCAGACTCACAGACCTCGGCTATGAGGTCCTGACCGGCCCCGCCGTCTGCAAGGCGGACGCGCGCATGGGCCTTCCCTCCGAGCAGACATTGGAGGAGCATTACAAATGGGCGCAGGAAAACGGCGCGGATCCGGAATTCCTTCCGGCCACGCGCGGCGGCTTTACCGGCGTCGTCGCAACGCTTCGCTGCGGCGAAGGGCCGACGGTCGCGCTGCGCTTTGATATCGACGCGCTCGGCGTATTGGAGGCGGACGACGAGACGCATCTGCCGCACCGCGAGGGCTTTGCCTCCGTCACGCCCGGCGTCATGCACGCCTGCGGGCACGACGGCCACGCCGCCGTCGGTATCGGTACGGCGATGCTGCTGCGCGAGCTGCGCGGGCAGCTCCACGGAACAGTCCGGCTGATCTTTCAGCCTGCCGAGGAGGGCGTGCGGGGCGCGAGCTCCGTCGTCGCCGCGGGACATCTGGACGGCGCAGACTACGCGCTCGCCGCGCACGTGTTCCCCGCGGGAAAGGCCGCGGGGCTGGTCGACATCGGCGTTCTGGCGGAAAACGGAACCGGCGGACTTGCCACCTCCAAGCTGGACGTGACGTTCCACGGCCGCTCCGCCCATGCGGGGATCGCCCCGCAGGAGGGCCGCAACGCGCTGCTTGCCGCGGCGACCGCCGTTTTGAATCTGCACGCCATCCCCCGCTTCGGCAGCACGCCGACGCAGCTGAACGTCGGCACGCTCCACGCGGGCACGGGCCGCAACGTCGTCTGCGAGACGGCGAAGCTGGAGCTGGAGGTGCGCGGACAGACGACGGAGGCAAACGAGTATATGCTTTCCCGCGCGCAGCAGATCGTAAAGGCTGCTGCCGAAATGCAGGACTGCACAGTCGAGACGAAGCCCATGGGGCACGCGGCCGCGCTGACGAGCGACTGGACGCTTTCCGAGCGGGTCGAGCGCGTCTGCAGGGAGGAGCTCGGGCTGCGCGTTATACGCGTCGGCTCGCTCGGCGGCGGCAGCGAGGACTTTTCCTGCATGGCCCATCGCGTGCAGCAGCAGGGCGGGCTTGCCGCGTATGTCGGTCTGCTGTGCGCCTGCCCGGCGGCGAACCACAACGACCATTTTGATTTTGACGAGCAGGCGCTTGCGAACGGCGCGGCCATGTTCACGGCCGTGACCGCTTCCCTGCTTGCCTGATCCCCCAACAAACTCCGGCGCGGCAGGCGCCGCGCCGGTTTTTCAGGAGGCTATGATGTTTGATCTTTTGATTCAGAACGCGCAGGTGCTCGACGGCACGGGCGCGCCCGGATTTACGGCGGACGTCGCCGTAAAGGACGGAAAAATCGCCGCTGTCGGAAAGCTTTCCGGCGAAGCGGCCGAAACGGTCGACGGGACCGGCCTGACGCTTGCGCCGGGCTTTATCGACGTACACGGGCACTCGGATCTGTTTATGGCGCTCGATCCCGCACGGGCAAGCAAGCTGCTGCAGGGCGTCACGACGGAGCTCTGCGGGCAGTGCGGGCTTGGGCCCGCGCCGGTCTCGGAGCAGAATTTCCCGCTTTATCAGAAATATCTGTCGCAGCAGGGCGTGCCCATGTACCCGGATAATCAGGACTTTACCAGCTTCTCCGCCTATCTGGACCGCATGGAAAAGACGCCCGCAGGGATCAACCTCGCGTATTTTATCCCGCACGGGACGGTTCGGATGGCCGTTATGGGCTTCTCCCCTGCCGCGCCGGACGCGGCGCAGCTTGCGCAGATGACCGCGCTCGTGGAGGACGCCATGCAGGCAGGGGCGCTGGGCCTTTCCACCGGGCTTGCATATGCGCCGGGACGCTTTGCGGCGACCGATGAACTGGCCGCGCTGACGGCGCCGGTCGGGCGGCACGGCGGCGTCTATACCTCGCATCTGCGCGATCAGGGCGACTATCTGGAGCAGAGCGTGCAGGAGGCGATCGACATTGCCCGCAGTGGCGGCGCCCGCGTCAACGTCTCGCATCACAAGGCGGTCGGAGAGAAAAACTTCGGCAAGGTCCGCAAGACCATGCAGATGCTGCATGAGGCGGGGATCCCGGCGACGCACGACGTCTATCCGTACGCCGCCAGCTCCACCATGCTGATCTCCACGCTGCCGATGGAATTCGCACAGCTCGAGCCGCAGGCGCTTCTGCAGGCGCTGACGGAACAGGACGCGCTTGCGCGGCTGTCTTCCCTGCTGCTCCGGAGCGTTTCCGCGCAGTCCGGCGACGCCGCCGAGGTCTGCGGGCTTGACCGGCTCCTGATCTCCAACGCCACCAAAACGCCGGAGGCGACGGGCAAAACCATTGCCCAGCTTGCGCAGGCGCGCGGCATTTCCGCGTTTGAGGCATACACGGCGCTGCTGCTGGAAAACGAGCTGGGCGTTCAGTATATCAAGTTCGGCATGAGCGAGGCCGACGTCTCCGATCTGATGGCAGATCCGCTCTGCATGTTCGGAAGCGACGCGCTGTATGTCCCGGGACTCAAAATGACGCATCCGCGCTCGATCGGTACCTTCCCGTGCGTGCTGCGGCGCGCGGTACGCGAAGAGCGGTGGATCTCGCTGGCCGAGGCCGTGCGGAAGCTGACGGCGCTCCCGGCGGAGGTATACGGTCTTAAGGGCAAGGGCCGGATCCAGCCCGGCATGGACGCGGATCTTGTGCTGTTTGACGCGGAGCGGATCACAGATCACGCTACTTACACGCAGCCGCTGCTCCCCAATGAGGGGATCTGCCGCGTCTACGTAAGCGGCGTATGCGCTGTGCGGGACGATGCGTACACGGGCGCAATGGCCGGACGGCTGCTCCGCCGCAGCCGCTGAGCGCAGGCCCGGCCCGCACTGCGGATCGGAAATTTCATTTTTGCTCCCTCTTGGCAGGCGGCCATCCGGCAGCTGTTATGCGGCTGCCGGACGGCCGCTTCTGTGTTTCTGCAGGGAGGTTTTGGCGCCTCTTGACAATTCCGCCACATGATTATATAATATTCGATGTGCATTGGGCGCTCTATTTCCGAAAGAAAGGCTGCAGGCAATGGCTCCGAAGAATAAATTCACAAGGGAAGAGATGACAGAGGCGGCTCTGCAGGTCGTCCGGGCAAAGGGGATCGGCGGTCTGACCGCAAAGACGCTGGCAGACGAGCTCGGAACATCCACGCAGCCCGTCTTTACCGCTTTCGGCTCCATGGAGGGCGTGCGGGCAGCCGTTTACGCCGCCGCGATCGGCATATATGACCGGTATACGAATGCGGGCCTGCAGGAGCGCATCCCGTTTCTTGGCGTCGGAAAGCAGTATATCCGGTTCGCGCGGGAGGAGCCGGAGCTGTACCGTCTTCTGTTTCTGACGAAAACGTCAGAATACAGCGCCATGCAGTCCATGCAGCATTTACAGGCGCTTGTGCGCCCGACGCTGACGCGCCTCTACCGCATGACTGCTGGGGAAGCGGACGTGTATTTCCGCGATCTGTGGCTTGTGGTACACAGTCTGTCCACGCTGATCGTGACGTGCGAGTGTCCCTACTCTAATCAGGAAATCGCGCAGATCCTGACGGGCTTCAGCGTCAGCATCTGCAAGTCCATCAAGGAGATCCCGGGCTTTGCGGCGGGCAGCTTTGACCGTGACGCAGTTTTTCGCGCCATGACCGGTGAATGACCTGCGGCGAGGTAAGAACCCCGGTTAAACATTAAAGAAATTATACTGTCAGACGCGCAGACGCAGTGCAGATCACAGCTTTTGTGATCTGCACTGCGTTTTGCAGAAATCGGAATCGGAGGAATCAGAATGAACAACGTTTTGGACTTTATTCGTGCCGCCGCGCCCTGAGTCGCGGCTGGCCTGGCTGTGGCGATCATCGCGGTTCGCGGTGCGGTCCGGAAAAAGACGGGCGAGAGCCAGGACGGCAGCTACGGGATGGAGGGCATGTGTCTCGGCATGTGCCTCGGCACAGCCATTGGAACGGCGCTCGGAAACAACACCGGCATCGGCATTTCCCTCGGCATGCTGATCGGACTTGCGATCGGCTCGTGCATACATAAGGAGGATTCGGAAGAATAACAGAAAGATGCGTCCGCTATGTTGGGACGGACGGCACTGTCTGCCCCTACTGGGACTGTGCATATCTGGGAGTATTCCGAAATTTGCAAGGTTCGAATCCCCTCAGTCAGCTTCGCTGACAGCGTCCCTACCCCTTTTGGCCCTTCGGGCCATTTCCCCCTGACAGGGGGAATCGGCCCCTTGTGCCCAAGGGGAGCCTTTTGTTTTTGTGCGTGTTTTCGGTTATCTCGTCAGGACTGTGCCGGCTTTGCTGCCGGTGAAGCTGCCGTTCAGGACGGCGGGGCAGCCAGAGACGAAAACGGTGTCGATACCGGCGGAGAATTGGGCGGGCTCCGAGTAGGTCGCGCAGGTGTGGACGGCGGAAAGGTCGAAGATGTTCAGGTCGGCGTCCATGCCGGGGGCGAGAACGCCCTTTGTTTTGAGGCCCATGACCTTTGCGGCGCGGCCCGTGCATTTATGCACGGCGGATTCGATGGACAGCACCTGCTTTTCGCGGACAAAATGCTCGAGAAGGGTCGTGTAGGTGCCGTAGACGCGCGGGTGGAGCATGCCGGTGGTGGGATAGGTGCTGTCGGAGATCACGCAGCTGTGCGCGTCGCGCAGGATATCGCAGATATCGTCCTCGGCGGCGATGAAATCGATCATGGTCACGTCGCAGTGCGCGGCCTGCAGCAGATCGAACAGCGCGGTAAAGGGATCCTTCCCCTGCTGCTGCGCAATGGCGGCGATGCTCTGGCCCTCGTACTGCCGCAGGTCTTCCCGCGCGATGCTGGAGGCGACGATATTTTCGAAGCCGACGAGAAGCGAGATATTTTCAAAATCGCTGCCGGTCAGCATGCGCGCCTTGAGCGCTTCGCGGAAGGAGGGATCGGACAGGTTTTCGGTCAGCGCCTCGAGACCGCCCTTCTGGCTCTCCGGCGGCAGGACGTGGACGAGCTGGGTCGAGCCCGCGGTATAGGGGTAGACGTCGCAGGCGATCTCGATGCCCTCCTGCCGGGCATCACGCATCAGGCGGAGCATTTCCGGCGTGCAGCGGCGCCAGTTGGCCTTGCCGATGGACTTGAGGTGGCTGACCTCGACCGGGGTATGCAGTGCCTTTGCGACGGCGATCATTTCGCGGAGCGCGTCGACCACGCCGCTGCCCTCCTGGCGCATATGGACGGTGATGGGAATGCCGGAATTTTTGAGCGGCTGAAGCGCTTCGATGAGCGTTTCGGTCGAATAGAAGCAGTCCGGCGCGTAGCCGAGGCCGAGGGAGACGCCGAGCGCGCCCGCGGCGACCTCCTGCTCAATGAGGCGGTGGATCTCGGCCATCTGCGCCGCGTTGAGCTCCGGCGTTCCGAAGCCTGCCGCGCAGGCGCGGATGGTGCCGCTGCCCGCGAGCATGGCCGTGTGGATGGGGCTCGGCTTGCTTTTTGCGGCGCGCAGATAGGCCGCAAGGCAGGAAAAGTCGGCGTTTTCCGGCAGCGCGCCGGTGACGGGCGTCAGATACGCCTCAATTTCCTTTTTGTATGTACCGGCGCAGGGTGTGACGGACAGGCCGCAGTTGCCGTTGACGACGGTGGTCAGGCCCTGCTTCAGCTCGAGCTCGCCGAAGTGCGGGCGGAAGAGCGCCGCGTCGGCGTGGCGATGGATGTCGATGAAGCCGGGCGTGACGTACTTCCCTGCCGCGTCGATCACCGTCCCGGCGGATACGCCCTTGAGGCTGCCGACCGCGGCGATCTTTCCGTCCCGGATGGCAAGGTCTGCATGCATGGCAGGAGCGCCGGTCCCGTCGACCAGCGTGCCGTTTTGAATCAGATAGTCAAACATATTTCAATTTCCTTTGTATAGCCGCAGAGCGCAGGACCGGTTTCCCGGCCCTGCGCTTTGCTGTTTTATTTTACGGGCTTGATGTGCCAGATGTCTTCGGCATACTGGCGGATGGTGCGGTCAGAGGAGAATTTGCCCGCAGAGGCGACATTCATGAGGCACTTGCGGCCGAAGGCGATACGGTCGCAGTAGTCGTGATAGACGCGCAGACGGGCCTTTTTATAGCTGTCGAAGTCGTAGAAGATGAAATACTGATCCGGCTTGTGCCAGCTTGCGCCCTCAAGGAGGGACGTATAGAGCTCGTGCTGCTCCTCGTCGGTGGGGACAGTCCCGTCGATCAGGGTGTCGACGGCGCGGCGGAGGTTCGGATTGGCCTCATAGAAGCTGCGGGCGTTGTAGCTGGGCTTCACCATGTTGATCTCCTCGACGGTCGCGCCGAAGATATATTCGTTCTCGCTGCCCGCCTGCTCGGCGATCTCGACGTTTGCGCCGTCGAGCGTGCCGAGCGTCACGGCGCCGTTCAGCATGAGCTTCATGTTGCCCGTGCCGGACGCTTCGGTTCCGGCAGGAGAGATCTGCTCGGAAATATCGGCGGCGGGGATGATATGCTCGGCGTAGGAGCAGTTGTAGTTCTGCACGAAGACGACCTTCATCACGCCGTCCATGGCGGGATCATTGTTGATGAGATCGGCTACGCGATTGACATAATGAATGATCGCTTTCGCGCGGCGGTAGCCCGGCGCGGCCTTGGCGCCAAAGATAAAGGCGGTGGGCGTAAAGTCCTTGATGCTGCCGTCCTTGATGGAGAGATACAGATCCATGATGCTCAGCGCGTTCAGCAGCTGGCGCTTATACTCGTGCAGACGCTTGACCTGTACGTCGAAAATAAACGACGGGTCGAGCGCAACGCCCTCGTGCTCCTCGATCACGCGGCAGAGCTGGCGCTTCTTTTCCAGCTTGATGGCGTTGAACTGCTTGATGGTCATCTCGTCGATGCCAGCCTTCAGCGCTTCCAGCCGGTCGAGATCCTTCAGATATCCTGCGCCGACCTTGCTGTCGAGCAGGCCGCAGAGCTCCGGATTGGACAGGCCCAGCCAGCGGCGGGGCGTGATGCCGTTGGTCTTGTTCTGGAAGCGGTCGGGATAGACGGCATACCAGTCCTTGAACAGATCGTCCTTGAGGATCTGGGAATGGATCTCGGCGACGCCGTTGACGGCGGTGGACATATAGACGGACAGATTCGCCATGTGCGCCTGACCGTCCTTGACGATGAAGAGGTTCGAATGCGGATGCTCCTGCTTGAGCTTTGCGTCGATGCGCTCGATGATCTCGCAGACTTCGGGCACGACGGAGCGCAGCAGCTCCAGATCCCACTTTTCCAGCGCCTCGGTCATGACGGTGTGGTTCGTGTAGGAGAAGACGCGGCGGGTCAGCTCGAACGCGGCATCAAAGTCCAGACCCTCGTTGATCAGAAGACGGATGAGCTCGGGGATGGACATGGCGGGGTGCGTGTCGTTGAGCTGGACGGCGATGAATTCCGGCAGGCGGTAATAATCCGCGCCGTGCTGCTGGCGGTAATCGCGGAGGATATCCTGCAGGGACGCGCTGGAGAGGACATACTGCTGCTTGACGCGCAGGCGCTTGCCCTCCCACGTGGAGTCGTTCGGGTACAGAACGCGGGTGATATCCTCGGCCTTGTTCTTCTTTTCAAGGGCCTTGACGTAGTCCTGCGCGTTGAAGGCGTCGAAATTCAGCTCTTCCTCGGCTTCGCACTGCCAGAGGCGGAGCGTACCGACGGTCGAGGTCTCGTAACCGATGACGGGCATGTCATACGGGACGCAGTTGACGGTCTGGTCGGCAAAGCGGACCTTGACGGCCAGCTTGTCGCGGCGGTGGCTCCACGGATCGCCGTACTTCGTCCAGTCGTCGGCGTTTTCACGCTGGCAGCCGTTGACAAACGACTGCTTGAACAGGCCGAAGCGGTAGCGCAGGCCGTAGCCGGTCAGCGGCAGGTCAAGCGTCGCGGCGCTGTCGAGGAAGCAGGCGGCGAGACGGCCGAGACCGCCGTTGCCAAGGGCCGCGTCCTCAATGTGCTCCAGACACGCAAGATCGACGCCCTTTTCGGCAAAGGCCGCTTTCATCTCGCGCAGAAGGCCGAGGTTGAAGAGGTTGCTGTAGACCAGACGGCCGACAAGATATTCCGCGGAGAAATAGAACGCGCGGCGGCCCGGCGCCTGACGGCGCTTGGTCTTCGTCCAGTTGTCGCTGATCTCCATCATGATGACCTGGCCGAGCGCCTCATGCAGGCGCTCCGGGGTCGTTTCCTGCAGGGTCTCGTCATGCTGGAAATGCAGCAGCGCCTCGGTCTGTTTTACGATTCGTTCCGAAAATTCGCTCATAGGTTACTCCTTCCATGGGACTCCGCCGGGCAAAGCTGCCGGCGGCCTTTAAAGAAGCGTCCACCTATCCGGCAAGGACAGGTGGACGCCAGATGACTCGTTGGTATTATACACGATTTGACCGCTCTGTCAAACCTGCAATTTTTTTTGCCAGCGCTTCGCTGGCCGCGCCGGGCAGCATGCGCCAGCGCCAGTTCGACGGCAGGAGCCGGCCGGGCTCGTTCATGCGGGATTCGCGGCCCAGGCGCAGATAATCCTGCATCTGCATGACAAACAGCTGCGCATTGGACTGCATGCCGGCTTCGATGATGGCGTCGGCCAGATCATCCTCTGCGGTAATGCCGAGATAGCTGCGGGCATAGGCGTCGGTCTCCGCGTCGATCCCCTCGCACCACTGGATGAGCGTCTCGTTGTCGTGCGTGCCGGTGTAGCAGATGGCATTTTCGGGGTAGCGGTCGGGCAGATAATTGCTCGGCTCGCGCGGGTCGAAGGCGAATTCCAGCACCTTCATGCCGGGGAAGCCGGAATCGGCGACAAGCTGCTGCACCCCGGGGGTCAGGAAGCCGAGATCCTCGGCGATAAAATCGGTAGCCGGGCAGTTTTTCCGGATCGCGTTCACGAGCTTCATGCCGGGGCCCTTGATCCATTCGCCCTTGCGGGCCGTGCGGTTGACGGCGGGAATGGCCCAATAGCTTTCGATGCCGCGAAAATGGTCGATGCGGACGACGTCGAAGCTCTCCCCTGCCGCGCGCAGGCGGCGCATCCACCAGGAGAAGCCGTCCTGCTCCATGTGCGCCCAGTCATAGATGGGGTTGCCCCAATACTGGCCGTTGGCGTTGAAGCCGTCGGGCGGGCAGCCCGCGACGACGCGCGGACGGCGGGTGCGGGTCAGCTGGAAATTCTCCGGGTGCGACCAGACGTCGGCGGAGTCCAGCGGGACATAGATGGGGATATCGCCGATGATCTGCACGCCGTTTGCATGGGCATACTCCCGCAGGCGCTGCCACTGGGTATGGAAGCAATACTGGAGGAAACGGTGGAAATCAAGCTCGTCGTGCAGCAGCTCGCGGTAGTGCGCCATGGCCTCCGGCTGGTGCATGCGGATATCGAGCGGCCACGCGGTCCATGGGCCGTCGTTATAATATGCCTTGACGGCCATAAAGAGTACATACTCATCCAGCCACGCGCTCTGCTCGCGGATATAGTCCGCGTAGCCGTCGGCCGGGTTCTTGTGGAAGCGGCTCCAGGCTAAGTGCAGCACGCGCAGGCGCTGGTCGTACATCTTTGAAAAATCGACCCGATCGGCGCGGCTGCCCCAATCGACGCGATCCAGCTCCTCCTGCGTCAGATACCCGTCCTTGACGAGCGTATCCAGATCGATCAGATACGGGTTTCCGGCAAACGTGGAGAACGCCTGATAGGGCGAATCGCCGTAGCCGGGCGGGTTGATCGGGAGGATCTGCCAGTAGGTCTGTTTTGCCTCTTTCAGAAAATCGATAAAATCATAGGCTGCTTTTCCCATGCTGCCAATGCCGTAGGGCGATGGCAGCGAGGTAATGTGCATCAGGATTCCACTGCTTCTTTTCATACTATCACTCTTATTTCGCTTTCGTTGAAAACGGCCAAAAGCAGCGGCAGAGCGAAGCCTTCAGCTGTTTTCGAGTTTTCTGACGCTTTCGCGGTTGGAAAGCGTAAACGGTACGGTCATATGGCGGGCATGCCCGCCGCGCTCGGCGCAGTCCATCAGGACGGAGAAGCTGCGCCGGGCCAGAAGCTCGACGGACTGGGAGACGGTCGAGAGCTTCGGGGTATAGAAGCTGCCGATCTTCAGTCCATCGTAGCCGATGATGGAAATATCGTCGGGAACGCGCTTTCCGGCGTCCACCAGCGCGCGGATGGCGCCGATGGCGATGACGTCGGCCATGGCGAATACCGCCGTGACCTCTGGCGTCCGGCGCAGGACGGCCTGCATGCCGGAATAGCCGTCTTCGTAGCTGTAGCGGCCGGTGTGGTAATAGGTCTGCTCATCAAACTGCATGCCGTTCTTTTCGAACGCCTCCACGCAGCCCTCGTAGCGCTGCGCGGACGTATCGGACAGAAGCCGGTCGCCGCCCAGGACCGCAATATGCCGGTGGCCGCAGCGGATGAGATAATCGACGGCGCAGGCCGCACCCTGCCGGTCGTTGGTGGTGACGCTGGACAGGTTCTCAAACGGCAGCTCGCTCGCGTCGTTTGTGACAACGACGGCGGGGATGCGGATCTTGTCAAAATCCCCGGTCAGATTGCGGTTCGTCGCGCCGAGGAACATGAGGCCCATGGGCTTGCGCTCCCGGCAGAGCTTGACGGCGCGCAGGACCTCGTTGTCGTCCTCGTCGATGAAATCGACGATCAGCGGATGACTCGTGCGCGAGAACAGCGACTGCAGCTGCTCGACCATGCTGGCGAACATCTCGTTGGCCGTGCCTTTCACGATGATGAGCACGGCGTTGGAGCGCTGCTGCTTCAAAAGCTGCGCGCTCTCGTTGAGCTCGAAGCCGCTTTCCTGGGCAATGGTCAGGATCGCCTGCCGCGCCTTTTCCGAGACATTCGGCTGATTATTGAGCACACGCGAGACGGTCCCGAGCGAGTAGCCGCTCAGTCTCGCAAGATCTTTGATCGTCATAGCTGCTGTTCTCCTTGGTTTTTTGCTGGTTCCGTATCACTATAATACAGAATTTCGAAAAAATCCACTTCAAACAGACAATTTTCTTTATCCCTTTACCGCGCCGGCGGCAACGCCCTTGATGATATACTTCTGGCAGCAGAGATAGAAGATGACGACCGGGACGATGGACATCAGGATCAGCGCCATAGTCGCGCCCATGTCGACCGAGCCGTAGCTGCCCTTGAGGTACTGGATGTGGATGGGGATGGTGCGGAATTCGTTGATATCCAGAACCAGATACGGCAGGAGGTAGTCGTTCCAGACCCACATGATCTCCAGGACGCCGACGGAGATGAAGGTCGGCTTCATCATGGGCAGGACGACCTGGAAGAAGGTCTGCACGGGGGTGCAGCCGTCGATGACGGCGGCCTCTTCGATGGAGCGCGGGATGGACTTGACAAAGCCGGTGAACATGAACACGGCGAGGCCCGCGCCGAAGCCGAGGTAGACGATGGGGATGGTCCACGGACGGTTGAGCTTCAGGGTGTCGGCGGTCTTTGCCAGCGTGAACATGACCATCTGGAACGGGACGACCATGGAGAACACGCACAGGTAGTACACGATGCGGCAGACGAGGCTGTCGACACGGGAGATATACCACGCGGCCATGGACGTGCAGATGAGGATCAGGGCCGCGGAGAGCAGCGTGATCATCAGGCTGTATTCAACGGATTTGTAGAACGGATAGTTGCCGAAGGTCATGCCCTTGATATAGTTCTGCAGGCCCATGAAGGTATCGCGCGTGGGGAAGGCGAACGTGTCAAGGTTGATGGCGGCGTTGGTCTTGAGAGAGTTGACCAGAACGATGAAGATCGGGTAGAGATACGCGATGGCGATGATCGCAAACACGACCGTCAGGACGGTATGCGAGCGGCGCTCTTTCTGGAAGCCGGTGTTTTTCATTACTGATCGACCTCCTTCTTTCTGGTGGATACAAGCTGGGCGATGCTGATGATCGCGACGAGGATAAAGAACACGACCGCCTTGGCCTGTCCGGGGCCCTTGGAGTTGGAGGTGTTGGAGTTGACGATGTTCAGCGCCAGCATTTCCGTCGTCTTGATAACGTTGCCGTCGGCCAGCGTCTTAAAGGGCGAGCCGCCGGTGAGGGCGAGGTTCTGGTCATAGAGCTTGAAGCCGTTGGTCAGGGACAGGAAGGTGCAGATGGTGATGGACGGCATGACATTGGGGATGGTGATGTGCCAGAGGGTCTTCCAGCCGGAAGCGCCGTCGATCTTTGCGGCCTCGAGCATATCCTCGGGGATGGCCTGCAGACCGGCGATATATATGATCATCATATATCCGATCTGCTGCCAGCACATGAGGATGATGAGGCCCCAGAAGCCGTATTTGGTTTCCAGCACGACGGCAGTATCGAAGTTGCTGAGGATGCCGTCGAAGATCATGAGCCAGATATAGCCCAGAACGATGCCGCCGATGAGGTTCGGCATGAAGAAAACGGTACGGAAGATGTTCGAGCCCTTGATGCCCTTGGTCAGAACATAGGCAACGGCAAAGGCCAGCACGTTGATGATGAGCAGGGACACGAGCGCGAACAGCGCCGTATACCAGAACGCATGGAGGAAGCCCTCGTCCTGGAAAATGGTCTGGTAGTTTTTCAGGCCCACCCAGGTCCATTTGCTGGTCGTCTTGAACTTGCAGAAGGACAGGAACAGACCCTTTGCGAACGGATACAGGAAGCCTACGCAGAACGCAGCGAACGTCGGCAGCAGGAACAGCCAGCCCCAGCGCTGGATCGGGCGGCGGATCAGGCTGCATGACAGAGCCGAATCGTCATGTTTTTTCTTCTTCATCATGCTTCTCCTTTATTTGTATTTTTCTTTCCTGAAAATTTCACAGACAAGCGTCCGCTCTGCGGGCGTTTGTCTGCAAGATCCTGCAGGATGGTTTCGGTAAAAAAGGGGGCTTTGCAGCCCCCTCTTTACTTTTGGTCACGCCTTATTGCTTATGCGTTTTCCTTTGCATACTGGGTCGCCCAGCCCTGCACGAATGCAGTCTCGACAGCGGACCAGTCGCCGGTACCGGCGGTGTACTGGGTCAGAGCGTCGACAACGGCAGCACGCCAGTCGTCAACAGCGGGAGTCCAGTTGAATGCCCAGGTCACAACGTACTTGCCGTCGGCAGTGTACTTGTTGGCATCCTGGAAGAAGACGTTCTCCGGCTCCTTGGCGTCCTTGAACGGGCAGGGGCCAAACTCTTGTGCCAGCATTGTGGTGCCTTCGTCAGAGGTAACGACCCAGACGAGGAAGTCGATGGTCGCCTGAATGTCTTCTTCAGAGGCTTCGTTGTTGATGGCCCAGCAGTTCTCAGTGCCAGCGCACAGACCGGCTTCTTCTTCGCCGTCAACGCCGCAGTAGATGGGGATCATAGCCAAGTCGTCGGGGTTCATGCCGAACGTACCGGTCAGGTTGGAGTATTCCCAGGTGCCGTTCTGATAGAACGCAGCCTTGCCCTCGCCGAATTCGGCTTCGGACTCGTCGCCGGTAGCGGTCGCCAGAGCAGCGCCGGTGGTGGCGGAATCGGTGATGTAGAGATCCCAGATGTTCTTGAAGTTTTCGAGGTAAGCACCGGTGATGGTGGCGGGCTGAGCGGTGACATTGTCGTCACGGAACTCGTAGAACAGCGGCATGTTGGCCAGATGGCCGGAGAAACGCCAGCTGGAGGAGCCGTCGAGGCCGGCGGAGGAGAATGCGTCGAAGCCGAGCTCGGAAGCACGGGCATGGATGTCGTCAGCAACAGCCTTCAGGGAAGCGAAGTCGGTGATCTCGTCGATGGAGTGGCCGGCCTTCTCAAGCAGAGCCTTGTTGACGATGATGCCGAACGCCTCGTAGCAGTAGCCGATGGAGAGGGTCTGGCCGTCTTCACCCTTGAGGTTGAAGGCGTCGGTGGTCATCTGATCCATGATGGCAGTGCCGTCGAGCGGATAGCAGTAGTCGCCGTAGGAGTTGATGGCGCCCTGGTTGCCGCACTGGAACAGGGTCGGAGCAGAGCTCTTATCGAGCTCGGCTGCGAGGGTGGTGTCGTAGGTGCCGGAAGCAGCGGTGACGACCTTGACGGGAACGCCGGTCTGCTCGGTGTAGGTGGCGGCGAGCTTCTGCCAGGCTTCGTCAGCTTCGGGCTTGAAGTTCAGGTAGTAGACAGAGCCGGTGGCTTCGGTCGCGGCGGGCTCTTCCGTCTCGGTCTCAGCGGGGGCAGTCTCTTCGGTGGCAGCCGGGGTATCAGTGGTCTCGGCCGGGGTGGTCTCTTCGGGCTGAGCGGGCTCGGTCTTGGATGCGCAGGCAGCCAGGCCAAGAACCATCACGAGCGCCAGAAGCATTGCGATGATCTTTTTCATGGTATTCCTCCTGAGTAGATTTTGAATTCTGGAAACGTTTCCATTTCCAATGACCATATTATACTACATTTTTCCGTTCTGAGCAATCAAAATTTGTCCCGAAATCATTTTCAGCGCTTTGCACGATTTCACGCCTGAAAAATTGTGCATTTTGCTTCTATCTTCTTTCCGGCTTGCGTTTTATCTGTTCAGTCGATATAATATTTTATATTCTATCCTGAAACGAGGCCCACTATGAAATTCTTCAATTATGATTCCCCTTTCTGGTCGTTTATGTCGCGGGTCGCGGATCTTGTGATCCTGAATCTGCTGTGGCTGGTCTTCTGCATCCCCGTGTTCACGATCGGCGCGTCCACGACGGCCATGTACCGCGTGACGCTCAATCTGGTGCGCGGCGAGGGCGGCGGCGTGGTCCGCAGCTTCTGGGCCGCGTTCAAGCTCAATTTCAAGCAGGGCGTTCTGCTGTTTCTGATCCTTCTGGTTCCGACGCTGCTGGTGATCTACGAGCTCTGGATGTATCTGTCCGGCGCGGTGGCGCAGTCGATCTGGATGGGCGTGGTCTTCTGCTTCCCGGCTGTGCTCGTCTCGCTGATCTGCTCATACATCTATCCCCTGCTGGCGCAGTTTGACAACACCATTAAAAATACGCTCAAAAACGCCTGTCTGCTCTCGATCGGCAATCTGCCCTACTCGGTCGTGATGGCTGCTTTGAATCTGGCCGCGCCGGCTCTGTTCTTCTTTGCGACCGGGTTCTTCCTGAAAACGTGCATCTTCTGGATCCTGATCGGCGGCGCGCTTGTCGCGATGCTGAATTCCTATCTGCTGCGGAATATCTTCAAGAAGTATTTCGAGCTGGATTAAGGGGCATTCCGCCCGGCGGACAATGAAAAACTTACCCTCCTGCCGCGCGGCGCGCGGCAGGAGGGTGCTTTTTATCCGTTTTCCAGACTCATGGTCGCGTAGGCGTTGAGATCCTGCCCGGCGCGTTTTCCGGCCAGATATTCGTAATAGCCCTGCGCGCCGATCATGGCGCCGTTGTCTCCGCAGAGGCTGAGCGGCGGCATGCACAGGCGGACGCCGAGCCGCTGCGTTTCGCGGGTAAAATCGCCGCGGATACGGGAATTGGCCGCGACGCCGCCCGCAATGGCGAGCGTTTTATATCCTGTTTCCTTCAGCGCCTGCATCGTCCGCGGCACGAGCATATCGCTGACCGCTTTGGAAAACGACGCGCACAGCGACGGGATATCCAGCGTCTCGCCGCGCTGCTCATGCGTATGGATGAGGTTCAGCGCCGCGGTCTTCAGGCCCGAGAAGGACATATCGAGCGGATTGCCGCTGAGCTTCGTGTGCGGCATGGGGTATTTGCTCTCGTCGCCGGTCTGCGCCGTTTTGTCAAGCGCCGCGCCGCCGGGATACGGCATGCCGATCACGCGGGCGATCTTGTCAAAGCACTCCCCCGCCGCGTCGTCGCGGGTCGTGCCCATGATGCGGAATTTTGTGTAATCCTGCACGTCGACAATCAGCGTATGCCCGCCGGAGACGACGAGGCACAGAAACGGCGGCTCCAGATCGGGATATGCGAGATAATTGGCCGCGATATGTCCCCGGATGTGGTGAACCGGGACGAGCGGCACGCCGAGACTGTACGCCGCCGCCTTCGCGAAATTCACGCCGACCAGCACCGCGCCGATGAGGCCCGGCGCGTAGGTCACGGCGATCGCGTCAATCTCCTGCCGCGTCATGGACGCGCGGGAAAGCGCCTCGTCCGCCAGTGCGTAGATCGCCTCGATATGCTTGCGCGAGGCCAGCTCCGGCACGACGCCGCCGTAAAGCCGGTGCAGTGCGACCTGCGAGGCGATGCAGTCTGTCAGGATCGTTCTTCCGTCCTCCACGACGGCAACGGCAGTCTCGTCACAGGAGGATTCCACGGCAAGAAGTTTCATTTCAGTTCCTTTCTGAGGATGCGCGCATCCTCTTTGGGGTGTTGGTAATAGTTTTTCCGCAGGCCGATCTGTTCAAAGCCGAGCGCGGCATAGAGCGCGGCGGCGGGCGCGTTGGAGTCCCGCACCTCAAGCGTCAGGGCCGACGCCAGCATCTGCTTTTTCAGCGCCGCGCAAAGCGCAAGGACGAGCGCGCGGCCGACGCCTCTGCGGCGGTAGTCCGGGCGCACGGCAAGGTTCATCATATCCGATTCGCCCAGGACCGTCTGGCTGCCGATATAGCCCGCGACGGTATCGCCGTCCATGGCGCAGAGCCAGAGGCTCAGCGGGTTCTGCAGCTCGTGCGCAAGGATCGATTCCGGCCAGGGGTCGGAAAAGCAGGCGGCCTCCAGCGCGGCGATCTGCGCAAGATGCTCCGGCTCCATCGGCGTGATAGTCAGTTCTGTCATGGTCTTCACTTCGCCTCATACCAGCTCGCGCCGGACTTTGCCTCCGCCAGCAGCGGAACGCGCAGCTGCACGACGTTTTCCATCTCGGCGGTCACGATCTTTTTGACCTGCTCCGCTTCTTTGACCGGGCACTCGACGATCAGCTCGTCGTGGACCTGGAGGACGAGGCGCGCCTTGAGCTTCTGCTTCCGGAGCGCCGCGTCGACGCGGATCATGGCCAGCTTGATGATATCCGCCGCCGTGCCCTGAATGGGCGTGTTGAGCGCGACGCGCTCACCGAAGGAGCGGATGTTGAAGTTGCTGCTTTTGAGCTCCGGCAGCTCGCGGCGGCGGCCGAAGAGCGTGGTCACATAGCCGTCGCGCTTTGCCTGTTCAACGATCTCGTGCATATAGGTTCGGACGCCCGCGTAATGCGCCAGATAATTGTCGATATACTGCCGCGCTTCCCTGCGCGTGACGCCGATGTCTTCTGAGAGGGAAAATTCTGAAATGCCGTAGACGATGCCGAAATTGACGGCCTTCGCGTGGCGGCGCATGAGCGGCGTGACCTGCTCCGGCTCCACGCCGAAGACCTGCGCGGCGGTCGCGGTGTGGATATCGAAGCCGGATCGGAACGCCTCCTGCATGGTCTTGTCGTCTGCGATGTGCGCCAGCACGCGCAGCTCGATCTGGCTGTAATCCGCATCGACGAAGACGCAGCCGTCGCTGGGCACGAACATCCTGCGGATCTCGCTGCCGAGCTCCGTGCGGACAGGGATGTTCTGGAGGTTCGGTTCGGTCGAGGACAGGCGGCCCGTGGCCGTGACCATGTTCTGGAAGGTGGTGTGGATGCGTCCGTCGTCCGCGATTTGCTTGACAAGGCCGTCCGCATACGTGCTCTTGAGCTTCGTCATGGCGCGGTAGTCAAGGATCGCCTCGATGATCGGGTGCTTGCCCTTGAGCTTCTCGAGCACGTCGGCGTTCGTCGAATAGCCGCTTTTGGTCTTCTTGCCCGCGGGCAGGCCAAGCTCGTCAAAGAGGATCTCGCCGAGCTGCCTGGTGGAATTGATGTTGAATTCCCGTCCAGCAAAGCCGAAAATGGTCTTCTGGGCCGCGCTGATGCGGCTTTCCAGCGTGTTTCCGAATGAGATCAGGGCCATCTGGTCGGCCTTGACGCCCGCGCATTCCATCTCAGCCAGCACGCGGCAGAGCGGCAGCTCGATCTCATAATAGAGCTTTTCCATGCCGTTCTGCGCAAGCCTTTCCGGCAGCGCGTTATACAGTGCCGCGACCGCGGAGGCCTCGGCAAGCCGGCCGCATACGCGCGCGGCCTCCTCGCCGGCCTCGTTCTTGTCCGCGCGGCCGATCTCAAAGCCCAGCTGGTGCGTGACTACGCGGTCAAGGTCGTAGCTTCCCTGCGTCGCGTCGAGATCGTAGACGGCGAGCGCGGTGTCGAAAATAAAGCCCTCCGCTGGGTATCCCAGCTCCAGCAGGCGGCGCATGAGCGGCTTGCAGTCGTGCGTGACCTTCTTGACGGACGCGCCGAACAAGGTTGACATAAACTTCTTACTTTTCAGCGCGCCGCCGCAGAAATAATAGCCGGATTCATCTGTATTGACTGCGATTCCGGAAAGATCCGGTTCCGCGATCATGTTTACGTAATGTTCTTTCTGGAATTCTGCGGCAAGCGCCTCTGCCCGGGCGGGATCATCTACGACCTCGCTGGTACAGACGCCCTCGATCATGCCGTTTTCCGCCGTCTCCTGCGGCGCATGCAGGCCGTAGCGGGCGATGAGGCGGGTGAATTCCAGCCGTGTGAACAGCTCGTACAGGGCCGCCTCGTCATACGGCTGCACGAGGCAGCCCTCCGGCGAAAATTCGATCGGCGCTTCGCAGCGGATCGTCGCCAGATCGTAGGACAGATAGGCGCTGTCTCTCCCCTGCTCGAGCTTGGCGCGCAGCTTTTCCTTGATCGCGTCCAGATGTGCGTACACGCCGTCCAGCGTGCCGTAGTCCAGCAGCAGCTGCGTCGCCGTCTTCGGGCCGACGCCCGCAACGCCTGGGATATTGTCCGAGCTGTCGCCCATGAGCGCCTTGAGGTCGATCAGGCGGATGGGATCAAAGCCGTATTCCTCGCGGAATTTCGCGGGATCGTAATTGACCGCGATGGTCTGGGACAGCTTGGACGAGACGAGCTTGACGGTCACATGTCCGTCGATCAGCTGCAGCGAATCCCGGTCGCCGGTGACGATCACGCAGTCCCAGCCCGCGCTGCCGCAGCGCTTTCCGATCGTGCCGATCACGTCGTCGGCCTCCCAGCCCTCGCATTCGAAGATCGGGATGCGCATGGCGCGCAGCACATCCTTCATGACAGGCATCTGCATGGCAAGCTCGTCCGGCATGGGGTGGCGCATGGCCTTGTAGCCGTCGTACTGCAGATGGCGGAACGTCGGCGCTTTGAGGTCGAACGCGACGCAGAGCGCGTCCGGCTTTTCCTCCGCGCGGAGCTTTTCGAGAATATTCAGAAAGCCGTAAATGGCGTTCGTAAAAAAGCCGTCTTTGGTCGTCAGCGCGCGGACGCCGTAATAGGCGCGGTTGATGACGCTGTTGCCGTCGAGAACCATCAGCTTCATAGGCGTAAACTCCTTTGCATTTCTCCGGTTAGTTTACCACATTTCCGGCTCTCTTTCAAGAAAGGCGTGCGCATCGGTTGACAGTTTCCCGTGAAAACTCTATACTCAAATAAAAAGTCGAAAGGAGCCATATCAAAATGATCTATTCTTCAAGGGACATGGAATCCCGCGCCGTTCTGGACGCGGCGGCAAAGGTCTGCGCCGCCGCGCGTACCGCGCCGAAGACCAAGGGCATGGACGGGCTTGTGACCTGTGTTTTGACAGGCGAAGACAAAAGCCAGCTGGCCGCACAGATGCGGAAGCTGGCCGGTGAGCTGAATTATGCGTTTTTTACGCGCGACGCGGAGAACGTCGAGGCGGCTGACGCCGTGGTGCTCTTTGGGATGGAGGAGGTGCGCCGCGGGCTTGACGCGGGCTGTCAGTACTGTCATTTCAAAAGCTGCGCCGACTGCGCGGAGCAGGACGGTCTGTGCGCGTGGGACGCCGTTGATGTTGGCATTGCCATCGGCTCCGCCGCCGCAGCGGCAGCGGACGCGCGCGTCGACAGCCGCGTGATGTTCTCCGTCGGCCGCGCGGCAAAAAGCCTCGGCCTGCTCGGAGAAAAAGCGTCGCTGGTACTCGGGCTCCCCCTCAGCGTCAGCGGAAAATCTCCGTTCTTTGATCGGAAGCCGAAGAAATAAGCTGCCGGTCTCACGCATCCGGACAGAATTATATCGCCATTACGTATACCTGACAGGGATTCCATTCATCCCATAATGTCGGAAATACCTCAAATTCCTGAAAGCCGAGCGACAGGTAAAACCGGTTCGTACTGTCATATTCCGCATATCTTCCCATCTGCACGGTTTTTACCTGCATAAAGGAGTATCCGGCTCTGCCTGCCGCCTCTCTTGCTTGTTGAAACAGCTCACGGCCAATCCCCTGACGGTGATATTCCTTTAATACGCCCATCACGTATAATTCGACGGTAGCCTTTCCCGTTTCTTTCAGATATAAAAAGCCCACCGGCTTATCTGCGTCATAAGCGCAGAAGAATATGTGATCGCTGCTTTCTTTGATGTAATTCTCTCGTGCTTCCGGGATGCCGAACCATTCCGAAAGTGCTTCCAAAATGCTCCGCGTCACACGCTGTTTTTCTGTGCTGTTTGTCAGCTGACAAATTTTCATTGCGTTCTCCTGTAATCTCAGATCGATCTTCTTTCGATGCGCAAACCCGGAGCGGATGCTCCGGGTTTTGGTTTGGGGATCAGCCGATGTAGTTGAAGGGATTGACGTCGGCACCGTTGTAGTAGATGGTGAAATGCAGGTGCGGGCCGGTGGAATAGCCGGTGGAGCCGACATAGCCAATGGTCTGGCCCTGCGTGACGTAATCGCCGACCGACACGGACAGGGACGGCTGGTGGGCGTAGAGGCTGGAATAGCCGTCGCCGTGGTTGATGACGACATAATAGCCCCAGGCGCCGGAATAGGCCGCGGTCGTGACTGTGCCGGATTTGGTGGCGAGGATCGCCGTATTGGCGCCCGCGGCGAAGTCCACGCCGTTGTGCCAGCTGTACTTGCCGGTCAGCGGATGGATGCGGTAGCCGTAGGAGTCGGTCACCTGGCACTGATACGGCAGCGGATACAGCCAGCCGCCGGTGTTGGTCGAGCCGCTGGAATTGCTGTTCGAGCCCTTATTGTTGTTCTGCCGGTTCAGCGCTGCGATGCGCTCCGCCTCTTCCTTGGAGAGGGCGGCATAATACGCGGCTTCGGACTGGGCGATCTCCTCGGAGAGCGCAGCCTCGTCCGCCATGTTCTGCTCGTAGTCGGCGTTCATTTCCTCGTAGGCTTCCAGCATATCTCTGAGCAGAACATCCTGCTCCGCACGCTGGGCCTCGAGCTCCTGCTCCTGCTGGTCGAGCTCGTCGCGGGTCGCGCCAAGCTCTGCCAGCTGCTGCTCGAGCTCCGTGCGCTCGGACGCGATCTTCTCGGAGACGGCCCTCATCTTATCCAGCATCAGCTGGTCGGCCTTGGCGATCTCCTGAATGACGTCGATCTTGTCGAGCAGATCCGAGAAGCTGTTCGCGCCGAACAGGATCGCCCAATAGGAGATATTGCCCGTCTCCTCCATGGAGCGGATGCGGGTCTTATACTGCTCGTTCAGGCGCTGTTCCTCGGCTTGCGACGCTTCGAGCTCGGACTGCTTGTTGGCGATGAGCAGACTGTACTGCTGCACCTGCTTGTTGAGGTTGTCGACGGTCGCCAGCGTCATGTTGATCTGCTGGTCGATGTCAGATTTCTTATCGACGAGGCTCTGGGTCTTGGACTGGTTTTCCTTGATCTTTGCCTGGAGCGCGTCGCGCTCCTTTTTGAGCTCTGCCTGCTGGCTGCGAAGGCCGGTGAGCTCTTTTTTGATCTCCGCGCTCGACGCGGCGTTGGCCATGATGATGAGGGCGCTTGAAATAAGCCCCAGAAGCATGACTGCAACCAGTACCAGACAGACGATCCGGCGGCCGGAGCCGCTGTTTTTCTGTTTCATAAGTAAGGATACCTCCCGGTTTTACACCTTCAGGAACTTCCGGATGGAGAGCAAGCTGCCGAACACGCCCACGAGGAAGCCCGTGACCGCGTAGGCAACCGCGACGATCTCAATGACGTCCGTGAACGGGGTCAGGACGAACAGCTTGAGCGTGTCGAGCTGGGCGATCTTCGAAAGGACAAAATCGTACAGGCCCCATTCGAGGAAGAACGCGGCTGCGGCGGCGATGATACCAATGATAAAGCCTTCGACGACAAAAGGCAGTCGGATAAAGGCGTTGGTCGCGCCGACCATCTTCATGATGGCGATCTCCTCGCTGCGGGAGTACATGGCGAGCTTGACGGTGTTGGAGATGATGAACAGCGAGACGACAAACAGCACCGAGACGATAATGAGCGAGGCGATGTTCAGGACATTCTGCACGGTCTGGAAGCCCTCGGCGATCTCGAAATGCGCCTTGACCTCGGCCACGCCCTCGATGTCCGTGAGCTTGTCATAGGTCTGCTTCAAAAGAGAATTGTCCTCGACCGTGACGATATAGCGGTCGCGCAGGGTGTCGGAATCGAGACCCGCGAACAGGTTCGGATCGTTCTGCTCGTCGACAAAGTCCTGCAGCGCCTGCTCGCGCGAGACAAAGGTCGCGGAGCGGACGTTTGTGATGAGGTTGATCTGCGAGCCGACGGATTTGGCTTTTGCCTCGGAATAGCTCTCGTCGATGTAGACGAGCATCTCGTTCTCGCTCTCGAGCTCCTTGACCAGAGCGCTGGTATTGTAGAGAATGAGGCAGAACGAGCCCATGATGATGAGGCACGCCACCGTCACGCAGATGGCCGCGAAGGACATGAAGCCGTGCAGGAACACGCCGCGGAAGCCCTCGCGCAGTAAGTAACCGATGTTATTCTTCTTCATTGAGATAATACCCGTCCATTCCGTCGCTGATGATCCTGCCCTCGTTGATGGCGACGACACGCTTGGTAAAGCGGTTGACAAGCTCCCGCTCGTGCGTGACGACCAGAACGGTGGTGCCGAGGGCGTTGATCTGTTCGAGCAGCATCATAATTTCGAGCGAGCGCGCCGGGTCAAGGTTGCCCGTGGGCTCGTCGGCGATGATGACACTGGGATTGTTGACAAGCGCTCTTGCGATGGCGACGCGTTGCTGCTCGCCGCCGGACAGCTCGTTCGGGAGCCTGCGGCCCTTCGTCTCCAGACCGACCAGCTCGAGCACATACGGCACGCGCTTTTGGATCTCCTTCTCCGGCGCGCCGATGACGCGCATGGCGAACGCGACGTTTTCATAGACGGACTTGTCGCTGATGAGGCGGAAATCCTGGAAGATGACGCCGAGCGTCCGGCGCAGGTACGGCACGGCGCGGCTGCGGAGCTTTTCGACGGCGAAGCCGTTGACAAGCGCACTGCCGGACGTCGGGCGCAGCTCGGCGGTCAGGATCTTGATGATGGTGGATTTGCCGGAGCCGGACGGGCCGACCAGAAAGACAAATTCGCCGTCGTCGATCTTCATGGAGATGCCGTTCACCGCGATCGTGCCGGTGTCGTAGGTTTTATGCACATCCTGTAATTCGATCATGTTAAACTCCGATTTTCAAAGCGTTGCGCGGATCAGATGAGTCTGTTCTCGCGCGAGACAAGATACTTCTTGACCATGAGGGCGACCTTGAAGATGATCGCGTCGTCAAACTCGCGCAGGTCAAGGCCGGTGAGCTTCTTGATCTTCTCAAGCCGGTACACCAGCGTGTTTCTGTGGACGAACAGCTTGCGGGAGGTCTCGGAGACGTTGAGGTTGTTCTCGAAGAATTTGTTGATCGTGAACAACGTCTCCTGATCGAGCGTGTCGATGGAATTCTTCTTGAACACCTCGGACAGGAAGATCTCGCAGAGCGTCGTCGGGAGCTGATAGATCAGGCGGCCGATGCCGAGATTTTCATAGTTGATGATCGTTTTCTCCGTCTCGAAGACCTTGCCGACCTCAATGGCGACCTGCGCCTCCTTATAGGCGTCGGCCAGCTCGCGCAGGTGGCCCGCGACGGTGGAGATGCCGATGACGGTCTTGACGAACAGCTCGGACCGGAGCGTCTGCTCGATGGTCTGGGCCGTCTGCAGAAGCTCGGCCTTTTCCGTGCCGGGGGCGATCTGCTTGACGATGGCGATATCCGTCTCGTTGATGGACAGGACAAAGTCCTGCTGCTTGTCCGGGAACATGCCGGAAAGCACATCGACGGAGGCGACGTCCGCCCGGCCTACCTGCCGGACGAGGAAGACGGCGCGCGGCGCGTCGGTGACGAAGTGCAGCTCCTTCGCGCGGATATAGATATCGCCCGGCAGGATATTGTCGGTGATGATATTCTTGACGAAGGTCCCCTTGTCGTGCTTTTCCTCATAGTAGGTCTTCGCGCCGTTGAGCGCGACATAGGCCATGATGCAGAGGCTCCTGGCGGTCTCGTCGTCGCCCTCGGCAAACACGGCGTAGTCAAAATAGGCGCTCCAGGAAACGAGCGGCTTGAAGGTCTTTTTATCGACGACGACGATGGAATCCGGGGCGCTGTTGAGCTTGATGACGGCCTCGGGCCATTTTTCCCCGATGCGGGAAGTGTCGCTGCAGGAGATCACGGTGCTGTCGGCGTCGATCACGCCGATCATGCGGTCGGTCGCCTCCTTCATCTGGACGATCACACTCTGAAAAACGCGGCTGGACATAATACGCCCTCCCTATTACAACTTGCTTTTTACACAAACAACCATTGACATAATACTACATTTTCGGCAGAAGCGCAAGGTCTTTTTGACATTTTATTTGAAAACGACCATCTTTTTTTGTGGCATTTTCATAGTTTTTCGTCATTTGCTCCAAATTCAGGGTCTGTGACTCTCAAAATATGCAAGTTTTTTCTTCCGTCAAAATCACAAGATATTCTGAAGAAGCCCTTCGGCTTCCACAATATTCAGTTCTTTTGTCTGTCCGGACGGCAGATTGCCGAGCGTCAGGCCGCCCTCGGCCTCGCGGCGCAGATAGGTCACCGGACAGCCCCGGCTGGCGAGCATCCGGCGCACCTGATGGTACTTTCCCTCCTGCACGCAGACGATGGAGCGGCCGCCGGGCAGCGGCGTGAGCCTGGCCGGCAGGCAGTGCAGGCCGTCGGCAAGCACCAGTCCCTGCTCGAAGGCGCGCACGTCCTCCACCCCCGTCTGCCCTTCGTGCTCGGCGTAATAGCGCTTCCAGACGCCGTGACGGGGCGAGAGGATACGGTGGGCAAGATCGCCGTCGTTCGTCAGAAGAAGCAGGCCCTCGGTATCCTTGTCGAGCCTGCCGACAGGCATGACGCCGAGCCTGCGGTATTCGTCCGGCACGAGCTCCATGACGGTCTTCGCCTTCGGGTCGTCGGCGGCGGTCAGGTAGCCCGCGGGCTTGTTGAGCATGATGAGGACCGGCCCGCGCAGGCGCACGGGGGTTCCGTCCACCGTGACGCGGACGGCGGTCTCGTCAAATTTCCGGCTCTCGTCGGTCACGGCCGCATCGTTTACGCGCACGCGGCCGGCGCGGATGATCGCGCGCAGCTCCTTCCGGCTGGCGACGCCGGCCTCACTCAGAATTCTGTCGAGTCTCTGCATGCTGCTGCTCCTGTCATAAACAAATTCGGTCTGCATAGGTTGTACCATGCAATCAAAAAGATCGGAGGAATCGTTCCATGGTCATCATGACGGCGAAGGTCCCCAAAAGAAGACTGCTGCTCATCGTGCTGCTGCTCATCGCGGCGGCGGTCGTGCTGGCGCTGTGTCTGCACGGCGCGGGCGGCGATGCGGAAACGCCCGCAAAGAGCGATGCACAGGGTGCAACGAACGAGGCGCGCGTCGCGTTCCTCGAGGGCTTCGGCTGGCAGGTCGAGGCGGAGCCGGTCAAGACCCAGCAGGTCACCGTTCCGACCGAGCCCGGCGAGGTCTTCCTGCGCTATAATGAGCTGCAGGTCTCGCAGGGCTACGATCTGCTGCAGTACAGCGGCAAGGAGCTGACGCGCTATGTTTACCGGATCACGAATTATCCGGACGAGAACGGCGTCTATTACGCGACGCTTCTGGTCAAAGACGGCCAGATCGTCGGCGCGGACGTCGCGTCGAACGCGAAGACCGGCGTGATGCACGGGCTGAACATGCCGGAGTGATTTTGCGTACCAAAGCCTCCTCTTGCCGCGCCCCGCGCGGTAAGGGGAGGTGGCATTTTCGAAGAAAATGACGGAGGGGATTTGTGGCTGGTTTCAGAGTGCTCCGAAATTTGCTGTGTTCGAATCCCCTCAGTCAGCTGCGCTGACAGCTCTCCCTTGAGCCCAAGGGGAGCCTTGGGTTTGTACGAATTCGCCGATAGATTTTCGCAGATTGTATCTGCCTACCGCAACCTCTCAGGCGCTTCGCGCCAGCTCCCCTGGAAGGGGAGCCTTTTTCGGGGGATGCTCACATCCACAACGGGAGCACTTCCAGTCCTTGCTGTTCGGCAAGGCGGACGGTGGAGGCGGTGCCGCCGGGGGTGCCGTCGTAGACGGAGATGAGCAGCTGCGCGCGGCGGAGCATTTCGCGGTTGCGCCGGAGCATGCAGCCGGGGCTGTAATGGTCTTCCAGCACCTCGACCTGATCGCAGGCATTGAGCAAAGCCCAATAGCGCGCGAGGGACGCCGCGTCCCACCCGTCCGGCTGCGACGGACACGGGATCATGGCGCATAATTGCGCGTCCGGCGCGCCGTCTGCCTTTACGGAGAGAACAGCCTCGGCAAAATACTGGTCGCAGCCGCGGGCCATGCCGCACAGGAAAGTATGAAAGCCCCGGCTATAGACCTCCCGCACCGTGCGGCGCAGGAGCGTCTTCAGCGCGGCGCAGCGCGGGTCGGCCTCATTCAGCCCCCACGGCAGCCGCTCCGGCCGGTGGCCGGTAAAGGCGCAGATCACAGGCTTTCCCCTCCCCGTTCGTTTTTTCACAGTATATCAGAAAAATTGCCTCTTTACAAGCGGCCCCCGCCGTGCTACTATGACGGTACAATCGAATCGATCTTCAGGGCAGGGCGAAATTCCCGACCGGCGGTAAAGTCCGCGAGCGCAAGCTGAACCGGTGTGATTCCGGTACCGACAGTACAGTCTGGATGGAAGAAGATTTCTGCGCGGCAGCCAGGGATATTATCTGGGCCGTCCGTTTGCAGCACCTGAAGCTCGTTTCAGGTGCTTATTTTGTTTGCAAAGGATGGTCTTCGATGAAAACGCTGTTTGCCTCGGTCTCGGAAAACGTTCAATTCGTGCTGCTGTGCCTTGCTGCGACGGCTGCGGTCGTGCTGCTGGCGTGGGGCGGAGAGAAGCTGGTGATGAAAAAGCGGCACCGGCTGAACGCCGCGCACACGATCACGACGGTCGGCATGCTCGCGGCGATCTCGGGCGTGCTGATGGTCATCGAGCTGCCGCTGTTTTTCGCGCCGCCGTTTTACAAGCTCGATTTCAGTGAGCTCCCCGTTCTGATCTGCGCGTTTTCGCTGGGCCCGGTCGCGGGCGTGGTGTGCGAATTTTTAAAGGTGCTCATCCATCTGCTGCTCAAGGGGACGTCGACGGCGTTCGTGGGCGATCTGGCGAATTTTCTCGTCGGCAGCTCGTTCGTGCTGCCCGCGGCGATTCTGTATCAGAAGCTGCTGAGCAAGAAGGGCGCGATCGCGTCTCTGGCGCTCGGCACGGGCGTCATGACCGTGTTCGGGAGCCTTTTTAACGCCTGGTTCCTCATTCCGCGCTTCGCCGTCATGTACGGCTTGCCGCTCGACGCCATCATCGCCATGGGAACGCAGGTCAACGGCGCCATCACCGACCTGTCCACGCTCGTGCTGCTGGCCGTCGTGCCGTTCAACCTGCTCAAGGGCGTTCTGGTGTCGATCCTGACGTTCTTCCTGTACAAGCGCGTGGAACGGCTGTTTTTCCGGCGCAGCAAAAAGGACTGAGACTATAAAAAATAGAATCCGCCCCATCCTGTGGAAAGGAGAGGCGGAACTGCCAAAAAACTCGTTGCCTGTTTTATATCGTATTTTTTCGGTTTATTTGTAGGGGCCGATGCCCATCTTCGGCGCTAAGAGCCGCGCGATGCGCGGTTGCGCCTCGAAACTAGCCTGCGGGCATCGCATCGGCCCATGCGGAAGTTACGAATTCGCCAAAGATTTCTGTAAAAACAGTGCATTCTGCCGGGCCGATGTAGGCATCGGCCCCTATATGGACGCCGTGCTCCCGCAATACTTCATGAAAATCAGACTTTTCCGATACGCAAATCCGCCCCTTCCCGTGTGGGAAGGGGCGGCGTTTTTTATGCGTTTGCGCGGTAAAGGAAGGTCACAATCTGAGCGCGGGTACACAGGTCGTCCGGGGAGAAGGTCAGGGCGCCTGTGCCGCTCGTGATGCGCAGGGCGACGGCCCAGGCGACAGGCGCGGCGCAGTAGCTCGTTTCCGGAACGTCCGTGTAGCCGCTGTTCGCGTAGCCCGCGGGCGAGCCCGCCGCGCGGTAGAGGAACGTCACGATCTGGCCGCGGGTGCAGGCGGCATCCGGCGAGAAGGTCGATGCGCTTGTACCCTTGGCGATGCCGTTTTCAACGGCCCATAGAACAGCGTCGTAGCAGTAATCCGACGGTTTTACATCCGTGAACGGGTTTTCCGCCAGCGTAGGCGCCGGGCTGCCCGCCGCGCGCCAGAGGAAGGTCACGGCCTGCCCTCTCGTGCAGGCGGCGTCCGGCGAGAAGTGCTTCGCGTCCGTGCCGGAGGCGATGCCGTTCCTGACCGCCCAGCGGACGGCGGCGTTATAATACGCACCGCCGGGAACGTCGGAGAAGGGGTTCGTGCCGGTGATGGCGGCGAGGACACCCGAGAGCGCCGCGTCGGCCTCCTGCTCCTCCGGCTTGGACGTGACGGTCAGGGTGACGGTGATGAAATGCACCGCGCCATTTTCGGTATGTACGTAGAGCGTGTCGGTGTACGTACCGGGCTGCAGACCTTCCTTGGGCGTGATGGTCACGTTCATGTCGTTGATTACTGCGTCAAAATAATCGTGATCCGACTTGACCTCTTTCAGTTCATCGGCGCCATCAAACAGAACCGTTGCGGACGGCGTATCGCCATAGACGGCAGAGCCGAGATCGACGGCCATCTGCTTGCCCTCGTCCTTGCCGGGAATATTATCCGCGGATTTTTCCCATTTGGCATAGTAACGCCGACCGTCAGCAGAAATCTCGGTTGTCGGCGTGCCAACGTATGTTCCATTCTCTTCGATCAATCCCTTTTTTTCGGTGAGTTCTTGGTTGCTGTACCAGCCAGCAAAAATATAGCCATCCTTTTGGGGTACAGCAAGTGTAAATCCGTTAAACTCTGTATCAGATGCAAATGAGCCGCCATTGGTACATGCAATAATGCCAATGTTATTTTCCCGATTTTTGTCATAAAGCCTGTCCATTACGCTGGGAACAGACGTATAAAACACTGCCCTAACATGGCAAAACACACCATTCTCAATTTCGCTTCCAGAATCATTTTTTCCGGCAATAATTTCAAGACTCGCATTTGTCAGCGCAACAGCTGCAAAATTGGAATTATTAAAAGCAACGGCACCGACTTTTTCGACGTTAGGGAGATTCAGCGCGTTTGTAAATTTTGCACCACTAAACGCGCCAAAGCCAATCTCTGTTACGCTTTCAGGAATCGAAATACTGGAATTCGGCGCTCCGGAATCACGGAATGCCTGATATCCGATCACGTTAAGCTTGGAAGAAAGCGTAATATCAGAAAGCGATATATTGCCTCTCAGTGCATTTGCGCGGATACTGGTCACATTGCTCAAATCAATTGAAGTCAGGGCTTTGCATTCACTGAAACTAAATTCACCGATATCTGTTACAGTGTCTGCCAAAACAACATCAGTAAGCTTCGCAAACATATAGCAGGTTCGGCTACCAACAGAGCTGATACCGTCTTCTACAACAAGTTTTGTAATACTTTTAGCATAAGTGTTCCACGGCCGTGCACTTCCTGCAAGATAATCAGCCATTACACCGGAACCCGACAGCGTAAGCGTATAAGTATTATCCTCGTTCTTATCCAGCTGCCATCTCACATTTTTGTAGATATCGATTGAATACGGCCCAGCCCATGTACTACCCGTAATTGTTTCAACCAGTTCCGCGTTCGCATCACCGCCGCAAAACCCGGCTAAAGAAGCGTCTTCCGCCAGCGCCGCCGTCGGCAGCAGCGTCACGGTCAACATCAGCACCAATATCCATGCGAGGAGTCTCTTTTTCATGATTTTTTCCTCCCGGTCAATGATTATTCTGTTTCCTGACGGGAAACAGAAACAGGAGATATCTCCTGTTCGAAATTCATTGAAATTTTACCACATATAGTCAGGCTTTTCAAGAGGAGAGCGGGGATTTTTTAAGTGGATGCTACGGAAATTTTATAATATTTCGAAATTTCCGGCGAATCCGCACGCACCCAAGGCTCCCCTTGGGCTCAAGGGGAGCTGGCCCGAAGGGCCTGAGGGGATTCGAACGTCACAAATTTCAGAGCACGCTGAAATTTGCAGCAAATCCCCTCCGTCATTTGCTTCGCAAATGCCACCTCCCCTTACCGCGCGGGGCGCGGCAAGGGGAGGCTTTGGTACATGCGGATTCGCATTGGGCTTCTGTTTTTTGCCGCTGCCTGCTGCAACCTCTCAGTCAGCTTCGCTGACAGCTCCCCTGAAAGGGGAGCCTTGGGGCTTTTATGCGTACCAGTTGTTGACGTCCTGCAAGAGCTTGCGGTAGCGGTCCATGTTGGCGCGGGTGACGAGCGGGGCGTCGAGCGAGGTGAAGAACGGGTAGCTGTTGCCGCGCAGGAGGGTGTCGAGCGCGATCACGCTCGTCTGCGCCTCCTCGTACAGGGGCTGGGCCACGAAGGCCTGTACTTCGCCGCTTTCGAGCAGATCGAGTGTTTCGTCGGTATAGTCGGTGCCGACGATGAGCATGTCTTCCCTGCCGAGCGCCCGTCTGGCCGCGGCCCAGCAGGCGCAGGCCGCGCCGGCCGTCGTGTATGCGCCGAGCAGATCCGGCGTTTTTTTCATATAGTCCATGACGAGCTGCTTGTTCTTTTCCATATGCTCGGTAAAGCGCAGGTCGGCGTTGATGGCGACATTCGGCAGGCTCGTCTTCGCGAGGCGGATGACCTCGCGCGTGACGGCGTCCTCCTGCTCGTTGTCTGACGACTGGGAGACGGCGATGACGCCGCGCCGCCCAGCCAGCTTTTCCGCAAGGAACGCGACGACGTCGCGCGCGATCTGCTCCGGCGCGGCGGCGATGTTGGCGCGCAGGCCGTAGGCCTCGCCGTTTTTGCAGAGGCTGTGCGGGCAGACGACCTGGATACCGGCGGCGGAAAGCCTGCGGATGATATCCGGCTGCGGCAGCCACATGACGACGCCGTCGACGTTCTGGTCGAGCAGGCTCAGGCAGACGCTGCGGAAGGCAGCCTCGTCCGTATCGGAGATGCCGACGACCTCGGCCTGATAGCCCAGGTGCTGGACGGTATTGAGGAAGCCCGCGCGCACGACGCGGTAGGTCGGGTGATCCTTCAGGATGAGCGCAAGCGCCAGACGCTTGACGGAGGGATCGTATTTGGGCGCGGCGGTGGTATTGCCGGGGACGATGTCGGTGATGGGGACGAGCAGCTCCCGCCGGTCGGCGGGCGCGCTCAGAAGCGACTGCAGGCTGCCGGAGAGCATATCGGACCGGAAGCCGACGCGGGTGAACTGGTAGACCGGATGCTCCGGCGGCGTGTCGACGCTCAGGGCGGCGATGGAGATATCGTCCGGAATGCGCAGGCCGGCCTGCAGCAGATGGGCCGCGGCCCGGACGGCAGTGCGGTCGGAGGTGCAGAAGATGGCGGAAATATTGTTTTTCCTCACGATCTCGGGCAGGTGCGACCAGACGTGCGGGTCGCTGCCCGCGTCCATGACGATCTGCACCGGATCGAGCGGCAGGTGCATCTGCAGGATCTGCCGCTGGAAGCCGCTGAAGATGATCAGGTTCTTATCGGGGGAAAAGTCCTCATTGATATAGACAAAGCTGCGGTGGCCCAGCTGCGTCAGCCAGCAGACCAGACGGTAGGCCGCGGCGGCATAGTCCCAGCGGACGTTGAAAAACGGCTTGCGGCTGAAATTCCCGTCCAGCACCAGAATATCCGGCGAGGCGGAGGCGATCAGATCGAGCTTGCTGCGGTCGAGCTCGTCGAACGTGACGAGCAGCATGCAGCCGGTGAGCTTGGCGGGAAAATCCTCCATGAGCTGCGGCAGCGTGAGGATGTGCAGCTGCGCGTGCTGCTGCGCGGCGAAGTCCGCAATGCCCTGCAGCAGCGCGGGCGGCGGCATCCGCAGCCCGGCGCCGGGGATGAGCACGACGGTGCGCGAATCGGTGCAGACCCGGGAGGGCGGGGCGTAGTGCATCTCCTGCACGATCTTGAGAATGTGGGCGCGCGTCGCTTCGGAGATGCCCTTTCGGCCGTGGATGGCCAGCGAAACGGCTGCGGCAGAAACGCCGGCGCGCTCGGCAATGTCCTTATTTGTGACCTTTCCCATAAAAAACTCCTTCTGTGCGCACACTGCACGGATGTATATCTGCATTATACTGGAACGGACGGCGGAATGCAAGCGGTATTTAAAAGTTTTAGTAATTACATAGAATCGTCAGTTTCTTTATCAAAGCCCGTGGGTAAGTCGTTCTAACTAAAATTTTAGCTTTTATTGCATTAAAATGGACGCGATTTACAAAAAATCAAAAGAAAAACGAATTTTTTAGAATGTTACACAAAAATTTGAAGCGGATTTTGTAGGATGTAATATTGCCAAGCGAAGTAAAGTGTGCTAAAATCTAAACGAAATCAACTGAAAGAAATGATTTAACTAAATATTTTAGTTATTGCAATGCCCCATATTCCCGGTTGCTGGGCGGAAACGCCTTCAACATATATTATTACGGAGGGACTCTACAATGAAAAAAATCATCGCATTGCTTCTCGCCATGATCATGGTTCTCGCCCTCGCGGCCTGTGCTGCGAAGACGGAGCCGGCTCAGTCCGAAACCACCGCGCCCGCTGAGACCACCGCGCCCGCCGAGACCACCGAGACCGCTGCTCCGGCAGAGGGCTTCAAGGTCGCCATCTCCCTTGCCGAGTACAACGAGTGGAACAAGCTGTACGAGGCCGTCATCAAGGAAAAGTGCGACGAGTGGGGCTGGACCTACGAGATCTTCGATTCCAAGCAGGACGCTTCCACCCAGATCGACCAAGTCAACTCCATCATCGCGCAGGGCTTCAACGCCATGACCATTCAGGCCGTTGACAACGCCGCTCTGGCGCCCGTCGTCGGTCAGGCTGCCGACAACGGCATCATCGTCGTCGACCACTATGGCTTTGCCGATGAGCTCGGCATCAGCGACAAGATCTATAAGGTCCTGTTCGGCCAGAAGGAATCCGGCATCATGGAAGCCGCCGAATATGTCAAGATCGGCGGCGAGTCCGGCAAGGTCGCCATCATTGCCGGTCTGACCGGCGCTGACAACGCCCAGCAGCGTACCGCCGGCTTCGAAGAAGAGCTGGCCAAGTACCCCGACATCGAGATCGTCGCCACGCAGTACTGCGACTGGGATACCCAGAAGGCACAGGCTGCCGCGGAAGACATCATCACCGCCAACCCCGATCTGAAGGCATTCCTCGTCCAGGACGACGGCATGTCCAAGGGCGTCTGGAACGCCATCGAGGCCGCCGGCAAGCAGGATCAGATCATCATTGCTTCCCAGGGCTTCTATGAGTGGTCCATCCCCTATCTGAAGGAAGGCAAGTTCGCGTTCACCATCACCTACCCCGCCGGCTTCTTTGCCCGTGACGCTATGAATATCATCAAGTCCGTCAGCGACGGCGAGACCGTCGACCGCGTCCAGTGGCTGGGCATGGAGCTCGTCACCGCCGAAAACGCCGACACTGCAGCGCACGACTAAGCCGCAGTTTCCTTTCGGATTCGAACGTCATTCAGATGCAGCAGCAGCCGGGTGGACAACACCCGGCTGCTGTAAAAAAGGAGACAACGCAGTGAACAATGCTTTTTTTGAAATGCGTCATATCAGCAAGTCGTTCCCGGGCGTCAAGGCGCTCGACGACGTGGGCTTCTCCGTCGCCGAAGGCGAGGTGCGGGCTCTGGTCGGGGAGAACGGCGCGGGTAAGTCGACGCTCATGAAGATCCTCAACGGCAACTATAAGAAAGACGAAGGACAGATCCTCATCGACGGGAAGGAAGTCGATATCACCGATCCGCTGGTCGCAGCCGCCAACGGCATCAGCATCATTTTCCAGGAGCTCAATCTGGTGGATCAGCTTTCCATCGCGGAAAACATTTTTGCCGGACGGCTCTCCAAAGGACTCAAGCGGGTCAACTGGAAGGAGCTCAACCGGAAGGCGAAGGAGCTGCTCGACCGCATCGGCTTTGATGCGGATCCCAGGACCGAGGTCGGGTCTCTGACCGTGGCCGGCAAGCAGATGGTGGAGATCGCCAAGGCGCTCAGCCGCGACTGCCGGATCATCCTGATGGACGAGCCCTCGGCCACTCTGACCAAAAAAGAACTGAACGCTTTGTTTGACATCATCCGCGACCTGAAAAAACGGGGCATTGCGGTTATTTATATCTCCCACCGGATGGAGGAAATTTTCGAGATCTGCGAGACGGCCACCGTCATGCGCGACGGCCGGATCATCGGGACGGTCAACGTCAACGAGGTCTCGCCCGACCGGATCGTGGAAATGATGGTCGGCCGCGAGGTCAGCAGCGCGTATCCCCCGCGCGACACCGTGCCCGGCGAAGAGATCCTGCGCGTGGAGAACCTCTGCCGCAAGGACCGGAAGCAGAACGTATCGTTCTCGCTGCACCGGGGCGAGGTGCTCGGCATCGCGGGTCTGGTCGGCGCAGGGCGGACGGAAATTATGCGCGGCCTGTTCGGCGTCGACTATATCACGTCCTGCGACGTGTATGTCCACGGCCAGAAGGTGCGCATCACGACGCCCGCCGCGGCAAAGAAGCACGGCATCGCCTTTTTGACCGAGGATCGCAAGGTCGAGGGTCTGACGCTCGACTTTACCATCAAGACCAACATGAGCATGGCGAATCTTCCGAAGCTGCGGAAGGGGCTGCTCACGAGCGCGAAGGTGGAAAACGGGATCGCGGATCAGTACATTCAGCTGATCAACGTCAAGACGCCCTCGCGCAACCAGAAGGTCGGCAATCTGTCCGGCGGCAACCAGCAGAAGGTCGTCATCGGCAAGTGGCTGAACGCAGACCCGGAGATCCTCATCATGGATGAGCCGACGCGCGGCATCGACGTCGGCGCGAAGTGGGAGATCTACGGCATCATCAACGAGCTGGCCGCCCAGGGCAAGGCCGTCATCCTCATCTCCTCCGAGCTGCCAGAGGTGCTCGGCATGAGCGACCGGGTGCTCGTCGTCAAGGACGACGCCATCGTCGCCGAGCTGACGGGAGACGAGATCAATGCCGTGGAAGTCATGCGCTATGCGCTTTGACGGGAGGAGAGCGTATGAATCAAACGGTTGAAAAACGGCTGGACGGCGCCTCTGCGGGCGACTGGATCCGGAACAATACCAATTTACTGCTGATGTTCGCGCTGATCATCGTCGGCGCGCTGACCTCAGACAATTTCTTCAGCATGGACAACATTCTGAACGTCCTGCGCCGCATCACGGTCAACGGCATGCTGGCCGTGGCCTGTACGATGACGCTGCTCGTCGGCGGCTTCGATCTTTCCATCGGCCATGTCATGGCGCTGAGCGCAGTCTTGTGCATCGGCTTTGAAAAATCCACGGGCAGCGGCGCGGTCGGCATCGTGATCGCGCTGGCGGCGGGTCTGGTGCTGGGCCTCATCAACGGACTTCTGATGAAGCTCACGCGCGGCGGCTCCGGCGAGGGCTTCATGATCACGCTCGCGACCGGCATGATGGCGCAGGCGCTTGCCAAATGGTACTGCGCGGGCAGCGAGATCATCCGCATCGACCTGCCGGCGGAGATCGACTGGTTCAAGCAGCTGGGTCAGGGAAATCTGCTGGGCTTCCCGATCTGTACGCTGATCTGGATCGCGGTCATGGTGATCTTGCAGATCGTCATCAAAAAGACGACCTTCGGCCGGCAGATGCTGCTGACGGGCGCGAACAAAAAATCGGCCTTCCTTGCCGGTATCAACGTCAACCGCGTCAAGGTCATCGCCTATACCGTGGCGGGCTTCTGCTGCGGCATCGCGGCGGTCATCTACGCCGCCCGCTTCACCAGCGCGTCGGACGGCGCGGGCGTCGGCGGCGACTTCAACGGCGCGGTCTGCTCCATCATCGGCGGCAACGCCCTCTACGGCGGCCACGGCGGCATGGTGCAGGTGTTCATCGGTACGGTGACGTTCGGCCTGATCTCCAACATTCTGCAGCTGTTCGGTCTGAGCACGGCGGTGCAGTACATCGTGCAGGGCGCGATCCTGCTGCTGGCGATCAACCTGGATAATCTGAAAAAGAGGTGAGCGATATGACGCTGGCAAAGAAAGCATTCAAGGATTACCGCATCCCGCTCCTGGCGGTGCTGATCTTCGTGATCATGTCGCTGGTCAACAAAAACTTCTTCACCCCGTACAATATCTTCACCATCGCGGATTCCATCTCCGGCTACGGCATCGTGGCGCTGGGCTTCACGTTTATCCTGCTGGTCGGTCAGCTCGATATCTCATTCGGCTCGGTCATCGCGCTTTCGGCCTGTATCTTCATGATGATGCTGCAGGCACAGATGAATTTCCTGCTGGCGCTGCTCGCGGCCATCGCGGTCGGCTGCGCCTGCGGCGCGGTGACGGGCTTCTTCGTCGCCACGTTTCGCCTCTCCCCTTTCATCGTCTCCATGACGATGCAGCTGGCGTACAAGGGCATCGCCCTGACCATCACGAACCAGACCCCGGTCTCCGTGCCGCACCCGGTGCTGCAGGCGATCAACAATATCAAGCTGTTCAACATTTTCCCGATCGTCTTTTTCTTCTTCCTGCTGCTGGCGGTGCTGACGGAGCTGTTTCTGCGCAACACGCAGTTCGGCCGCAACCTGTTCCTGGTTGGCGGCAACATCTCCGTCGCGGATAACCTCGGCATCAAGGCGCGCAGCTATATCTGGAGCGCGTACATCTTCCAGGGCCTGTTTGCGGCCATCGGCGGCGTCGTGATGATGACGCGGCAGTTCTCCGCCTCCGGCAACCTTGCGCTGCAGGGGCCGATGGAGGTCATCCCGATGGTCATCGTGGGCGGCACGTCCATGGCCGGCGGCCGGGGCGGCGCACTGAAAACAGTCGGCGGCGTGGTGCTGCTCAAGATCATTTACAACGCAATGACCATGTTCTCCATCCCCGCCCCGCTGCAGCCGTTCGTCAAGGGCCTCATTCTTCTGGTGGTCATTGTGAGCGACAAATATATGGAAAGAAGACACGAAAAAGTCTGACAGATCTGACAGAAAGGAATCGATCGTATGAACATTCTCGCAGTTGGCGCACATCCCGACGATGTCGAGACCATGTGCGCAGGTACTCTGGCAAAATACGCCGCGCAGGGCCACAAGGTCTTTATCGCCACGGCGACCAACGGCAACATCGGCTCCGCCCATCATACGATGGAGGAGATCGCCCGCATCCGCAAGCAGGAGGCAGCCAATTCCGCCGCGATCATCGGCGCGGAATACATCTGCCTGGACTATGACGATGAGATGTTTTTTGAGATCAACCGGGAGACCCGGCTGAAATTCATCAATCTCGTCCGACACTGCAGGGCAGACGTGATCTTTACGCACAATCCGCACGACTATAACCCCGATCACATGCTGACCAGCAAGATCATCAACGATATCGCCGTCATGATCCCCATCGCGCACCTGAAGACGGAGGAGCCGCCCTACAACGTCATCCCCTCCATCTGGTATTTCGAGCCCGCGAATTCCATGGGCTTCGTGCCGACGGACTATGTCGATATCACCGATTATTATGACACGAAAATGAAGATGCTCTCCTGCATGGAGAGCCAGAAGCAGTGGATGGCGGACAACTACGCGCAGCTCGGCGGCGATACCGAGCGCTTCTACGACACCATCCGCATCACGTCCGAGTTCCGCGGCATGCAGGCCGGCTGCAAGTATGCAGAAGGCTTCGTCCGCGCCCTCGACGGCTACCGCACGCGGCTGACCGAGCGCGTGCTTCCCTGAACCAGCAAGGGAGCCTCCGGAGCCATGGCGCCGGAGGCTCGCCAAGCCGATAGAATAAACCATAACGAACCAAAACAGGAGGAAAAACAAAATGGCAGGTGGACCTGGATCTTATGTATTAGGCGCGGAAGAGCGCAAGGAAGTACTGGACGTGCTGGACGGCGGGAATCTGTTCCGCTACGGTACGCCGGGTGTGGACGGCTTCCAGGCGAAGGTCGTCACGTTTGAAAATGAAATGGCAGAGCGGCTGGGCCACAAGCACGTGGTCGCCACGAGCTCGGGCACGGGCTCTCTGATGTGCTGCCTGGCGGCGCTCGGCATCGGCATGGGCGACGAGGTCATCGTCCCCGGCTATACCTTCATCGCTTCGATCGCCACGATCGCGATGATGAACGCCATCCCCGTCCTCGCGGAGATCGACGAGTCTCTGACCATCGACCCCACGAAGATCGAAGCGCTCATCACCCCGAAGACCAAGGCGATCATGCCGGTCCATATGCTGGGCAACCCCTGCGATATGGATCCCATCATGGAGATCGCGAAGAAGCATCACCTGTACGTCATCGAAGACTGCTGCCAGGCGGTCGGCGCAGCGTATAAGGGCCGCCGCGTGGGCACCATCGGCGACATGGGCGCATATTCCCTCAACGTCTTCAAGACCATCACCACTGGCGACGGCGGCTTTGTCGGCACGTCGGACGACGAGCTGTATGAGCGTGCCTTCGGCTTCCACGATCAGGGTCACAAGCCCTGCCGGATGGGCGTCGAGGTCGGCAACCGCTCGATGGTCGGCATGAACATGCGCATGAACGAGCTCTCCGGCGCGGTCGCGGTCGCGCAGGGCAGAAAGCTCGACGGCATCCTCGATACGCTCCGCGCGAAGAAGAAGGCGCTCAAGGATCAGCTGCATGGCATCGATGGCCTCGGCTTCCGCAAGATCAACGACGAGAAGGAATGCGCCACGCTGCTGACGCTCCTGTTCGACACCAAGGAGCTCGCGGACAAGTTCTGCGCCGCCATGGGCACATCCCCGATTGCCAAGTCCGGCTGGCATGTGTATAATAACATGGAGCAGATCCTGGACAAGAAGACCTGGACCGACAATCATCCGTTCCATCTGTCCGACCGGACGTATGAGAAGCATATGCTCCCGCAGACGGACGACATTCTCGACCGCGCGGTCAATATCTCCATCGGCGTTGTCGACAAGGGCCTCGGCTCCGGCTGCGGCATCAACATCAACTCGACCGAGGACGAGATCAACGCCACCGCAAAGCATATCCGCGAGGTCATCGCGGGCCTGTAAGAAAAGCAGGAGGATGAGCGAATGAAGAAAATCAAGACCGCCGTCGTCGGCTGCGGCTCGATCAGCGATATCTACATGACGAACCTCACGACCGGGAAATTCACGGTCATGGAGCTCGTCGCGTGCAGCGATCTGATGGCCGACCGCATGCAGGCCAGCGCCGCGAAGTTCGGCATCAGGGCCATGAGCCTTGACGAGATCTGCGCGGATCCGGAGATCGAGATGGTCATCTGCCTGACTACGCCCGCGGCGCACTATCCCATCATCAAGCAGGCGCTTCTGGCCGGCAAGCATGTGTTCTCCGAGAAAATGATCGCCGTCGATCTCGCGCAGGGCAAGGAGCTGGTGCAGATCGCGAACGAAAAGGGGCTGCATCTGGGCGTCGCGCCCGACACCTTCCTCGGCGCTTCCGTGCAGACGGCCAAATACATTGTGGACAAGGGTCTGATCGGCAAGCCGCTGAGCTGCCGCGCGTCCGTTTCCCGCGATTACGGCATTTACGCGGAATTCCTGACGCACCTGGCGAAGAAGGGCGCGGGCATCGGCTTTGACATGGGCGGCTATTACCTGACGGCGCTGGCCGCCATTCTGGGGCCGGTGGAATCGCTCGCCGCGTTCACGACGATCAACGAGCCGCACCGGGTCAACACCCGCATCGGCGCGCCGGGCTTTGAGCAGGAATACGACATTCAGGTGCCGAACGTCATTACGGCGGCGCTGCGGTACGCAAACGGCGTGACCGGCACGCTGCACATGAATTCCGACTGCATCGAAGACGAGGAGACCTGCCTGAAAATCTACGGCACGGAGGGCATTCTGACCATGGGCGACCCGAACCTGTTCGGCGCGCCGGTGTATCTGCAGAAGCCGCTGTGCGAGCCGGTCGAATTCCCGTTCACGCACGGGTATCAGGAAAACTCCCGCGGTCTCGGCGCGGCGGAGATGGCGTGGTCCATTCTGGCCGGGCGCGATCACCGCGCGAGCAAGGAAATGGCCTACCACGTCTTTGAGACCATGCACGGCATTATGATCAGCGCGGAGACCGGCAGCTTCTACAAGCTGCAGTCCACGTTCCAGACCCCCGCCGCCCTTCCCGCCGGATACCGCAGCGTGGGCGACTGGTCCCGCAAGGAAGAATCCGCACTGATCTGATCAGCAGGGAGGGATCCGCATGAGAACCGTACAACTGGAGCTTCTTCGGCCAGGCGAGATCCTGGCCGAGCGTGCGCGCTGCTCCATCGTCTATCTGCCGGTCGGCCCGCTGGAGTGGCACGGCCCCGCCATGCCCTACGGCACGGACGCGCTGCTGGCGCAGTCGCTGGCAAGGCGCGCGGCGGAACGGACCGGCGGCGTCGTGATGCCGACGCTCTTCATCGGCACGGAGCGCGAGCGCCCGGCGTCGATCCTGCGCGACAAGGGCTTCGAAAACCCGGAGCAGATGTATGTGCTCGGCATGGACGTGCCGAAAAACAGCATGAAGAGCTTCTATGCCCGCGAGGACATGTTCGCCGTGATCGTCCGAGAGCACCTGCGGCTGCTGGTGCAGCAGGATTACCGGCTCATCGTGATCGTCAACGGCCACGGCGCGTGGGGGCAGACGGCGACGCTTGAGCGGCTGGCTGTCGAATTTTCGCACGAAACGCCGTCGAAGGTCATCGTCGGCTTCCCGACGATCGCCCGCGAGGGCGAGGAGGTCGACTTCGGCCACGCCTGCGATGTGGAGACCGCGCTCATGCAGTACCTGACGGACGGCTGCGTGGATCTGAGCCAGCTGCCGCCCCGGGACGTAAAGCTCAAATACACCGATTGGGGCATTGCGGACGACTGCGTGTTTACGGGCCATCCGTCCGCGGACAAGTGCGTCGTCCGGGACCCGCGCGACGCGACGCCGGAGCAGGGCGAACGCTTCTTCCGGGTCGCGCTGGAGCACCTGTGCAAGCAGGTCACGGACGCCTATCAGGATCTATAAAAACACACGAAACGGGAACGGCGCAGCCGCTCCCGTTTCAAAAAGGAGCGCCTATGCAGATCGAACACAGAATGGACGCGAAGCTCGGCAATCTGATCTGGCTGTCCGACGGCCGGACGGAGGCTGCCGCCGCGTTGGATTTCGGCATCCGCATCGTGCATCTGAGCTGCGCGGGAAAGCCCAATCTGTTTTACAGCCAGCCGGAGGATCTGTCCGACGGGCTGCGGACGGAGGCGGGCTGGCGGATCTACGGCGGGCACCGCTTCTGGGCCTCGCCGGAGAGCAGCCGGTCGTATTATCCGGACAACGCGCCGGTCGCCTGCGAGCTGCTCGCGGACGGCGTCTGCCTGCGGCAGCGGACCGACCCCTGGACCGGCTTTGAAAAGACGCTTATCCTGCGCTTTGCGCCGGACGGACGGCTGTCGGCGGAACATATTCTGACGAACCGCAATCCGCAGACCGTACATGCGGCCGCCTGGGGCGTCTGCACGCTTCGCGGCGGCGGGACAGCCCGGATCCCCTTCCCCGGCGGAGCGGCGGGAGAATATACGCCCGGACGCGTCCTGTCCCTCTGGGGCCAGACGTCGCTCGCGGACGAGCGGCTGCATTTCGGGCCTGAGGAGATCTGCGCGCGGCATCTGCCGCTCGGGACGAGCCTGAAGCTCGGCGTCTACACGGCGCGGGGCGAGATCTCGGCGGAAAATCTCGGGCAGCGGCTGACGGTCAGCTGCGAGGTACATCCGATCGGCCAGTGCGCCGACCGGGGCTGCAACGTGGAGCTGTATCTGAACCATGACGTCATGGAGCTGGAGACGCTCGGCGTGCTCGCATCGCTTGCGCCGGGCCAGAGCACACGGCACACGGAGTACTGGGCGCTCGAGCCTCTGCAGGAGGGCTGAACCTTATGCAAAGCCTCCGCCGTCTGATTCGATCTGCGATTCTTTCGGTTCGTTTGTAGGGGCGGACGACTCTGTCCGCCCGCAGAACAGGTCGCTTTTTACGGAAATCTTCGGCGAATTCGCAGCTTCCCAAAGGGCCGATGTGGGCATCGGCCCCTACAATCAGATGCGCAAAATGCAGCCCTTTTCGGAAATCTACAGCAAATTTGCAACATTGATCGGGCCGACAGAGTCGTCGGCCCCTACAGGGATTCTGCAGCATAAACAGCAGCCTTCTTTCATGCGCTGAAAACGCCTCCCGGCGGGTGCCGGGGGGCGTTTTTTGCTGCGTGAACGGTCTGCGGGCAAGTGAACCTTGTTTTTTCCCGAATAATCGTATATGATGCATGATGTCGGAAGATTTCCATTATAGAGAAGCACACTGCGCCTGCGGGAGAAGGATGTGAGCGATTTGGCCAGCGACGAGACCTTATACCGGCAGTATCTGGACGGCGACGACGGCGGGCTGGACGCCCTGATGAAAAAATACGGCGATCCCCTGACGCTGTACATCGACGGGTATCTGCACGATGTCCATGAGGCCGAGGAGCTGATGCTCGACGTCTTTGCATATCTGTTCGCGAAAAAGCCCAATATCCGGGACGGCGGTCTGAAGGCGTATCTGTATAAGGCCGCGCGGCACATGGCGCTGCGGCGCAAGAGCCGGCGGAAGGCGCTGTTCAGTCTTGACGATCTGGCTGATGATCCGGACGGGCGGCTGCTGGCCGAGGAGGTCGTCCGGACGAAGGAGCGCGACCGCATTCTGCACGTGTGCATGGACGGACTGAACCCGGATTACCGGGAGGTCCTCTATCTCACCTATTTTGAAGATATGAGCTACGCGCAGGCCGCGCAGGTCACGGGAAAAACGGTCAAGCAGATCACAAATCTGGTGTACCGCGGAAAAGAGAGCCTGCGCAGGCTTCTGGAACGGGAGGGGATCACAGATGCGGAGCCATGAAGAACGGGTCGCGGAAGCGAAGCGGCGGATCGCCGGACGGGAGCGGAACATGCGCCTGCGCCGCGGCAGGATCCTGACGGCGGCAGCCGCGGCGGCGTGTCTTGCGCTGATCGCGGGCTGCGCGATCGCCATGCCCGACCTGACGGCCCGGCTCCGGCCGGACGGCGCAGCCGGGTTTGAGACGGCGGCCAGCATGTACGGCGGCAGCGGCGCGCTGGGTTATATCGTCATAGGCATTCTGGCGTTTCTGCTCGGCGTGTGCGTGACCATTCTGTGCTTTCGGCTCCGCCGGATGGACCGGGAGGACGCGCTGGGATCGGAAAGCGAGGGGCGCGATGGAGCTGATTGAAAACTCCCTGCAGGTACTGGTCACGTTCTTCGGCGCCTGTCTGGCGGGGCTCAGCTACCGGAAAAGCAGCAGGCAGGCCTACTTCCTGCTGCTCTGCTTCTACGGCTGCTTTGCGCTCGGCGCGCTCTACTGGACGCTGTATCTGCTGCTGTTCGGCGCGACGCCGCGGGTCTTTTATGTGTCGGAGTTCGGCTGGGTGGCCAGCGTGATCTTCCTGCGCATTCTGCAGGCGACGCTGTCCAGCCCGGACGAGCGCGCCTTCTGCTGCAGGAGGGCATGGCTCGCGCCGCTGGCCGGCGTGCCGCTGATGATCTTTTACTGCACCTACGGGGACATCCTCTCCAATCTGATCTGGTGCGGGATGGTGATGGTGCTGGCCTTCTGCTCCATCCGGGGGCTTGCGTACGCGAATACGCAGACGGGACAGGCGCGGCAGCTGCGGTACTTCCACATCGGCGTGCTGTGCTTTGCCGTCTCGGAGTATCTGCTCTGGACGGCGGGCTGCTTCTGGCAGAACGACGCGCTGACGAGTCCCGCGTTCTGGTGCGACATTCTGCTGACGCTCGCGATCCTCGCGCTGCTGCCCGCCACAAGAAAGGCGGTGCACACATGACCTACATCGAAAATATTTTCATCTGCATGGCCTCGCCGCTGCTGGTGGCCGCGCTGTGCATGGGCAGGCGGCAGCTGCGCCTGTTCCTGTTCTGCTTTGCCGGGATGCTCGTGTGCCTGCTCTCGGCGTATATCAATACGTTCCTTGCGGCGGTGTGTCAGGCGGACGCGCTCGCCGCCACCGTGGAGATCGCGCCCGTGGTGGAGGAAGGGATGAAGCTGCTGCCGCTGGTCTTTTATCTGCTGGTCTTCGAGCCGGAGCCGGGCCGGCTCAAATCCGCCGCCGTCACGGTCGCGCTCTCCTTCGCGACCTTTGAGAATGTGTGCTATCTGATCCAGAACGGGGCCGACCGCTTTTCGTTCATCTTTTTCCGGGGCTTCGGGACGGGCGCCATGCACGTGCTCTGCGGCATGATCGTCGGCAGAGGGCTCGCGTATGCGTGGCAGCGGACATGGCTGAAGATCGCCGGGACCTGCGGCCTGCTGGGCGCGGCGATCACGTTCCACGCGATCTATAATCTTCTCATCGCCTACGGCGGCACGGCGCAGTATATCGCCTATGCCCTGCCGGTGCTGCTGGTGGCGGCGGGAAAGCTGCGCGTGCTCCTGCCGCGGGAAGCAGCAGGGCCGTCTGAGCGCTCGTAGGGGCCGACGACCGCATCGCCCCGGCAGAATGCACCCGTTTTACGGAACTCTGCGGCGAATTCGTATCTGCCAAATGGGCCGACAGAGTCGTCGGCCCCTACAGCGCATATTGGAGCGCGCTCCCCCCTGTAGGGGCGGACGACTCTGTCCGCCCGCAGAATATACCGATTTCATGGTAATCTACGGCAAATTCGTAACTTCCCAAGGGGCGGCATATTTTTGTACCGCTTTTGAAAACCGGACTTTTTGACACGCGGGGCTCCCCTTTCAGGGGAGCCCCGCGTGTTGTTCAGATCAGGAAAAACTCCAATACCAGCACGACGGCGCAGCAGCCGACGGCGACCTGGAACAGATTCGCGCCGAGCCATGCGGCGGCGATGCCCAGAACCAGCGCGGCAAGGCCCGCGACGGGCGAGCTGGTGGCGTTTACGATGGACGGGAAGGTCATGACAGCCAGCGTCACATACGGCACATAGAACAGAAACGAGCGCAGGAAGCGGCTTTTGATGGGCTTGCGGATGAGCGTCAGCGGCAGCTCCCGGATGAGGAACGACACGGCGGCGCACACCAATATATACAGATAAATTTTACCGTTCATCCTGAACCTCCTTCTGCTGCTCCGGCTCGTCCTTCACCGGGAAGAGCAGCGCTGCGGCGGACGCGATGAGAATGGTCAGCAAAATCGTCCGCGTGCCCTCGGACAGGGCCTTTGTCAGCGGCAGGACCGTACACAGCCAGCTGGCCGCGAAGCTCACGGCCACGCAGCCGAGCACGACCGGGTTTTTCTTCGACGGCGGGATGATGATCGCGAGGAACATGCCGAACAGCGCGACGGAAAGCGCGCTGACCAGCCGCGTGGGCAGGATGCTCCCGGCGGTGACGCCGAGCGCCGTGCCGATGGCCCAGCCGGGGATGGCGGGCAGGAACGCGCCGTAGGAATAAAACGGGTCGAGATAGCCGGGACGCGCGATGGCGATGCCGAACAGCTCGTCCGTCACGTCGTAGCCGACGAGCAGCCGGTGGTACAGCGGCGTATCGGGCGAGAATTTCTGGCTGAGCGAGCAGCTCATGAGCAGATACCGCGCGTTGGTGATGAGCGTGATGAGCGCCATTTCCAGAAAGCCGCTGTCCGCGGCGATGACCGTAAAGGCCGCGTATTCGCCCGCGGAGGCGTTATTGAGCAGACTGATGAGAAAGCCCTGAAGGGCGTTCAGACCCGCGTTCCGGGCCGCGATGCCGAGCGAGAACGCCACGGCCAGATATCCGAGCCCGATGGGCACGCCGTCGCGGACGCCGGAGAGAAACACCCTGCGCCGTTCGGCGCGCTGTGCAGCATCCATAAGAAAAACCCCTTTTCCGCCCGGTTCATACACCGGGAAATCTACTTTTAGCACAGCTTTTCTTACTTGTCAAGCGCCGACGGCATTTTGACGAAAGCACGGGAAAACGGCCCGCGCCGTTTGCAATCTGTCCGTTTCCGAACGGCAAATGTACGCAAATCGCGCGCATGCCCTTGACTTTCCAGTCTGTGTCTGCTATAACTTCATAGTAGCAATTTAAAGCATTTGTCTATTAAAACGAAAAACGGAAAGAGAGAATCAAATGGAAAGAGAACGATTGGGTTCCCGGCTGGGCTTCATCCTGCTGTCGGCAGGCTGCGCCATCGGCTGCGGAAACGTATGGAAATTCCCGTGGATGTGCGGCCAGTACGGCGGAGGCGGCTTTGTCCTCATCTACATCCTCTGCCTGCTGCTTCTGGGTCTGCCGGTCATGACGATGGAATTCGCCGTCGGCCGCGCGGCGCAGGCCAGCCCCATCCACATGTACCAGAAGCTCGAGCGCAAGGGCCAGAAGTGGCACATCCACGGCTATGTCGCCTTCTTCGGCAACATCGCGCTCATGGCGTTCTACACCGTCGTCACCGGCTGGATCATCTATTACTTCGTCAAATTCCTGACCGGCCAGACGGAAAGCCTCGGCTTCGTCGCCATGATCACAAACCCCGGCGTCAACGTGACGTATCTGGCCGTGACGGTCGTCGTGGCGTTCGGCATTCTGTGCTTTAACCTGCAGGGCGGTCTGGAGCGCATCACGAAGTATATGATGACGCTTCTGATGGTGCTGATGGTCGTGCTGGCGATCCACAGCGCGACGCTCTCCGGCGCGGCGGAGGGTCTGAAATTCTATCTCGTCCCCGATTTCTCCAAGATCACCGGCACGGTCATCGTCGGCGCGATGAATCAGGCGTTCTTCACGCTGTCCGTCGGCATGGGCTCCATGGCGATCTTCGGCAGCTACATCGGAAAAGAGCGGTCGCTGCTCGGCGAATCGGCGAACGTCATCGTGCTCGACACGTTCGTCGCCATCGTTGCGGGCCTGATCATGTTCCCGGCCTGCTATACCTACGGGCTGGAGGTCAACGCGGGCCCGAGCCTGCTGTTCGACACCATGGCGACCGTCTTCAACCACATGGCGGGCGGCCGCTGGTGGGGCTCGCTGTTCTTCCTGTTCATGGTCTTCGCCGCGCTGTCCACCGTCCTGGCCGTGTGCGAAAACATCCTCGCAATGGTGCGCGAAATGACCGGCTGGAAGCGGCCGTTTGGCTGTCTGGTGTGCGGTGCGGGTGTGTTCGTGCTCGCCATCACCACGGCGCTGGGCTACAGCGTGTTTAAATTCCAGCCGTTCGCGGACGGCACCGCGTGGCTCGATTTCTGGGACTTCCTCGTCTCCAACAACATCCTGCCGCTCGGCTCGCTCGTCTTCGCGCTCTACTGCTGCAACAAATTCGGCTGGGGCTGGGACAATTTCGTCGCCGAGGCCAACGCGGGCAAGGGCTGGAAGGTCCGAGCCTGGATGAAGCCTGTCTTCCGCTATCTCGTACCGGCGGCGATCATCTTCATCTACATTTACGGCATGGTCACCTTCGGGTGGAAATAAGGAAAACCGCGCCCGCTGCACAAGCAGCGGGCGCGTTCGCATGCCGGATGTTTTTGCGGAGTCATCTGTAGGGGCCGACGACTCTGTCGGCCCTGAAAATATTGCGAATTCGCATAGAATTCCCGTAAAAATCGCTCTGTTCTGCGGGCGGACAGAGTCGTCCGCCCCTACGCGGAGCGACTGTCGCGCAGCTTAGCGGTCGGCGGGTGTCTCCTGGGCTTCCAGATACTGCGCTTCGCAGCGCTGCTCGGCGGCGATCAGGATGTCTTTTGCCTGTCCGTAGTTCCCTCGCTCGATCGCCTCGACCGCCTGCTCCGCAGCCCCGACCATTTCGGCGTATAATTTTTCGTATTGCATGATACTGCCTCCTGTTGTAGTTTCTTGATATTTCCATTATACTATACTTGCGTCAGTATGTAAATTGTTGGATTCCACAATTTTATACTGACGCAATTATTCATTTCGACCCATACTTACATTAGTATAGGCTTGAGGTGAGAAAATGGCATATTCGGACGCACAAAAAGAAGCAACTGCCCGCTATAACAAAAAGGCGTATGACAGGATCAATCTGATTGTCCATAAGGGCAAGCGCAAGCGGATCGCCGACTATGCCGCCTCGCAGGGAAAGAGTATGAACCGCTTCATCAACGACGCCATCGACGCCCAGATGCCGCCGGAGAAGACGGAAGAATAAGTGCAGTGCAGACCAAAGCCTCCCCTTGCCATGCCCCGCATGGTAAGGGGAGGTGGCATTTTCGAAGAAAATGACGGAGGGGATTTGTTTCAAGATTCAGAGTTCTCCGGAATTTGCAGCATTCGAATCCCCTCAGGCCCTTCGGGCCAGCTCCCCTTGAGCCCAAGGGGAGCCTTTGGGTACGCGCGCTTTGTAGGGGCCGATGCCCACATCGGCCCTTGAGGAAGTCGCGAATTCGCCGAAGATTTCCGGAAAAAACAGCGCGTTCCGCGTGGGCCGATGTGGGCATCGGCCCCTACAAACGCACAGTTCGGAAGTGCTCCGGGATTCGTGACGTTCGAATCCCCTCAGGCGCTGCGCGCCAGCTCCCCTTGGGCCCAAGGGGAGCCTTGGGCTGGGGGAATTGGCGAAATTCCACAATTCCGTGGGGCTGGGGCGGGATTTCTTTTTGCAGTATTACTTCTTTACATTAGCGCATCAGTATGGTAAATTATTAGCATGATAAACAAACCAACACCCGAGCTTAAAACATTCAGGAGGAACAGAAAATGAAAAAGATGATCGCTCTTCTGCTGGCCGCTCTCATGGTTTTGTCCATGGCCGCCTGCGCATCCAAGCCCGCCGCATCCACCGAAGCCCCCGCAGCCAGCGAACCTGCCGCTGCCGCCGAATCCGATCTGGCCTATGTCCAGGACAAGGGCACGCTCGTCATCGGCATCACCGATTTTGCCCCGATGGATTATCAGGACGAATCCGGCGAATGGATCGGCTTTGACGCCGACATGGCCAAGGCCTTTGCCGAGTCCCTCGGCGTCAAGGCGGAATTCGTCGAGATCGTGTGGGACAACAAGGTGCTCGAGCTCGACAGCAAGACCATCGACTGCGTCTGGAACGGCATGACGCTCACGGCGGAGGTCACGAGCGCGATGGAGTGCTCCAACGCCTACTGCAACAACGCGCAGGTCGTTATCGTCCCGGCTGACAAGGCCGCCGATTACCAGACCGTCGAATCCGTCAAGGATCTGACGTTCGCCGCAGAAGCCGGCTCCGCCGGTGAGACGGAGCTGAACGCCCTCGGCTACAACGTCACGCCCGTCTCCGCACAGTCCGACGCGCTGATGGAGGTCGCCGCCGGTACATCCGACGCCGCCGTCATCGACTCCCTCATGGCCGCCGCCATGGTCGGCGAGGGCACGGGCTACGCAAACCTCACCTACACCTGCGGCCTCAACTCCGAGGAATACGGCGTCGGCTTCCGCAAGGGCTCCGATCTGGCGCAGAAGCTGAACGATTTCTTCAAGGCCAGCTACGCCGACGGCTCCATGATCGAAACGGCCGAGACCTACGGCGTGCAGGCTGCCGTGATCGAACAGTAAGCATTGACAAACGGCCGGTTTTCCGGTAAGATCATACACGGATTTCCCCGGCGCGGGCGCCGGGGAAATCGCCGTGTCCAGACTAAAGACAGGCGGTAGCAAACCATGACGACTTTTTCTGAGCAGTTCCCCATCGTATTTCAGGCGCTGAATATCGGTTTTTTGCAGACGCTGAAGCTGTTTTTTGTGACGCTCATCGGCGCGATCCCGCTGGGACTCATCATTTCCTTCGGCTCCATGAGCAACTGGGCGCCGCTCGGCTTTCTGCGCCCGCTTCTCAAAAATCTGCCGAAGAACGCGAAACTCACGTGGTGGCAGCGGTTTCAGGTCTGGAGCTATGTCGACTTCAAGCCCATCCGCATTCTTGTCCGCTTCATCATCTGGGTCGTGCGCGGCACGCCGCTGATGCTGCAGCTGCTGGTGTTTTACTACTTCCCCGGTCTTGTGCTCGGCAAAAATATCTGGGGCAGCGGCGAGGCCGGACGCTTCCTCGCGTCCTCCATCGCGTTCATCTTCAACTATGCGTGCTATTTTTCCGAGATCTTCCGCGGCGGCATCCAGGGCGTGCCCAAGGGCCAGCAGGAGGCCGGGCAGGTGCTCGGCATGACGAACCGGCAGATCTTCTTCAAGGTCACGCTTCTGCAGATGGTCAAGCGCATCGTGCCGCCCATGTCCAACGAGGTCATCACGCTGGTCAAGGACACGTCCTTGTCCCGCATCATCGCCCTGCAGGAGATCATCTGGGCCGGTCAGGCGTTCCTGAAGGGCTCGCAGGGCATTTCCGGCGCGATCTGGCCACTGTTTTTCACAGGTCTGTATTATCTGCTCTTCTCCGGCGTTCTGCAGCTGCTGCTTGACAAGCTGGAAAAGAAGCTCGACTATTTCAAGGCGTAAGGAGGCGGAGTCATGGCTGTTCTGGAAGTCAGAAATCTGAAAAAGAGCTTTGACAAGGACACTGTCGTCCTGAGGGGCGTCGATTTCTCGCTGGAAAAGGGCGAGACGGTCGCCATCATCGGCTCGTCCGGCAGCGGCAAGACGACGCTGCTGCGCTGCCTCAATTTCCTGACCGTCCCCGACGAGGGGCAGATCGTGGTGAACGGCGAGACGCTTTTCGACGACGCCGACCCCGATACGCAGAAGGAAAGCGAGATCCGCCGTAAGCGCCTGCACTTCGGCCTCGTGTTCCAGAATTTCAATCTGTTCCCGCAGTATACGGCAAAGCAGAACGTGATGCTCGCCAGCGAGCTGCTGTCAAAGGAGCGACCGGATTACAAGACGCAGAAAAAGCAGATCCACGCGCAGATCGCCGCCCACGCGGAGGAGCTTCTGACGCAGGTGGGGCTGCGCGAAAAGATGGAGCTGTATCCGCACCAGCTCTCCGGCGGCCAGCAGCAGCGCGTGGCCATCGCCCGGGCGCTGGCGCTGCAGCCGGATATCCTCTGCTTCGACGAGCCGACCTCGGCGCTCGACCCCGAGCTGACCGGCGAGGTTTTGAAGGTCATCCGCTCGCTTTCCGAGCAGCATATGACGATGATCGTCGTCACGCACGAAATGGCCTTTGCCCGGGACGCGGCGAACCGCGTGATCTTCATGGACGGCGGCGTGATCGTCGAGCAGGGCCCGGCGCACGACGTGATCGAAAACCCGCAGGCCGAGCGCACGAAGCAGTTCCTCGCGCGCTACCGGGAGAACCAGTAGGTCCCGCACTATCAGAGATTTTATATGCGCGGATACCGTGAAACACAAGATGTTGTGTTTCACGGTATTTTTTGTTTTCGGCATCCACAAAATATAGGCGTTAGCTCTTGACATCGGGCACAATATCCGGTATAGTTATGACTGCACCGCACCGGGAAGCGGTCACAAACGACCTGTCCCCGCGCGTTTTTTTGCGCGCGCATACCAAATAGATCGAAATAGATAGAAGGAGAGGAACCGCCATGAAGATCATCAAGCGAAACGGCTCAGAGGCGACGTTCGATATCGTGAAGATCATCGCAGCCGTGACCAAGGCCAACAACGTCGTCGCAGAGGACGAGCGGCTGACGCCGATGCAGATCCGCCGCATCGCCGAGAGCGTAGAAAACAGCTGTCTGTCGATGAACCGAGCGCTGTCCGTGGAGGAAATTCAGGATCTGGTCGAAAACCGGATCATGGCCCACGGCGCATTCGAGGTCGCGAAGAATTACATCACCTACCGCTATACCCGCACGCTCGTGCGCAAGTCCAACACGACGGACGAGAAGATCCTGTCTCTGATCGAGTCGAACAACGAGGAGGTCAAGCAGGAGAATTCCAACAAGAACCCCACCGTCAACGCCGTCCAGCGCGACTATATGGCGGGCGAGGTGTCGAAGGATCTGACGGCCCGCGTGCTGCTGCCGCAGGACATCGTCGACGCGCACAACGAGGGCATCATCCATTTCCACGACGCGGATTATTTTGCCCAGCACATGCACAACTGCGATCTGGTCAATCTGGAAGACATGCTGCAGAACGGCACGGTCATTTCCGGCACGCTCATCGAAAAGCCGCACAGCTTTTCCACGGCCTGCAACATCGCCACGCAGATCATCGCGCAGATCGCCTCGAACCAGTATGGCGGCCAGTCCATTTCCCTGACGCATCTGGCCCCGTTCGTCGATATCTCCCGGCAGAAGATCCGCCGCTCCGTGCTCGAAGAGATCAAGTCCTTCGGCGTGCAGCCCTCGGAGGAGGCCATCGGCAAGGTCGTCGAGGCGCGCCTGCGCGACGAGATCCGCCGCGGCGTGCAGACCATCCAGTATCAGGTCGTCACGCTCATGACCACCAACGGTCAGGCCCCGTTCATCACCGTCTTCATGTATCTCGGCGAGGCGCGGAACGAGCAGGAGCGCAAGGATCTGGCCATCATCATCGAAGAGACGCTCCGCCAGCGCATCGAGGGCGTCAAGAACGAAAAGGGCGTGTGGATCACCCCGGCCTTCCCGAAGCTCATCTACGTGCTCGAGGAGGACAACGTCACGGAGGACAGCCCCTATTGGGAGCTGACGAAGCTGGCCGCGCGCTGCACGGCCAAGCGGATGGTCCCGGACTATATCTCGGAGAAAAAAATGCGCGAGCTCAAGCTCTCCAAGGGCGAGACGCCGGGCCACGGCGACGTGTACACCTGCATGGGCTGCCGCAGCTTCCTGACGCCCGACCGCTCCGGCAACGGCTGGAACAACGTCGCGAACGCGGGCAACTACGAACCGGGCAAGCCGAAGTATTACGGCCGGTTCAATCAGGGCGTCGTGACGATCAATCTGGTCGACATCGCGCTGTCGTCCGGCGGCGGGCTGGATAAATTCTGGAAGATTTTCGACGACCGGCTCGAGCTGTGCTACCGCGCGCTCATGTGCCGCCACAACCGGCTCAAGGGCACGCTGTCCGACGCCGCGCCGATCCTCTGGCAGTACGGCGCGCTGGCCCGCCTCAAAAAGGGCGAGTCCATCGACAAGCTGCTCTACGGCGGGTATTCGACCATCTCCCTCGGCTACGCCGGGCTTTACGAGTGCGTCAAGTACATGACCGGCAAGTCCCACACCGACCCGGCGGCCACGCCGTTCGCGCTCGATATCATGCACCATCTGAACGACGCCTGCGCCAAGTGGAAATCCGAGACGGACATCGATTTCTCGCTCTACGGTACGCCGCTGGAATCCACGACGTATAAATTCGCCAAGTGCCTGCAGAAGCGCTTCGGCATCGTCCCGGGCATCACGGACAAGAATTATATCACGAATTCCTACCACATCCACGTGACCGAGCATATCAACGCCTTCGACAAGCTGGCCTTCGAGTCGCAGTTCCAGGCGCTCTCCCCCGGCGGCGCGATCAGCTACGTCGAGGTCCCGAACATGCAGCAGAATCTCGACGCCGTGCTGGAGGTCATGAAGTTCATCTACGACCACATCATGTACGCCGAGCTTAACACGAAGTCCGACTACTGTCAGGTCTGCGGCTTCGACGGCGAGATCGAGATCAAGGAGGATGAAGACGGCAAGCTGATCTGGGTCTGCCCGCAGTGCGGCAACACCGACCAGTCCAAAATGAACGTCGCCCGCCGCACCTGCGGCTACATCGGCACCCAGTATTGGAACCAGGGCCGCACCCAGGAGATCCGCGACCGCGTGCTGCACCTGTAAACAGCGAACAGATCCCCCGCCTCACGGCGGGGGATCTGTTTTATGCCTCTTCCGGCTGCGGCTGCTCTTTTTTTGGGGCCCGGTAACCTTCGGAATAGATGACGAATGCGGCCGCCACACACACGAGTCCAGCCAATTCAAGCATCTGTTCCTGCATGATATTGGGAATTACGGTCTGTGCAAGCATGAACCCCCCTACGGGGAGGATCTGCTGCAAAAGCACAACCAGACTCGCGCGTTTGCGCGAAATGGGCTGCTTCTTGATCAGATGCCGATAAATCAGCGCAGGCCCCGGCAGCAGGAGCACAAGGAGCGCGAGTTCCAGCGCGAGCACGACCGTGTCCGACGGACGGAGCACATCCCGAATGCCATCAAACCGGATGCTCTCCGTCATGCCCGAAAGGTCTTGGAGCAGGCTTTTGGTAAGCGGATTGTTCGCTGTCGGATAGGCCATAACCGCAAAACACACGCCATCCATAACGGTAAAGCTTCCAAATCCGCTTCGCCCATCCTCCGCCTCAAAGCGAACGGCAAGAAACGGCGCCTGCGGCGTTTGGATCAGCTCACAGCTCTGAATGTTGTGAAAGCCAAGCTCTGTGAAATCGTTTTCCGGAGCCAGCAAGTCCCGGTCAAGCTGTGTCCGGAAATCCTCTAACTCCGTCGTGGCTACTTCAACCATAACGGCCGAGGAATAATCCGGCACATAGGCAGCCATAAAAACGCCCGAGTCCATCAACCCCTGCATAAGCGCGGCCGGATCGTCGAGATGCAGCGTCAGCGTTTCGTCGGAGATGCCCTGCGACGTTATCACATGATACTGCTCCGGCAGCATGAGCGTCATGCCGAGCTCTTCGATCCGGTATTCCTGCGTGAGCGGCGTTGGCTCCAGCTCCGGAAGGTCTGTGAACCAGACGCTTTCGACGATGCTCCGGAAGGTCTGCACCTGCGCTTCTGTAAGCGCGGCGCCGCTTGACTGCATTACGATTCCATAGTCCATCCCGTTCACCGCCGTCGCACAGGCCATCGCTTCATCGTTGTCCGCATGAGCGTTCCAGAAACGTTCAACATAGAACACTGTCTGCGCCGTGGAAATCACTTCGCGGCTTATGGTCGCTTCCGGATTATCATGGACAATATTGTTCTCCGGATTCAGCAGACACGTTTCCGGCTCCAAAAGATCCCGATAATCGATGGCCGTTGTTGCCTTTGCCGCTACGGTGATAAGTGTACCGGAATCCGCATCAGCCGCCAGCAGATAAATGTTCCTCTCCTTGAGCTGCTGCATATATGCAGTCGGTTCTTTAATGTCCAGCCAGAACGGATCGTCCATTATCTGCGTTGAAAGGATATGATACTCCTCCGGCAGCCTGAGCGTCATGCCGAGCTCCTCGACCGTATATTCCCGGTCAGCCGCCGTCGCCGCCGGACAGCACATCACCAGCAGCACAGCCGCCGCCAGAACCGCCGCGATCCGCCGCATACTATCCACTTCCTTTTCCAATATCTATAAAACTAGTTTACCATATTTCCCCGTGCTTCGCAAGCTGTTTTCTCATCTGATACCGCAGCCCGTCGGTTTTACGGAAAGGCCCACAGCGTCGGATCCAGTCGGTAGGGGCGGGGCTCTGCCCCGCCCGATGGGCCGTTGTAAATCCGCACAGCTTTCTGTAGGGGCCGATGCCCATCTTCGGCGCTAAGAGCCGCGCAGAGCGCGGCTGCGCCTCGAAACTAGCCTGTGGGCATCGCATCGGCCCGGCGGAATGCACCAATTTTTCGGTAATCTATGGCAAATTTGAAACTGCTCAAAGGGCCGGCAGAGTCGTCGGCCCCTACAATGCCCCCTCGCACTCCCTGTAGGGGCGGACGACTCTGTCCGCCCGCAAAGTATACCGTTTTTACGGGAATCTTCGGCGAATCCGATACTTCCGCAAGGGCCGATGTGTACCGGCAAGCGGCAGCCCCGCATCCGTAACGCTCCTTCGTCGCGAACGGCTGTGACCGGCATCGGCCCCCTACTCCTCCCCTTATTGGCCAGATGAAAGAAGAAGCCATAAATGCCAATACGGTCTTTCCCCGATTTGCAGAATTCCCCCTCCTGCCGTCTTGCATTTGACGGTGGGATAGATTATAATGAATGCTGGTGTATAATTTATACCAGTTTTTGATGTTTCCGCCATGCCGGGGGTGCATGGAAATCAAAAAGACAGGCAGTTGGAAAAATGGAGAAGAAGACGAAGCTGAGGATCCGCCCCGGCGGATGGGCCGTGCTGCTGCTTGCGCTGCTGTGCGCGCTTTTGTGCGGCTGCCAGAGCGCGGCGGAGCCGGAGGCTCCCGACGCGCAGGAGCAGGCCGCGCAGGCCGCTCCCCTGCCCGAACCGGAGCCCGAGCCGGAGCCGGACTATCACATGCATCAGAATTTCATGGCCGTGTCCGACGGTTTTTTCCGGCCGGACGAGCCGCTGCGGCGCGTGGACTGCGCGCAGCTGCTGTACAATCTGACGCAGGATATGCCCCGCAGCGCGGAGCCTGCGCAGTATGACGACGTGCTGCCGGAATACTGGTACTACGAGGCCGTCAGCGCCATGGGCGGATATCTGCCGCAGGAGGAGGGCGAGACGCGCTTCTTCCCCGGCGAGTCCATCACGCCGGACGCATTTGTGGCGGCGCTGCTCGCCGCGCTCGGCCAGACGGAGCAGTCCGCTCCGCCCGCGCTTTTACAGGCCGCGCAGGCGCTGACGCCGGATGGCGCGCAGGAGGGCGAACCGCCTGCGCCCGCTCCGCTCACGCGCGCGCAAGCGGCGGTGCTGGTCAACCGCGCGCTGGGCCGTGAGCCGGACGCGGAGGCGATCGGCGGCGTCCGCCGCTCGCTGCTGCTGGACGTGCCGGAGGATCGGGCGGATTATGCCGATCTGGTCGAGGCCGTTCTGCCGCACGCGTATTATCTGGACGGCGCGGACACGCAGGAGCATTACCGCGCGGACGCGCTAAACGCGCTTTCGTGGGCGCCGGGCCTCCATCTGTCCGGCACGAGCGGCTACTTTGTGGAGTCTGACGGCCGCGTCGCGCGCGGCACGGGCTTTCTGGACGAACAGGGCCGCCGGTATTACCGCTGCGACGAGACGGGCCGGATCCTGGCAGACTACGCCCCGCATTATCTCGAGGGGCACGCCGTGTTTATCCGGGCCGACGGCCTTCTGCGCCGGAGCTGCACCTTCGGCGAATACCGGTACGACGAAAACGGCTTCTATACGACCGGAAGCACCGAGCTCGACCGGAAGCTGGATGATTTCATCACAGCCTGCACCACGGAGGATATGACGCAGACCGAGTGTCTGCGCGCCTGCTACGAGGCCGTCCGGGCGCTGCGGTATCTGGGCCGGAACCCGGCCTACGGCCCGGAGGTCAAGACGATCCCGTATGAAATGCAGCTGGAATTCGCCGACAAGATCCTTTCGACCGGCAAGGGCGACTGCTACAACTTCGCCGCCGTGTTCTGCCTGCTTGCAAGAAAGCTCGGCTATCTGGCCTCACCCATCGTCGGTGAATGCGGCTACAGCTGGAACTGGTATCCCATCGCGCATGGCTGGGTCGAGATCGAGATGGACGGCGAAACCTGTCTCTTTGACCCGCAGATCGAAAATTATAACCTGCGCGCCGGCATCAGCAACGAGACGCACAGCGCATGGCAGGTCACATATGAATCCGCGCCCGCCCGCTATCTGAAGCACTGAGGGCCGCGCAGAAGGAGAGAGAAAGAACCGTGAAAAAGAAGATTACGAGAATGCTGCTGGTCTGCCTGCTGCTGGCCGCGGCGGCAGTCCTGAGCGCCTGCGGCGAAAAGCCAGAGGCCGCGCAGGAGACGGCTCCCGCCGCTGCCGAACCGGCCGAACAGCCCGAACAGACGGAACAGGAACCCGAGCCTGTCCAGACGCAGCAGCCGGAGCCCGCGGAAGCGGAGCTGCCGGAGGAAACGAAAGCGCCCGGCGCGCTGGAAACGGCGCTCAGCTTTGTCGATCAGGACGCGCAGCTGCTGCTGGACGCGCTCGGCGAGCCGCAGCAGAAGCTGTACGAGGCCTCCTGCTCCGGCCCGGGCGACGACGGGATCTGGGTCTACGAGGATGTGACGGTCTTCACCTATCTTGAAAACGGCATCGAGACCGTCGTTGACGCGGAATGAGGGCGGACGGCATGAAAAAAACGCTTTGTCTGCTGCTGATCTGCCTGCTGCTGGGCACGCTGCTCTGCGCCTGCGGCAAAAAAACGCTTTCCGCGGCCGATCTGTCCCTGACTGTGGACGGGACGGCGGTGCGGCCCGATACGTCTGTTTCCGCGCTGCTGGACGCATTCGGGGCGGATTATACCTATTCCGAGGCCGTCTCCTGTGTCTACACAGGGATGGACAAGACCTATGCCTATGACGATCTGATCCTCTACACCTACCCCGACGGCGATACCGACCGCCTGCTGGAGCTTTACTGTACCGCAAACGTGCAGACCGCGCAGGGCGTCGGGATCGGCGCGAGCCGGAAGGACGTGGAGGCCGCGTACGGAACGGACTATACGCAGGCCGGAAGCACTCTGACCTACGCGCTGGCCGCGCAGGACGAGCTGACCGTCCCCGCCTCCGTCTATTTTGAGCTGGACGGCGACACGGTCTGCGCCATCGGCCTGACGAGCGCGCACCGCGCGGAGTAAGGCCATGAAAAAGCTCATTCTGCTGCTTCTGGCGGCGATTTTTGCGCTCGGCTGCGCCGCCTGCGCGGCCGGGCCGTATACGCCCGCAGGGGAACCGACCGGCAACGCGGCGCTTGATGATCAGGTGCTCGCACTTTTGCAGGAGCTCTGCGACCCGAAGGCTGACCTTGTCACAAATCTCGGCGCGGTCTATGATTTTCTCTGCACGGACATCACCTATCGCGCCACGCTGGCCGACACCTCCGGCGGCTTTACGGACGAGCTGACCGATTCGCTCGCGCTGGAGCTGCTGCAGAAGCGCAAGGGCAACTGCGACGCGCAGGCCGCGCTGACGGCGGTCCTGCTGCGGCGCATGGGCTGCGAGGCACAGATCGTGCAGGGCACGTTCCTGCGCGCGGACGCTCCCGAGCCGGTCGAGCATGCGTGGGTATACGCGGTCGTAAACGGAACGGGCTGCTGGTTCGACCCGCTGTACGGCGGACATTTTGCCGAAAACCCGCGCGACTATTTTATGGCTGACGACGCCCGCATGGCGCTGACGCACCAGTGGGACGCGGCGGCTGATTGAGGATACATATGTTTATTCTGGAAGCTCTGGAGCACTATGCAAAAACGGACCGCATCGCGATCCGCTATCATGACGATCAGGTAAGCTATGCCGCGCTGAACTGCATGGCGGACGCCTTCGCGGCGTACCTTTGCCGCACGCTGCCAGGCGACGGCAGACCGGTCATGATCTACGGCCACAAGCAGTCGTGCATTCCCGCCTGCATGTTCGGCGCGCTCAAAGCCGGGCGCGGCTATATCCCCGTCGACACGACATATCCGGCCGATCGTGCCGCGCAGATCCTGCGGGAGGCGCAGCCTTCCGTGCTGGTCGACCTGTTCGACTCCGGCCTTTCGGCGGAGCATACGCTCAGCGCCGAGACGCTTGCGCGGATTTTGTCGCAGCCCGCGTCCCCCGCGCCGCGTTCCGGCTGGATCCGGCCGGAGCAGACAGCCTATCTGCTCTTCACCTCCGGCTCGACCGGGATGCCCAAGGGCGTGCAGATCACGGCGGGCAATCTCGCCGCGTTCCACGCGGGCGTAAAGCCGTGGTTCGCGCGGCTGCCGGAGGGCGGCGCGTTCCTCAACGAAATTTCCTATTCCTTCGACGTCTCGGTCTGCGCGCTGTACGAAGCGCTCAGCCGCGGCATGACGCTCTGGACGGCGGACCGGCAGACGCTCGAAAGCCCGCAGGCGCTGTTCGCGCTCCTGCGCGAGGCAAGGCCGGGCGCCTGGGTGTCGACGCCGTCTCTGGCGGAGTTCTGCGTCCATTCCGAGCAGTTCTGCGCGGAGCTGATGCCGCAGGTGCGGCAGTTCCTGTTCTGCGGCGAGGTGCTGACAAAAAAACTGACGGCGGAGCTGATGCGAAGATTTCCGGGCGTGCCGATTATCAACGCCTATGGCCCGACGGAGACGACCGTGCTTGTGACCGGCGTGGAGATCACGCGGGCCATGCTGGACGCGCCCGCGCCGCTGCCCATCGGCCGGCCGTTTGAAAACGTGCGGGCAGTCATTGCCGATGAACAGGGTCAGCCGCTGCCGGACGGCGAGGCGGGCGAGCTTCTGGTGCTCGGCGAGGCCGTCAGCCCCGGCTATCTCGGCCGTCCCGAGCTGAACGAGGCTCTGTTCTTCCGCACGGAGGACGGCCTGCGCGGCTATCACACGGGCGATCTGTGCCGCAAGGAAGACGGCATGCTCTATTACCTCGGCCGTCTGGACGGGCAGATCAAGCTCAACGGCTTCCGCGTCGAGCTGGAGGACGTGGAGCAAAACCTCGTCAGGCTGCCGAACATTGCCCGCGCCGCCGTGCTGCCGGTCTGGCAGGACGGGCGCGTGACGGCGCTGACGGCGTTTGTCCTGCTGGAAAAGCCGGACGGAGAGGGCGCTCTGCACCGCGCCCGGCGCATCCGGGCCGCGCTGGCAGACTGTCTGCCGTCCTATATGATCCCGCGAAAAATTCTGGCCGTGGACAGCTTCCCGCTGAACACCAACGGCAAGATCGACAAAAAACAGCTCGCCGCACAGCTTGCGTCCGGCGCGGCAGGAGGCGCACATGAACCCATTCGGCGGTCTTGATTATTTCCTGATCCTTCTCATCGTGCTGCTTCCCGTGGTCGTGTGTGGACTGAAGGGGGTGCGGCTGCGTGTGTGCGGCATGCTCGTCTGCGCGGTCATGCTGCTGGCCATTTTCCGCACGCCGCACGCGCTTTTGCTGCTGGCGGCGTTCTGGGCCTGGCAGACGGCGCTGACGTTCGGCTACCTTCACCTGCGCAGGCGTGCAAAGCAGCCGTGGGTGTTCCATCTGGCAGTCCTTCTGAGCCTGCTCCCCCTGCTGCTGGTCAAGCTGTCGCTGTGGTTCGAACCCCTCCGGGCGCTTTCGATGCTGGGGCTCAGCTATCTGTCCTTCCGCGTGGTGCAGCCGCTTATCGACATCTACGACGGGCGCATCACAGAGCTGAATGTACTGGATCTCAGCTACTTTGTTCTCTTTTTCCCGTCCGTGTCCTCCGGCCCGCTGGACCGGTACCGGCGGTTTGAGGCCGATCTTCATAAGGAACGTACAGGCGCGGAATACCGCGTACTGCTGCAAAGCGGCCTGTGGCGGCTGATGACAGGCGCGTTTTATAACTTCGTCGTCGGCAACCTCATCTGGAAATTCTGGCTGTCCGCCCTGCCGGAGCACGGCTTCTGGGCGACCGTTTCCTATATGTACGGCTACACGTTTTTCATGTTCTTCAACTTTGCCGGCTACAGCCGCATGGCGGTCGGCACGGCGTATTTGCTGGGGATTGAGCAGCCGGATAACTTTGATCTGCCGTTTCTGAGCCTCGATATGAAGGACTTCTGGTCGCGCTGGCATATCTCGCTCTCGACCTATCTGCGCGACTATGTCTATACGCGCTTCTGCATGGCCGCGCTGCGCGGCAAATGGTTCAAGGGACGGCGCACGAGCTCGTATCTCGGCTATGTGCTCACGATGCTTCTCATGGGCGCGTGGCACGGGCTGACGCCCGGCTATCTGATCTACGGCGCGTATCACGGCGCGCTCATGTGCCTGAACGACGTGCTCGACACACAGTGCAAAGGCTTTAAAACGCTCAAGAAAAACCCGAAGGCGGCGTGGGCGCTGCGGCTGGCGACCTTCCATCTGTTCAGCTTCGGCCTGCTGCTGTTCTCCGGAAGACTCATTTAGGAGGAACCCCGATATGCTTGAAGAAATCATTGCAGCTTTAAATGACATCACCGGCGCGGACGCGGGCGAGATCACGCCCGAGACCGAGCTGTTTGAAGAGGGACTGCTCGACTCATTTGGTCTGGTCGAGCTGCTGGTGCGGCTGGAGCAGCTTGGAAAGGCGCTGGACGTGGCCGAGCTGACGCGCGAGGAAATTTCAACGCCCGCCAAGATCGCGGCGATGCTTGCCTGAGGCCATGCGGAAATGCTTTCTGAGGGCGCTTTTGTGCCTGCTCGCGGCGGCGCTGGCGCTGGGGCTCGTGCGGCTGGGCGTGGAGAAGACCATGCCGGACTATCCGGACAGCCTCGGCGATTCGCTGGCGCCGGAGAAGATCACGGGCGAATATCTGCTGCGCGCGGCTGCCGCGAAGGACGATACGCTGCCCGTCCTCGGCTCGAGCGAGCTCAAGACCACGCAGATCTGCACACATCCGGCAAACTTCTTTGCCGGAAAGCGCTGCGGCTTTCAGGTCGATCTGATCGGGCGCGGCTCGTGCCAGTCGCTGGTACACGCGATGGCCATCGCCGCGTCGGGCGAGAGTCTGACGGGGAAAAAGGCCGTGCTCATCACGGCGCCGCAGTCGTATGTCGAAGACGGCATCGCGCCGGATCTGTTTATGGCGAATTTCTCCGAGCAGCAGATGCTCTCGCTCCTGTCCGACGAGACGATCCCGGCGGAGCAGCGGCGGTACCTTGCCCGCCGCGTGGCGGAGCTGATCGAAGACTATAACGCGCAGTACGGCGCTTCTCTGCAGCAGACGAGCGCGGCGGGGCTTCTGACCCGCGCGTCGGCGAAGGGACTCCCGGCGCTCGAGGCGCTGCTGACGCCGTACGCCGCCGTTTCCGGGTGGCTGCTCGATACGCGCGACATGACGAGCGCCCGCCGTGTAATGGCCGAAGCGCCTGCTGCAAAACCGGCGCAGTCCGGCCCGATCGACTGGGCTGCGGAGGAGCAGACCGCCGTCCGTCAGGCGGAGGAAATGAGCGCCGGAAACGAATACGGCATGGAGGACGGCTATTACAACACCTACATCGGCCGCAGGCTCGCGCAGCAGGCCGGGAAGGACGCGGCCGTCAGCTATGACGTGTCCCCGGAATATGACGATCTGCGCTGCCTGTTTGCGATCTGCAGGGCAAAGCAGATGCAGATCCTGTTCGTCCACGTCCCGATGCACGGCGCGTGGAGCGACTACACGGGCTTTTCCGCCGAACGGCGGCAGACCTACTATGAAAACGTGCGGCGCATCGCCGCGGAATATGAAAACGTGACGCTGCTGGATCTGACGGGCTATGAATACGAGCCCTATTTCCTCTGCGACACCATGCATCTTGGCTGGAAGGGGTGGCTTGCGGTTGACAAAGCGATTGCGGAATTTTGGGAAGCGGCTTGAAGCGCTCGTCTTTTCCCACTGGTATACGCTGGCGCTTGCCTGCGCGCTGCTGGCCTCGTCCATTTTTCTGGTCTGGCTGTGCATGGACGCGCAGAGCGTCGCGTTCGTCTACAGCGAGTTCTGACAGGAGGACACCTATGAAAAAAATCATTCCCATTCTGCTGGCGCTTGTTCTGGTGCTGACGCTCTGCGCCTGCGGAAAAAAGGACGCCCTCGCCACGGCGCAGGAGATGATCGGCGAGGACGTTTCCGCGCTGACCGCCGCCATCGGCGAGCCGGAAAACAGCAGCTACGCCTCCTCCTGCCTCGGCCCGGGCGAGGACGGCGAGCTTTACTATGACGGCTTTACCGTCTACACCTACCGGGATCCCGACGGCACGGAGAACGTCTACGACGTGATGCCGCAGCAGTAAAGGAGGGCCCCATGAAACACGCCGTCTTCCGCCGGATGCTGGCGCTGGTGCTGGCGCTCTGCGCGCTGGCTCCGCTCTGCGCGCCCGTTTTCGCCGCGCAGGAGGCCTTTACCGACCCCATCCTCGCCGCCATGAAGCAGCCGATGGTGCTGGGCAGCAGCACGTTCGAATACGAGGGCGTGACCTTCAACCGCGTGCTGATCCCGCGCTACGTGCTCGAGCGCTATGAAACATCGGAATACGAGATCCCGCCCGGACAGTCGGACGAGCGCGTGAAGGCCGTTAAAAAGGCGCTTTATTCCAACGACAATTACCCCGACAACGAATTTGTCGCCTACACGCAGATGCGCGCGGGCGAGCCGGTCGAGACGTATTTTGACGGCCATCTGGCCGCGCTGCTGGAGACGATCTACCGCTTCTGCGGTCTGCCGGAGAAAACAGCCTGCCTGGACGAGCTGACGATGTATCTGCTCAGCTGCCTGCCCGCGCTGAGCGGAGACATGCGGCATGACATCGAGGCCATGTACAAATATGATCTGACCAAATCTGGAACATACGGAACCGTTGCCCGCAGCGGAAAAACGGACGATCTGTATTATTTCGCGCAGACCGACCCGGACTGGGCCGGAGAGATCTTCGAATTCGAGGGCAACGGCGCGACGCTCAAGGATCGCGGCTGCGGCTGCGCCTGCGCCGCGATGGTTTTCTCGACGTATCACAAGGTCGAGATCACGCCGCGCTGGATGCGCACCTACGCCCTGCAGGACAATTACCCCGTCAGCTACGGCCTGCCGAACGAGTATTTTGAGGGCATCGCCCGTTATTACAAGTATCTCGAATACGAGCGCTACGGCACGACGCTCGAAGCGCCGAATATCTACAAAAAGGACGAAGTCGACATGTCCCTGCTGGCTGATCAGGTCGGCAACAAGGGATATCTGGCCATCATCCACGTGCTCAAGGGCGCGTTCACGAGCCATGAGCACTATATGGTGCTCTGCGGCTACACCTCCATCGACGGCAAGGGCTATTTCCTCGTCGCCGACCCCTATGTGCTGCAGAGCCGCTACAAGGACTGGGATCAGCTGCGCACGACCGACACCGGCAACGACGGTCTGATCTACGCGACACCCGAGGTCCTCTACCGCGATATGAAGTCTATCATTCTCTTTGAGCAGGACCGCACTGCCTTCCCGCTCTTCTGCCGCACAAAAACCTGGGAACCCCTGACCTCTGATAGGAGCTGACGCGCATGGAAAGACGACGCAAACAGACGCCCGGCCGCTTTCTGCGGCGGAACAAGCCCTATTTTCTGCTGGCGCTGACGCTCGTGCTGCTCACTGCGGCGGTGATCTTCGGCGTCAGGATCGTGCGGGAGCTCTACACGCCCGCGCAGCCATCCGTCCCCGCCTCCGCGCAGGAGCCGGTCGCGCCCGCGCAGCCGGAGACGGAGCCCGAACAGCAGCCGGACAGCTCCGGGCAGACGGAACCGGAGCCGGACGAGCCGGTCTTCCCCGGCACGACCGTTTATCTCGCTGAGGGCCGCCTGCGTGCGGTCTATGCCCCGGACGCGCTGCGGATGGATTCATCCACGGAGGGGCTCGATTCGTTCCTGCCGGCCGCGGAGGGGCGTCTGGCGCGCATCGACGTGCAGAAGCTGAACACCTCGCGGGAGCTTCTGAAGACCGCGGAGCTGGAGCGCATCTGCATCGGCGCGGTGCAGGCATATTATTTTTCCGCGCCCGCAACAAAGGACATTGCCGTCACGGTTCTGGAAAACAGCGGCGGCGTTTACGACGCGCAGCTGCTGGCTCCGGCGTATGACGGCGCGCCGGAGGTAACGGCCCGGGTGCGGCTGATACAGCTGGACGGCGCTCTGTGGTGCCTCAGCGCGATCTATCCGGACGGAGAGGACTGCGCGGCGCTGCAGCAGACGTTTGACTCGATCTCCGTCCGCACGGAGGACGCGCCATGAAACGCAAACGCACCCTGCTCGTCGTGCTTTTGTGCCTGCTGACGGTTTTGTGCAGCTGCGTGCAGCTGGCAATGGCAGAACCCCGCACGCAGGAGACCGTCTCCGTTCCCGCAGCCCCCGAGCCTGAACCCGCGCCCGCGGAGCAGGAGCCGGAGGAGGCGGAGCCCGAACCTATCCCGGACGGGATCGTCACGATCAACGGCCGCGCGGTTTACTATGAAAACGGCCAGCCGCTCGCCGGCTCCGGCTTGACGGAGCGGAACGGACAGCTTCTTTATGTGCAGCCGGACGGCAGCCTGTTCGTCTTTTCGAGCGGCGTCAACCGCTGTGGGGATACCCTGTATTATCACACCGGCGAGGACAGCTGCGCCCTTCTGCCGCCGCCCGCGGGCCTGTATGACAACGGACAGGCGCTGTATGACGTGCAGCCGGACGGCTCGCTGCTGGCAGACGACTCGGACGGCTATCTGACTTTCGGCGCCGACGGCCGCTATACCGGCGGCAGCGAGGAGCTGGACGCGGGCATCGCGCAGCTTCTGGCTGACAGCAACCCCGACGCGCTGGATGACCGCGAGACGCGGCTTTCGCTGGTGTTCGACTATATCCGCGACAATTTCAGATACCTGTCCATGCCGCACTATGACGCCGGAACCGACGACTGGGCGCAGGAGGCCGCGGAGGTCTTTCTGCGGCAGGGCAAGGGCAACTGCTACTGCTTTGCCGCCGCGTTCATGTACTGCGCCCGCAGGCTCGGCTATCAGGCCTACGTCGTGGCCGGGCACGAGAGCACGCCCGACAACGACCACGCCTGGACGATGATCGAGGAAAACGGCGAGACGCGGCTGTACGACGTACAGCTGGAATACGCCTATCTCTATCAGTTCGGCAAGGGCGAGATCGACGCCTACGCCATGACTGACTCCGGCGGCAGCGTCTATAACGGCTTCCGGTATTATTTCCCCTGACCTACCCTTCTGCCGCCGCTCTGCGGCGGCAGTTTTCACAGGAGAACCGCTTATGAATTTCGCTTCCCCGCTTTTTCTGTTCGCGTTTCTGCCGCTCGTGCTGATCGCGTATCATCTGCTGCGGCCCATGCGGGCAAAAAACGCGCTGCTGATCGCGGCAGGGCTCGTGTTCTATGCCTTCGGCGATCTGCGGCATCTGCCGCTGCTGCTTGCCTCGTGCGCGCTGCACTATGGCGCGGGGCTTGCGTTCATGCGCGCCCGGCGCAGGCGCGGGCTGCTGCTGGCCGCGTGTGTGACGGTCGATCTTGCGGTGCTGGCTGCGTATAAATGGCGCGGCGCGCTGCCGCTCGGCATTTCGTTTTACACGTTTCAGGCCATCAGCTACGTTGTGGATGTCTATCGCGCGCCGCAGAGCGGCACGCACAGCTTCCGGCAGGCGCTGCAATACCTGACGTTTTTCCCGCAGCTGACCGCCGGGCCGCTGATGCGCTTTTCGGATGTCCGGCCGCTGCTGGACGCGCGGCGCGTGACGTGGGACGATGCGTTTGACGGCTGCTGCCGCTTTGTCTGCGGGCTGGCAAAAAAGGTGCTGCTGGCCGCGGCTGCCGCGCAGCTCGTCGACGCGGTCTACGCGCAGGAAAGCCTCGACGCACTGTGCGCGTGGACGGGCGCGGTCTGCTATTGTCTGCAGCTCTATTTTGATTTTTCCGGCTACAGCGACATGGCCGTCGGCCTCGGGCTGCTGTTCGGCATCCGGCTGCCAGAGAATTTCCGGTATCCCTACTGCGCGGACAGCATCACGGATTTCTGGCGGCGGTGGCACATTTCGCTGTCCGGCTGGTTCCGCGATTATCTCTATATCCCGCTGGGCGGAAACCGCAAGGGGACGCTGCGCACGATGGCAAACAAGCTGCTCGTGTTCCTGGCGACGGGCCTGTGGCACGGGACGGGCTGGACGTTCGTCCTCTGGGGCCTGTGGCACGGCCTGCTGAGCTGTCTGGAGACGGCGCTCCATCTGCCGCAGAAGCTCAAAAACCGCTGGTATGGGCATGTGTATGCCCTTCTCGCCGTGATATTCGGCTTCGCGGTCTTCCGCGCGGCGGATATCACACAGGCGGGCGCGCTGCTCAGCGCCATGCTGACGGGCTTTTCGCCGGACGCGGCCTGCCGGGCCGCGCTGCTGGCGGCGCTTTCCCGCAGGACGGCGCTGCTGTGCGCGCTTTCGCTGGCGCTCTGCCTGCCGCTCGGGCCGCGGCTGCGAAAAAAAATCGAGCCGATGCGCGTTTGGAACGCGCTGCGCGGCTGCCTGATCCTGCTGGTATTCGTACTGTGCCTGCTCGCGCTGGCCTCCGGATCGTTCCAGCCGTTCATCTATGCGAGCTTCTGAGGACTGCCTATGAAAACTCCCATCAAACAGATCTTCTGCATCCTGCTGCTTCTCGTGTGCCTGCTGCCGCTGGCTGTTTTTGTGATCGCGGGGCCGTCCGCCCCCGGCGCGAACGAGCGTCTGGCCGCAAAGCCGCGCCTGACGACCGGCGGGCGCCTGAATTTTGACGTCTTATCGGACACGGCAGACTATTTTGACAGCCATTTTGGTCTGCGGCAGGCGCTCATCACCGCGAACGCCGCGGCGGACTCCGCCGTTTTCGGCGAATCCGCCACGCCGGAGGTGCTGCTGGGCACGGACGGCTGGCTGTATTACGCCGACACGCTGGCCGATTATACCGGCGCAGACCCCATGACGGCGCGTCAGCTCTGCTGCGCGGCGCAAAATCTTGCGCTCATGCAGGAATATGCGCAGACGCAGGGCGCGGCGTTCCTGTTCGTCTGCGCGCCGAACAAAAACACGGTCTATCCCGCGCAGATGCCCGCGCGCTATGCCCGCGCGGAAGGGCCGTCCGACCTCGACCGGCTGGAGACGCTTCTGGACGCGCAGGGCGTCGCGTTCTGCGACGTGCGCAGCGCGCTTCTGGGCGCGCGGGAGGCGGCCTATTACCGCACGGACAGCCACTGGAACGGCTATGGCTCGGCGCTGGCCTGCGACGCGATCTTGTCAGCGCTCGGACGGAAGTCCGCCCTTGGCGAAGAGGAATTTTCGCTTCAGCCGCACACCGGCGATCTGTATCAGATGCTCTATCCGGCCTCCGGAAAACAGGAACAGGGGCTCAGCCTCGCGCGGGCACGGGCGTTTCGGTACGTGGGCACGGTGCGCGGCGCGGACGATCAGCTCATCCGCACGGAGTCGGACGGCAGCGGCACGCTGCTGGCCTTCCGGGATTCGTTCGGCAACGCGCTGCATGCCGATCTGGCCGAGGCGTTCCGCTCGGCGGTATTTTCCCGCGCGATGCCATACGACCTGTCCTTGATGCAAAGCGCGCAGCCCGATACCGTGCTCGTCCAGCTGGTCGAGCGCAATCTGCGCTGGCTTGCCTCGCGCCCGCCGCTCCTGCCCGCGCCGGAGCGCGAAGCGCCAGAAGCCGCACAGTCAGAGCTGACCGTCTCCGTCCGGCAGAGCGCATCCTCCTATGACGGGCTGCTCGTCTATTCCGGCACGTTTGACGGCCTGACGCCGGACGAGGACTCCCCCGTCTACGCCGTGCTGGACGGCGTCTGCTACGAAGCATGCCCTACGGAGGAGGGCTTCCAGCTTCTCGCCCCGACAGGAGGCGAGCTGTCCCTGCTCGTCCGCACAAACGGCGCGTTCGAATATCTGCAGACCGCGCTCGAATAACTGCCCACCCCAAGGCTCCCCCTTCTAAGGGAACTGGCCCGCAGCGCCTGAGCGGTCGCGGCAGGCAGCCGCAAATTTGCGCAGCCCCCACAAGACGCGCGCACAAAAGGCTCCCCTTGGGCACAAGGGGAGCCTTTTCATGCCTGATGAAATTTTCGCGTGCTTTTCTTGCTCAGAGTGCCTCGACGGCGGCGCGGACCTCGTCCATCGTGGGGATGGAGACCGCCGCGCCAGGGCGCGTGACGGAAATGGCGGAGGCCATGGAGGCGTACTGCATGGCCGTCTGGCGATCCATGCCCTGCGCGAGGCAGCCGACAAAATAGCCCATGAAGGTGTCGCCCGCGCCGGTCGTATCGACGGCCTTGACGGGGTACGCACACTGCCGGATCTCCACGCCGTCCTTCCAGCTGACGGAGCCGGCGGAGCCGAGCGTCATCAGAATGCCAAGCGCCGGATAGCGCTGCTTGAGCGTCTCATAGCCCTCCTGCGGATCCTCGCAGCCGGCCATGCGGGCGCATTCGATCTCGTTGACGACCAGCCAGTCGACGCCGCTCAGATCGACGTGCAGGATCTCCTCCGAAATGGGCGAGACATTCAGCACGACGCGCAGACCGCGCTGGACGGCGGTGCGCAGCATATAGGTCAGGTTGGACATTTCATTCTGCATCAGCAGATAATCGCCCGCGTCGAAATGGGAGAAGACCTCGTCGATGTCCTCCGGCGTGACGGCCATGTTCGACCCGCCGTAGGTAAAGATGCAGTTCTGCCCGCTCGGCTCGATCTGGATAATGGCGTGGCCCTGGGGGATCTGGGTACGCTTCAGATAGCGCAGATCGACGCCGCTGTCCGAAAGAAGCTCCGCCAGCCGCGTGCCCTCCGCGCCGAGCAGACCGGCATGGTAGAGCTTCTGCCCGCTGCGCGCCACGGCGATGGACTGGTTGAGCCCCTTGCCGCCCGCGTTCTGGGCATAGCTTTTTGTGTGGATCGTCTCTCCCGCGCGGCAGAAATGGTCGACGGCGTAGACGTGATCGATATTCAGAGAACCAAAATTGACGACGTTCATCGGATGAGCCTCCATATTTTTGATCGTTTCCTATAGAATACCCGCTCCGCACAGTCGTTGTCAAGCCTCACGCGCAGCCAAATATGGGCCAGCGCCCTGCGCTTTCAGCGGGATCGTCTGTCCGTCCCCGCTCCGGCGTGCAAAACGCCCCGATCCCAGCCGGGATTGGGGCGTTGGCTGTTATTCTTCGTTGTCCCAGTTGTGCCAGACATTTTGCACGTCGTCGTCGTCCTCGAACAGGTCGAGCATTTTTTCCATGTTGTCGCGGTCTTCCTGCTTTTCGAGCTTCTGGTAGGTCTGCGGGACCATCTCGATCTGGGCGGAATCGAATTTGTAGCCCTTGTCCTCAAGCGCCTTGGCGACGGTGTTGATGTCGTCGGGGCTTGTGTAGACGGTGAAGCAGCCTTCCTCGGGCTGGAAATCGGCCGCGCCCGCGTCAAGCGCGTCCATCATGACGGTGTCCTCGTCGAGCTCCTCGTCTTCGTTGTCGATGACGATGACGCCCTTGCGGTCGAACGACCAGCTGACGCAGCCGTTGGTGCCGAGGCTGCCGCCGTATTTGTCAAAATGATGGCGGATGCTGCCGGCGGTGCGGTTGCGGTTGTCGGTCATGGTCTCGACGATGACGGCGACGCCGCAGGGGCCGTGGCCCTCGTAGGTGATGGTCTCATAGTTGTCGCCGCTGCCGGACGCCGCTGCTTTTTCCAGCACGCGCTTGATGTTGTCGTTCGGCATGTTGGCGGCCTTGGCCTTGGTGATGACGGTCGCGAGGCGGGAGTTATACGCGGGGTCGGCAATGCCGCCGCCCTCTTTGACGGCTACGATCATTTCCTTGGAAATTTTCGTGAAGGCAGCCGCGCGCTTGGCGTCCTGCGCGCCCTTGGTTTTCTGAATGTTATGCCACTTGGAATGTCCGGACATGAGGTGTTCTTCCCTTCGTTACAATATCTCTTGTCATTTTATCACAGACAGCGGGCGGAGGTCAACTGTTTCATAGAAATTGCGTCTCATCTTTGTGCGCTTTGGCGCGCAGAACGGTCAGCTCCGGCAGCGCTTCGCGCAGAACGCGCTCCAGAACGGCGCAGACGGGGTTCTCCGTCTCAAAATGGCCCGCGTCGATGAGATTCAGCCCGCGATAGTGTGCCTCTTCGAAATGGTTGTACTTGAGATCCGCCGTCACGAGCGTATCGCAGCCCGCGGCCAGCACGTCGTCAATCGCGCCGCCGCAGCTGCCGCCGCCGACGGCCACGCGCCGCACGGGTCTTCCGGCATCCGCGAACCGAAGGCCGGGGCAGAAAAGCGCCGACTTTACGAACGCGGCAAATCCGGCAAGCGGCTGCTCCCGTACCGTGCCGGTGCGGATGAGGCCGTAGGGCCGGCCCTGCGCGTCCTGCCCGGTGGGGTTCAGAACCGACACATCCGTCAGGCCCAGCGTTTCGGCCAGCACGTCGTTGACGCCGCCGGGACAGACGTCGAGATTCGTGTGCAGGTTGATCGCGGCGATCTTCGCCTCGGCCAGCTCCAGAATGCAGCGGCCCTCGTAGCTTGCGTCGTTGACGGCTCTTGGCGCGTCGAAAAACAGCGGATGGTGCGTCACGATGCACTGCGCGCCGGTTTTCTTCGCCTCGCCGATCACGTCCGGCATGGGGTCGAGCGCGACAAGGACGGTATCGACCTGCGCGTCGAACCGGCCGCAGAGCAGGCCGACATTGTCCCAGTCCATCTTCATGTACGCGGGGGCAAAGGCAAACAGGGCGTTATAAATATCACGAACAGTCGTCATGCTGCTTCCTCATTTCTCTGATTTCCGCAAGCGCGGTCTCATAATAGCGGCGCTTTTCGGGCTCGTCAGCCCTTTGCAGGCCCTGCACCGTGCCCGCGAGGGCCGTCTCGATCCGGGCCAGATACGGCCCCAGAAGCGGCCCGCCCTCCCGCAGAAGCTGCGGCGAGGCATATTGCTGGCCCGGTGAAAGCGGGGGCATGCTCCCCTTTTTCGCGCGCAGGACGGTATAGAAAAAGTGGCCGTCCTTGGCGAGCGCTTCGCGCTCGATCGCAAAGCCGTGCTCCGCCAGATACTGCCGCAGTGCCTGCCCGGCGCTCTGCGGCTGTAAGATCAGCGTATAGCGCGCGTCGCAGACCCACGGCGCAGCCTGTAAAATGCGCACCATCAGATCGCCGCCCATCCCGGCCATGATGATCGTGTCCGCGGCGTCGGGCGGAATGCTCTGCAGGCCGTCGGACAGAAAAAACCGTATCCGGTCGGACACGCCGAAGCGCGCGGCGTTTTCGCGGGCCTTCTGCAGCGGATGCTCGCGCAGGTCTGCCGCCGTGACGAACGGGCAGATGCCCTCGCGCAGCAGATACACGGACAGATAGCCGTGATCCGTGCCGATGTCGGCGGCGCGGGAGCCGCGCGGGACAAATCCGGCGCACAGCAGCAGCCGGTTGGAGATCGGGACTTTCATGCGTTCACGCAAACGGGCGGCCCGCGGGCCGCCCGTTCCTTTCGGTTTTGTTACTTTGCCTTCTCGGCTTCCTCGGAAGCCTCGATGAAGCGGTTGACCTGCGCCAGGAACGCGTCGGCGTCGACGCCGTGGACCATGCAGGCTTCCTCAACGGTCTCGCCGCGGGAGGACGGGCAGCCCAGGCAGTGCATGCCGATGGCCATGAACAGCGGAGCGGTCTCGGGCGCGATATCCAGAACATCGCCGATGATGGTGGTCTTTTCGATCTTTGCAGCCATAAAAATGACCTCCTGTGTAGTTTTTATAGTCGTATTATACCCAACTGTTCTACAGTTTGCAACAGAAATTATCTACAGCGACGCGGCCAGCCGCGCGGCCTCCTGCATGGCGCGGCGCAAAGACGCCTCCGCGTCAAAGCCCGCGACGTTCATGCCGTCGGCGGCAATGCAGGTATATTCGCCGATGCCAAAGAAGGTGTGCAGGGCGTCCAGATACCGGCTGCCCATCTCCATGGTGCCGCCGGTATAAAACCCGCCGCGCGTGGTGAGGAAGGCCAGATGCGACGCGCGGCAGAGGCCCTTGAGGCCGTCCGCCGTGGAGCCGAACGTGATCCCGTCGACGGACACCTGCTCGATGTACACCTTCAAAAGCGCCGGGAAGGACAGATCCCAGAACGGCGCGGCGATCACGATCAAATCGGCCTGCGCGAACTGATGCGCGTACCGGAAGCGCGGATGGTCGCGGCGGTTTTCTTCCAGCAGCGCCTCGCGCTGGTCAAAATAGCTGTCTTTGAAGTAGGAAAGATCCTCCGCCATCAGATCCAGCCGCGTCACGGCGCAGTCGGACGGCAAAGCGGCTAAAAACGCCTCGGCCAGCTTTCGGGTATTGGACGCCTCGCGGCGGATGCAGCAGTCGACAAACAGAACGTTTTTCATCGCGCCCGCTCCTGTTCCAGCCGGTAAAGGGCTTCGAGCGCGGTCCGGATCTCATTGCGCTCGCCGGCGGCGGTCAGGCTTTCGCCGTCAACATAGCCGCCGATGGCGTCCGCGGTATCCTCGCCGTAAACGACGACGTTATTGAGGATCGACGCGGTCTTCATCCCGCGCAGGCGGCCGATGATAAACAGGGCGGCGGATTCCATATCCGCGCCCAGCGCGCCCTTGCGCGACCAGTAGGCGCTCTCGGCGTCGTTTTCCTCGTGGTAGAAGCTCTCGTGGCTGTGGATGATGCCGATGTGGTACGGGCAGCCGAGCGCCTTTGCGGCCTCGACGCACAATCCCAGCAGCTGATGATCGGCGACCGCCGGATATTCCGTATGGACATAGGCCTTGGACGCGCCGTCGTCGCGGATGGCGCCGCAGCCGAGAATGAGATCGCCCAGCGCGATGCCGGTCTGCAGAGCTCCGCAGGATCCGATGCGGATGGCGGCCTCTATGCCGATGTTGTGCAGCTCCTCCACGCAGATGCCGGCAGACGAGCCGCCGATGCCCGTGGAGATCGCCAGAACGGGGACGCCCTGATACGTGCCGGCGAGACTGCGGAATTCGCGGTTGTACGCAAGCTCCCGCACGGACTCCAGCTGCGCCGCCACGCGGTCGAGCCGGGCCGGGTCGCCGGGCAGGATCGCGTAACGGACGCCAAGCGTTTCGTCCAGACAAATATGCGGCTGTTTCATCTGTATTCGCTCCCTTATTTAAATCGTCTGAATTTCAATGTGATAGCGGTTCCGGCTGCAGAGCGCGTGCTCGACCTCGACGCGGTAGTCCAGATCGAGGACGCCGCCGTGTTCGTTGAGCAGAACGGTCATATCCTCGGTCACGACGCTGATCATCATCGCGCCGAAGCCGACGTCGTACAGCGATTCATGCGCCTGCCGGCGGTCGAAGACCATCTCGGCGTTGACCTTGCCGGTGCGCCGCAGCGTGACGGTCTGCCCGTCCTCGATCCGGAAGGAGGTCACGACGCCCTCAAGTCCGGTCATTTCCGACTCGACGTAGGACAACAGCGCAAAGCCCGGCTCGTAGCAGTACGAGCCGTCTGTCACCAGCTCGAGCGTCTGCGGCCCGGAGTCGTCCATGGACTGCGTGCCGGTGATGGAAATTCTTGCGGCCTGTACCATCACGCCTCCAGCGCAAGCGCGATCAGATCGTCCAGAAGCTCACTGTAGGCGATGCCGCTGGCCTCAAACAGCTTGGGGTACATGGAGATGGACGTGAAGCCCGGGATGGTGTTGATCTCGTTGAAGACGACCTCGCCGCCGTCCTTCACAAAGAAGTCGACGCGGGAAAGCCCCTGGCAGCCCATGGCCGTGTAGACGCGCACGGCAAGCTCGCGCACCTGCTCTGCGGTCTGCTCGGAAAGGCGGGCCGGGATGTACAGCTGCGCGCAGTCGGAGACGTATTTGGCGTCATAGTCATAGAATTCCGCGCCGGAGTCGATCTCGCCGCAAACGGAGGCGAACGGATTGTCGTTGCCGAGCACGGCGACCTCGACCTCCTGCCCGCGGATGAATTCCTCGACCAGAACCTTGCGGTCATATTTCAGCGCCGCCTCGACCGCCGCTTCCAGCGCGGCGCGATCCTTCGCCTTGGAAACGCCGACGGACGAGCCGGTCCCGGCGGGCTTGACGAAGACGGGGTAGGCAAAGCGCGCCTCGACGGCGTTCAGCGCGCTCTTGCGGCTGCGCGCAAAACTCTCGCGCGTGACGAGCTGCCACGCCGCCTGCCGGACGCCCGCGGCGTCGGCGATCAGCTTCGTGATGCTCTTGTCCATGCAGGCGGCGGAGGCCGCGACGTGCGGGCCGACATAGGGAATGCCCGCGATCTGCAGAAGGCCCTGGATCGCGCCGTCCTCGCAGTTTTCGCCGTGCATCACGGGGAAGACCACATCGATGCGCTCGCGCACGACGCAGTCGTTTTCAAAGCTCAGAAGTCCCTGGCCGCGCACGGGAGAGATCGCCGCGCGGCGGTTTTCCTCGCAGTTCTGCCACGTCCCGGCGGGAAGCATCCCATAGTCCTTACCGCCGAACAGGATCCAGTCGCCGTCCTTCGTGATGCCGACCGGGAAAATGTGATATTTATCTTTGTCCAGGCGGTTCAGCACAGATTCCGCCGACCGCAGCGAGACCTCATGCTCCGGCGAAACGCCGCCGAACAGCACACAAACGCTCAGTTTTTTCAAAGCAGGCTCCTCTTTTCCGCCGCCGAAGATCAAAAAAGCGGGCGGCATACATATCATATGCGAAACCGCCGCAGAACACAAGTATCTTTTTCCGGAATCGCGTGTTTTTGCCGCCGCTGTCTTTGACTTCTCTGCGCGGAACGGATAAAATAGCGGCAGAGGGAGGCGATGGCATGCAGGAGCGTGTGCGGATCTGTGACATCGCGGAGGAGCTGGGGCTGAGCACGGCGACCGTTTCCAACGTGATCCACGGAAAAACGAACAAGGTCTCGGACGAGACGGTGCGGCGCGTGACGGCGCTGCTCGAAGAGCGGCAGTATATCCCCAGCATGGCGGGGATCCTGCTGGCGCAGAACAGCTCGGGGATCATCGGCGTGTTCGTCAACGATCACCCGAAATACGCGGGGCATACGCTGCGCGACGGATTCATCGCGTCCGCGCTGGATGCGCTGTCCACCGAGATCGAACGCAGCGGGCAGTTCATGCTGGTGAAAAAGGCCCGGTGCGCCGGGGAGGTCGTGCGGTTCGCGTCCATGTGGAACATGGACGGGATCGTCATGCTCGGCTTCTGCGAACAGGACTATACCGACCTTCGCCGGCATATCCGGATCCCCATTGTCGTCTACGACGGGCTCTGCCGGGATCCGGAGCGGCTTGTGAACCTCTCCATTGACAATTACGGCGGCGGATATCAGGTCGGCCGCCATTTTTCCGGGCTTGGCCACCGGAGGCTGCTGTGCGTTTCGGATAATGAAACGGGCATCGACCTCGAACGAATCGAGGGCTTCCGCCATGGCGCCGCGCCCGGCACGGCCGGGCTGCTGCTCGTGCCCATGCGGCAGGAGGACCGGTGGGAGTACTACCGGCGGCAGCTGGCGCGGCTGCGGGAGGCGACCGCGGTGTTTGCCGTCTCGGATTTTTACGCGCTCGACCTGATGTGCTTTCTTGCGGAGCAGGGTCTCCGCGTGCCGGACGACATCTCCGTCGCAGGGTTTGACGATACGCCCATGTGCGGGCTCGTCCGGCCCGCGCTCACGACCGTCCGGCAGGACAGCGCGCTGCGCGCGCAGCTCGCGATCGGGAAGCTGCGGGAGCTGCGGGAGGGAAAGCCTGTCCCGCCGGAGCTGACACTGCCGGTCTCTCTCGTGGTGCGCGGCAGCACGGGGCCGTGCCGCCCGTCAGACTGCACAAACAGACAGGCTTAATTTTGTAATACGTTACGCGCTTAACCTTTGAAAACGCAGCGCCTCCCGGCTACAATGGAGGCAAACAGACCGGGAGGTGCGCCATGAAGAAACCAGACACGTTTTTCAGAAGCGTATGCCGTCTGGCGATCCCCGCCGCGCTGCAGTCCATGCTGCAGTCGTCGTTCAGCATGGTCGACCAGATCATGATCGGCCAACTGGGCGAGACCTGCGTGGCGGGCGTCGGGCTGGCGGGAAAATTTGCGTCCATGTATTCCGTCGTGATCGCCGCCGTCGGCGCGGCTGCCGGGATCATGATCGCGCAGTATCTGGGGCAGAAAAACAGCGCGGAGGCGCGGCGGAGCTTTTTCCGGAATCTCCTGCTCGGGCTGGGCGTTGCGGGGTTGTTTACCGCGGTCTGCGCGCTGCTTCCGGAGCCGGTCATGCGCATCTATACAAAGGACGCACAGACCCGGCAGGCCGCGTCGGCGTATCTGGCGCTGATCTCCGGTACGTTTCTCCCCATGGCCGGTTCTGCGCTCCTGTCCGCCGCGTTTCGCTGCGCGGAAAAGCCGGAGCTGCCGCTGTACGCGGGCATCGCGTCCGCCGTTCTGAACACCGGACTGAACGACATCCTGATCTTCGGAAAATGCGGCTTTTCCGCCATGGGCGCAGCCGGGGCCGCGATCGCGACGGTGGCCGCGCAGTGCGTCAATTTCCTGCTGCTGCTTCTGTTCGCAAAGCGGCTGTCCTTCCTGCGCGCGGAAAAAGCGCCGCGCGCCGCGGAGCGGCTGCGCTGGAGCGGGTATCTGTCCGTGCTGCTGCCGCTGCTTTTGTGCGAGGCAAGCTGGAGTCTGGGCGAGAACGTCTATGCGGCCATCTACGGCCGCATGGGCACGGCGGAAAGCGCTGCCATGACGCTGACCGCGCCCATACAGGGGCTGGTGATCGGCGCGCTGTGCGGCCTGTCGCAGGCGGCGGGCGTGATCGTCGGAAAGAAGCTTGGCGGCGGAGACTATGACGGGGCATACCGGGCGGCGAAGCGGCTGATGGTTTATGGCGCCGTCGGGGCCGCCGCGCTCTCCGCTCTGGTCGTGCTGACGAGCGGCGCGTATGTGGAGATCTATCGGGTCGAGCGCACGGTAAAGCTGCTGACGCGGCAGATTTTGTTTGTCTACGCGCTGGCCGCGCCGTTCAAGGTGCTCAATATGATCCTCGGCGGCGGGATCCTCCGCAGCGGCGGGCGGACGGCGTATGTCATGGGCATTGACATGCTCGGCACATGGGGCTTCGGCGTCCCGCTGGGGCTTCTGGGCGCGTTTGTCTGGAAGCTGCCCATCGCGTACGTCTATCTGCTCCTGTCGCTGGAGGAGTGCGTCCGCTTCGCCGTCTCCATGGCGGTCTTCCGCCGCCGGCGCTGGATGACCCGGCTGGATGGATGCGCCGGCAATCTGTAAGGGCTTACGATTTCGCCGATCATTCATATAAAATCCGATACATTCTGCTGCGTGACCTCTTCGACTCGGCTTTGCCGAGCCACCTCCCCTTTCAGGGGAGGCCTTGGGGCAGCCGGTTTCTGCGCCGCCCGCCGGATCCAGTCTGCACGGTCTTGTGGATTGTCGTTGGATTTCCCGGTTTTTATACGGAATTCCCTTTTCATCCCGGCGGGGCTGTGCTATACTGAAAATAGACCGCCGCGGGCGGTCTACAGATTTGCAAAGGAGCGGAGCATATGAAAAAATTACGTTGGGGCGTGATCGGCGCCGGCGGCATTGCGGACCGCAGAACGATCCCCGGCATGATGCTGGC
>CAKUEH010000001.1 GCA_934646185.1 uncultured Oscillospiraceae bacterium | reverse complement strand
CGAACAAATAAAAGAGAAAACCGGCGAAAATCTCTCGATTTTCACCGGTTTCTGGAGCTAGTGGCCGGACTTGAACCGGCGACCTGCTGATTACGAATCAGCTGCTCTACCGACTGAGCCACACTAGCATCCCGATTGCCTGAATAATATAGCACGTTTTTCCCGCCGCGTCAATCCCTTTTTCACAGGATATTTATTTTTTGTGCATGTCTTCGCAATATGAACAAATGTCCACGGCTATTTTCTACGTTGCAGTGTAGCAATTTAAATTGATTAAGAAGTTATTTTATGGTATAGTAACTCCTGTACTTTTATATTCTGAAAGAGGAGAGAGGGCGCCGCGAGGCGTCCGGAAAGGAGAACTATGGAAGCTATCATCAATTTCTTTACGGGGACTTTGAACACGGTCGCATGGCTGTATATTTTCCTGCCATGTACCATCATCGGCGGCCTGTATCTGACCATCCGCAATCGCGGCATTCAGTTCACGCGCTTCGGCTATGCGATGAAAAATACGGTCGGCAAGATGTTCCAGAAGCAGGAGGCCGGCGCCGGTGCGGTCACGCCCCTGCAGGCCGTTACGACGGCGCTGGCCGCAACGGTCGGTACCGGCAATATCGTCGGCACCTCGCAGGCCATTGCGCTTGGCGGTTATGGCGCGGTGTTCTGGCTGTGGCTGGCGGCGCTGCTTGGTATGATGATCAAATATTCCGAAGTCACGCTGTCTATTCAGTACCGCGAGCGTGATGCAAAGGGCGACTGGGTCGGCGGACCGATGTACTACGTCAAAAACGGCCTCGGCAAGCACTGGCAGTGGGTCGGCGTGCTGTTCTGCGTCTTCGCGGCCATCGCCTCCTTCGGCATTGGCAACATGTCGCAGGTCAACTCCATTGTCGGTTCCCTGAACGACGCCATCGACGCTTTCATTCCGGCAGCGGAAGGGGAGCGGACGCTGCTGAACTTTATTTTTGGCGTTGCAATCGCGGCGCTCATCGGCGTGATCCTCTTCGGCGGCATCAAACGCATCGGCGCGGTGGCGGAAAAGCTCGTTCCGGTCATGAGCGTTTTGTACATCATTTTTGCGCTTGTCGTGATTTTCGGTCACGCCGGTAATATCGGCCCGGCCTTTGGCAAGATCTTTGCCACAGCCTTTACGCCCAAGGCGCTCGGCGGCGCGGCCAGCGGTATCGCGCTCAAGCAGACCATCGTCTGGGGCCTGCGCAGAAGCGCATTCTCCAACGAAGCGGGTCTTGGCTCTGCAGCCATCGCCCATGCGGCGGCTGATACCAAGAGCCCTGTCCAGCAGGGCCTGTACGGCATTTTTGAGGTCTTTGCCGATACCATCGTCATCTGCACCCTGACGGCCCTGACCATCATCTGCAGCGGCGTGGACATCACCTTCGGCCACAAGGTCGGCTCCGAGCTCATCACAGCCGCGTTTGCTACCATGTTCGGCCAGAAATTTGCCTCTGTCTTTGTCGCGCTGGCGCTGATGCTCTTTGCGTTCACGACGGTTCTCGGCTGGTCGCTCTATGGCAGCCGCTGCGTCCAGTATCTGTTCGGCCTCAAGGTTTCGAAAGCCTATCAGGTCCTGTTCATCATCGTCGTTGTGGTCGGCGCGGTCGCGTCGCTCGACGTGGTGTGGGACATTGCCGACACGTTCAACGGTCTCATGGCGATCCCGAACTTCATCGCCCTGTTCGCCCTGTCCGGCGTTGTGGCGAAGCTGACGAAGGAGTATTTCTTCGATAAAAACAAGCTGGCAAAATAAAAACGAAAGTCCGCAGGCCGTTCAAAGCGGCCTGCGGGACATTTATGCGAAAGGGGAGAAGCAGCATGCAGCAGCTTCAGATCGGGCGGGTCTACCGCCATTTCAAGGGCGACTATTATCTCGTGGAGGCGCTTGCGCATGACTCCGAGAGCGGCGAGCCCTGCGTGATTTACCGGAAGCTCTACGGCGACGGCGGCCTGTGGGTCCGTCCGCTTGCCATGTTTTTAAGCAAGGTCGACCGGGACAAATATCCGGACGCAGAGCAGGAATACCGCTTCGCACTTCAGGATATACCAAGCGCCGCCGGACATTGACAGGAAAACGCACACGGCTTAGCGGAAGTTACTCCGCTAAGCCGTATTTTGTTTTAACTCTGTCCAACTTTTCCAGCATCGGCTCCGCGCCGAGCCAGAGGAAGAAGAACGTAGCGGCCGCGCGCACCAGATCGACCGGAATGCCGGTGATGTAATAGCTCATGATGATCTTCCAGTTGACCGATTCTGACCACATAAGCGCCGACGCGGGATTCATGATGCCGCCAAACACGACAGTCGAGCAGATCACGCCGAAGATGCACAGACTGAGCTTCGACCGCCGCAGAACGCCCTTGCGGTACAGCACACCTGCCAGCCAGCCGATGATGCCCATCGCGAACATCTGCCACGGCGTCCATGGCCCCTGGGAAAAGAGCATATTGGACACCAGCATGGTCATCGCGCCAACTAAGAACCCTGTTTCGCCGCCGAAGGCTACGCCCGCAAGAATCGTCATAGCGACAACCGGCTTGAACTCCGGCAGCATGAAGAACGCGGCGCGGCCCGCGACGTTCAGCGCGACCAGAACTGCTATCAGCACCAGCTCCCTCGCCTGCGGCTTGCGCCCCTCGAAGATGAGGAAAAAAGGCAGCATACATTCGAGCAGGATGAGCAGCGAAATAAAGTAGTATTTCCGCCCTGCGAAATAATACACGCCGACAAACAGCGTCAGGGGGATCAAAAGCAGAATGAGCAGTGTTGCAATCACGGTGCGCTTGTGGAGCTTGCGCTTTTCCAGCGGCGTCTGCACCAGATAATCCGGTCTGTCTGCCTTGCGGCTAATGGACAGCGCGAATACGAGCAGCGAGAGAAGCAGAATGCCGTAGAGCTTCAGTTGGTCACCCGCAAGACCTGTCAGCCCGCCCGCATCTACAAGTTTTGTGAGATCTGTCACGCCAATGGCCTGCACGATCAGAGCCAGCGACGCAATACCGGACACGGCAGCAAGGACTTTGCGCCAGACCGGGAGTTTTTTCATCGCCTGTGCTTCCTTCTCCGGCGCGGACGGAATGCACTGATACTCCGGCAATGCCGGTTCCGGCTCGACCGCGCCGCCGCAGGCCGCGATCACATCCTCCGGCGTGACCGCCTTTGGCAGCACATCGCGCGCGATGCGGTTTGCAGAAGTTGTGTAGAAGCTGTTGCCGGAGAAGAACGTTTTTGGGGTGGATTCTGTGACGATATTTCCATCAAAGAACAGGGCGCAGCGGTCTGCGTACTTTGCGCAGAATTCGATGTCATGGCTGACCATCAGAATCGCCACGCCCGACGCTTGGAGTGTGCGGAGAATCTGTCCGAAAACTTGCTTGAACTCCGCGTCCAGGCCCTTTGTCGGCTCGTCAAGGAGCAGAATGTCTGGATTCAGAAGCAGAATCTTCGCCAGCGCCGCGCGCTGCTGTTCGCCGCCGGAGAGGTCGTAGGGGTGGCGGTCTAAAAGCTCCGCCAGCTTGCAGAGCGAAACAACTTGTGCAAGACGCTCAGATTTCCGTTCGGATTTTGGTAGAATCTCCAATAAGTCCTCGCGCACCGTGGACTTCACAAACAGCGTTTGCGGGTTCTGGGGCAGCATTCCGACGCTGCCGGTGATGTTCAGTTCCCCTCGATACGGCTTTTTCAGATTTGCCAGCAGCTTGAGCGTGGTTGTTTTGCCTGTACCGTTGCCGCCGAGCAGCGCCAGAAATTCGCCTTTGTGCAGTTCCAAGGATAGACCTTTGACCACATCGGGCAAATCCTTGTCATATTTGAACCAGAGTTCCCGCGCCGAGACAACGGTTTCGCTGTCCGGCGCGGTTTTATTTTCTTCTGGGATAGGCTGTAACTCATGCGTTTTCGCATAATCGAGCAGCCAGTTTCGGCCGTCGCAGACGGAGATGGGGCAAGCAGCGCTAGAATCCGCCGCCGCCCAGATGCGCATGGCCGCGGGCATAGCGAGGAACATCGCATTGCCGCTGACCTTTAATTCCGCGCCCACTTCGGCAGGCGTACCTGTGCAAAGAAGTCTGCCGCCGTCCATGACCGCGACGCGCGACGCAAAGCCGAACGCTTCTTCCAATCGGTGCTCGGTCAAAATAATTGTCGTGCCAAGCTCCCGGTTGATCTTGCCGAGCGTTGCCAAAAAGTCCGACGCTGCAATGGGGTCAAGCTGGCTCGTCGGCTCGTCGAGAATCAGCACCTTCGGCTGCAAGACCATCACGGACGCAAGATTCAAAAGCTGCTTCTGTCCGCCGGACAGCTCCGTGACCGGCTTGTAGAACCATTCCTGAATGCCGAAGAACGACGCCATCTCCGCAACGCGGCGGCGGATGGTCGGCGTGTCATAACCGAGGGATTCCAGCCCGAACGCCAGCTCGTGCCAGACCTTATCTGTGACGATCTGATTTTCCGGACTTTGCTGCACAAAGCCGATCTTTTCGGCCTGTTCGCGCTGGGACAGTTCATCAAGCTGCTTTCCGTCAAACAGGATTTGGCCGCTTCTGCGTCCATGCGGCGCGAGGACAGTTTTGAGCTGCCGGAGCAGCGTGCTTTTGCCGCACCCGGAGGGGCCGCAGAGCACCAGAAATTCTCCTGGCCGGACGGACAGCGAGAAATCGGAGAGCGCGTTTTTCTCCTGTTCGGGATACGCGAAGCTCAGGTTCTGAATTGTAAAGACTTCCACTGCCTGTCCTCCCTTCGGTCGAGAATCACCGGCGTCAGCACCAGCGCGAGATACACGAGCATAAAACTGACCGTCATCGGCGTCCATGCGGCGGCTTTTATGGTCGGATAATACCGGAAATACGTCCCGCCCGCCATCCAGCCGGAAATGAGATACGCCCCGCAGAAAACCAGCCACGCGAGCGCGGCCTTGTCCCGGTCGTCAAAGCGATAGATCGAAAACGCCGTGCGCCCCGGCAGGCCATAGCCGCGTGAGCGCATGAAGTCCGCCGTTTCAATGGCGTTTTCCAAACTCCATGTGACCATGATCGAGAAGATTTTAATGGCATTTCCGACGCGGCGGAACACGCTTCCGTTTTTCGTATCGCGTCCCATACACGCCTGCGCCTCCGAAACCGTCTGCATCTGCGCCTTGAATTTTGGGATAAAGCGCAAGGCCATCGAGAGAACGAGCGACAGCGCCGGGATCACGCGCCCGAACAGATACACAAACTTGTCCGAGGTCATAATTTCGTTGTAGCTTGAGAACCAGAGCACGACGCTGGCCAGCATGACTGCAGCCGCCGCGCCATAAAGCATGGATTCCAGCGTCAGGGGATTCCCGGAAGGCAGATACGTCAGGATCGTCGCGCCCTCATGGTTAAAGGCCGGGTTCAGCAGCGCGGCAAGCGCCGCCATGGGAAGTAACCCCATGACGGCAAACCGCACCGCTTTGCGGCCTTTTAAAGAAATGTCATATGCCAGCGCGCCGGTCAGCGAGATCGCCAGATAGACCGGGTGCATCAGGCACATCGAAAAAAGCAGCACCAGCGCGTAGTATAGAAAATTGATCGCGGGATGATATCCCGAAAAAGCGTCTTTATTTCTCATTCGCCCTCTGCCCAGCCGCCGCCGACGTCTCTGCCCAGCTCGCAGGTATAGACCCACGTGACCGTGTCGCCGTCCTGAAGCTGATACTGGCTGCACCCGTAGTTCGGAAACCAGCCGTTCACCGCGTACATCCAGCCGGATTCCTCTCCGCAGTCAAATTCATAGAGGTTTCCGATGCCTTCGATATAGGCAGAGTTGTAGACCGGCGTCGTGGAAAATTCCATATGGATCCGATTGTCCCGACAGACCTGCTGCAATACGTCAAAGACGCTCTGGCCCTCCTGAAACGTGACCTCCACGGGCTTTAACAGCCAGCCGTCCTCCGGTATCAGCTCCCGCTTTTCCTCACTGCAAAGCTCCATATGCTCGAGGATCGACGCACAGGAAATGGAGACTGTGCAGCGGTACGTCTGCCGGGCCTGCCGCGTCTTGCACCCGGTCAGAAGCGCGGCGGCCAGCAATGCAGCCAGCGCCAGGACAGCGGCTTTTCTGCTTGTTTTCCAGACTCTCACTCAAATCAACTCCGCATGTGTTGTCACCCTAGAGTATATCTGAAAACCGGCGGTATGTCCAGCAGGAAAAAAGCCGGCGCTCTGTCAGATCGTCTGTATTCTTTTTTATTCGCCTCTTGAAAAAAGCAGAAGAATGTGTCAGAATACATCTGAGGTTAGAGATGATGAACTGGCGCGGATCACCGGGCCTGGATTTGGAAAAGGGGAGACAGGCTTATGAAATATGCTGGAATGCCTATGGGGATGTGGATGCTGTTTGCCGGATCGTTCCGGAAGGAATTGACCGTCGTTTTCGGGTATGATGCGGATACGGCCAGGGAAATCACAAAAAACGCAAAGCCGCGCTATCAGAAAATTATCGCCGGTCTGCCGGAATTCGAAAAGGCCGACCGATTCAAAATGAATATTGTAAACTGCGCGATGCTCTGCGCGTTCGTTCTCAATATGCCGCAGCGCCCGGATGTGACGCGCCTGACGGATTATTACGCAAGATCCATGATGACCGTGCCCATGCGCTGGTTCTGCCGCAAGAGCGGAAAGAACAAATTCAGCGAGAAGGATCTTGCGGCCATGCGCCGGACTGCGGCCCTCCGCGCCGCAGACCGAAATCCCTATTCATGGAACATGGAGCTGTTCGAGTATCCGGACGGCAGCGGCTACGAGGCGCGCTTCGACCGCTGCGGCATCTGCACGCTGATGCAGGAGCTGGGCCTCTACGACCTGACGCCCGCCATGTGCCGTCTGGATTACACCATGAGCGACGCGGGCGGCGCGAGCCGGTTTGTGCGCGAATATACCCTTGCGTCCGGCGGCCCCTACTGCGACTGCGGCTACCACCGCAAATAATGACGGAACCCAAAAGAAGCCCCCTGCCGCAGACACATGCGGCAGGGGGCTTTGCAGGCATTACGCCAGCTTGTATTTTTCTTCGAACGTGTTGTACTGCATCAAAAATTCGTTGCTGCCGGATTTGACGTCGCCGAGATACTTGTGCAGGTCGATGCGCTCGTTTTTCATGTCGAGCAGACAGCCCGCGATATTCGAGCAGTGGTCGGCCACGCGTTCCAGATTCGTCAGCAGATCAGACAGCACGAAGCCTGCGGCCAGCGAGCATTCGCCGCGCTGGAGCCGGGCGATATGATTCGTGCGCAGCTCGTCCTTCAGCTTGTCGATGACCTGTTCCAGCGGCTCGACCTGCCGCGCGAGCGTCAGATCGTCCTGCAAAAACGCCCGGCTCGTGAGATCGACGATCTCGCCTACGGCGTTCAGCATTGTCTGGAGCTCCTGCTTAGCGGAGTCCGTGAACGAAACGCCCTTTTCCTTCAGCTCCTCAGCCGACTCAATGATGTTGACGGCGTGATCCGCGATGCGCTCGAAATCGCCGATCAGGTGCAGCAGCTTGGACGATTCCACACTGTCCTGCTCGCTCATCGGCTGCGTGGCCAGATGTACGAGGAAGGTTCCAAGCGTGTCCTCATAGCGGTCGGTATCGTCCTCCCGCTGGCGGACGGAGGCGGCCAGCTCCGGCGTAAAGCCGAGCACAGCCTGCAAGCTCTCGTGCAGCGCAAGCTCCGCGTCCGCGGCCATGCGCTTTGCCAGCTCCTCGCTCTTGACGAGGGCGATGGCGGGCGTCGCGAACAGGCGCTCGTCGAGTTCCGTCGTTGCGTCCGCGTGCTGTCCGTCCGGAATGACCTTGTAAGACAGCTTTTCCAGCAGCCCGCAGCACGGAAGCAGCATCAGTGTGCAGGCCAGATTGAAGATCGAGTGGATCAGGGCAATGTGGAACGTATCAATGGCGGTCGCGACGAAGGCAAAGCGGAAGATCGCGTTCGCCGCCTCAAACAGCGTCAGCCAGACGACCGTGCCGATGATGTTGAAGCTCAGATGTACGACGGCCGCGCGCCGCGCGTTTTTGTTCGTGCCGACGGAGGACAGCATCGCGGTCACGCAGGTGCCGATGTTCTGGCCCATGATGATGGGGATCGCCGCGCCGTAGCTCACCGCTCCGGTCGAGGACAGCGCCTGCAGAATACCGACCGACGCGGACGAGGACTGCACGATGCCCGTCAGGATCGCGCCTGCCAGAACGCCCAGAACGGGGTTCGAGAACATCAGGAAGAGCTTTGTGAAGTTCGGATCGTTCCGCAGCCCGGAGACGGAGCCGGACAGCGACTCCATGCCGAACATCAGCGTCGCAAAGCCCAGCAGAATGAGACCCGTGTCCTTTTTCTTGCCCTTTGTGGTCAGATACAGGATAATGCCGATCACCGCCAGCACCGGCGTGAACGACGAGGGCTTCAGAAGCTGCACGAACAGGCTGTCGCCGCTGATGCCGGACAGCGACAGCAGCCACGCCGTCACGGTCGTGCCGATGTTCGCGCCCATAATGACGGGAATGGACTGCTTCAGGCTCAGAAGTCCCGAGTTGACAAAGCCCACGACCATGACCGTCGTAGCCGAGGACGACTGAATGACTGCCGTGACGGCAAGGCCCGTCAGAAGTCCGGAGAATTTCCCGTTCGTCAGCTTCGCCAAAATGGCCTTCAGAGAGCCGCCCGCGCGCTTTTCCAGCGCCGTCCCCATTACGCTCATGCCGAACAGGAACAGACTCAGCGAGCCGAGCAATGTTAAAAAGTTAAAAATCGTCATATCCGCACAGATCCCTTTCCAAATTCATTTCATCTGCAACTAAATATAGAAAGAGAATGTCAAATACGCGTCCAGAATTATGTTAAATCTTCGTGATATTTCTCCGGAAACCTTAAATCCAAATCAATTTCCGGTTAAACAGCGTCCAGTCCCAAGCCTCCTCTTGCCGCGCCCCGCGCGGGAAGGGGAGGTGGCATTTTCGAAGAAAATGACGGAGGGGATTTGCTGCAAAATTCAGAGTGCTCCGGAATTTGCAGCGTTCGAATCCCCTCAGGCGCTTCGCGCCAGCCCCCCTTGCGCCCAAGGGGGGCCGTTGCTCTGGTTGATTTTCCCGGAATTGCACGATATAATAAAGAAAAACAAAAGCGGGGGCCTTGAAATGAAAAAGCACATCACACGGCTGCTCTTTGCGGCGCTTTTGCTGCTTGCGCTGTGCATCGGCGCGTCGGCGGCGGACGCAAGCGGGACCTGCGGCCCGTCTGCCTGGTGGTCGTTTGACAGCAGCACCGGCACGCTGAACATCTCCGGCAGCGGTGCGATGAGCGATTATGTATTCAAGTGGGGCCAATCCGATCCCCGCCCGTGGAGCGCGTATCTGAGTGAGATCAAAACCGTTGTGATTGGGGATTCGATCACGAAGATCGGGAAAGAGGCATTTTCCAGCGTACCCTGCACTGCGGTCAAGATCGGAAAAAATGTGCAGGTGATCGGCGAGAACGCGTTCACAGATTGTACAAGCCTGACCGGCGATCTTGTGATTCCGGACAGCGTGACCACGATCGACAGATGGGCCTTTTTCGGCAGCGTGATATCGAACGGCACCCTGACGCTCGGAAAGAGTCTGCGGACGATCGGAGAGCGCGCATTTGCCGATTGTTCCTTCTCCGGCGGTCTGACCATCCCGGAGGGCGTCACAGAGATCGCAGAGGGCGCGTTTTGCTCCAGCAGCAAATACAGCGGTTCGCCCGCGCCCGGCAAGATCACCGGCACCCTGACGCTGCCGTCGACGCTGAAAACGATCGGCGCATATGCGTTCGCGTATGAGGGCTTTTCCGGAGAGCTTCTGATCCCGGACGGTGTGACGTGCATTGGCGCGAACGCCTTTGCCGAATGCGACGGCTTTGGCGGGACGCTATCCCTGCCGGACAGCGTCAAAACGGTGGGGGAATGGGCGTTTTATCAGTGCGAGGGCTTTACCGGCCTGAAGCTTTCCGCCAGCCTGACCAGAATCGAAAAGCTGTCGTTTGCATTTATGTACGGCCTGCAAACAGAGGTCGCGATCCCGGAGGGCGTGATGGAGCTTGGCGAGGGCGCGTTCGAGTGTTCTTATATGCCGTTCGTCCGCTTGCCGTCCACGCTGAAAAAAATCGAAAAACAGGCGTTTATGTATGCGCATAACCTGACAAAAATTACGCTGCCGGATGGACTGGAAACGATAGGGGACGAAGCGTTTGGCGGCTGCCGGTTTAAAAAGGCAATCGTTCTTCCAGCCAGCATCAAATCGATTGGGAAAAAGGCGTTCTATGGATATTCCTATTATGGAAGTGGTTCGGTCGGCGCGTATTTCCTCGGCGATGCGCCGCAGCTTGTCGGGACAGTGAATGCCAACTGCTCTTTCCCGTCGGACTGGACGCTCTTTTACCTGCCCGGCACGTCCGGCTGGACGGGCGAGACCTATGCGGGCTACCAGATCGCCCCGTGGGACGGCGAAACGCGCTGGGACAATCTGTACACGAATCAGTTTGGAGACGGCTGGGATAACAAGGGGAAGAAAATTGAAGCGTCGTGGATCGTCAACACGGATACCGGAAGGCTCACCCTGACCGACGATCTGACCGAGGGCTGCGCCGTCGCAGTCTCCTATGACGCGGAGGGCCGCGTCACGAGCATCGGCGTCCTGCGCACCAAAACGGATTCCGTCAGGCTCGATCTGCAGGACACCTGCCGCCTGTTCCTCCTGAACGCATCCTCCGCCCCGCGCCTGTATGAACCGGTCAAGATCAATCACTTCCTGTCGGATACCTGAAACACCCCCCGTCCGCCCGGACGGGGGGTTCCTGTTATGCAGGACCGAAATCCGCATTGTTCCGCAAATCGAGCAGGACGCGCCTGGCGGCGCGTCCTGCTGCGGTCATAACGTTCTTGTGCAGACCTCCCGTACTTTGGCCTGCAGGGTCTTGAGGTCGGAAAAGGTATCCGGGCGCTTGCTTTCGTCGCGCAGGAGTGCGGACGGATGATAAAGCGCGGTGAAGAGGATGCCGCCCTTTTCGGTGAATTGTCCGTGCTCGCGGGAGATCTTGAAATCCGGACGGATGAGGCGCATAGCCGCGATGCGGCCGAGACAGACGATGATCTTCGGCCGGAGCAGCTTCGTCTGTGCGCGCAGGAAGCCGATGCAGGCGTCCTGCTCGGTCTGCATCGGGTCGCGGTTTTTGGGCGGGCGGCACTTAACGATATTCGTGATATAGCAGTTTTCCCGGCCAAGATCAATGATCGAGAGCATTTCGTCGAGAAATTTTCCCGCCGCGCCGACAAACGGCTCGCCCTGCAGATCCTCGTTTTCACCTGGCCCCTCGCCGACGAACATCACCTCCGCGTCCCGCGGGCCGACGCCGAAGACGACGTTGTGCCGCGTCTGCGACAGCGGGCAGTTGGTGCAGGACAGACAGGCGGACTGAAGCGATTCCCAGTTCAGCATGCGAAGCGTCCTCCCTTACTTTCGTTCCAGCTCATCTTCTTCAAACGGCAGATCATAGCCCGCGCGGAAGCGCCGGCGGCGATCTTCCAGCGCGCGGCGGCGCTGCTCCATGCGCATGCGGCGGTAGCGGCGCTTGCGCAGCTGATAGAGCAGGATCAGCACCAGAATAGCGCCGATGGCGGCAAAGATCGCGATCACGACCCACTTCCACCAGTTTTTCTGGATATAGGCGCCTGTTCCGGTGGCAGCGGAGGAGATCTCGGAGCGCGCTACGTCGGTGATGGCGAGCAGCTTCGTCTGGCCGAGGATCTCGCCGGCGTAGGTGACAGTGGCGGAGCCGAGCACGTCGCCCTCGCGGACGGGCGCGTCGACACTGTCGCTGTTGAGCTGAATATCCGTGACCAGCTGGGCGGGATCATAGTCGTTCGGAAGCAGGACCTTGATCTCGTCCTGCGGCGCGACCGCGACGGCTTCCGCACCGGCGGAGTTGTTGATCTTCACCTGATCGACGGGATACAGGGGAGACATGAGCGTTAAGTACGAGTAGTTGTCAAAGCCGTAGTCGAACAGGCTTGCACATTCGGTGAAATTCTCCATGAGAAGATCGCCGCTCTCCAGAACCGTCGTCTTTGCGCCGCAGACGATGCCCAGAAGATCCAGTCCGTCGCCGGTCGCCTCGGAAATGACACAGCGGCCTGCCTGACTGGTATAGCCGGTCTTGATGCCGTGCGCGCGCGGATAATAGAGCGCGTTGGACATGGAGCGGTAGATCAGCATGTTCGTCGTCTTGAGCTTGGGGATGTTCTGCCGCATGTTGTCGTCGGGGAGCTGGTATTCATAGGTGTCGACAATCTGCCGGAAGTTTTCGCTCTTGAGCGCGGCCTGCGTGATGATGGACAGATCGCGAGCGGTCGTGTAGTGGCTTTCGTCGTGCAGACCGTGGGGATTGTTGAAATGCGTGTTGAGACAGCCGAGCTCGTAAGCGCGCTGGTTCATCATGCGGACAAAATCCGCGACGGAGCCCGCGATGTGCTCGGCGATGACATTGCAGGCGTCGTTGCCGGAGACGACCATCATGCAGTACAGCAGATTTTCCAGCGTCATCTGCTCGCCAATCTGAAGCCCTGCGACGCTCGAGTCCGCGTCCAGATCGTCGAGCGCGGAGGATGAAACGGTCACGACATCGGACAGATTGCCGTTTTCCAGCGCAAGCAGGCAGGTCATGATCTTGGTGAGGCTTGCGGGGTAGATGCGCTCGTCCGCATCCTGTTCGTAGACAACGCGGCCCGTGTTGAGGTCGATGAGAAGCGCGGCCTTGGCCGCGACGGAAAAGCTGGCCTGTGAGGAAAGCAGCTGATCCTCCGGAACGCTGTCGTCCGCTGCGGCGGGATCGTCCGCGGCCTGCGCTTCATCCTGACCGGACGGCGCCTCCGCCGCCGCGGCAAAAACCGGAAGCGCAAAAAGCTGCAGCAGCATCAGCACGGCGAGAAGCAGGGAAAAGAACTTCGTTTTTTTCATTTTTATCTCCATTTTATTCTGTTCGGATTGTACAGAAGCAAAAAAATATGGTATACTGTTTGCGTCGACATAGCGTCAGCTGACAAGGGCACACATGGTTTTCCCGGGCCTGAACAGCAGCTGGCTGCGTTATCCTCGTTGATGGGCGACAGCCCATCTGCCTCGTCTGCCTTGCCGGCTGTCGTTCATGCTCCGGGAAAACTCGGAGACCCGCCGGGCGCTCCGGCGCGTTTTTCGCAAGGCAGAGGACGCAGGCTTGCTGGCGCAAGTCAAGGACGATAACGCCGCGAAAGGCGGGCCGGAACGTCCTGCGGGCATGCGTGCCCTTGTCAACTGACGCTACGTTTAGCGTATTATATAACAGGTTGACCCGGTATGTCAAATGGAGGCAGCTGTATGCAGAAAAAGCGCGTTTCCCCGGCGCTGCTCCTGTGGAGCGCGGCGGCCCTTCTGTTCGTCTGCGCGTTCTTTCTCGGCCGCGCGACGCTGCGCGGGCCGGTTCTCGAGACGCAGCGGACTGCGTCCAGCAGCGCGGCGCAGAGCGGATGGATCAGCAGGGTCGAGGAAAAGGCGGCCTCTGCCGCCGGAGCGAGCGGCCGCGTCTGCCTGAACACGGCGACAAGGGAAGCGCTTCTGTCCCTTCCGGGCATCGGGGAAAAGACGGCGGAGCGGATCCTGGCGTACCGGGATGCGTATGGAAAATTTGTCACGGTCGAGCAGCTGCTGGATGTCGAGGGGATCGGCGAGGGGCTGCTGGAAAAGCTGCGGCCGTATGTCTATGTGGAGGAATAAACAAGAATGAAAATTCTGGTCGTGGATGATGAAAAGCTGCTGGTCAAGGGCATTAAATTCAATCTGGAAAACGACGGCTACGAGGTCGTGACCGGCTGCGACGGCATGGAGGCCGTAGAGCTGGCGGCGAGTGAAACGCCGGATCTGATCGTGCTCGATCTGATGATGCCCCGGCTCGACGGGCTGGAGGCCTGCACGAAGATCCGGGAGTTTTCGCAGGTCCCGATCATAATGTTAACTGCGAAATCCGAGGATATGGATAAGCTGCTGGGCTTTGAGCACGGCGCGGACGACTATATCACAAAGCCGTTCAACATCCTCGAACTCAAGGCGCGCATCCGCGCGCTTCTGCGCCGGGCCGGAACGGCGAAAAAGCAGACGCCGGAGCAGACGCTCGTCTGCGGGCATATCACGCTCGACCGGAGCAGCCGCAGCGCGTTCCGCGAGGACGTGCCGGTCGACCTGACTGCAAAGGAATTCGATCTCATGGAGCTTCTGATGCGCAACCCGAACCGCGTGTATGCGCGCGAAACGCTGCTCGACGCGATCTGGGGCTACGATGTCAGCAGCGAGATCCGCACGGTGGACGTGCATATCCGGCGGCTGCGCGAAAAGCTCGAAAAGAATCCTGCCCAGCCGGAGCATATTCTGACCAAGTGGGGAGTTGGCTACTATTTCAAGTACTGAACGGCGCAGACGGCTCGTGCCGTCGAGCTCGCAGATCCGCAACGCGCTGGCGTATATGGCCGTTACGGTCCTCGTGCTCGTATTTCTGAATATTTACTCCGCCTCTGCTTCGCGTGATCTGATGTACAAGGCAAAATGCTCGTCCGCGCAGGACAAGCTGAAGGTCGTCACATCCTCGTTTTCCGGTGTGGACGCGCTGACGCAGGAGACGGCGGAGCAGATCATCTCCGTTATCGGCGACATGAACGTCACACGGCTGATCGTAACGGACGCGGCAGGCCGCGCGCTCTATGACTCCGTGCCCAGCCAGAACGCGGAGGGCAAATTCGTCCTGCTTGAGCCGGTCGTTCAGGCGCTGGGCTGCAATGATTTCTTTCACTGCGTCTATGAAAACAGTACGCTCAAGAGCTGTGCCGCGTCGCCGATCCTGATGCACGATACGGTCGTGGGCTGCGTGTATCTGATGGAATACGACGCTTCGCAGGGCGGCATCATCGCAAGCCTCGAACGCACGATCTTCCGCGGTTCGCTGGTGCTGATCGGGATCATTTTCCTGTGCGCGGTCGTCTTTACCATGACCGGATCGAGCCGCATGCGGCGGATCATGACCTCCATGCGCCTCGTGCGCGAGGGTGAATACAGCCACAAGATCCAGATGCGCGGCTCGGACGAGTATGCGACGCTTGCGGCGGAATTCAACAAGCTCACCGATAAGCTCCAGCAGACGGAGATCACCGAGCGGCAGTTTGTCTCCGATGCCTCGCACGAGCTCAAGACGCCGCTGGCGTCCATCAAGCTGCTGTCCGACTCCATTCTGCAAAACGAAATGGACGCGGATACGATGCGGGAATTTGTCGCCGACATCGGCGCGGAGTCCGACCGGCTGACGCGCATGGCGCAGAAGCTGCTCACGCTCAGCCGCGCCTCGGCCGACGAGACGGAGGGCGGCGAGCATGAGGTCGTCGACGTCGGGCAGACGCTCTCGCGTGTGTTCCGCATGCTCGTGCCGCTGGCAGACCGGCAGTCGGTCAGGCTGACGGCCAGCGTGGAGAAGGGCTGCACGATTTTGTCCTTTGAGGATGATGCGTACCAGATCCTGTTCAATCTCGTGGAAAACGGCATCAAATATAACCGGGAAGACGGCAGCGTCCATGTGCGCGTGCGGCATGCCGACGACACCGTCGTCATCGACGTGGAGGACACGGGCAGCGGCATCCCCGAGAACGCGCTGGACTCCATTTTCAACCGATTCTACCGCGTCGATAAGGCCCGCAGCCGGCAGGCCGGCGGCGCGGGACTTGGCCTTTCCATCGTGCATGAGATGGTCGGCCGGAATTTCGGCACGATCTCGGTCCGCTCTACAGTCGGCGAGGGGACGTGCTTTACGGTCACATTCCCGAGCTTCGGCTCCGGAGAGGAGGACGATCCGGATGCGTAAGAAAACTCGCCTGGCCGCCGTGCTGCTGGCTGTGTGCGTGCTCTGCGGCTGTTCTGCGGCAGCCTATATCCGAAGCCCGGAAGCGCCGCAGATCCAGTTCTATTACTGCGTCAATGAAAGCACGGATACAGGGGCCGGCGCGCTCACATCGCGTCCGGTGTCCGTGCCGGATGCGCGCCCGGACGCGGTTCTGCAGCAGTATCTGACCGCCCCTGCCGGAGAGGGAACCGCGCTGCCGGGCAGACTCAGGGGCAGCTGCTCCTTTGGCTCCTGTGAGGACGGGACACTGACGCTGCTTCTGGACGAAAGCGCACCGGAGGGCCTTCCGGCGTCGCTGGCGGCTGCCTGCCTGACGCTGACGATGACCCAGCTGGACGGCGTGGAGCGCGTGCGCCTCGTGCGCGCGCACCGGCAGACGGAGACCACCTATACGGCAGACCAGTTTTTGCTGTACGATACGTCCGCCGACCAGCCGGAATACGTCGTGCGCCTGTATTATCCCGACAAGGACGGACTGCTCACCGCGCGTGAGGTCGTCGTCCGCACCGCCGATGCTGATCAGCTCCCGCTGCTTGCGCTGCAGGCGCTCATAAGCCGGGAGGTTCCTGTAAATCTGACGCGGGCCGTGCCCTACCGGACGCAGGTGCTCGATCTTTCCGTTACGAACGGCTCGGCCAGCGTGGTGCTGTCCGGCGATTTCATGAGCTGCGACACCTCGACGCGGCAGGCGGCAAACGCCGTGCGCTCCATCGCCGCCACACTCTGCGCGCTTGACGGCGTGACCGCCGTGCAGCTGTCCGTCATCGGCGAGACCGGCCTGACCTATTGCGACATCTCCCAACCCATCGCCCCACAGGCGGATTGGTATGCCGAATAAGACAGACGAAAGGCTCCCACTGCGTGTCAGTGGGAGCCTTTTAGGCGCTATTTGGAAGAGGCGCTTTTTTACTGCAATCCTTTGCCGGATCTGACCTTGTCAAATTCCGCTTCGATCTGCGCGTCGGGCTCCGCTGTGAGCAGAGAGACGACGACGATCACGATCACGCTGAAAATGAATGCCGGCAGCAGTTCATAGATCCCGAACAGACCGCCGAGGGGCTTCAGGACGAGCTTCCAGAAGAAGACCATCGCGCCGCCCGCGATCATACCGGCCACCGCGCCCTGATAGGTCGTGCGCTTCCAGAACAGGCACAGGAGCATCAGCGGGCCGAAGGCAGCGCCGAAGCCTGCCCAGGCAAACGACGTGATGCCGAAGATCGTAGAGTTGGAATTCCACGCGATCGCCATGGCAACGATGGTGATGAGTACCAGCGTGATACGCGAGCACCACATGACCTGCTTTTCCGTTGCGTCCTTTTTGAACACGCCGCGATAGAGGTTCTGGCTGACGGCGCTGGCCGAGATCAGCAGATACGAATCGGAGGACGAGATCGCCGCGGCCAGCACGCCTGCGCAGGCAAAGCCTGCGAGGATCGGCGGCAGATAGGCGGTCGCTGCGTCGATGAAAATATTCTCCGCGTCGTTGTTGGACAGATAATCAAGTCCTGCGACGCTGCGGCCGACAACACCGATAAACACGGCTGCGGCCATGGAAATGACGACCCAGATGATCGCCACGCGGCGCGAACGGCCCAGCTCATGCTCCGACCGGATGCCCATGAACCGCAGCAGCACCTGCGGCATGCCGAAATACCCGAGGCCCCATGCAAGGCAGGATGCGATGGACAGCGCACCGTAGGGACGGCCTGCGCCGAAGGCGTTGACCTCCGTGGTCGAGGGCGTCGCCGTGCGCACCATGGAGAAAAAGCCGTCAATGTTCTTTGCGTTTTCAATGACCGTGTTCAGACCGCCCGCGGAGACGACCGACAGGATCAGAATGAGCACCAGCACCGTGACCATCACGACGCCCTGCATGAAATCGGACGCGCTCTCGGCCAGATACCCGCCGAGGAAGGTATAGACCAGCACGAACACAGCCGCGACGATCATCATGCTGCCATAGGAGAAGCCGAACAGATTCGCGAACAGCTTGCCGCACGTGGACAGGCACTGCGCCGCATAGACGCTGAAGAAAATGATAATAATGAGCGAGCAGATCGTCATGATGATCTTTTTCTTCTCATGGAAGCGGTTGGAGAAGAAATCCGGCAGCGTAAAGGCATTCACCGCGATGGAATACCGGCGCAGCCGCTTGGAGACGATCAGGAAGTTGAGATATGTACCGATGGCAAGCCCGATGCACGTCCAGCCCGCATCGGCAAGACCCGTCCAATATGCAAGGCCGGGCAGACCCATCAGCAGATACCCGGACATATCGGACGCTTCCGCGCTGAACGCCGTGACCCACGGGCCAAGACTGCGCCCGCCGAGGAAATACGATTCGGCGTCCTTGTTTGCGCGCCCGGCAAAATAAATGCCGATCCCGACGACAGCGGCCATGTACAGGATCATGGCCAGCAGATGCTGCAAATTTGCTCCACTCATAGCTTCTTTCTCCTTTTCTCTTGACACATTATAAATTATAATGTATAATATCAAGAAACATCATAATATGCGCGTATGATAGCACGTTAAAGTGAAAAAAGCAAGAGGTTTTTTAAATGGATACGAAGAAATATGAGGTTTTCGAGAAAACGGTGGAGCTGTCGTCCCTGACAAAGGCCGCGCAGGAGCTTGGACTTACGCAGTCCGGCGTCAGTCATATGCTGGCGGCCATCGAGGCGGAGCTTCAGCTGCCGCTTTTAAAGCGCACGCGCACCGGCGCGCGCCTCACGCCCGAGGGCGAGCAGATGATGCCCTACATCCACGAGATCGTGCGGCAGGAAAAGCTGCTGCGGCAGGCCGCGGCCAGCCTTCACACGCTCGTTACCGGCAAGATCCGCATCGGGACCTTTACCAGCGTCGCGACGCATTGGCTGCCCGCCATGATGATGCAGTTTCAGAAGGAGCATCCGCAGGTGGATTTCCAGCTCTTCAACGGCGATTATCATGACATCGACACCTGGCTCGGCGACGGAAGCGTCGATCTGGCCTTCACGACCCTTCCCGCCCGTCCCGGCTGCCGGTGTATGCCGCTGTACGAGGATGCGCTGGCCGCCGTTCTGCCGAAGGGCCATCCGTTGGCCGAAAGCCCGGTCTGCCGGGTCGAGGAGCTGGCAAGGGAGCCGTTTATCTCGCTCCTGGAATCCTCCAACCATGACGTGCGCCGCGCGTTCCGCGCCGTCAAGGCCAAGCCGAACATCCGCTTTGAGACGAAGGACGATTACGCCGTCATCGCCATGGTCCGGCAGGGACTGGGCGTGAGCATCATGCCGTCGCTGCTGCTGCGCGGCAACACGGACGGCGTGGAGATCCGCCCCATCGATCCACCAGCTAGCCGGACCATCGCCCTCGCCGCCGCGACCGACGCTCCTGCCGCCACCCGCTTCGCGGACTTCGCGGCCCGCTGGGTCAAAGAGAACACATAAAAAACCGGGCCGCTGCGTCTCGCAGCGGCCCAGCTGTTTCTTTATTTCCGGCTCAGGCGGGCTTCCATATAGTTGTGCGCGGCGGTCTCGAATTCATCGGCGAGGGGAGACAGCTCCGCTTCGCCGTATTTGCGTTCGAGCGCGGTTTTAAGGAGCAGATCGGCCAGCTTCGGATTTTTTGGAAGCAGACAGCCGTGGGAATAGGATGCGAACACGTTTTTGTAGCGCGCGCCCTCCGTCCCGTCCTCGCCGTTGTTGCCATAACCCTCGAGGATCTTGCCGAGCGGCTTCACGCCGGAGCCGAGATACGTCTTGCCGGAGTGGTTTTCAAAGCCGACGATGTTGCATCCGGCTTCCTCGCATGTGAACATATAGTTGCCGATCATGCGCTGCTCGGAACCGACCGTGTAGAGATCGAGCGCGCCGGTGAAGTCGCACTGCTGGCCGTCCCAGGTTTTGTAATACTGTCCCAGCATCTGATAGCCGCCGCAGATAGCGAGGACGGGAACGCCGTCTTCGATTGCGGCTTTGAGCTCGGCGGTCTTTTCGCCCTTCAGATCGTCCAGCAGGACCTCCTGCTCAAAATCCTGACCGCCGCCGATGAAGATCAGGTCACAGTCCTTCGCGGTGAATGTTTCCCCGATGGGAACCGGCACGATGTTCGCCTGCATGCCGCGCCACTCGAGCCTGCGCTGCATGCACAGCACATTTCCGCGGTCGCCGTAGAGATTCAGAACGTCGGGATATAAATGATAGATGTTCAGTTCCATAGCTTACTCCCAGAATTGCTTGTAGCCATACGTTTTGCTGATCGTGCCGCGCAGGGCCAGCATCGCCGTATACGTTGGCATGACGAAGACCGGCAGCTTGTGTGCCGTCGCCTGTTCCATAAGCGTGCCGTAGTCCTTCTGCACGTGCAGCTTTTCCTTCGGGAAGCCGGCGTAGAGGAAGCGCAGCGCCATATCCTCCGCGCGCGTACCGGACAGATAGACCTCCGCGAGCGTATCGCCCATGTCGGTCAGGCGTTCAAAGGCAACGTCCCAGATCCAGCTGACGTCGCGGCCGTCCTGCGTCCGGTCATTGAGACAGGCGGCGAAGACGAACGGCTCTTTTCGCTGCGTCAGGAAGCTCAGCACCTGATTGCAGCCCGCCGGGTTTTTGATCAGGATCATGCGCACGTCCGTGCCATTGATCTCAAATTTCTCCATGCGTCCGAAGCCGCAGGCAAAGCGGGACAGCGACTGTGCCGCCTTTGAAAGCTCCAGTCCCATGGCCTTGGCAGCCGCCATGGCCGCGCAGGCGTTATAGATATTGTATCCGCCCGGCAGATTGACCGTCGCGGGGATCTCTGTCTCACCGTCGCGGAAGACAACCTCAGAGTGCTCCTCGTCGCTCAGGACGACTTTGCTGACGCAGAGATCTGGCTTCGGACGGGCATACCCGCAGTGCGGGCAGCGGTAGCCGCCCAGATGGCCATAGGTCACAAAGTCATATTCGTACTCGCTTTTGCACTTGATGCAGTACGGCGCATCGGAGACCTCAGTGACCTGCGTTTCATAGAGCGGCGTATTGACGCCGTAGAAAAGAACGGGGTTCGGCACGTCGTCATGGAGACTCGTGATGAGCGAATCGTCTGCGTTCAGGCACAGAACGGCGTTCGGGCTGTTCTGCGCGCCGATGCGCAGCTTTTCGAGCGTATGCGTGACCTCGCCGTAGCGGTCGAGCTGGTCGCGGAAGACGTTGGTGAACACGATCACCTTTGCGTCGACGTATTTGCTGATGAATTTCAGCGCCGCCTCGTCCGCTTCGATCAGCGCATGCGAATATCTGCACCGGCCCGTAAGCGTGGAGTGAACGGCAAATTCAGCCGTGACGCCGGACAGAAGGTTTGCGCCGGATTTATTCGCGAAGTAAGAGATTCCAGCGTCCTGCCACGACTGCTCGATCATGCGCGAGGTCGTGGTCTTGCCGTTGGTGCCCGTGACGATCACGGTCGTCACGTTCTTCGCAAGTTCACCCAGCAGATTCGGGCAGAGCTTGAGCGCTACGCGCCCTGGAAAATCCGTGCCGCCTCTGCCCAGCAGGCGGATCAGGCTCCGGCAGAGCTTGCAGGCAAGCACTGCGGTCATCACTCGTAATTTCATGTCAATCTTATATCATATTTTCCCGCAAAACTCAACTGGTTACGAAAGATTTACAAAATTGGACTTGTATTGGTTGTCATAATCTGATATAATGCAGTCGAATTGTTTCGAAAACACGCCGTTCCGGTCCGGGAATGGGAAAAGGAGTCTGTAAACCATGCGAAAGGCAAGAAAATTTCTGTGCCTGCTGCTGTGCGCCGGGATGCTTCTGTCCATGAGCGCGTCCGTGCTTGGCGCGAACAACAACTACAGCAGCTGGTTCCAAACGAACTATGACGAGATCAACAAGCTCGGCCTGATGCCAGAGTCGTTTAGCGGCTTGGATCTGACAAAGAATATCACGCGCGGCGAGATGTGCGAGCTGGCGGTCTACGCCTTTGAAAAGGCCACCGGCAACGACATTGATCTGTCGAATGAAACGTTTACCGGCTTTACGGATACGTCGGATGAAGACATCGTCAAGGCGCATCTGTATGGCATCGTCAACGGCTACGAGGACGGTTCGTTCCGCCCGAACCAGCTTCTGACGCGGCAGGAATTCTTCAAGCTCATCGAGAATTTCTGCACAGCGGCGGCGTTTTCCCCCAAAGCGACCGACGGCGCGCTGAACAGCTTCGCCGACGCCGGATCGATCTCCTCTTGGGCGAAGGAGTCCGCGCAGATCTGCGTGAGCTATTCCTACGTACAGGGCACGAAGCTCGGAAACGGCACGTATCTGAATCCCAAGAGCAACGCCAGCCGGCAAGAGGCCATGACGATGTTCCTGCGTTGCTATAAGACCATCCAGTGGTTCTACGACGAAAACATCAAGAGCGCGACGGTCGTCGTCGATCAGATCAACCTGAACGTCACCGTCACGAGCGTCAGCAAGACCATGTATGTCTGCCAGACGGGCTACATCAACGTCCGCGATTCCTGGACGACCGGCAGCACGAAGGTCGGCGAGCTGAGCTACAATGCGGCTGTCACCGTCACCGGCATCACGACCACGACCTCCGACGGCCACCAGTGGTACCGCATCAAGTATAACGGCATCACGGCCTATGTCCGCGCGGATCTGCTTTCCGACAAGAAGGACAGCACCGTCACGCCGGGCGGAAACTCCGGCTCCGGCAGCGGCGGCACGGTCTCCGGCTCCGGAAAGGCCAGCGAGATCGCCAACTTTGCCATGAGCTTTGTCGGCTACAGCTACGTCTGGGGCGGCACGAGCCCGTCGACCGGCTTTGACTGCTCCGGCCTCATGTATTACGTCCTGACGCAGTATGGCTATTCCATGAACCGTGTGGCGGACGACCAGATGGATCAGGGCACCTACGTTTCCCGCAGCGATCTTCAGGTCGGCGACCTTGTCTTCTTCGGCTACGGCAGCTACGCGAACCACGTCGGCATGTACATCGGCGGCGGCAACTTTGTCCACGCCTCCACACCGTCCACGGGCGTCCGCGTGAATTCGCTCGACGAATCGTATTACAAGACCCGCTTCCTGTGCGGGCGGCGCATCATCTGATCAAATCACGACATACCGGCCCCCGGCCCGCTCTCAGGGCGCCGGGGGCCGTGTGTATAAAAGGAGGCAGTACCCCAAGGCTCCCCTTGGGCTCAAGGGGCCGATTCCCTCTGTCAGGGGGAAATGGCCCGAAGGGCCAATAGGGGTAGGGACGCTGGCAGCGAAGCTGACTGAGGAGATTCGAACGTAGCATATTTCGGAGCACTCAGAAACCAGCGACAAATCCCCTTCGTCATTTGCTTCGCAAATGCCACCTCCCCTTATCATGCAGGGCATGACAAGGGGAGGCTTGGCTGCCTGCGAATCCGCCGAGAATTTTCAATGCTTTGCAGCATCCGCGCTTCACATCCATAGAGAAAAGAAGGAGACCATATGACCCGAACCGAGCTGGCGCGTCTGCGCCTGTCCAATCAATATCTGCTGCATGCGGGGCAGCGTATGGAGGTGCTCCGCGCCATGAACGGCTTTCAGGCGCAGTTTCTTTCCAACGCGCTGCATGCCATGCGCCTGCGCAGCATGGCGCATGACGCAGCGCACGCGGCGGACGGTCTCGTGAAGGGTTGGACGCTCCGCGGCACGATGCATATCTTTGCCGAAGCGGATCTTCCGCTGTTCCTGCACAGCGGATGCCGGTACCGGAGCCGGGACTGGACAGTCCCATCCTTCTGGAACCAGCGCCCGGACTGGGCGCTCACGCCGCGGCGGCAGGCGTATTTCTCCGAGCTGATCGTCGGCGTGCTTACACAGGGGCCGCTGACACGGGAGGCGCTGAAAGACCGCTGCCGCGCCGCCGGAATGACGCAGGCGGAGGAGAACAGCATGTTCCATCCCTGGGGCGGCGGGATCCGGGAGCTCTGCGAACGCGGCTTTCTCTGCGGCACGGTCAGCGAGGAAAAGGCGTTCCGCCTCTGCCCGGCGTTCACGCCGATGGAAGAGCAGGACGCACTTCTGGAGCAGACGCGCCGGTATTTTACGAGTTACGGCCCGGCCTCCGTCCGGGACGCGGCCTATTATTTCGGCACATCGCAGGCGGAGATCAATGGGCGGCTGGCACAGCTTCCGGCAGAGGCAGCCGAATGCGAGGGGCAGCGGCTGTTTTCCCTGTATTCCGGCAGAGCGCCGGAGCGGGCGCTTCCGGACTGCCTGCTTCTGGCGGGCTTCGACCCGCTGATGCTGGGCTATGAGAAAAAGCAGAACGTATTTCTCCCGCCGGAGTATCTGCGCAGCATTTTCAGCCTGTCCGGCATTGTCATGCCGCCGGTGCTGCTGCGCGGCGTGGTCGCGGGCCGCTGGAAGCGCAGCGGAAAGCGGCTGCTCGTTACGTGCTTCCGTCCGTTTTCGCGGGAAGAGCGCGGCTTCACGGAGGCGGCCGCGGCGCGTCTCTGGAGCGAAGCTGTGCGGGTCGTGTTTCAGAACGCATAATCGACCTTTTCAAACAGAAAAATCCATGCTATACTTTTCTTGTCCCTCATACGCTTGTATGGGGTGATCGTATGAAAAAATGGGTAGAGATCATGATGCCGGTCATGCTGTTTGCGACCGTTCTGTATTTCTGCGTCTTTGCCGTTCTGACGCACCAGAGCGCGCAGACGGCGGCCATGCAGCCCGGCGGAACGACCGTTGTGCTCGATGCGGGGCACGGCGGGGAGGACGGCGGCGCAACCGGCGTTTCCGGCACGTCGGAGGCGGCGCTGAATCTGGATATCTCGCTGCGCCTGCGCGATCTTCTGCGCCTGTGCGGCGTCAGGGTCAGCATGATCCGCGAGACCGACACGGCCGTCTATTCGGACGGTTGCCGCACGATCTCGGAGAAAAAGGTCTCGGACATCAAAAACCGGACCGAGACGGTGAACCAGACGGAGAACGCACTGCTTCTGAGCGTACACCAGAATTTCTTCACTGAGGGCAGGTACCACGGCGCGCAGGTCTTCTACGCGAAAACGCCCGGCAGTCAGGCGCTGGCCGGGCAGCTGCAGACCAATCTTGCGCTGGGACTCGAGCCGGATAACCGCCGTCAGTGCAAAAAATCGGACGGCGTGTATCTCATGGAGCATATCGGCTGTACCGGCGTGCTGGTCGAATGCGGATTTTTATCCAATTATGAGGAAGAACAGCGGCTCTTGCAGCCGGACTATCAGAAAAAGCTGGCCGCCGTGATCGCGGGAACGCTGTCCGTGTGGCTGTCAGAGGAGCATGCGAATGAAATCTAAATCTGTTTTTGTCTGCAAGCAGTGCGGCAACGAAACGCCGCGCTGGCAGGGCCAGTGCCCCGCTTGCGGGGCCTGGAACTCCATCGTGGAGTTTGAGGATAAGAAAATGCCTGCCGCGAAGGCGGCGGGCCGGACAGGTATTGCATGCGCTGTTCCGAAAAAGCTCAAAGAGGTGACGGGGGAGCAGGAGATCCGCTTCTCCACCGGCATGCAGGAGCTTGACCGCGTATTGGGCGGAGGCGGCGTGCGCGGGTCGCTGATTTTGGTGGGCGGCGCGCCCGGCATCGGCAAATCGACGCTTCTGCTGCAAATTTGCGCCTATCTCGGAAAAACGCTCCGCATCCTCTATGTCTCCGGCGAGGAATCGGAAAAACAGATCAAAATGCGCGCCGACCGCCTGCAGGTCGCGTCAGACGAGCTGTATATTCTCTCGGAGACCGATCTTTCCGAGATTTTAAGCGCCGTTGACGAGGTGCAGCCGGATATTCTCATTGCCGACTCCATCCAGACGCTCTATAACCCAGAAAATTCCTCCGCGCCCGGCAGCATTTCACAGGTCAAGGACTGCACGATGGCCCTCATGCAGCTGGCCAAGAGCAGCGGCGTGACCGTCTTCGTCGTCGGTCATGTCAACAAGGAGGGCGCAATCGCCGGCCCGAAGGTGCTCGAGCACATGGTCGACTGCGAGCTGTTTTTCGAAGGCGAGCATGCCAGCAGCTACCGCATCCTGCGCGCTGCAAAAAACCGCTTTGGCTCGACAAACGAGATCGGCGTGTTCGAAATGGAGGGCAGGGGACTGCTCGAAGTCCCGAATCCGTCGGAAATGCTGCTGGCCGGCCGGCCATTGAACGCGCCCGGCACGTGCGTTGCCTGTGTGATGGAGGGCACGCGCCCGGTTCTGGCGGAGATTCAGGCGCTTGTCGCGCGGACGAATTTCAACGTTCCCCGCCGCACGGCGGACGGCTTTGACTTCAACCGGGCGAATCTCATGCTGGCCGTGCTCGAAAAGCGCGGCGGCGTGAATCTCGGTATGTCGGATGCATATGTGAACGTCATCGGCGGACTGCAGCTGGACGAGCCTGCCGCCGACTTGGCCCTCGTGCTGGCCGCCGCGTCCAGCTTCCGGGATAAGCCCATCGATCCTGCGACCGCCGCCATCGGCGAGGTCGGCCTGACAGGCGAGATCCGCGCCGTAACGGGCTTGCAGCAGCGTCTGTCCGAGGCGTCCCGTACAGGCTTCAAGACCTGCATCATCCCGCGCCACGGGACGGGCAATATCACCGCGCCCGACGGCATGGAGCTGCTGCGCGTGCGCAATATCCGCGAAGCGATCGAACTGGTTTTGGCATAATATAATAGGGGAGATTTTCTATGGAAGTGCGTGCATTACTGGATGTGTTACATATTGCCGAGCGCCTCAAGGACGAGCTGCGCCACTGCGAGACGAGCAAAGGCCGCCGCGAAAGCGTCGCCGAGCACAGCTGGCGTCTGGCGCTGACGGCGTTTTTCATGAAGGATGAATTTCCTGCGCTCGATATGGACAAGGTCATCAAAATGTGCCTGATCCACGATCTCGGCGAGTGCTTCACCGGCGATATTCCGACGTTTTTGAAGTCCGCAAGCGATGAAAAGAAGGAGGATACCGCGCTGTTTAGCTGGGTCGCGTCGCTCCCAGCCCCGTATAACACGGAGCTCGCCGCGCTTTACACCGAGATGGGCGCGCTGCAGACGGAGGAGGCGAAGCTCTATAAGGCGCTGGACAAGCTCGAGGCCGTCATCCAGCACAACGAGTCTGATATCCGCTCGTGGGAGCCGCTGGAATACGATCTCAACCGGACATACGCTTATGATGCCGTCGCGTTTTCCCCTTATCTGACGAAGCTGCGCGAGGCGGTCCGCGAGGATACGGAGGAAAAGATCAAAGCAGCGGAAAAATAAGCGATTTTCCGCAAAAAAGTATTTGACACGGAGAAAAATCTCTGGTATAATCCATAAGCCGCATTAAAGAGGTCAAAAGCTGCTCCGGCACACCTCAAGAGCGAGTCTACGAAAGAAAAGGTAGGTGCAAACGAATATGCAGGCTATTATCGTTACCGGCGGTAAGCAGTACAACGTCAAGGAGGGCGATGTGATCTACATCGAGAAGCTCGCGGCGGAGGCTGAGCAGACCGTCACCTTCGATCAGGTTCTGGCAGTTGTCGACGGTGCTGACTCCAAGTTCGGTACCCCCACAGTTGCAGGTGCTAAGGTTGAGGCTAAGGTTCTGAAGAATGGCAAGGGCAAGAAGATCCGCGTCTTCAAGTACCGTCCGAAGAAGGACTCCAAGTCCCTCCAGGGCCACAGACAGCCGTACACCAAGGTGCAGATCGAAAAGATCGCGCTGTAAGTTATGACGCGCGTCGAATTTTTCGATCACGAGGGCAGGATCACCGGATTCTGCTGTTCGGGCCACAGCGGCTATGCAGAGGAAGGCAGCGACATTGTGTGCGCAGCCGTTTCCACAGCCGTCAAGCTTGCAGAGTGCACGATCAACGATGTGCTCGGCGAGCATGCCAAATGCAAGGTCAACGAAGACGAGGCCCGGATCACCCTGACCCTTCCCGCAGCGTGTGAAAGCGAAGAGGCCGTACAGGCGGTTCTCTCCGGCATGATGCTCACATTGTGTTCTCTGCGGGATGACTATCCTGATTATATCGAAGTTTTGGAGGTGCAAAACGATGCTTAATATGAGTTTCCAGTTCTTCGCTCACAAGAAAGGCGGCGGCTCCACCAAGAATGGCCGTGATTCTGAATCGAAGAGACTCGGCGCGAAGCGCGCTGACGGTCAGTTCGTTCTGGCTGGCAACATCCTCGTTCGTCAGAGAGGCACGCACATTCATCCGGGCAACAACGTCGGTATCGGCAAGGATGATACGCTGTTCGCTCTGATCGACGGCAAGGTCAAGTTCGAGCGTATGGGCAAGGATCGCAAGATGTGCTCTGTCTACGCAGAACAGTAATTTTGTTGTAAAAACCCCGAACGAGTCCCGTTCGGGGTTTTTTCTTAGGGAGGTGCGGCATGACATACTATCACGCTTCTCCGACAGGCGGCCTGCAAATGCTCGAGCCGAGAAAGTCTCCGTATTTTGACAAGCCCACGCAGGTCTGTCTGACGTCCCTGCGCGCCATGGCACTGTTCTACCTCATCCGGAATTATGAATACGCATACGGCTATACCCGGCAGGGCAAGCTGTATTTCGACGATCCATTCCCCGACGCGCTGAAAAAGCTCTACGCGGGCAAAACCGGCTGGATCTACACCTGCGAAGAAGGGGACTACGAAAAGACGGAAATTCCGAACGAGTTCGTATCCGCGCAGCCTGTCCGCATTCTTGGCGCGGAATATATCCCGGATGCCTATGAAGCGTTCCTGCGGGAGCAGGAAGCGGGCAATATCCTGTTGCTGGGCTACGAGCACGTTGCATCCGATCCGGAGAAATTCGCAAAAAAACGAGCTTGGCTGGAAAAGGCCATCTCCGAAGAGATCCGGAAGAAAGAGATCTGGAAGACTCCTGATTCCGACTGCGCGCGGTATTATCAGGAGCACTATCCGGAAATCTGGGAACATACGCTGGAGGAAGTAAGCTTTCATGGAAAACCAGAGAATTGAAACGCAGAGGCTGATCCTCAAGCCAATCACACAGGAAGACGCGCCGGCGGTCTTTGCCTGGGCCAGCGATCCGGAGGTGAACCGGTATATGCCCTATCCGCTGCATAAAAGCATCGAGGATACACGCGCGTGGATCACGTCAATCACACCGGATATGCTGGAATTCGGGTTTTACCGCAAGGACAACGGCCAGCTGATCGGCACAGGCGGCTTGGATAAAAACGAAGACGGCGTGCATATGCTGGGCTACAACCTCCGGCGCGACGCATGGGGACAGGGTTATGCGACAGAAGCGGCGCAGGCGATGCTTGCGTGGGCGTATCACAGCCTCGGCGTGCGGGATTTCGCGCTGACCCACGCAGTTTTGAATACGGCATCCGGAAACGTTGCGCGCAAGTGCGGCTTTCAGCTGACGCATTACGGCCAATACAGCCGCATTGACGGCAGCGAGACGTTTGACGCGGCGTTTTACGAGCTTCATCTGAAAGGAGACGAAGCATATGTTTATTGATAAAGTCAGAATCTCGGTCAAGGCCGGCGCGGGCGGCAACGGCGCTGTGGCCTTCCACCGGGAAAAATACGTGGCCGCGGGCGGCCCGGACGGCGGCGACGGCGGCAACGGCGGCTCCATCGTCCTGCGCGTCGACGATAACCTGTCTACGCTGATGGACTTCCGCTACAAGCGCAAGTATACCGCGCCGAACGGCGAAAACGGGCAGGGCAAGCGCTGCCGCGGCAAGAACGGCGAGAACCTGATCATCAAGGTGCCCAGAGGCACCGTCGTGCGCGATCTTGCCACGAACGAGATCGTCAAGGACATGTCCGATTCCGCCGATTTCGTCCTCTGCAGAGGCGGCAGAGGCGGCTGGGGCAACCAGCACTTCGCCACGCCGACCCGTCAGGTGCCGCGCTTTGCCAAGGCGGGTCTTCCCGGCGAGGAGCACGACGTCATTCTGGAACTCAAGCTGCTGGCCGACGTGGGCCTTGTCGGATTCCCGAACGTCGGTAAATCGACGCTCCTGTCCGTCACGTCCAACGCGCACCCGAAGATCGCAAATTACCACTTCACCACGCTCTATCCGAACCTCGGCGTCATCTACGTCGCAGACGGCGTTTCGTTCGTCATGGCCGATATCCCCGGTATCATCGAGGGCGCGGCCGACGGCGTCGGTCTCGGCCACGATTTCCTGCGCCATATCGACCGCTGCCGCCTGCTCGTCCACGTCGTCGACGTTTCCGGCAGCGAGGACCGCGACCCGGTCGATGATTTTGAGAAGATCAACGAGGAGCTCCGGCAGTATTCGCCGGATCTTGCGGCCCGTCCCATGCTCGTCGCGGCGAACAAGGCGGATCTGCTGCCCCCGGACAGCGACAATCTGGAGCGGCTCAAGGCGCACGTCGAGGCGCAGGGCTATGAATTCTACGTGATCTCTGCCGCTACGACGCAGGGCACGCGCGAGCTCATGAAGACCATCGCGGGCAAGCTTGCCGCGCTTCCGCCCGTCACGATCTACGAGCCGGAGTACGTCAAGCCTCTGGCAGAGGCAGGAGACGCGGACGAGCTGCAGATCGAACACTATGACGATCTGTGGGTCGTGTCCGGTAAGTGGCTCCAAAAGCTCCTGAACGACATCAACTTCGACGATTACGAGTCCCGCATGTACTTCGACCGCCAGCTCCGCAAGAGCGGCCTGTTCGACCGGCTGGAAGAGCAGGGCATCGAGGACGGCGATACCGTCAGCATCTACGATTTTGAATTCGACTACACGAAATAAGCAAACAAAAACCCGCAGCCGTTCGGCTGCGGGCCTTTGTTTGAAGAAAGAAAAGAAAAAGAGAAGAAAGAGAGGATTGGGTAAATCCTTGATTATGAGTATACGGGCAAATCGTGTCCGAAGTGTGAACGGCAGGAAAAGGAATTGTGAACATTTCGCTGCTGCCCCGTTTTTTCACGGAAAAATAAAAAAACGAAAATCACCACTTGACAAATCCCGACTTTGTGCTATAATAACGGAGCGCTCTTGAGAAAGAGACTTGCTGCTGTAGCTCAGTCGGTAGAGCGCGTCATTGGTAATGACGAGGTCGGCAGTTCGAATCTGCCCAGCAGCTCCAGAAAACGCCTGAAATCATATGATTTCAGGCGTTTTTCTTTATAAAGTATTGCCCACCAGCATAGCCGGTGGGCAATACTTTATATATGCTCCCCATGAAAATCAGATTCTTGCTGCTTCAGTGGGGGATAGATCCTCAGACGAGGAGGGCAGCTCTGCGGACTCGTCTGTATCCGTGGAAACACGGATCTGCTCGATATGGTGATTTGCAATCCTCGTGATCGTGACATGCAGATTTTCAAAGTCAAACACTGCGCCGGTTTCGGGAAGCCGGCCAAACTGCTCCATGACCCAGCCGCTGACGGAGGCCATGTCCGAATCGGATCTCAGGCCGAAGTGATCCGCGAAATCGTCAAAGCTCATCTCGGCGTCGACCAGATATGTGCCGTCGGAGCCCCTGGTGATAGGTGTCTCTTCTTCGTCGTGCTCATCCCAGATTTCGCCGACCAGCTCCTCCAGGATGTCTTCCATCGTCACAATGCCGCAGGTGCCGCCGTATTCATCGACCACGACGGCAACGTGGGTTTTGGCCTGCTGCAGCTTTTTGAGCAGCAGACTGATGGGCTCCATCTCCAGCGCGTAAACAGGGGGCAGAAGAATGTCCCGCAGCGGCTTGTCCGTCACGCCGCAGCCGACGTAAAAGTCCTTCTGGTGGATGGTGCCGAGAATGTTGTCGATGGAGTCCTGATAGATGAGTAATCTTGAATATTTTGTCTCCGTGAACAGCGCGGCAACCTCTTCCTTCGTCGCCGTGATCGGGAGCGCGGCGAGGTCGGTGCGGTGAATCAGAATGTCCTCCGCGCGCTGCTCGGAAAAGTCAATCGCGTTTTTCAGCAGCTCTCCCTCGTTTTTATCAATGCTGCCGTCCTGCTGTACCTCATCAACCAGCATCAGCAGCTCCTCCTGCGACATTTTATTGTCGGAGCTGAGACGGAAGACCTTTGCCAGCAGCTTTTTCCAGAGGGAAAACAGCGCGTTCAGCGGTGTGAAGATCCAGATGAGGACTTGCAGAATCGGTGCGGACAGCATGGCGCAGGATTCCGCGCAGTCCTTCGCGATGCTTTTCGGCGAGATCTCGCCGAAAATCAGCACGACGACCGTAACAACGACAGTTGAGATCGTGGCGCCGGCGTCGCCGTAGTGTTTAACGAACAGCACCGTGCCGATAGAGGCTGCTGCGATATTGACAATGTTGTTGCCGATCAGGATGGTGGACAGCAGCCGGTCGTAGCGCTCGAGCAGCTTGCAGACCAGCGACGCTCGTTTATTCCCTTTCTCTGCGAGCGTTTTGAGCCTTGTCGAATTTGCGGAGGAAAACGCCGTTTCCGTCGCCGAAAAATAGGCGGAGAGCATCAGACAGACTGCCATGATAACGATGCATGTGGTGGTAGACAATGTACGTAAACTCCTTTTCTGTCATCTGAAATTGTAGTGTAAAATTCGCTGATGCGCCCATGAAGACGCAAAAAAGCATGCCCGCCCTGCATCTAGCAGCGCAGATATGCTTCCAAAAACAGATGGCAGATCAAACGAGTACTATGACAATCGCTGCCGTCAGAATCCATTGATTTCATTCCTTTCCCATTAAATTAGGATTATTATAGCAAAAATAATCATTTCGTCAAGAACAACCTGCGAATGAAATGCAAAACGGCCGGACGAGGCGCGTCCGGAGACACGGGCACTTGTAAAAGTGTGCCGGATCTGATAAAATTATAAAATAAATGAGACAGAAGCGGAGGAAGCGGCATGCGCAGAAAAACGCAGACCGGCAGACTGTTGGCCGAGAAAATTACAGACGCCTATCTTGCGCTGATGCTGAGCGTATTTCTGCTCTGGCCGGGGATGGACGGGTATGCGAAGATCACGGCGGCAAAATATCGCCTGTTTTTGATCCTGACGCTGGCATATTGCGCGGGGACAGCCCTGCTGTACTTGGAACTGCTCGTGATGCGTCAGCTCAGGTTTGCTCCATTTCGGGAATTTGTACGCGCGATCCGGCCAGCGGAATGGCTGATGCTGGGCTATGTGCTGTGCAGCCTGCTCTCGTCGCTGCTCTCGCCATGGCAGGCGGATACATGGCTCGGCCTTGGCCGCCGGGAGGGATTTCTGACGCTTGCGCTGTATGCCGCCGTTTTTCTGCCGCTGGGACGGCTTGCGCGCCCGAAAAAATGGATGCTCGATGTCTTCGGAGCAGGCATGAGCCTTTGCTGCCTGCTTGCGCTGTGTCAGCTGGCGGGAGGAAACCCGTTGGGGCTGTATCCGGAAGGACTTCACTATTCTGACGCAGGAAAAGCCTACAGCGGCGCCTATCTCGGAACCATCGGCAATACGGACCTTCTGGCCGCTGTGATGTGTGCGGCGATGCCTGCGTTCTTCTATGGCGCGTGGAAGCTCCGGCGGTACTGGCTGCTTGCGCCGCTGGCGCTGTGCCTGACCGTCAGCGTCTGGATGGACGTCTCCGCGGGGCTTCTCGGCATTGCGGCGGGGCTGATCCTGCCGCTCCCGCTGGCGCTCAGCGGGAAAAAGCGCCGCGTGGCGGCGCTCGTGATCGGCGCGGGACTGCTTGCGGCGTTTCTTGCGGTGCTTCTGCTCCCGGCTCTGCCCGGCATATTCGGCGAGGCGCATGCGCTTCTGCATGGCCGCGCGGAGGATGAGTTTGGCTCCGGCCGGGTCTATATCTGGAAAAATGTCTGGCAGGCAGTGAAGGAACGTCCGCTGTTCGGCGGCGGGCCAGATACGCTGTCCCGGCGCATCACGGCGTATTTCGAGCGCTATGATGAAGCGAGGAACACCGTGATCCGTACCGGTATCGATGCGGCGCACAATGAATATCTGAACATCCTTGCCAATCAGGGGATATTTGCGCTGCTCTGCTGGCTCGGTGCGCTCGGGTGCTCTGCCGTCCGGTTTGTCCGACGGGCAGGGGAACAGCCCGCTGTGCTCATCTGCGGCAGCGCCGTGCTCGGCTACTGTGTACAGGCGTTTTTCGGGATCTCCATGTGCCTTTCAACTCCGTTTTTCCTGATCGCATGGGCGATGCTGGAGAATCGGGAAAGCGGGCGGCAGAAGTAATTCTGGATAAAATTGACCGCGCTGGCTTTGCCAGCGCGGTTTTGGCTTATATGGCTATTGAGCGCAGCGGAAACAGACCTCCGTGTCCGGAGCTGGTTCTCCGCGCTTGAATCTCAGCAGATTTTCCACCGTGGCAGCCGCGATGTTGTTCAGCGCCTCTTTCGTCAGAAACGCCTGATGCGACGTTACGATCACGTTGGGCATGGAGATCAGCCGAACCAGCATATCGTCTTCAATGATGCTGTCAGACCGGTCCTCGTAGAACAGATCCGACTCCTCCTCGTAGACATCCAGACACGCCGCGCCGATTTTGCGGCGTTTGAGCCCGTCGATGAGCGCCTCCGTGTCGATCAGCGCGCCTCTGGAGGTGTTGACGATCACGACGCCCGTCTTCATCCCGGCGATGGCGTCAGCGCCGATCATGTGCCGCGTCTCGCCGGTAAGCGGGCAGTGGAGCGAGATCACATCCGCCTGCGCCAGAAGCTCCGGCAGCGTCACGTAGGTCAGGCCGCTGTCCTGGGCCGGGAATTTGTCATACGCCAGAACGCGCATGCCGAAGCCCGCGCAGATCCCGGCAAACGTGCGGCCAATCTTGCCGGTTCCCACAACACCGGCAGTCTTGCCGTGCAGATCGAAGCCCGTGAGCCCGGCGAGGCTGAAATTAAAGTCGCGGGTGCGGATATACGCCTTGTTGGTATGCCGGTTGACCGTGAGCAGCAGCGCCATTGCGTGCTCTGCCACGGCATACGGAGAGTAGGCCGGAACACGGAACACACGGAGCTTTCCGAAGCAGGCCCGGATATCCACGTTGTTGAAGCCCGCGCAGCGAAGGGCAACGGCCCGGACGCCAAGCGCGTACAGCGTATCGACGACTGTTTCGTTCAGCGTATCGTTGACGAACACGCACACGCCGTCGAACCCCGCAGCCAGAGAGACCGTGTCTGCATTGAGCTTCGTCTCAAAGTACTTGATCTCCAGCCCTGTCCCGGCGGAATAGGCGTCAAAGCCCGGCTTGTCATATGGCTTGGCGTCAAAAAACGCGATTTTCATACCAGCACCTCACCAGATCATGTTTGCTCTAGTTTCTGCGCGGATATGAAAATATATACCGGTGAAGCGCCTACCTGTGAACGGGCCGGAGCGTAATGTCGTCCGTTACGGTAAGACCGCATTCCGAGACGAGCGCCTGATAGGGCGCGAATGTTTCGGGCTGGAAAAAGCAGTCCGGGTCGTGCGCGTCGATACCGGCGACGATCGTGTTGCCGCAGGCCTTTGCGATATGGAAAAAGCGCGCCGAGGGATACGTGCGGTCTGCGCGCAGCCCCAGCAGATTGAGTTCCAGCGGAATGTTTAACTCCTTCGCGGCAAGGCACAGCCGCTCCATTTCCGAGCGGTAGAGCGTGTCGGAGCCGGTGAAGTTGATCAGATCCGGATGGGCCAGATATGTGTACAGTCCGGTCTTCAGAGCCGAGATACACTGGTTGACATAAGTTTTAAGAACATCGGGGTCGTCCGTCGGTTCGTAGACATAGACGCCGTCGATCTCGTTATGGATGTAATGCTGCCCCAGCAGCAGATAGTCAACGGGATACTGTGTGATGCGCGTGAGCAGATCATCGAAGAAGCGGGGATAATACTCGGCCTCATAGCCGATCAAAATCTCGATGCGTCCGGCGTATTCCTCCTTCAGCGCCAGAAGCGTCCGGATATAATCCCCCAGATCCTCCGGGAACATATGAAAATAGGAGACAAAGCCGTCCGGAAACCGGTATGGCGCATGCTCGGAAAAGCCGAGCGTCCGGAAGCCGTTCTGAATGGCGGACTCAATATATTCGCGCTCCGTGCCGCGCGTGTGATGGTTGCGGAATGTGTGCGTGTGATAATTGTGGAGCATGGTACACCTCGAATCAATTCTCAGGCCAGTATAGCACGCGGCTCTTTCGAAGACAATGGGTTTGTCACAAAATCGCGCATTTCTGTATATTCTGGATTAGAAACCTGGGAAACAGAAAGGGGAGTACGCCCATGGAAAAGCGGCGGATAGGACTCGATGCGCTGCGTCCGGGAGAACGCGGGATCCTGTGTGAGATCCTGATGCGGGGCGAGGCTGCGGCGCGTATGGAGGAGCTTGGCCTGCTGCCGGAAACGGAGCTCGGTTGCCTGTACCGTGCGCCGCATGCGTCGCCGGCGGCTTACGCAGTCGGCGGAGCGGTGTTTGCGCTGCGGCGCGAAGACGCGGCGCAGATCATCGTGGAGGTGGTCAGATGAGCTGGAATGACGCCGCGCCCCGCGCTATCGCGCTGGCCGGGAATCCGAACGTCGGCAAAAGCAGCATTTTCAACGCTCTGACCGGGCTGCACCAGCACACAGGAAACTGGCCAGGGAAGACCGTCGCGGTGGCGCACGGCACATACGCCTATGCCGCACAGACATACGCCGTAACGGATCTTCCGGGCACGTATTCTCTGAAAACCGGGTCGGAGGAGGAACGGATCGCGGCAGAGTATCTGCAAACGCACGCGGACGCCTGTGTGATCGCCGTGTGCGACGCGACGTGTCTGGCGCGCAGTCTGTCGCTTGCGCTGCAGCTGCTGCCGAGCTGCAAAAGCCTGATCGTCTGCGTCAACCTGATGGATGAGGCGCAGACGCTGGGGCTTCAGATCAATCTGCATGCGCTGCAGGCGCTGCTGGGCGTTCCGGTCGTGGGTACCTGCGCAAGCGATGCGGAGGACATCCGTCGGCTGCGGCAGACGATCCGCGACGTGCTGGACGGCTACATCACGCTCACGCCGCACTTGCCGGAGCGCGCCGCGCCGGCCGACTGCGTCCGTCATGCGCGGCAGCTTGCTTCAAAGGTCGTTCGGCCGGGAGACAGCGGCGGTTCACAGCGCAGACTCCGGATCGACAGGATCCTGACGGGGAAATATACCGGCGCCGCTGTGTTTATGAGTCTGCTGGCCGTGCTGTTCTGGCTGACGCTGGAGGGCAGCAATGTATTTTCTGCCTGGCTGCAAACCGGCTTCGACCAGCTGCAGGGGCTCCTGCTTCGCGCCTGTTCCGGCTGGCCGCTCTGGCTTTCGGATGCGCTGATCAACGGCGTCTATGCAACGGCAGCGCGTGTCACCGCCGTGATGCTGCCGCCAGCGGCGATCTTCTTTTTCCTGTTTTCGGTTCTGGAGGACGCCGGATACCTGCCGCGCGCCGCGTTTCTGACCGACCATATCTTCGCCCGCTGTGGAACCTCTGGCCGTCAGGCGCTTACCATGTGCATGGGCCTCGGCTGCAATGCGGTCGGCGTGACGGGGTGCAGGATCATGGGAACGCGCGAGGAAAAGCGGATCGCGGCCTGCACGAACGCGATGATGCCGTGCAACGGACGGTTTCCGATGCTTCTGACGATGGGGACCGTCCTGCTGGGACGTGAAAACAGCTTCCTGCTGGCGCTGATCCTGCTGGCGACGGTCTGCGCAGGGGCAGGCGGGAGCTTGCTTGTCTCGGCGGTCGTCGGAAGGATCCTGAACAGGGAGAAGCGCGCACCGTTTGTATTGGAGCTGCCCGCGTATCGCCGCCCACAGATGAAAAAGATCGTGAATGACGCGATACTTGGAAAAACGCTGCATGTTCTGTCACGGGCGCTGCTGGTCGCAGCCCCGGCCGGGCTGCTGCTGTGGGGGCTCGGCGCATGGGAGACGGACGGGAAAAGCCTTTTGCAGTGGCTCGCGCAAGCGCTGGATGGGGCGGGCACGCTTTTGGGGATGAACGGTGCGCTCCTGCTGGGCTTCCTGTTTGCGATCCCCGCGAATGAGCTTGCGATCCCGGTGATCCTGATGCTACTCACGCAGCAGAGCACGCTGAGCGGCGCGCAGGGACTGGACGCCGCCATGCAGCTAACGAGCTGCGGCATCACAGAAAAAACAGCGGCCTGCTGCCTCATTTTCTGCGTGTTCCACTGGCCGTGCAGCACAACGCTGCTCTCCATCAGGCGCGAAACGGGAAGCATCGGGTGGACGCTCCTGTCCGCCGCGATCCCGACCGCAATCGGCGCGCTGCTCTGCATGACAGTTAACATCATATTTTAACCATAAAAACCGGACTGCACGGATGCAGTCCGGTTTATATCGAGCGGCGCCGCCCGCGCTTGGGTTCAGGCCGCCTGCAAAGCGGAGAATTTATGATATTGCTTCTGATTTCTGCGGAAGAAGCCGCGGATGGTCAGCAGCACGAACGCCGCGACCGCGAGATAGTAGAGCGGCAGAGCGACTGCCCATGTGCTTTCCGGAAGAATTCTCTTGACAGCGACAGCATCCAGCAGAATGTAGATCAGAAGCCGGCTGCTGCCAACGACATACGGGCGGAGAATGGCGGCACGGACTGCCACCCATGCGACTTCCAATGCCAGCTTCGGCGCGTCCTTCGCGCGGCATTCCTCCGTGCTGATGGTCACGAAGCCGCAGAAGTACATGAAGCCTTCACCTCAATTCCGGAACCAGTCCCACACGTGCCAGAACTGGAAGCTCCCGGCGGACAGGGCACAGGCCGCATATTCATGTGCAGCTCCTTTCATATCTCATCCTTACACTAGTGTATTATATTCACTAGTTTGAAAGCGCCAATACTAAATCGAAAAAATGCACGTGACAGGAAAGGGAGGCATGCGCGCATTTTCCCGTGAAAATCCCGTTTGCAGGCTTGATTTCCGACGACGTATTTGTTATAGTACAAACAGATCACAAAACAGAATAAAAAGGGACAGCGCGTGCAGGGTTTATCCTGCAGGCGGAACGGGGTGCAAAGCCCCACGAGTGGGTCACTGTGAAGCCCTCCGGCAAGGAGGGATCAGTCAGATACGCTGAGTGCTGTCCTGTGCTTGCGCCGTCACCGCAGCCGAACAACATAGGCGTTCTATACGCGTTTGTCCGTGCGGCCAGATCTGTGGCGCACGGCTTTTTGTTTTGGATCGGACGGTGAAAGGAGCCGCAAGATGGAGCAGCAGAATGAGCTTCGCCTGACAAGGGCGGAAAAGCGGATCATCGCGGAGCTGCGCCAGCTGAAATACGGGGAAATGCGCATTGTGATGCGAAACGGCATACCCGTTCAGATGGAAGCGACCCGGAGCGAAAAGCTGGAAGAAAAGTAAATATGGTTTTCAGGCTGTGAGGCCGGGCCATCGGAAGAACCGACGCCCAAGTGAGTTTCCCGAATGCGGAGACTCGCTTGGGCGTTTTTTTCTGCGTGCCATCAGTCTAGGTAACCGATGATCCAATCGTCTGCGGTTATCGGCGGATCTTTTACCGCAACTGTGCAGCTTGAAAAGCTTGAAATACACAAAGTATTCCTGCGCTTTCAAGCTTTCATTTGCGACAAAATCTCTCGCCGATAACTCTTGCCGATTGAATCCTCGGTTACCCAAATGGGCTTTCAGATAGATATTAAAATAAGGAAGGAATCATTGCAGATGAAGAAGAGAATTCTACCCATCCTGCTTGTGCTGGTCATGCTCCTGAGCCTCCTGCCCGCACAGGTATTCGCAGCAAACTATGGCTTTAATGCCAACGCAACGATCTTTACGCAGAATTTTACGACGGAATCGCCAAAGCCCAACAATCTCGGCGACTATTTCACCGTGACCTCTACGCAGTTTTCAGTGGAAGATCACACTACGAACTGGGACACCGGTAAAAACGGAACCAGTGCACTTGTTTATAATCAGGACAGCGGAGAATATTATGATGACACAAATGCTGTTCTAACGTTTACCTTCAAAAAGGGTTGCACCTTCTGGTTCAAATACGTATTCTCCATCAGTGACAAGTCGACCAACAGCTATGCAGACCTGCGTCTCAACGGACGGTCACAGTTTAAAGCCAGTAGCAGCAACAAGCCGGAAGGCAGTAAATACAGTACGTACAGTCTGGATGTGAAGAAGGGCGATGTTTTCGAGATTGATTTCTTTTCGGAAAAATCATTCGAGATGCCCTGCCAGATGACGCTGAAAAATATCCGCTGCACCGACCTTGCCGTGCAGGACGTCACCGTCACCTTCGACGCCAATGAGGCCAATACCAAAGGAACGGTTTCCGGCACAATGGCCGCGCAGACCGTTCCTGTCGGTACGGCAACAGCGCTGAACGCAAACACCTTCACCAACGTGTACAGCAAGAAATTCTCCGGCAAGGAGTACGGCGGAGACGTAAAATTCCTCGGCTGGAACACTGCGGCGGACGGCAGCGGCGACAGCTATGCCGACGGCGCGGACATCACTGTCTCGGCGGACACCACGCTCTACGCGCAGTGGGCCGGACATAGCCTGACAGCGCATTTTGACGCAAACTATCCGGACGCTCCGGCGATTGCCGACACGACCAGTGCGGTCAGTGCGAAGTATACCATTCCCACCAAGCCGACCCGCGTACAGGACGGCGTAAGCTATTCCTTCAGAGGCTGGTGGACGCTCCCGAAGGGCGGCGAGACCATCACGGAAAAGGACGACGTCTCTGGCGAGTATGTCGTTCCCACTACGGCCCGCATCACGCAGGAGATGGCCAACAACGGCCCCGTTACCTTCTATGCCCAATGGTCCAAACGGCTCAATGTCACTCTGGACGGCAACGGCTATGGCGGCAACCTCGGCGGCGTGAATACCTGGTGGACTGCCACGATGGACACGCAGCTGAAATCTGTAACAGACAATCTGCTGAAGTTCGGCGGCAACAGCTTCCCCACCGGCAAGGACTTTGACGGCTGGTATATCAAGAATGCCGACGGCACCCTCGGCGATAAGGTCTATCCGCTGGATGTGCCCTATGATTACACGGAGAAAATTCCCGGCGGCAGCGTTACCTTCATCATCAACTGGGTTGACAAAGCCGCGCAGGACGTCACCGTCACCTTTGACGCGAACGGCGGCAAGGGCACGATGAACGTGCAGACGCTGACCGGGGGCAAGGGCACGCTGACGCCCAACGCCTTTACGAAAGAGGGCTTCTGCTTCGCGGGGTGGGCGCTTTCAGCCGCGGGCGAAAAGGTCTATAACGACGGTGCGGCAGTCGAGCTGACGGAAAACACCACGCTCTACGCGCTCTGGGAGGCCGAACAGTCTGATCTGCCCGTTCATTTCGAAGGCAACGGCTACAAAGAATCGATCCCGAACGCCGCCATCGGCACCGATGGCAAGGTGGCGCTGCCCACATTGGCCAGCGCCAAATACCCCGCTGGTCAGAAATACTACGACTGGTACATCGTGAAAGAAGACGGCACGCTGGGCGACCGCGTGACGGACGCCTACGATTTCAGCGACTATCTTGAGACCGGCGTGACGCTCAAGGCGCAGTGGTACAGCCGCAGCTACGTGATCCGCTACAACGCCAACGGCGCTGACGTGACAGGCAGCATGGAAGACCAGCGCGCCCCGTTTGACGAGACCATTCACCTGTCTGCCTGCACGCTGAGCCGCGAAGGCTACACGTTCGCGGGCTGGTCCACCAGTGCCAGCGGCAAGGCGGTATACGCCGACGGCGCGGAGCTGCTTCGCGAATGGGATGACGGCGACTGGGAATGGGGCGATGAGGGCAGCGAGGACGGAGAATTCTTCGACCTCTACGCCTGCTGGACCAAAAACATGTCCGACGACGAAAAGGCCGCCCGCGAAAAGCTCGAAGCCGCAAAGACGCTTCTGAAAAAGAATTATCAGCCCAAATACGGAACGGATAAAAATCTTCTGGATATGGCGCAGGCCCGCCTGACCGATGGCGGCATCAAGGGCGTTACCGTCGCGATGAAGGCCGCTGTCTCCACGAAGGATATGTTCACGGACGCGCATGCCGGCATCGATGCGGACGGCACGCTGCATTATAAGTGGAACGACAACGGCACGACTTCCTCGACCACTCTGTACTGCCGGCCTACGCTGACCCTCGCCTGCGGTGCGTACAACGACGAGGCGGAAGACGTGACCGTCGCCCTCGGTCTGGACGAGGGCAAGGCGATCGAAGCGCTGCGCACACAGGGCAATCGCATCAGCATCCCGCAGGAGCTGAACGACGACACGACCCTCACCTCTGTTCCGTACCACATGGTCAAAGAGGGCGTGGATGAGAGCAAGGTAGATTATAATTCCTCAAACGATTTGCATACATGGGTCACAGTCACATGGCAGTCCTCGAACCTCTCTGTGATCGGCATCAGTGAAAACACTTCCAAATTCTATGCGCCCTATACCGTAAAGGTCAGCCAGCCGAAGACGGACACAACCGTGACCCTCACTGCGAAGCTGACCTACAGCGGCCGCGACGATCTGTGCGTCTACTTCACCTACACCGTAACAGTCAAGGGGTCGCAGAAAGCCCTTGATTATCAGGAGGCGCTGAACCTCTGGCTGGCCGGCAGCACGCAGGAGCCCTATGGCGCGCTCTATGTCCCCGCGACCGGCGAGAAGATCGATGTGAACCGCGTCACCACCGACATTCATTTCCCCACCACCTCGGATATGCGCAGGGTCTTTGCTGACAATTACGGCGCGGACTTTGACGGAAAGTACACCCCCATCCTGATTACCAGCAGCAACGAATCGGTTGTGGAATCTCTGGAGGCAAACGCCGCCCGCGCCTGGGTCTACCGGCCCCTGCCCGGCAAGGATGCAGCAAAGGTCACGCTGACCGTCAAGATCCTCTCCCGTCCCAGCGGCTCCGGCAAAGACTATGCCAATATGCAGGTCCTCGCAAGCAAGGACATCCAGATCACCGTCCCGGCCATGACGCAGGATGAGATCAATGCGGCCGCGGCCTTTATGAAGAAGGTCTGCACCGAGGAAGTTTACTGGGAAGGCATGAAAAAGGCCAATACCGCGCGCGATCACGTCACCGGCGATCTGCAGTCGTTCATGGAGATCGTCCCCGACGGCGACGGCTACAAATTCATCCGCACCGCGGAAGAATCCCAGTGGACCGGCGTGAAAGTGGACGATATCGACGGCTGGTATAACTCCGAGAAGTATCGCTGCTTCCGTTCCAGCGTTCCCAGCGTGATCAAGCACGAGAATCTGTTTGTCACCCAGCCGCAGTACAACACACCCGTCAAGCTCGACAGCGTCCTGACCTACGTCGAGTACGGCAAGTACTATGAGAAATTCAGCTCTGATCCCGCCTACGCGCAGTTCAGACAGTTCTACAAGCAGCCGGTGAGCACTGTCGTCACCGTGATCGGAACCACCGGCACCGACGATCCGTCCGTTGCGGACATCACTGTCACGGTCACCGTGAACGGCAATGCCCTTGAACCGGCGTTCATCGACGTGACAGACGCCGCCTACACCTGCAAGAGCAACGCCTACCGGACGGCGTGGGACGCACTGGAGACCGTGCTGACCACAAAAGGCTATACCTACACGGGCTCCGGCACCTATGTGACCGGTGTGACCGATTCTGCGGGCACCAGCCTCAGCGGCGGCGATCCGGAACGCGGTCCGTGGTCCGGCTGGATGTTCACCGTTAACGGCCAGATGCCCATGCTGGACTCTGTGACCTATGCCACGCTGGACACGTATCTGCTGCAGGCGGACGATACGATCAGATTCTATTATGTAAACTGCCCGACCGCGACCGGCGATCATGACTGGAAGGAGAATACCGAAGCGCATCAGGATCCCACCTGCACCGCCGCCGGTTCCGCGTCCTACAGCTGCACGGTCTGCTCCGCGGCAAAGACCGTGACCCTGCCCGCCACCGGCCACAGCTACGGCGAGCCCGCATGGACATGGAGCGGCTATGAAAGCGCCTCGGCTGTCTTCACCTGCGCAAACAATGCTGCGCACGAGCAGACTGTGACTGCGGCCATCACCAGCGCGGTCACCACGGAGGCCACCTGCCTTACCGACGGCCTGCGCACCTATACCGCTGCTGTCACCTTCGCGGAAAAGGACTACGCGGCCACCAAAACCGAGACAATCAAGGCTGCCGGTACGCACACCTGGAATGACGGCGCTGTCACCACCGAGCCGAGCTGCACCGAAAAGGGCGTCAAGACCTTCACCTGCACAAAGTGCAGCGAGACCAAAACGGAGGAGGTTCCGGCGCTGGGCCACGACTATGTGACCAGACGCACCGAACCGACCTGCACCGAGACCGGCAAGCTCGAAGAGATCTGCTCCCGCTGCAGCGACGTGAAGTCCACTACGCTCCTTCCCGCCGCCGGCCACAGCTACCGCCGAGACCCGCAGACCGGCAGATACGTCTGCGAAAACTGCGGCAAGGTTCTCAGCGAGACCTGGACGCCGACGCTGCCCATCCCGGCAAATCAATTCCCGTTCACCGATGTAAGCAAAAATGACAGCTGCTACAATGCCGTCGACTATCTGTACCGCAAGGATATCATGAACGGCACCTCGGCGACGAAATTCAGCCCGAATGCCGAGCTGACCCGCGCAATGGTCGTGACGATCCTCTACAGAGCACAGGGCGAGCCCGCAGTCCGCATGAGCGGGAGCTTCAAGGATGTGGCGGCAGGCCGCTACTACACCGAGGCCGTCGAATGGGCGGCGGCGCACGACATCGTCAAGGGCTTCACAGACGGCACGTTCCAGCCGGACAAGCCCGTGACCCGTGAGCAGCTGGCAGCGTTCCTCAGCCGCTTCGCGCAGTACAACGGCATCAGGCTTGCTGACGGCAAACTGAACGCGGACGCGCTCGTGTCCGACTGGGCGAGGGAGAACGTCGCATGGGCCGCTGCAGAGGGCATCCTGACCTCCGCACAGACCCGGAACGCAAAGCAAAACGCAACGCGCGCCGAAGTCGCTATGGCGCTTTACACCTACCTGACCAAAACAGCAAAGTAAGCCCGCATCCAAAAGCCCGGCAGGAAAACCTGCCGGGCTTCATACTGTCAAAACGTGGGCATGATGCCTGAGTGCTTTTCACGCTTGTCTGTATAGATCCACAGCGCGGCTGAGCATAACAGCAGAACCGCCCTGTACCTCCCAGAAAACAACGCAGAGCGAATCTGACTCTTCGTCAGGTTCAGCTCTGCGTCTCAGCGTCCGGCTTTTTTAAAATCGTGATATGAAATTGCTGCAGATCGATCAGTGCTTCCCGTTTGCATTTCGGGCAAAAGAGAAGAAAGTTGTGAAGGGTCGTATCCTCCCGGAGCCATACGCGGGTCTTGCTGCGGCAGCTTGGGCACAGCAGCCATTGTCCCTGCCTGTCCATTTAAATCACCTGCCCGTCTGCCGGAGCGGAGATCAGCGTGATCTGCCGGGTTTTGCTGCCCTCGCGCACTTCGGCGTTTGTGTACTTCAGCGCAAGCTGATTGATCTCCGAAAGGAACTTCATAAATTCCTCGTCTGTCAGCATCAGCGTACACGTACTCATCATGAACAGATCCCTTCGCGGATCGGCATGGCCGCTGGAAAAGTATTTTGCAAACGATGCGCTGATACGCAAAAGCGCCATCTGAACGACCGAGCCGTCCGCGTCTTCCAGCTCCAGCGCGGCTTGATTCAGCTGGTAGACGCTCTCGACCGTACCGCGGATCCGGTTTTCCCCCACTACGGTCAGCATGGCATGATCCGTCAGAATCTTCATATGGCGATACAGGCTCGCGCTCGGCACATCCGGCAGGGCTGCTCGGAGCGCTTTGACCGTGCCGGTCTCGTGGACAAGAAAATATTGAAAGATCCTCTGCCGGACCGGATTCATGACAAGCTCCGCTATTTCCATATTATCACCGCTTTTTAAATTATTCTGAAACTATATTATATTCTCAAAAATGAGATTGTCAAGAGACAATTTGAGCAGACCTGTGCGGCCGAGTACGAGACGCCGGGTCAGACGCCGGTATGCCGGTATTCTCGCGGCGTACATGGATAGAACCGTCGGAACTGCTTGGAAAAGTAGCTCGGATTGTCAAACCCGCAGGCGGCGGAGATTTCCGCGATACTCGCGGCAGGCTGCGAACGGAGCATCGCAGCGCTCAGCATAAGCCGGTATTTCAGAAGATACTGCACAGGGGTATCGCCGATCGTCCGATGAAAACAGCGCAGACATTCCCGTTCGCTTAAACCGGCCGATTTTGCAATTTCAGCGAGCGTGATCGGCTCTGCATAGAAAGCCTCAATATGCCGCAGCATTTTTTCAATGCGTATCGTGTCGATGTTTTTCACGGCCTTTTGCGCGGACAGATGCGGGAGCATCTGCGCATAGCAGTGCAGAAGCAGGCGGGACAGGTTCTCACGTACAATGAATTCATAGGCAAATCGGTCTGACTCCAGCGCGGAAAAGGCGTCCAGGAACCATTTGACATCTGTCTCGGTATCTGCCTGCCAGACGGTGAAATCCGAGCACGCAAGCAGCCGACCAAGATACTTCTTATAAAACGCAGTTTCGGCTCCGCCGGTGATCAGAAACGGAGCATATACGATTGAACACAGCGCGCCGTCCGGGAAGCCGATGGCATAGTGGAGGACGTTTCTGTTGATCGTGACCAGATCGCCCTTGCTCAGGAGATACTCCCTGCCGGGGATCTGCAGCTTCAGCGTGCCGTCAGTAATGTAGATCGCTTCAAGCTCCTCGTGCCAGTGCCAAGGGATCGCGTCGCCGGGCGCATCTGTATGATGGGAAGCGTAAGCTGCGCACGGAAACTCGATGGTTCCATGGGGCTGTAATTCCTTCTGCGTATTGTTCCGGTTCAGACCGCATACCTGCAATCCCATTTCCATACCTCCTGTATTGGCAGTTTTGTTATAGTATATGGCGGTATATGCGTTGCGTCAAGCAAATTTTGGCGATATGATAGGGCAGAGCAAAAGGGAGGTTTCGGAAATGCTTTCATTGCTGCTTGCCATTATTTATCTGTCCTTTATCAGTCTGGGACTGCCGGATTCGCTGCTCGGCTCGGCTTGGCCGACGATGTATCCGCAGCTCGGTGTGCCGGTCTCCTATTCCGGCATCGTTTTTATGATCATTTCAGTCGGGACGATCATTTCCAGTCTGCAAAGCGACCGCCTGACGCGCCGTCTGGGGACGGGAAAGGTCACGGCGTTCAGCGTCGCCATGACCGCCGCCGCGCTGTTTGGATTTTCCATCAGCCATGCCTTCTGGCAGCTGTGTCTCTGGGCAATCCCCTATGGTCTCGGCGCGGGAAGCGTGGACGCTTCGCTCAATAATTATGTCGCGCTGCACTACGAGAGCAAGCACATGAGCTGGCTGCACTGCATGTGGGGCGTCGGCGCGGCATCCGGCCCGTATATTATGGGCGCTGTTATTACAGGCGGAGGAACCTGGAACGGCGGCTATCGCTGCATTGCAGTCGTTCAGGTCGTGCTGACTGCGGTTCTCCTGTGCAGTCTCCCGCTCTGGAAGGGCAGGCTGCAGGGGAAGGATGCGTCCGGCAGCGTCGTTGAGGCGAAAGCGCTTTCGGTGAAAGAAGTTTTAAGAGTCGGCGGTGTCAAAAACGTTCTGATCTGCTTCTTCTGCTATTGCGCGCTGGAACAGACCACCGGCCTGTGGGCGAGCAGCTATCTGACCTTGTACAAAGGCGTTCCTGCGGAAACAGCGGCTTCCTTCGCCAGCATGTTTTTCATCGGCATCACCGCCGGACGCGCGCTGAACGGCTTTCTCGCGATGAAGCTCAATGATGTGCAGATGGTGCGAATGGGGCAGATCCTGATTGCCTGCGGCATCGTCATTTTGTTTTTGCCGCTGGGCGCAGCCGTTTCCTTGGCTGGCTTTGTGATGATCGGTCTTGGCTGTGCGCCTGTTTATCCCTGTCTCATCCATGCGACACCGAGTCATTTCGGCGCGGATAAGTCGCAGGCGATCATCGGCATTCAAATGGCCTGCGCCTACGTCGGAACCAGTCTGATGCCGCCGCTGTTCGGCCTGATAGCCGAATATATCACGGTCTCGCTTCTCCCGGTCTATCTGGCAGCTCTTTTAGTCCTTATGATCGTTATGCACGAAGCGCTGATTCGCAGCGTACATAAGGATCGATCAAAATAGAAAAAGGCAGCATGCGGACAAGCGTCTGCATGCTGCCTTTTTGATTTTCAAGCGTTACTGCACCCGGTATCCGGCCAGAACCAGGCTGACAATCATCTGCCAGAAGGCGGGTTCGTCTGTGCTGTAATACCGGCTGTCCGGGATCTTATGGAAGGAGACAATCCGGTTTCCGTCGTCCAGCCACGCTTCGAGCCGGTCATTTGCTTCTTCGGGCATACCGTCGTCAATTCGCCGCAGCGTTCATGGCCTCGAGCGCTTTCTGATAGCACGCGGCCTTCAGATCGTCGATATATGCCTGATCGTTCAGCGCTTCCTCCGCCGCGGTGTCCGGGAATTTGGCGCGGACGTCGTCGGAATAGCTGCCGTCGCCCGGCTCCCAGTATTCCAGCGGGCTGCCGCTGGAGGTGCTGAGAGAAAACGTGATGGCCGTGGGGACATAGCTTCCGTTCTCCATCGTCAGCGTTTCGCCGCCCACGCTGTATGTCTCCTGCAGAGCAAGCAGATATACAGTGACCGTATCGGCGCCGCTCCTGTCCTCGGCGAGAACAACGTGACTTTCTACATGGAGCTGCCCGTCCTGCACAGCCTCCGCATAATGATCCAGAATCGCTTTGCCAATCAGTTCATCCAGAACCGAATCGTCAGCTTCCGCAGCAGCGGGCGGGTTCTCCAGCAGCGCTTCCTGCTCGGCGGACAGTTTATCCTGCAGCATATCCTGTTCGGTGGGCTGAACAGGTTCTTCCGGCGCTGTTTCCGCCGGAGCGGGGGCGGTTTCCGTGTTGGAAACGACGGGACCGGCCGGTGCTTCCGTCTTGGAGTCTACCGGGTCGGTCAGGAAGCAGACCGCGAGGACAATGCAGGCGATAACTGCCACCAGAATGATCCAGAAGGTTGGTTTTTTGTAGTTCATAACAGATCTGACACGCTCCTTTACGCCGATCTCGCCGAAGGCGAGGGGGCAGGCCGCAATTCTGCGGCGGCTGACGCTGCACGAGACAAGCGCCTGCATATAGTCGGCTCTTTGCTCGCAGCCCAATTTTCTGATCACGGTTTCATCGCACGCAAGCTCGATGTCCCGGCACAGCAGCACATAGCTGAGCCACATTACCGGATTGAACCAGTGGATCGTCAGCAGCAGAAACCCGAGCGGCTTCCACAGATGATCGCCCCGGCGCAGATGCGCCTGCTCGTGGGCAATGACATACTGCTGGTCGCGGCTGTCCATGCGGTAGGGGAGATAGATCTTCGGGCGGATCGTCCCGAGCACGAACGGCGAGTCGATGCGATCAGACTGATAAATGTCTCCCTGCAGACGGACAGCCTCGCGGACCTTATGCCGCAGCCGCAGCGTGCTGACTGTGGTATACAGGGACAGTACGGCGATCCCTGCGATCCAGACCCATGGCAAAATCGGGAGCATGATCTGAGCAGGACTCGCAGCGGCACTTGCGGCGGCTGTGCTGCCGATCACCGGGGCAGCACCGGCCTGAGTGGGCGCGGCCATGGCTGCCGGGAGGACGGCGTCTGTGCGCGGGAGAAGGCTCAGCGTGCTCTCAACGGAAAACGGGAAAAGCAGCCGCACCGCGACAAAGCCCCAAAGCAGCACGTTTACCCATTTCGGTGCCCGCTTCAGGCAGAGCCGCAGCACCAGAACCGCTGCCGCGATCCAGCTCGCCGAGACGCTCATATGAAGGATTTTCAAAAAGAGTACGCTCATTGTGTTTCTCCTCTTCGGATGCGGTCGATCATCTGCTGCACCTCGTCGAGCTCCCGCTCGGACAGATCCTGCCGCTTTGTAAACGCGGCGATAAAGGTGGGCAGAGATCCTTCGAATTTCTTTTCGACCAGCTCGTCGATCTCACAGGCCTGCGCCTCGTCCTTGGAAACGAGCGCGGTCACAAGTCCATTCTCGTTTTTCAGGATCCCGCGTTCGCCAAGCCGCTTGATGATCGTGTAGGTCGTCGTTCGCTTCCAGCCCAGCTGATCCAGACACAGCTTTGCAAGCTGTGCGGCAGTGACCGGCTCATGCTTCCATAAGATCAGGCAGAAGCGATACTCACCTTCGTGAATTTTTGGAATTTCCGTTTTCAACACCTCCTGTCTACTCGTGTAGAACATACGCATATTCTATACGAGTAGACACAAAAAGTCAACAGGTTTTGAAAAAAATAAAAGGGTCGATGCTCCGTGATGCCTTGCCGGCTTACGGAGCATCGGCCCTGTGCCTGTGAGTTTGGTCTGTTTTGCGGCTTTTATGCTGATTTTGAACACACCAGCAGGAATCTGTGTATCCGCCCTTCGATCACGCCGTTCTGCTCCAACAGCTCCTGCGCATGAAGAAGCTCGTCTTTGCAGCGATCTACGGAGAAGCCCGGAAATTCCCATTCGATAATACGCGCAAACCAGACGAGTGCGCCTACATCATAGAATTTGATCGGCCGGAAGCATTCCTGCGCGTCCAGAATATCAAAGCCCGCGTCGCAGAAATGCTTGCACGCGATGTCGAGATATTGCTCCGGGAACGGCAGCTCCGTCTCACCCAGGAGCAGCTCTACCAATTCGCGGTCGTTTTCCGCGCCCACCTGTTCCGTGATGAAAAGTCCGCCGCTTTTCAGCATGCGGTGGATGTCCGCTGCGTTGAAATCGCCGTGACGATTGATGACCATATCAAACGAGGCATCCGCAAAGGGAAGAACGTCCTCACCATCGCCTGCGCGAAAGTCAATGCCCAGCGGGAGCAGGGTTTCTTTGCACAGCTCCACGTTCGGCGGATATGCCTCCGCGGCGCTGGTATTTTCACAGGGGTGATGGAGCGACAGCAAAAACTCGCCGCCGCCGGTATCCACGTCCAGCAGCTTCATTTCCGGCTTCAGGCAGTCCAGAATAATTCGCTGATAGTCCCATGGCAAATCCATTTCTTCCGTATATCTTTCCGCAATGTGCGAGAAATCCCACCCGTGGATGTGGGCAATGCTTTCCTCCTGCTTCCAGGCGCGTATCAATTCCTGTTCCTGCATTGTGATGACTCCTTATGTGTTTTGATTGACGATTTTAGCGTAAGGTTCCTCCGGGATCATGGGCGAACCGATCTCCGCCAGAAGTGCCGTGCCGATCTTGCCGGTTTCCGCATACTGCCGCCCGGCCCGCGCTACCCGCTCCAGCTGGGGAACCGTCACAACGGCTGCCTCCGGCGCGCTGAACATCGGGCTTTCCGGTACGGTCAGGAGATTGTATGGTTGTTGGGGAACAACAGCTCAAACTGTCCATTCACCTCGGCCATTGGCGGACGCCTCAAATAACCAGCAACAGCCGGAAAAAGACAACACGATGCATATCGTAAAATATGTATTAAATATTATATATGAGAAGAAAGCAGCTGTCAATAGCAGAGGACAGGATTTCTCGCCGCAGCACGTCTCATCATCAGCGGATCGCAAAAGAAAAACGAAGCAGCAACTGTGAAGTGCTGCTTCGTTTTTTTACTGCTTGGCCTGGTACGCTTCACCCCATACCCACATGGAGTCCAGGATCGGCTTCAGGCTCCTGCCGAGCTCGGTCAGCGAATACTCCACCTTCGGCGGGACTTCGGCGTAGACCTCACGGTGAACAAGACCGCTTTCTTCCATTGCCCGGAGCTGGGCAGTCAAAACCTTTTGGGACACATTGCCTACGGACTTTTTCAGTTCCCCGAATCGCTTCGTCCCCGGCATTAAATCCCGCAGGATCAGTACCTTCCATTTATCTCCGATCAGGGTCAAAGTCGTCTCCACCGGGCAGGCGGGAAGTTCCGAAATCGTCGCTTTTTTCATAGCAGCCTCCAATGGTTTCTTTTCGGTAACTACAGCACAAAAATGTGCTTACTTTACGAAATAGGACTACGATGCTATTATACTGTCAACGGAAGAAAAAAGCAATCTTTCGCGGCTATCATTTATTAAAAACCATTTTGGAGGCACTGATCATGAACAAAGTCGTAGAATTTCTGAATGCCAACCCTGTGCAGTATCTGGCTACCGTCGGCCGTGACGGCAAGGCAAAGTGCCGCCCCTTCATGTTCGCGGGGGAGCTTAACGGCAAGCTGTGGTTCTGCACCAACAACACCAAGGATGTCTACAAGGATATGCAGCAGAACCCGGAGGTTGAGATCTCCGTTTCCAGCCCGGACTACGCATGGATCCGTCTGCACGGCAGGGCTGTGTTTGAGAACAACATGGATGCCAAGGAAATGTGCATCCAGAACCCCATCGTGAAGGGTCAGTACGGCGAGGCTGCCAACCTCATCTTTGAGGTGTTCTATCTGGCGGGTGCCCACGGCGTTATTGCCGACTTCTCCGGCAACCCTCCCTACGAGTTCTAAGCAGCATCTTCCGGGAAAGGCAATCCGGAACAGACGATCAAAAAAGAGGTTATGACAATGAATCAGAGCGAGAAACGGCTGTTTTTGATCCAATCTCTGCTGAACGAACGTCCCTCCTGCCAGAAACAGATCATCCCAACAGATTCCGAGCGGCAGAAGATTTTGCTGCGCGGGCTGATGAACGTCCGCAGACCAGCGCGTATCGGCGCGGAATTTCTGCAAGTACAGGATGAATATCTGCAAGGCGAAACCGCGGCAAAAGGTATTACCGACATTACCGACCTGACACCAGCTCAGCCGGGGCTGTATCTCTGGCAGGGCGATATAACCACGCTCAAATGCGATGCCATCGTCAATGCCGCAAATTCAGGGCTCACCGGCTGCTACATTCCGAACCATCGCTGCATCGACAACGCCATCCATACCTATGCAGGTGTGGAACTGCGGCTCGCCTGTGAAGAATTGATGGAACGACAGGGCTATCCGGAACCGGCCGGACAGGCGAAAATCACCCCGGCGTTCAATCTGCCCTGCCGGTATGTGCTGCATACAGTCGGTCCGATCATCAATGGGCGCGTGACCAAAGAGGATAAAGAGCTGCTGGCTTCCTGTTATCGCTCCTGCTTGAATCTGGCGGCAGAGAACGAGCTGGAAAGCGTGGCCTTCTGCTGCGTTTCCACGGGAGAGTTTCATTTTCCCAATGCGCTGGCAGCAGAGATCGCAGTTCGAACGGTCAAAGAGTTTCTGAAAAAGCAAACCAGTGTCAAGAAGGTGATCTTCAATGTTTTCAAGGATTTGGACAAAACCATCTACGAAAAGCTGCTCCGAGCAGATGGAACGGCTCCGGACAGCGCTGCTGGATTGTGATGCCGTGGTGATCGGCGCCGGCTCCGGACTGTCTACGGCGGCGGGATTTACCTACACCGGCGAACGGTTTGAGAAGCATTTCTCCGACTTTGCCAAGAAGTACGGCATTCGGGATATGTACAGCGGCGGATTCTATCCGTTTCCAACGCAGGAGGAATTCTGGGCGTATTGGAGCCGATACATCTGCATTAACCGCTATCAGGACGCCCCCAGGCCGGTCTATAATGACCTTTTGAAGCTGGTACAGAACAAAGATTATTTTGTTATCACCACAAATGTTGACCACTGCTTTCAGAAGGCTGGCTTTGACAAGAAGCGGCTGTTCTATACGCAGGGGGATTACGGACTCTTTCAGTGCAGCGAACCGTGCTGCCAAGAAACCTTTGATAACCAAGCTGTGATCCGTGAAATGGTCAAACGACAGGAGAATATGAAAGTCCCGACAGAAATGCTGCCTGTTTGTCCGCACTGCGGGAAGCCGATGACGATGAACCTGCGTGCCGACGACAAGTTTGCCGAAGATGAGGGCTGGCACAGAGCGGCAGAGCGGTACGAGAATTTTCTTCGCACCCGCGCGGGCGGGAAAATCCTCTTTCTTGAATTAGGCGTTGGCTATAATACCCCGGTTATCATCAAGTATCCGTTCTGACAGATGACAGTTAAGAACCCGGACGCTGCCTACGCCTGTATCAACCAGGGGCAGGCAGCGTGTCCGCAGGAGATCGAGCGGCAGTCCGTCTGCATCAACGCGGATATTGACACGGTTCTTCAAAAGATGAGACCAGAGTTGTAAAAGATTTAACGAAGAACCGTACCGTCGGCCAGCGTGATGGTATGGCCGTTAAAGTTGATCGTGCCGTTGTTGGTGAGGCTCGTGAGCGTGCAGTCGCCGGTGAGCGTCCACGTGCAGCCGGATTCGATCGTCACGACCGCGTTGTTGGAAACCGCCGCGCCGCCCTCGGCATTATCGGCGATATTGATCGTGCCGGTGAAGCTGCTGCCGTTTTTGAGCGTCAGATCCAGCGTTGAGATCGTGTCGACGAGGATGTTGCCGTTCAAGGTCTGACCATCGGCGGTGAACTCGACCTGCGCGCCGTTGCTGCCGACTGTGCCCCAGCCGTGCGAGGCGCTGTTGCCGACCACGCGCAGCAGATATCCGTCAGAATCTTCATTTTTGAGCGTCACGCCGGAGAGCGTCAGAATGCAGTGCGTGTTCGTAATGTAGAACAGGTCGCCGTTTTTGCCTGTCAGCGAGCCGCCGGTCATGGAAAATTCAGACGTGCCGACATCCGCGTCGCCGGACATGGACTGGTAGATCATGACGGTGTGGACGTTTTCTGAGGAGCTGGAGCCCTTCGTGCTGCTCATATTGCCCGAAACGGTGCAGTTTGTGAGTGCAATGGAATTCTTGCCCTCAATGACGAGCGCCTCGGAATTGTTGGCCGTGAGCTTCGCGTTTTTAACTGTGATCGCGGCGGTCGAGTAGACGGCGGGGGAGTTATAGCCGTTCGAGGTATAGCTGCCGCCTGTGACGTTGACAGTCCCGCCGCCGCGGTCGGAGCGGATGGCCGCCGACGAATTGCCGGAGGTGGTGACAGTCAGATCTTCCGCATTCGTCGTGCCGCCGCCGGTGGTCTGGATGCCGCCGGAATTATCGGCGGTCGTCGTGATGGTGGAATCGGAGATATTGACGGTCGTGCCGCTGCCGTAGCTGAACACGCCGTTGCCGTTCTGCGCGGAGGAATTGACTGTTGCGTTTTTGATCGTGACGGTCGCGCCGTTCGTCGCCAGCAGCGCGGCGTTCATGCCGTAAAAGTCGCCGTCCTCGGTGTTCGAGGTCGCGCCCGCGCTTTTCTCGACGGTGATACCGTCCAGCGTGACGGCCGCGCCATCGACGCGGAGGGCGTTTTCATCGTCGCCGGTCGAGGTGTAGCTCGTGTCGGTGACGGTCGTGTCTTCGGAGATCGTGTTGGCGCTCGTGCCCTGCGTCACTTCGCCGCTGCCGCCGAAGCCGCCAGGCTGACCATTCGGCGCGCCATCGGGCGGATTGCCGTCCGGGGGCATACCCGGCTGGCCGTTTTCACCGTCAGGCGGCGTGCCGTCTGGCTTTTCAGGCGGCGTTTCGCCGTTACCCATTGCGGGCGCTTCGCCGTCCGGCAATTCGGGCGGAGTCTGGGTGGAAGCATTGTTGGAAGAATCGGCGGATGTGGTTTCTGCCGCCGTATCGTCGGACGCAGTGCCGGCCGCAGTGCTGCCGCAGGCCGCAAGCGAGAGCAGCATTGCTGCCGCCAGTATAATTGCAATTAGCTTTTTCATAAAAAGCATCCTCCTTATTTCGTTTTGTGCCTGTATCATAGCGCCGGAAGCTAAAGGGAACCTAAAGAACTTGTAAACAAATTGTGCGGGATACGAAAGATTCGTATCCCGCACAAAAGGGAGGAAAGGAGAGAATCAAACGGATATATAGCTCTGGCAGAAGCGCATGAGCATCGCTGCAACCTGCGCGCGGGTCGCACCGGCAGAGGGACTGAGCCGGTGCGCGCCGGTTCCGCTAATGATGCCAGCCTGTACCGCCCACGCAAACGGTGTTTTCGCGTAACCTGCGACAAGGGTATTGTCCGCATAGCCGGTGAGGGAGGAAAATTCTGACACGTCATAGCCCTTATAGGCGGCATAACGGTACAAAACCGCTGCCAGCTGCTCGCGCGTGATGGCGTTCTCAGGACCAAAGCGGGAAGCGGAATAGCCGCTCACAATGCCGTTTTCCGCTGCCCAGGCAACGGCCTGCGCGTAGTATTTGCCGGAAGACACGTCCGAGAATGAAGCGCTGCCACACACCGGGCTTCCTTCGAGGCGGTAGAGAATTGTCACGATCATGCCGCGTGTTGTTGCGCCATCCGGGGAAAATACATCGCTTCCCGTGCCGGACATGAGTCCCGCGTCATAGACATACTGCACCGCGTCATAATACCAGCTGCCAGTGGAGACATCGGAAAAACGATTGCCGGAAGCTGCATTTGTGGTACTGCCTGCGGAGCTGCTGCCGGAGGAATTGCCGGAGTCCGCGTTGGGGTCTTGCGCCGGATCGACTGACTGTCCCGGCTGGGGCCGCGTGGCTCCGGGCTGCTGATTGCTCTCCGGCTGCATCCCGCCGGACTGGCTGGAGCCGGTCTGCGCAGCGGCAGTCGAAACGTTGGTGGAACCTGCATAGAGCGTATAGCTTGTGCCGAAGGTCAAAGACGGGGACGAGAAGAAGAGGTAACTTGCGTTGCAGCGCGCAGTCGTGCTGAATACGCTGGTCGAGCCGTTTTTGATAGAGACCGTACTGCCATTTGCGACACTTGTAGAGGAAGCACCAGAATTGCCGGATGCACGCCCGCCGGGTTGTCCGCCCATGGAACCGGGCTGACCGCCCATATTGCCGCCGCCGAAGGTGACGTAGGCCTGCGAAGCGGAGAGATGCATGCCCATGCCGCTGCTGCCGCCCGCAGCCAGAACTGTGCCGCCGGAGATGGTGATGGTGCCGTCCGCGTCAAGCGGCTGGTTGTCGGCCGTGTTGGCAGACCAGACGTTGATGGTGCCGCCGGAGATGGTGAGCGTACCGTTGGAATCAAAGCCGTCGCCGGACGAGGTATAGGCGCTGATGGTGCCGCCGGAGATATTCATGGAGAAGCTGTAGCCGGTCAGATCGGAGTTTGCCGCGTTCAGGCAGTTGTCTGAGGCCGTGATGGAAATATTGCCGGAGAGAATATTGAGCGTCGCGGCCTCCAGACCTTCATAGCAGCTCGTGATTTTGATGGTAGGCCCGGCCGTGCCGGAGGCGCCGACGTTCAGAGTATAATCGGAGTGGATCGCATCGTCTTCTGCGGAGATGGTGAGCGTGCCGCTTTCAATGTTCAGCGTCTGCTCAGCATTGATCGCGTCGTTGACGGATGCGTTGATCGTCAGGTTGACATCCCGGATGGTGAGCGAGGCCGTGCCTTCTTCGTCGGTCGTCGCGCCGGATTTAATGCCGTTTTTACCCCTGGCATTGATAACCAGCGTGCCGGCGCCGGAGATAGTCACCTGTGAGCCATCCTTACACTTGATGACGGCATTCTCTGCGTCACTATTGTCTGGATAATAATCGTCGTTATTCTGGAGGCTGTCTGTAAGCGTATTGGTCGTGCCGGAGGCGACGACGATGTTGACCTCGGTCGACTTGTTGCAGGCGATCGGCGCGGTCGCGGCGCTGGTCAGCGTCAAGCCGTTCAGCACGAGCGTTACGCCCGTCGTCCCCTTTTTGACCTTGATCGAGCCGTTGGAGCACGAGCCGGAGATGATATAGGTGCCAGAGTCGTTGATGGTGAGTGCGGTTCCTTCAACCTTATAGCCGGTGTAATTGCCATCCGTGACGGTAATGCCGCTGTCCGTGAACACGAATTTTGTCGCGCCCGATGCCGTGTATTCCGCCGCCGAGATCTTTGGCACAAGCAGCATGAGAATTGCCAGCGCCAGAAGCAGTGCGACATACCGTGTGTCCTGTTGTTGCATTTTTGACTTTGTCATAGGGAAAACATCCTTTCTATGTTATTTCTGTGAAATGGTAATGCCGTTTTGATTGCTGATAACGCGGACGGTCCCGTTCACGGTCTGCCAGACCCGGCAGCCGAGCGCGTCTAAGCGATCGATGGTTTCTGAGTCCGCCGGATTCTTCTCCGAGCAGGTGATGACGGCTTCTTTCATGCCGAGCGCCGCAAAGAGCGCGGGAAGCTGCTTGTTGTAAACCCCGTGGTGCGGAACCTTTAATACATCGCAGGAGCTAACGCCTGCTTCCAGCAAATCCTCAATGCGCTGCTTTTCAATATCGCCTGCGAAAAAGAACCGGTTTTCGCAATGCGTGACGGTAACAACGAGAGAATTGTTGTTATCGGTATTTTTTTCGTAGGCTGCGCCGCCCGCGCCGAGGATCGAAAGCTGCATATCGCCGAGCGTTACGTCCAGAGCATCGGAAACGGCCTCCGGCGTAATACTTGCGAGCTCCAGCGCTGCGCGATATGCGGTGTAAGCCTCCGCCTCCGGGTTTTCCGGCGCATAGTCCGGTTCGATGACGTGAAGAATGGAAAAGCTGCTTAGCACCTCCGGCACGCCGCCAATGTGATCCTTGTCAAAATGTGTCACAATGAGAAGGTCAATCTGAGAAATACGGTTTTCCTTGAGCACGCTGAGGATCGTTTCACCGTCATCTGTTTCTGCGCAGTCGATCAGAACCGTATGCGCGCCGTCGGTCAAAATCGTACAGTCTGCTTTGCCGACGTCCAGATACAAAACCGTCATGCTGTTTGCGCCTGCATCCGATCGGCCGCAGCCGGTGAGGCTCAGCAGAAGCGCAAGCGACAGAAGAATCGGGAGAAGTTTCATCGCATCGCCCCTTTCTGCTGCTAGGATACAGCGCGTTCCTAAATCGTACCTAAAGGAAACAATCTTATTTCTTTAGGCTGTATTTAGGTACGGCTGCTATGCTGACGGCACAAAGGAGGAAGCGCATATGGCATCTGATATTCAATACAGCTTCGAGCGTGTCGAAAAAAAGTATATGCTCACACGCACCCAGCGCGACGCGCTGTTAAACCGCATCGGTTCTCACCTCGAGGCCGACGCGCATCCGACCTACACGATCTGTAATCTCTATTATGATACGAACGATTACCGCCTGATCCGCGCGTCCATCGAAAAGCCTGTCTATAAGGAAAAGCTCCGCGTGCGCAGCTACGGCGTACCCGGAGAAGACAATACGGTTTTCGTGGAGCTCAAAAAGAAATTTGACGGCGTTGTGTATAAGCGCCGCGTGACGACGGAGCTTTCGATGGTCGAACCGTTTCTGACAGGACTTCTGGAAAAAGACACGTTCGGCCAGATCGGACGCGAGATCGACTGGTTCCAGCGCTGCAACAAAACGCTTCCAAAGGTCTTTATCGGCTACGACCGCACGGCCTTCGCGGGAATCGAGGACACGGAGCTGCGCGTGACGTTTGACACGAACCTACGCTGGCGCACGTCGAAGCTCGACCTTGCTTCCGGCGATTACGGCCAACTGCTTTTGCCGCAGGACGCAGTTCTGATGGAAATAAAGCTTCCGGGAGTGTGTCCCTTGTGGCTTGGCCGCGCGCTCTCCGAGCTATCCATTTACCCAACGTCATTTTCCAAATACGGCGCGTGCTATCAGCGGTATCTGCTGCCGCAGCTGCAAAACAACAGATGGGAGGATATGTTCTGTGCTTGATTCGGTGATTACGATGGATATTACGCTGCCAATTTTTCTTCTCTGCTCGGCGGCGTCCCTGCTGCTTGGCATTGCGGCGGCGTTTGTCATGACGCGCGGTACGCATACGACACAGAGCTTCTGCATGACGATTGCTGTTCTGCCGCTTGCCGTGCAGATGGTCATTATGCTGGTCAACGGCAATCTTGGCGCAGGCGTAGCGGTCGCGGGGGCGTTCGGGCTGGTCCGGTTCCGCTCTGCGCCGGGCTCCGCGCGGGAGATCGCGGCGATCTTCTTCGCCATGACGCTGGGGCTTGCCACAGGCATGGGCTATCTTGGGCTGGCAGCATTGTTCTTTGCCATCTTCGCGGCGGCATTTTTGCTGCTGGGCGCGCTGCATTTCGGAAAGGGCGACGAGACAGAGCGGATCCTGAAGATTACCATCCCGGAAAATCTCGATTATGATGGGTTGTTTACCGATGTGTTCCGCCGGTACCTGAGATCCTGTGCCCTCGAGCAGGTGAAGACGACCAATATGGGGACGCTCTATGAGCTTCAGTACCGCGTGGTCTTCCGCCAGCCGCAGATATCAAAAGACTTTCTGGATGAGCTGCGCTGCCGCAACGGAAACCTCAATATCGTCTGCGCGCGGGTTTCGTACAAAGAAGCGCTCTGACGCTTGCGGTTTTGGAGGCATACCCGTATAATAAGGAAAACGGAAGGAGGCGCGGCATATGCGGCTTTTGCTTGCGGAGGACGAAGAAGATCTGGCTGAAGCGCTCGGCGTATTCTTTGAAAAGAACCATTTTTCGGTGGATATTGTTCACGACGGCCGTGCGGCCTGCGAATACGCAGAGTCGAGCGCCTATGACGCGATCATTCTGGATGTGATGATGCCGCGCATGGACGGCTTCACGGCGCTGCGCCGGATGCGGGAACGCGGAGACAAGACGCCCATCATGATGCTTACGGCCCGCGGCGAGACGCGCGACCGCATCGAGGGCTTTGATTCCGGTGCGGACGATTATCTGCCAAAGCCCTTCGACCCGGACGAGCTGTTGGCCCGCGTGCGGGCGATGCTCCGAAGAAGCGAAGCGTACCGCCCGAGCGTTCTGACGTTCGGCGATCTGACGCTTGACCCCGGCTCGGGCGAGCTTTCGTGCGGAAAGAAAAGCATCCGGCTCAGCGGACGGGAGTATCAGCTGATGGAGCTGTTTCTGCGCTCACCCGGGATGCTCTTTTCCGCCGAGCGGCTGATGGAGAAGATCTGGGGCTGGGACAGTGAGGCTGAGATTAACGTCATCTGGGTCAATATTTCAAATCTCAGAAAGAAGCTCAAGTCCATCGGCTCGCACGCGCAGATCAACGCCAGCCGGGGGATCGGATATCTGTTGGAGGCCGGGAAATGATCAAACGTCTGCGCACGAAATTCATCCGTATTGCCATGCTCGCTGTCGCACTGGTTCTTCTGGCGCTGAGCCTGATCGTCAACGCGGCGAATTTCATTTCGACGAACCGGGATCTGAATCAGACGCTCGACATGATCTATGAAAACCAGGGCACGATCCCGACGAAACGCACGACGGATACGGAAGAAGCGGATACACAGCCGCCGGATACGGCGGCTGCCGGGGAAGAACATATTCCGCCGGAAGAAGATCATACGCCGCCCGAGCTGGACGAAAAGCCGGACAACAAGCCCGACAGCCAGCCGGATCGCCCGCGAGGCCCCTTCAACGCCGAAACGCCGTACTCCACGCGCTATTTTTACCTGCGCTTTGACGCGGACGGAAATCTTGACAGCGGCAATTTCTCGCACATCGCCGCCGTGACGGAGGACGATGCGGATACCTATATCAAGGCCGCCCTGCAGCACGGCGCGGGCTATGGCTTTTACACTGCGGGCTACAAATTCCGTGTGGTAAAAGAAGGTGAAAACCGCTGGATTGCGGTCTTCCTCGACTGCTATCAGGAGCTGCGCGCGGTCCGGACGCTTGCCGTCTGGTCGGGCGTTTCCTACGCGGTCTGCCTTGCGCTGGTCTATGTGCTGGTCGTCCTTCTGTCCCGCCGGGCCATTGACCCGGTCGTCAAAGCGTCCGAGCAGCAGAAGCAGTTCATCACCGACGCGGGGCATGAGCTCAAAACGCCCATCACGGTGATCGGCACGAGTCTGAAGGTGCTCGAGATGGAGGTCGGGCAGCAGAAGTGGATCGACAAAGCAAGAGCGCAGACCGAAAAGCTGCGGGAGCTTGTGCAGTCGCTCATCACGCTCTGCAAATACGACGAAGAAACCTCGCCGCTTCATATGAAGCCGTTCCCCATCAGCGAGGCGGTCACGGATACGGCTGAATCGTTCTCAGATTTTGCGCAGTCGAAGGGGCACACGATTCGCGTCGCAGCTGCGCCGGAGCTTTCCTACTGCGGAGACGAAGCTGCTGTACGCCAGTTGGTATCGATTTTGCTCGATAACGCCATCAAATACGCCGCGCCGGAGACGGAAATTCAGGTGTCCATGGAACAGATGAAGCGCGGCGTGAAGCTCACGGTGACAAATGTGTGCGATCAAGCGCCGGAAGGAGATCTAAACCGGCTCTTTGACCGCTTTTATCGCCCCGACGCTTCCCGCACAGCCGCGACAGGCGGCTTCGGCATCGGTCTTTCGATCGCCAAAAGCATCTGTGAAGCACACCGCGGCCAGATCCGTGCCAGTGTGCAGGGAACTGTCATTTCCTTCGCAGCCGAACTCAAATGAGATGCGCAGAAAACCGCTGCTGGATTGCCAGCAGCGGTTTTCTGTCTTTCGAGCTGTTGCACCGGGGGCGTCGAACGTTCCCGGTGCATGTATGGTTGGTTGTGTAAAAAGCGGGATTTTCTCACTGCATCGGCATCACCCCTTGATTGCAGATACGGCGGCACTGAGCGCGGTGTCTGACACAAAATTCTGCGTGCCGTATCTGCGTGAGCAGAAGCATATGATCGTTGCTCCTTCCAAGGCTGTCAACACTGGCGGTGTCGGCGTTTCCGGTCTTGAGATGGCACAGAACTCCGAGCGCCTCGTTTGGACGGCTGAGGAAGTTGACGCACAGCTTCACAAAATGATGAAGAACATCCACAAGGTCTCTGCAGAGGCTGCTGAGGAATATGGTCTGGGCTATGACCTCGTCGCAGGCGCCAACATCGTCGGCTTCAAGAAGGTCGCACAGGCTATGTACCAGCAGGGTGTGTTCTAATCGGAATGCTTCATCTACTACATAATCAATTTTGGCTGCTGTAGGTTTAGCAGCCAGAATTTTACTATACTGTGCTATTTTAACTGACGCAAAAACTGCGCCGCAGCAAACAAAGAATAAGCGTTTTAACCGTGATGCCGGAGTCTGAAAAATGTCCGAATTTTTCAAAAAATTGCCAGGGAAGCTCTGATTAAATCACCGACCGCGGACGACGGATCTTTTCCGCCAATCCTGCGGTTTGAAAAGCGAGAAATACATACAGTATTCCTTCACTTTTCAAACCTTGTCTTGACGAAAAATCTCTCGCCGTCCACAGCCGCTGATTTAATCAGAGCTTCCTTAGACTTTCTCACTTTTCTGTGGTAGTTGTTTGTGTTACCAAAAACGGAAAGGGGAACACAGATGGCGAAAAAACGGGCAAACGGCGAGGGCAATATCCGCAAGCGGAAGGACGGACGCTGGGAAGGGCGTTACACGGCAGGTATCGATCCGGAGACGGGGAAACCAATCGCGAAAAGTGTCCTCGCGAGGACGCAGCGCGAATGCAAGGAGAAACTCCAGAAAGCAATGGAGGAGCTTGAGAAGATCGATGTGACGAAGCGTCGGGATTACACGGTTGGGGAATGGGCACAGCTCTGGTACGAGAAATACGCCAAGCCATCCGTCCGCGCATCCACGGCGGCATATTACAAGAACTACATCGACCAGCATGTCGTGACGCGCATCGGGGACATCAAGCTGACGGCGCTCACAACGCTGCAGATCCAGAAATTCTACAATGAAACGAAAGCGCACGGCAGAGTGCAGCGGTACGAAAACATGGACGATCTGAGTCTCAGCAACAAGACCATCCACGGCTTACACACGATGCTGCGGCAGTGCCTGGAGCAGGCAGTGACGGAGCGGCTGATTCCCTACAATCCGGCAAACGGCTGCCGCCTGCCCAAAAAAGAGAAGAAGAAAATGCAGATCATCCCGCCGGAGAAAATCCGCGACTACCTGAAAGCAGCGGAAGAATGGGGCGTCCTGTCGATGTTCTATCTGGAACTGAGTACCGGACTTCGGCGCGGCGAGCTGGTGGCACTGCTGTGGAGCGACCTGAACTTGCAGACGAAAACGCTGACCGTGTCCAAATCCGTGTCGCGCGGCAAGGGAGAACTGGTCGTGACAGAACCGAAAACGGAAAATTCGGTTCGTGAAATCTATCTCAGCGACGAGGCAATCCGGCTGCTGGTCGAAGACCGAAAGAATCACCCATTCAGCCCATATATGTTCCCGTCACCCAAGACCGGCGGGATGTACGGTCCGGACTGCGTCGGGCGGATTCATAAGAAGGTGCTGGAAAAGGCAGGAATCGAGGAGCACGTCCGGTTCCACGATCTCAGACACACGTTCTCAACGTTAGCAATCCAGAGCGGCATTGACCCAAAAACAGTCGCGGAGATCCTCGGTCACGCCTCGGCGGAATTCTCGCTGGACGTTTACGCTGCAATTTAAGCAGGCGCTCGCGGATTATACCCGCTGCGAACAGGCGGACGGCGTGAGCGTCGAGTCGCGCTACCGCGTTGGTATGGCGCAGTATATGCTGCAAAACTATGATGCGGCGACCGCCGCCTTTGCTGGTGCGCTCGCCATCGCGCCGCAGGACGACGATATGTATATTGCGGATGTTTACTGGCTGGTACTCTCGCAGCTTCGTGCGGGGCAAGCGGACGAGGAGCAAAAGACCTTGCAGCAGCATTACCGCCCGGATATGTACGTCGGGCACCACACGGCGTATGAGAAAGCTATGCGCGCGGCGGCTGGCTTTGCGCCGATAGAGGATATGCTGGCGGAGCTGGACGCGGAAGAGGACGATCTGCAGTTTGCCATGACGGCTTATGGTTTGTGCGTACTGTTGGAAGCGCACAGCGAGACGGAAAAAGCCGATGCTCTGCGGCAAAAACTACTCGTGCGCGACGGCTTCTGGTTCTGCTTTAGCTACCTCAACAATTAGACGGTACAAAAACAGATGGATGCAGTCCGCTCGCGGCTGGCAGAAAGAATTACGCGTTTAACGCGTCCGCGAGGAATAGAGGGCTATGCCCGCATAAGAACAACCACCGGCGAAGCCGGTGGCTGTGTTTTACTATTCTTTCAATCAGACGTTTTCTGCCTTTGCCTCGCAGTACAGGCAGCGGTATGTGCGTGTCGCCGGGTCGGTCAGCGTGAATATCTGCGGAAGCTCCTGTTCCACGGAGGTTATGCAGCGCGGGTTTTTGCAGTGGATGACATTTTTGATCCGCGTCGGGAGCTTGAGCTGGCGCTTTTCCACCTGCTTGCCGTCCTTGATGAAGTTCACCGTAATGCCCGGGTCAACATAGCCGATCACGTCCCAGTCCAGATCCAGAATGCGGTCAATTTTGATGATGTCCTTGCGGCCAAGCTTATTGCTGACAACGTTTTTGAGCAGCGCCACCGAGCAATCGAGCTTGTCAAGCTCCAGTACCTTATATAAATACATGGCCTTACCGGCAGTAATGTGGTCAATAACAATGCCATTGGAAATTGCATCAATAATCATCTTTCAGAACCTCCCTTATTCGATACCAAGCATCTTCATAATCAGAGCCATGCGGATATACCGGCCGTTGCGAACCTGCTTGAAATAGCAGGCTCTCGGGTCGTCGTCGACCGCGACGGAAATTTCATTGACACGGGGCAGCGGGTGCATGATGCAAAGATCCTGCTTCGCGTTTTTGAGCTTTTCCGGCGTCAGGATATAGCTGTCTTTCAGACGCAGATAGTCTTCCTCGTTGAAGAAGCGCTCGCGCTGCACGCGGGTCATGTAGAGAATGTCGAGCTCCGGCATCACGGATTCCAGATCGGTCGTCTGCTCATAGGGGATGTTGTTCTTCTTGATGACCTCGTTTTTCACATAGCTCGGCAGTTTCAGCTCCTCCGGCGAGACAAGCACAAACTTGATGCCGGTGTAGCGGCTGAGTGCGCTGATGAGCGAATGGACCGTGCGTCCAAACTTGAGGTCTCCGCAGAAGCCGACCGTCAGATCGTTGAAGCGGCCCTTTTCGCGGTTGATTGTCAGAAGGTCTGTGAGCGTCTGGGTCGGATGGTTGTGTCCGCCGTCGCCTGCGTTGATGACCGGAACCTCCGAGCGCATCGAAGCGACAAGCGGCGCGCCCTCCTTCGGGTGGCGCATGGCAATGATGTCTGCGTAGCAGCTGACCGTGCGCACCGTATCCGCTACGCTCTCGCCCTTTGCTGCGGAAGAGCTGTTAGCGGACGAGAAGCCAAGTGTCTTACCGCCCAGGCTCAGCATGGCCGATTCAAAGCTCAGTCTTGTACGGGTTGAGGGCTCAAAGAAGAGCGTGGCCAGAATTTTACCGTCGCACTTGTGGGCATATGCCTCGGGGTTTGCGATGATATCCTTGGCCTTTTCGACCAGCTCGTCGATTTCCTGCGTGCTCAGCTGCAAAATGTCAATCAGATGGTTCATATCAGTTGTTACCTCCAATCCAGGATTCGTCTGCGGGGTTGTTCCGGAACTGAATCAGCCGGACAACGTCTTCTTGCTTGATATAGTTCTGCTCCGCTGCAACAGCAGCGATCACATCAAAATTTGTCAGGCTCACGTTCTTCACGTTTGCCGCGGCCAGCCGCTCGAGACCCTTTTTCATGCCGTAGGTGAAGATGCTCACCACACCGAGCACCTCCGCGCCTGCCGCGCGCAGAACCTTCACCACGTCCAGAACGCTTCCGCCGGTGGAAATGAGGTCCTCCACCACTACGACCTTCTGACCCTTTTCAAGTCTTCCTTCGATCTGGTTCTGCCGGCCATGGTCCTTGCTCGAGCCGCGGACATAGCCCATTGGAAGCTTCATCATGTGTCCGACAATGGCCGCGTGCGCGATACCTGCCGTGCTCGTGCCCATAAGCACCTCCGCCTGCGGATATTCGCGCTCAATGGTCTGCATGATCGCCGTCTCCACCTCCGTGCGCACATCGGGTGCAGTGAGAATCAGGCGATTGTCGCAGTAGACCGGGCTCTTGATGCCGCTGGCCCAGGTAAACGGCTCGTCCGGCCGGAAAAACACGGCGCGGATGGAAAGTAAATCCTCTGCAATTTTGCGTTCTGTTGCGTTCATGCGCTTGTCCTCCTGTTGTTCTGATAACATGATCTTCGTAAATTCCTCCGGTGTCCGGCAGATCAGATCTGCGCCTGCCTGCGCAAGCTCTTCCCGGCTTCCGTAGCCGTACAAAATTCCGGCTGTCCGGATGCCTGCCAGCTTGCCGCCAATGATATCGTGCTTGCGGTCGCCCACAATCATCGCCTGCGTAAGGTCGGTGCAGCCTGCTTTTTGCAGCGCCGCGCGGATTACATTCACCTTTTTTCCTGCCTGCGTATTATCGCCCGGCGCGCCGCAGATCGCTTCAAAATACGGCGCCAGGCCGAAATGCCCCAGCACCTGCACGGCCATGCTCTCGAGCTTCGAGGTTGCCACAAACAGCCGAAAGCCGTTTTTTTGCAGCGTGTCCAGCATCTCGCGCACACCCGGGTACGGCTCGTTCTCTAACCATCCGACGTCATGGTAGTACACGCGGAACTGGTCAATCGCGCCCGGGATATCCTCTTTCGGCATAAACTGACCGAACGTCTCGTCAAGCGGCGGCCCGACAAAAAAGTCAAGCTCCTGCCAGTCTCTCTCCACCCCATACGCGCGCAGCGCAAACTGCGAGGCCTTCATAATGCCGGGACCGGAATCGGTCAGCGTGCCGTCCAGATCGAATAAAATGATACGCTCCTGCATCGCTTACCCCGCGAACTCTTCTGCGCACCGCAGATACGCCGCAACCGGGTCGGCCGCCTGGGTAATGGGACGGCCAACTACAATGTAGTCAGAGCCAATCTCCCGTGCGCGTGCCGGAGTTGTGATGCGCACCTGGTCGTCTGCCTTGCTGTCTGCAAAGCGGATGCCGGGTGTGACCGTGGCAAAGTGTTTGCCGCAGGCCTCATGAATCTTGCCTGCCTCCAGCGGCGAACAGACCACGCCGTCAAGTCCCGCCAGCTCCGCGTTTTTCGCGTAGTCGATGACGACCTCGGAAAGCTCCTTGTGAATTTCAATCTCATCTTCCATGCTCTGCTGGCTTGTCGAGGTCAGCTGCGTAACGGCAATAAGAAGCGGTCTCGTTCCGTCTGCGCGGGTAAGACCCTCCAGAGCGGCTGTCATCATCGCGCGCGTGCCTGCCGCATGCAGGTTCACCATATCCACATCAAGCGCCGAGAGCACCGCCATCGCCTTTTTGACTGTGTTCGGAATGTCGTGGAGCTTGAGGTCCAGGAAGATTTTGTGACCCCTTGCCTTGATTTCGCGGACGATGGACGGACCCTCGGCATAGAACAGCTCCATGCCGATCTTCACAAACGGCTTGCGGTCTGTGAACTGATCGAGAAAGGCCAGCGTCTTTTCGCGGCTGTCAAAATCCAGAGCGATGATTACGTCTTTACCCATGGTGTGCACCTCCTATGATATCTTTCAGATTCTGTATGTTGTAGTTCTGCATTGCCTGCGGAAGATCCCGGACAATATCGCGGCAGGCATAGGGATTCACCAAGTTTGCCGCGCCGACCTCCACCGCCGTTGCTCCGGCCAGCATCAGCTCCAGCACATCTTCCGCGCGCGTCACGCCGCCCATGCCGATGATCGGAATTCTGACCGCCTCATAGACCTGCCAGACCATCCGCACGGCAAGCGGAAAAATTGCTGGACCGGACATGCCGCCCGTTTTGTTTGCCAGCAGCGGCCGCTTCGCGCGCAGGTCGATGCGCATGCCAAGCACCGTGTTGATTAAGCTCACCGCATCCGCGCCCGCATCTTCGCACGCCCTGGCGATATCCGCAATGCTTGTGACATTCGGAGAAAGCTTCACAATAACGGGCTTTTTGACCGCAGCCTTTACTGCCCTTGTGACGCTTGCAGCAGCTTTCGGATCCGTTCCGAAGGCGAGGCCGCCGCCGTGGACGTTCGGGCAGGAAATATTCACTTCCAGCCAGCCGACCTGCTCGCATGCGTCAAGCTTCCGGCAGACCTCAACGTACTCTTCGATCGAAAACCCGCTCACATTCGCCATGACCGGCTTGTGAAAAACCTGCTTGAGCCGCGGAAGCTCTTCTGCTATCACCGTGTCCACACCCGGGTTTTGCAGGCCCACGGCGTTGAGCATACCGCCGGGCGTCTCTGCAATGCGCGGCTGCGCGTTTCCAAGGCGCTGCTCGCGTGTCGTTCCTTTAAAGGAAAAGGTTCCAAGGCAATCGATATCGTAGAGTTCTGCAAACGTGTACCCGTAGCCAAAAGTTCCGCTGGCCGGAATGACGGGGTTGTCGAGCTCAATGCCGCAGAGTGAAACTGCTGCCCTCACCATATCAGTTCCTCCTTTCGGAACACGGGTCCTTCCTTGCAGACCCGTTTCGGCCCATGTGCTGTCTCAATGGTGCAACCCATGCACGCGCCAAAGCCGCAGCCCATCCGCGCTTCCAGACTCAAAAAGCCCGGCTTTTCCGTCCTGGCGCACAGCGCGCGCAGCATCGGCATCGGTCCGCAGGCGCAGAATGTGTCAAACGCTTCCGGCAGCGCATCTGTTACAAAGCCTTTGATACCCGCGCTTCCATCGGCGGTTGCAAGAATCGTCTCAATTCCAAGCGCTTCAAATTCTTCTTTGTAGAAAATCTCGCTCGCCGTATTAAATCCAAGAATTGCAGCCGGTGTTTTCCCAGCCGCAAGGAGCCTCTTTGCAAGGCTGTACATCGGCGGCACGCCGATGCCCCCGCCGATCACAAGCGTCTTTTCTCCGCACGCCGTCACGTCAAATCCATTCCCAAGACCGCACAGCGCATCAATCGTCTGACCAGGCTTCATTTCGGCCAGCGCCCTTGTGCCATCTCCGACCGCGCGGTATAAAATTGTGACACTTCCGTCCTCCCAGTCGCAGACGGAAAGCGGCCGTCTGAGGAAAAAGCCCGGAATACTGAGCTCCAGGAACTGTCCTGGCGCGGTGATGGCCGAGGCGTCCCCTGCCAAACGTAGCCGGTACACATTCGGCGCAAGCCGCGCGTTTTCTGTCAGTGTAAAGCGTACTTCGTTCAAAGCGTTTCCTCCTTCCAGACGATCTTTCCATCAATCATTGTCATCTTGCATACGCCGGTGAGCGTGACGCCTGCAAACGGCGTTGCCCGACCCATCGACAAAAACTGTTCCGGCTCTACTACATAACTCTCGCTCAGGTTGAAGACTGTCAGATCTGCCGGCTGCCCGATGGCAAGCTCCGTGCCGCAGCCAAAGCGGCGCATCGGCGCGTCGTGCATCAGATCCACAAGCTTTCCGAGCGGCAGAACGCCGGGCTTCACTAAGCTTGTGTAGCAGGCGGCAAAGGAGGTTTCCAGACCCACAACGCCCATCGCGCTTTTTTCCAGTCCGCGGGCTTTTTCTTCCCGGCTGTGTGGCGCGTGATCGGTCACAATCATGTCAATCGTTCCGTCCAGAAGTCCCTCAATCAGCGCGTCGCGGTCTTCCCTGCTTCTGAGCGGCGGATTCATCTTGAACCGTCCGTCCTCCTGCAAATCATCCTCCGTAAAGGCCAGATAATGCGGCCCTGTCTCGCATGTTACATTTACGCCGCGCCGTTTTGCCTCCCGGATGATCGAAACACTTTCCTTCGTGGAGACGTGGCACACATGATATGCACAGCCTGTCTCCTCTGCCAGGCGCACATCGCGCGCAATCTGGCTCCACTCGCTCTCGGAGCAAATGCCCCGGTGGCTGTGAGCCTTTGCATATGCGCCGTCGTGGATATAGCCGCCGCAAAGCAGGCTATTGTCCTCGCAGTGCGCGGCCAGAATTTTCCCAAGCCTTCTGCACTGCTCCATCGCCTCGCGCATCAGACTCTCCGACTGTACGCCCTTTCCATCGTCGGAAAATGCAATTACTTCCGGGGCCATCGCGTCCAGATCCGCCAGCTGCTCGCCCTTTTGCCCGACGGAAATTGCGCCGTAGGGGTGCACATGCACGAAGGCGCTTTCCCGGATACGGCGCAGCTCCTCTTCCAGTGACGCCTTGCAGTCCGGCACCGGGTTCAGGTTCGGCATCGCCGCCACGTGGGCAAATCCGCCGTGCGCCGCCGCGAGTGTTCCGGTGCGGATCGTCTCCTTATAAGAAAATCCCGGCTCACGAAGATGGACATGCACATCAACGAAACCGGGAAAAATAACTGCGTTATGAACTTCAACACAAAAAGTATCCGTGGAGCAGGAAACACGATCTCCAATAGAAACAATTCTGCCGTCTGAAACAAGAACATCTGCCGGACGGAGCGAGCCGTCTTTCCATACCTGGGCATGCTTGAAACAAATCCGCATAACTGACCTCCTGTGTTTTGGCGCTCGGTGCATTATAAAAGATCGCGCGGCGATTGTCAAGTTTTTTTCGCTTTTTCGGCAGAATTCGCGAATGCAAGGAAAAACTGCAAAAGGCGATGGAAGAAATTGAAAAGATCGATGTAACGAAGCGGCGCGACTACACGGTGGGCGAATGGGCGCAGCTCTGGTACGAGAACTACGCCAAGCCATCCGTCCGCGCGTCCACGGCGGCATATTACAAGAACTACATTGACCGGCATATTGTGCCGCATATTGGGAATATCAAACTGGCGGCGCTCACGACGCTGCAAATCCAAAAGTTCTACAACGAGGCCAAGGCACGCGGGCGGGTGCAGCGGTACGAAAATATGGACGATCTGAGTCTCAGCAACAAGACGATTCGCGGACTGCACACGATGTTACGGCAATGCTTCGAGCAGGCGGTGACAGAACGGCTGATTCCCTACAATCCGGCAAACGGCTGCCGCCTGCCCAAAAAGGAGAAGAAGAAAATGCAGATCATTCCGCCGGATAAAATTCGAGATTACCTGAAAGCGGCGGAGGAATGGGGCGTCCTGCCGATGTTCTATCTGGAACTCAGCACAGGACTGCGGCGCGGGGAACTGGTGGCGCTGCTGTGGAGCGACCTGAACTTGCAGACGAAAACGCTGACCGTGTCCAAATCTGTGTCGCGCGGCAAGGGGGAACTGGTCGTGACAGAACCGAAAACGGAAAATTCGGTTCGTGAAATCTATCTCAGCGACGAGGCAATCCGGCTGCTGGTCGAAGACCGAAAGAATCACCCATTCAGCCCATATATGTTCTCGTCACCCAAGACCGGCGGGATGTATGGGCCGGACTGCGTTGGAAGAATACACAAAAAACTGCTCGAAAAAGCTGGGATCGAAGAACATGTCAGATTTCACGATTTACGACATACATTCTCGACATTGGCAATCCAGAGCGGCATTGACCCGAAAACGGTCGCGGAGATCCTCGGTCACGCTTCGGCGGAATTTTCGCTGGACGTGTACACGCACGTCACGGCAGGCATGAAAAAAGAAGCCGCGCAGAAGATCAGCGGCTTCATGGCGAGTGTCGGATAACGGAAAAAATGAACAGAAAAGCGCACGCCGCCTGCCGGAACTGCTCCGGCAGGCGGCGTTTTCTAGCTTCCGGCGCTTTCCGCTCCAGATTCCCGTTTGGGTCACGTTTGGGTCAAACGGAAAAGTCACAAAATTCTCCATCGAAAAAAGTCCTGAAAATGAATAAAATCCGGCTGAAACCGCAAGATTTCAGCCGGATTTGGTCGGAGTGTCGGGATTCGAACCCGAGGCCTCTTGGTCCCGAAGGTTGGTCGGGTATTTTTCACGGACATTTCAGGGCATTTCCGCGCCTTTCCGCTCGGAAAATTTCACAGTGGTATCCTTTCCGGTACGGATAAATCCACCTGATTTTTTCGCGTTTGGGTCACGGTTTGGGTCAGGGCAGAAAACCAGCGGCGCAGGTTCTGCGCCGCTGTAAACAAAGAATAGCTACAGATTTCTGCCGTTTTCCCGGGCGGTCTGCGCATACCAGTGCGCGCTGTCCTTCAGAATCCGTTTTTGCGTCGGATAGTCGACATAGATCAGGCCGAAGCGCTCGGCATAGCCGCTGTGCCACTCAAAATTGTCGGTCAGCGACCAGTGGAAAAAGCCGCGGACGTCGGCCCGTTCACATCCTCTGCAAAGCGCAAGCAGATAGCGGTGCAGAGAATCGATCCGGTCCACGTCGTGAACTTTCCCGTCAAGGAAGATATGGTCATTACAGCTCAGCCCGCACTCGGTCACATAAAGCGGCAGCTTGTAACGTTCATAGAGGTGGGCATAGCCATACTCCATGATCTCCGGCGTGACGGGCCACTTGAGCGCCGTGCAGGCAAAGCCCTGCGGCCGCGGCAGATAGACTGGTGCACCATCCGGCCCGGCGGCAATCTCGCTGCCGTTGTACGAATTGATGCCGATGAAATCCGGAACGGCGTGCATCGTGTCCCACTCTGCGGGCGTGACGGCGCCTAAAAGGCCGCGAAGCGCTCCCGCTTCCGGTTTGACGCGGCCTAGGCATACGGCGTCTAAAACGATCGGGTGCGTGAACATCCAGTCGGCATCTGTCAGGCGAAAGGTTTCCTGCCGTGCGGCGGTCTCATCAGCAGGGCTGTGCGGATAGCAGAGCTTGCCGGTGGAGGCAATGCCGATCAAAGCTTCCGGCGCAGCGTTCCGGATGGCCCGGAAGGAAAGCCCGTGCGCCAGCATGAGGTTTTTCCAGCACGAAACGAGTCCCGGAAGCGAAAGCCGCTTCCCGGGCGCATGAATGCCGTCGGCGTATCCGAGCTTGAGCACGATCTGCGGCTCGTTGAGGGTGATGAAATGCGAAACACGGCCGGAAAAATGTGCCGCCATCATGCCTGCAAACTGCGCAAAGCGTTCCACCGTCTCGTAATTCTGCCAGCCGCCTTTTTCCTCCAGCGCCTGCGGCAGCTCCCAGTGATAGAGTGTCATCCACGGCGTAACGCCGTTTGCAAGGCAGCAGTCCACCACGCGGTCGTAGTATTGGAGTCCAGCCACGTTCCACCGGCCGTCGCCGTTCGGGTCAATGCGCGCCCAGCTTGTCGAAAACCGGTAAGCGGATAAGCCGAGCGAGGCTAAAAGCCCGATGTCCTCTTCAAAGCGGTGATAGCCGTCGCAGGCGATCGAGCCGTTATCTCCATTTGCGATCACGCCGGGCTGGCGGCAGAATGCGTCCCAGATGCTCTCCCCACCGCCATCCGCGGACGGGAAGCCCTCGGTCTGATACGCGCTTGACGCCGCGCCCCAGACAAAATCCTCGCGAAACGCCATCTCAGCCTCCCATGACCACGCGCACCGAAACAACGCTGCCCGGCGCGGCGGGCGCGATCAGGTTCCCGCCCTGCCGCACGCCGTCCACATACAGCTCCCGCACGCCGTGCTCCGCGCCGTCCGGATTTTCGACCGTGATGCGGTACTGCGCGCCGCGGAAGCGCCGGGTCAGCGTGAGCTGCTTCCATTCCGGCGGGACACACGGGTTGATCCGCAGCCCGTCCAGCTCCGGCTGCACACCGAGAATGGCCTGCGAGATCGATACGAACGTCCATGCGGCCGTGCCGGTCAGCCAGCTGTTTTTGGCCTCGCCGAACGTCGGCGCGTCCTTGCCTGCGACCATCTGGCTGTAGACATACGGCTCCGTGCGGTGGACCTCACTGACGGCTTCCAGATAGGCCGGGCAGATCTTCCGATAGGTCTCAAACGCGCGTGCGCCGTGCCCCAGGACGGCCTCCGCGCAGGTAATCCAGGGATTGTTGTGACAGAAAATCCCCGCATTTTCCTTGTATCCGGGCGGATACGAGCTGATCTCGCCGAGATTCAGATAATATTTTGTGTAGGCCGGCTGCAGAAGGACGATGCCGAACCTGCTGTCGAGCCGATCTTCCACGCTTTTCAGCGCCTGTGCAGCCTCGCCGGTTTCCTTGCCGATGCCGGCCATGACGCACATGCCCTGCGGCTCGATGAAGATCTGTCCCTCGGCGCAGTCTTTGCTTCCGACGGGCGCGCCGAACGCGTCGTAGGCCCGGCGGAACCACGCTCCATCCCAGCCCGCGTCCAAAACGGTTTTCTCCATCTCAGCTGCGGCTTCGTCTGCACTGGCTGCCTCTTCGGTCAAACCGAGGTAACGGAGGATTCCGGCGTAGGCTCTGACGTATTTGACGAACATCCCCGCGATGAACACGGACTCTGCGACGGGGCCCTCGCTGGGGCCGGTGATCTGGAAGCTTTCGCCGGGGTGGGCGGAGAAGCAGTTGAGATTCAGGCAGTCGTTCCAGTCGGCGCGGCCGATAAGGGGCAGCTTGTGCGGCCCGAGATGCGTGCAGGTGAACCGGAAGCTGCGGCGCAGATGCTCCATGAGAGGCGCGGCGTTGTCCGGGTCACAGTCAAAGGTCACGGTCTCGTCCAGGATCGACCAGTCGCCCGTTTCGCGTAAGTAAGCGTCCACGCCTGCGATCAGCCACAGCGGGTCATCGTTGAACCCACTGCCGACAGCAAGATTCCCCTTTTTTGTGAGCGGCTGGTACTGATGATAGGCGCTGCCGTCTGCAAACTGCGTGGCGGCAATGTCCAGAATACGCTCCCGCGCCCGTTCCGGAATGATGTGTACAAATCCGAGCAGATCCTGACACGAATCACGGAAGCCCATGCCGCGGCCCATGCCGCTTTCAAAATAGGAGGCAGAGCGGCTCATGTTGAACGTGACCATGCACTGATACTGGTTCCAGATGTTGACCATCCGGTCGACCTTTTCATCGCCGGTCTCTGCGTGGAAATTCGAAAGAAGCCTGTCCCAGTGCCCGCGCAGCGCGTCCATTGCCGCGTCAAACTGTGCCGGGGTACGGTATTTTTCGATCATCGCATGCGCGCGCGTCTTGTTGATCACGCCGGGCGCGGAGAATTTCTCATCCTCCGGGTTTTCCACGTAGCCAAGACCAAAGAAAAGTTCCCGCGACTCGCCGGGCCGCAGCGCCATATGGAAATGCATCGCGCCGACCGGCGCCCAGCCGTGCGCGGCCGAGCCGGTGCAGCGCCCGTTTTTGACAGCCTCGGGCAGGGCAGGGGAGCCGTAGAGGCCAATGAAGGCGTCGCGCGCGGTATCGAAGCCGTCATACGGGCGGTTCGCCCAGAACACGGCATAGTGATCGCGCCGCTCGCGGTATTCGGATTTGTGATAAATGGCGTCCGGCTCGACCTCAACCTCGCCGATGGAAAAGTTCCGCTGGAAGTTGGAGCCGTCGTCCATTGCGTCCCAGAGGCAGAACTCTACATAGGGGAACACATCGAGCGTCTTTTCTGCGTCAGTCCCATTTTTCAGCGTCAGCCGGATGAGCAGGCAGTTGTCGCCCTGCGGGATCAGCAGCGTCTGCGCGGCCGAAACGCCGTTTTTCTGCCCCTCGATCACGCTGTAGCCGAGGCCGTGGCGGCAGGTATAGCGGTCCAGCTCCGTTTTCGCGGGCTGCCAGCCGGGGTTCCAGACGGTAGCGCCGTCTTTGATGTAAATATGGAAGCCCTCCTGATCGGTTGGGCAGTTATTATAGCGGTAGCGCGTCAGCCGACGCAGCCGCGCGTCACGATAGAAGCAGTAGCCGCCTGCCGTGTTGGACAGGAGCGTGAAAAAATCCTCACTGCCGAGATAGTTGATCCATGGAAGCGGTGTGCGCGGGTCGGTGATCACATATTCCCGCTGCTGATCGTCAAAATGGCCGAATTGCATTTAGAACTCCTTCCCATGCCAGCAGGCTGGTGCGTACTGGCAGTATTCGAAATCGTTTGAGTTGTCAATATAACGGATATGCATCTTTACAATAGCTGCTTTTTGATCAAAATGCAAGACATATTTTGCGGTTTTTTCTGAAAAAACATGTTTTCTCATGAATGTGGGAAAATGCAGAGCAAGTTTCGGAAGCGTTAAGCTGTCAAAACTGCTAAATTTACGTGAGAAAACTGAGCAGAACATCCAAACTTCATTTAAAACCTCAAAAAGCGAAAAAAATCACTTGCATTTTTGCGAGGAATCCGCTATCTTGAGGTTACGAAAACGATTAAGAAAACGCGGGGATGAAATGGAGGCAGACCGGCATGGTTTCTATGAAGGATATCGCAAAGGCCTGCGGAGTTTCGGTCGCGACCGTCAGCAAGGCCCTCTCCGGGCAGCCGGACATCGGCGAGCAGACGCGGGAGTTGATTTGTAATACCGCCGACTCCCTCGGCTATATGACCAACTCTGCCGCCCGTGCGTTGAAAACAAACCGCACCTATAATATCGGCGTTCTGTTCGTCGATGAGCGCAGAAGCGGTCTTGCGCATGAATATTTCTCCGCCGTGCTCGAGAGCCTCAAGGTCGAGGCCGAGGCCAACGGCTATGACATTACCTTCATCAACCGCAACGTCGGCAAAAAGGCGACGACATACCTGCAGCACTGCCAGTATCGCGGCGTCGACGGCGTGGTGATTGCCTGCGTCGATTTCAATGATCCGCAGGTGCTGGAACTGGTCAATTCCCGCCTTCCGGTCGTGACCATCGATCACGTCTTCAATAACCGCGCCGCCGTCCTTTCTGACAACGTGCGCGGCATGGAGGAGCTGATCCGCTACATCTATGCGAAGGGCCACCGCCGCATCGCATTCATCCACGGCGAACGTACCACCGTCACGGAAAACCGCCTGACAGGCTTCTACCGTGCCTGCGATGCGCTGGGCCTGGAGATCCCGGAGGAATATGTCCGCGAGGGCGTGTACCATGACCCCGACCGCTGCGCGGAGCTGACGCAGGAACTGCTTCGGTTGCCGGAGCGGCCGACCTGCATCCTGATGCCGGACGATTTTTCCAGCATCGGCGGCGGCAACGCCATCCGGCGCATGGGGCTTCGCCTTCCCGAGGATGTCAGCGCCGCAGCCTATGACGGCATCCAGCTTGCAAGCGTTACGAACCCGGCGATGACCACCTATCGTCAGGACACGGCCGCGCTCGGCAAGACCGCCGCCGCGAAGCTCATCGAGCTCATTGAAAAGCCGCGTACCGCACTGGTCGACCGGATTCTCATTCCGGGCAAGCTGGTCGAGGGTGGCTCCGTCCGCGCGATTTGAAGATGGTGCTCTCTGCCGCGAGGCAGTGCACATAGATCAAAGTACCAACCATTATATTTTTACAGGAGGAATTCAAATGAAAAAGTATCTTGCGCTGCTGCTTGCAGTCCTGATGCTCGCAGCTGTGTTTGCAGGCTGCGCGAGCAAGGAAACGACGACCGACACGCCCGCCGCTTCCACGGAAACGGCCGAGCCGGCCAAGACCGAAGAAACCACCGCCGCCGAAGAGACTGCCGCCGAAGAACCCGCTTCCGAGGAAGGCAAGGTCTTCAACATCTACGCCTGGAACGAAGAATTCAAGGGCTTCTTTGAGAAGTACTACACCGTTCCCGAAGGCGTGACCGTCAACTGGATCATCACCCCGAGCGCCGACGGCGCCTATCAGGACAAGCTCGACGAGGCGCTGCTCAATCAGGAGAACGCTTCCGCCGACGACAAGGTCGACCTGTTCCTCGCTGAGGCCGACTACATCCAGAAGTACACCGAGTCGCCCGTCACGCAGGACATCACCGCCCTCGGCGTGACCGACTTCTCCAACACCTATGCCTACACCGTGCAGGCTGCTTCCGACGCTTCCGGCGTGGTCAAGGGCGTCTCCTTCCAGTGCTGCCCGGCAGCTCTCATTTATCGCCGCTCCATCGCCAAGGACGTTCTGGGCACCGACGATCCCGCCGAGGTCCAGGAGCTGCTGAACAGCTGGGACAAGTTCAATGCTGTCGCGGCTGACGCCAAGGCCAAGGGCTATCTGATGACCGCCTCCGAGGCTGCTACCTACCGTGTCTTCTCCAACAACGTTTCCGAACCGTGGGTCGACGCAAACAACAACCTCCAGATCGATCCCGCCATCCGGACCTGGATGCAGCAGGCCAAGGACTTCTCCGACAACGGCTACACGCAGGACTGCGATATCTGGTCCGATGAGTGCACCGCGCAGATGTTCGGAGACGGCAAGGCCATGTGCTACTTTGGGCCGGCCTGGTACTTCAACTTCTCCATGGGCAACGCACAGGACGCGGACAAGGGCTGCTTCGGCGACTGGGCGATCTGCGAAGGCCCGCAGGCACACTTCTGGGGCGGTACGTGGCTGCTGGCTCCTGCCGGCACGGATAACCCCACCATGGTTGCCGATATCATGAACACCTTCATCAACGATGAAGAGGTCTGCACGAACCTGGTCAAGAACGAGGCGCAGTTCTCCAACAACCAGAAGGTCAACGAGACCGTTGCGCAGGATCCGACCTACGGCAGCGAGTTCCTCGGCGGCCAGAACGACATCGCACTGTTCTGCGACCTTGCCAAGAACATCAAGTTCGAAAACCACACCATCTATGACCAGCTGCTCAACGAGGGTCTGCAGGCCAACTGGAGAGAGTACTGCAAGGGCACCGTCACCGAGGACGAGGCCATGAGCAACTTCTATAAGTACATCAACGAAAAGTATCCGACCATCGTCACTCCGTAAATCCTGCGGCTTCCCGGGGCAGGGCGAACGCCCTGCCCCGGCGCCGATTTCGGGCGCGCTTCCGAACCGGTCGTTTCGATCCAGTCGATTCACCCCGCTGGGAACTACGTCTGAGAATAAGAGGAGGAGATCTGATGCAGACGACAAAAGCACCCAAATTGAAAACCAAACGGTCCAAAATCAGCTACGCAAAGTGGGGCTATATTTTTATCGCGCCGTTCTTTCTGGCCTATGCACTGTTTCACTTCGCGCCGCAGCTGCTGACGATCTACAACAGCTTTTTTGAAAACTACCGGGAGGGTCTGACGCAGGTCGGACCGAATTTCGTCGGTCTGAAGAACTACATCACGCTCTTTACGCCGGATAAAAACGGAACGATCGACATTTTGAAATATGCGGGAAATACCATTGCACTCTGGGTCGGCGGTGCGATCCCGCAGGTCGTGATCTCGCTGATGCTCGCGTGCTTCTTTACGAGCTACCGCCTGAAGATCAAGGGCCAGCAGTTCTTTAAGACCGTCATTTATATGCCGAACCTCATCATGGCATCGGCGTTCGCGATGCTGTTTTATATGCTGTTTTCGAATGTCGGTCCGATCAACCAGATCCTGACGCAGCTCGGCTGGATCGATATGCCGATCGACTTTTTCAACATCCGCTTTACCGTGCGCGGGCTCATCTGCCTGATGAACTTCCTCATGTGGTTCGGCAACACGACGATCCTGCTCATGGCCGGCATCATGGGCATCGACCAGAGCCTGTTTGAGGCGGCAAACATCGACGGCGCGACGTCGCTGCAGGTGTTTTTCAAGGTGACGCTGCCGCTCCTGATGCCGATTTTAGTCTACACGGTCATCACGGCGCTCATCGGCGGTCTTCAGATGTTCGATGTGCCGCAGGTGCTGACCAACGCGCTTGGAACGCCGAACCGCACCTCGACGACGCTCGTCATGTACCTCAACAATTACCTCAAGACGAGCAAGAACTACGGTATGTCCGGCGCAATTTCCGTCGTGATCTTCCTCATCACGGGTCTTCTGAGCCTTGTGGTGTTCAAGTCGCTGACGAAGCAGGACGAGCAGTAAGGGGGTGCGTGCAATGAAAAAGAGTTCCGTTGACAGCCGCAAAGCCCGCGCCATGCTGACCGTCAGCCGGGTGCTGGTCTATGCGCTGCTGATCTTTCTGTCGGTCCTCTGCCTGTTCTCGTTCTATATGCTGATCGTCAACGCGTCCCGGACCAACGCAGATCTGCAGGGCGGCTTCAAGGCGCTGCCGCAGGGGCATTTTCTGGAGAACCTCAAAAACGCGTGGAACGACAGCTCCATCAACATCCCGCGCGGCATGTTCAACAGCTTTATCATCGCGGCTGCGACGGCCATTCTGTCCACCTATTTTTCCGCGCTGACCGCCTACGGTCTGCACGCCTACAATTTTAAGCTCAAGCGGCTCGCATTCCTGTTCATCATGGCCGTCATGGTCATTCCCAAGCAGGTCTCCGCCGCAGGCTTTGTCCAGCTGTGCTACAAGCTGAAGCTGACGAACAGCTATCTGCCGCTGATCCTCCCCGGCATCGCGGCGCCGGTCGTGTTCTTCTACATGATCCAGTACATGAAGAGCGTCCTGCCCATGGAGATCGTGGAGGCTGCGCGTGTCGACGGCTCGGGCGAGTTCTTCACCTTCAACCGAATCGTGCTGCCCATGCTGAAGCCTGCCATCTCCGTGCAGCTGATCTTCACGTTCGTCGAGTCCTGGAACAACTACTTCCTGCCCGCTCTGCTGCTCGATAAAGCGGAAATGAAAACCGTCCCCATCATGATCGCACAGCTGCGCGCGGCGGACTACTCGAAGTTTGACCTCGGCAAGGTGTATATGTTCATCCTCCTTGCCATCCTGCCGGTGCTGCTCGTGTACATCTTCCTCTCGCGCTATATCGTCAAAGGCGTCACCGCCGGCTCCGTCAAAGGATAAAAAACGCATACGGAAAACATTCCTTGATATAAACACTTCGCCGCCTATCGGAACACTTCCGATAGGCGGTGAAATTGTATGTTCTGGTTTTTGCATGGACCAGAAAAACGCAGAGTCTGCGCCGCTGTAAGCAAAGATTACCACGCCGTCGAACCCGTGTCGGCGGCTTGTGCGGCTTTTGTGGTACAGCCGGGCGCGTACCCGCTAAGCACCAGAAAACCGGACGTTGCGCCGATGTGCGGCACAAAATTCGACCGAAGCCCAGCGCAGCGGGTTCGGTCGAAAGAGGAAATGCAGCGGAATGGACGAGACCTGCCGCCTGCGGCGGGACGAGGGATATGAAGCTTGCATCGACGAAGCGGCGATATCACGGATGCCTGCGTTCGGGAGCTGCGCGGCTTCGGTGTTGACACCTCCCGCATCGTCACCGGAGACGGCCGCTTTGGCGTCTAATATGTCGAAGGCGGCGCAAACCAGCTTCCCAGCCACGTGATCTATGATCGCGCATGGTCGGCCATCGCCATGGCGAAGCCCGGCGATATCGACTGGGATAAAGCCTTCGAGGGCGTGGAGTGGTTCCACATCACGGGTATTACGCCTGCAATCTCCGAATCCGCGATGGCGCTGTCGCTGGAGTCTGTACAGGAAGCCAAAAAGCGCGGTATTACCGTTTCCTGCGACCTGAATGAACTATCGCAAGAACCTGTGGAAATATGACAAAAAGGCCAGCGAGGTCATGCGCGAGCTTGCAAAGCACGTTGACGTGGCGATCGCCAACGAGGAGGACGTGCAGAAGTCGCTCGAAATTACCCTTACTACAATCTCCAAAACGCTTTTTTGCCAGTTTTCAGAAAACTGTTTTGCAGGACGGAAAAAGAACGGTCTGCATTGCAAACCGTTCATAAAAAAGCTACGCACAAGTTTCTTGTTCCAAAGGATACTTACGAAAGAGTGCAGACCGTGCCCCGCCTTTGGAGCTGTAAGAAGCAGTCAGCTGGTGCAGTGAACGAACAAATGCCTCGTGAGAGCAATCTCACGAGGCATTTGTAACATTTTGCATAGAGATGCCATGACTGCGATAAATCAAGCCGGTAAAATCATGGCGCATCGATATAATTCTCGATCGCGTTGCGCAGCTTTGAATAGCGAACCACAAAATGAATCGCAGGCGCGTTGCTCTTTGAAATCATTGCCCAGCGGCCTTCGTGGACGGAGATCGAGATATTATGAAAGTCCGTATCGCAGGGGCGAATGGAATAGCCGTGGTGGGAACAGGCATACTCGTTTGTCTGTTCCAAATGTTGACGGTAGTCCGCATAGGTATAGCGGATATCCTTTGGGAAGAACAGCGTAGAGAGCGGAAGGGTCGGCGCGTACTGAGCAAACTCTTCCTGTGACAGATCAGGGAAGGAGTCCGTAATGGAGCTGTGTGTGAGAACCTGCTCCATACAGGAACGCTGCGCTGCCGCGTGATCCAGAACGCGCTGCTGTTCTGCTGCGGGCACGCCGTGGGAGGAGAGTATGGCACGGAGCGTTTCCTCCAGAAGCGTCCCCAGCGGTGGGGCGGATAGAACCCGGCGGCGCGGTCCGGGTTTCTGTGCATCGGCCAACTGAAACGCATGAAGCGCGGCGGCCTGCTTCTCCCGGTAAATGTCCATCAGCGGGAGCGCCTTTTTCCGGATCGCATCGGCGCGTTCTTGGTAATAGCGCAGAGCCTCCCCACCCTTGGTCAGCTCATAGCGCCCCCGCTCATGCGCTCCGGCGATGCACTCGCCGGAGAGGGCCGCACTGCCGGAAACATTGAGGAAATGGCAATAGACATTGTTCTGCACGCCCTTGAGATAGCATGGCGTGATCTGCCCTGTCATATACAGCGGGATCCACCCCTCCAGTCCCAGCATCAGCTCGTGAAAGGGTCGGTTCAGATTGTGTACTACATTCAGGTGCAGTCCTTTTTTCAGAAGCGCGGCAAGACCGAACATATACTTTTTCGTAAAGTCCCGGTCCTTCGCCATGTCGTCCATTGGCATATCGCTGCACAGGAAGACCGGCGCGTCTGACTTTCCCAGCGCCGTTGCCTTGAGAAAGTCCAGCTCCCCGCTTTTCATTTCCTCCAGTCCATAATAGGTTTTGCTCAGGGGGAGCTGAAAAGGTACGGTGGGTACTTTCATATCGTCAAATCGAATGGCCTGCGTATATTCGTTCAGATCAAACTCGTCCAGATGACTCAGAAAAGCTGCAACATCGTCGTTTCGCTCTGCGTTGTGTCCGCCAAGCCATTGAACCAAGCTGCCATAAAGGGCCTCTGTGTCCTCCTCTGCTTCTTTTGCATGGATCAGTTCGGCAAGGATTGTGTGTTCCGTCGGGGAATCAAAGCGACGGATCACAAAATTGGCGACCGCGGAAACAAAGCGCTCGGGATCCGCAAGATGGCGCTGTCCGCTGCGGATGCGGGAGAGGTAAGAGGCATCATAATTGATGCTGCGTGCCAGTTCGGAGTTGCTGATGGAAAAGGTCGTGAACAGGCTGTTGAGGTTGTCACGCAAATGCTCTGCGTCAACGCTCTCCTCGGAAAAAAAGGGACGGAGGGTGGCTGACACGTTCTCCTCCGACAGCGCGGGTATACCCCGTGCGGCGGCAAGCTGAACAATACCGCTGATGAGCTTTGCCCGCTCTGCCTCGCTTTCCGGTTTACGCTCACCGCTGCGGTAGCGGCTGACAGTGGCGGGAGACAGACCGCTGATCTCAGCCAGTTCCCGACCGGAACAGCCGAGCTGCACCATATATTCGTTGAGCTGATCTTTGAACATTCGGGGGTTTCCTCCTTGCGTACAGCAGTGTTTTCAATAATTCTATTATAAAGGCTGTTTTGCAAAAAGAAAAGAGTTTCCGGAAGAGTCCGTGACAAAGCGGAAAGTCCAGATGAATTCCGCTTTTTCGCTTGGTATAATTTAAAATAAAGTGAATATTGGATATGCAAAATTGATAGAAAGTGAGGAATTATTATGAAAAGACGAGTGATGAGTGCTCTGCTGGTCCTCTGCCTGTGCCTGACCCTGCTGCCGGGAGCGGCGGAAGCGGCCTACGAACAGCCGAAGGAGGTCAGCCAGGTCACCCTCAGCGTCACGCCCCCTGTGGTCGGCGGCACTTTGACCGCCCCGACGGTGGACAGTAACGAACCATACTTCATCGACAGCGACAGCCTGTTTGACAGCAGCTTTGCGGATACCTTCTACTGGAACCGCGTGGCTGCCGAGGGCTGCACTGCTTCTGTCGGCTATCTCTATGAAGAAGGTGGGACCAGCCTTGTAAACGATAGCTGGTACCGGCTGCGCGTCCGGCTGAAGATGGATTACGGCCATTATTTTGCCAAAAACATAACGGCAACTGTCGACGGCGCGACAAAGACCGAAGTGGAACGCTATCGGGACGATACCGTCTATGTCTCCGCGTGGTTCAAGGTGGGTTCCCCCACAGAGTCCCCGAAGAGCGTCAGCACAATTTCAGTTTCCGATGTACAGACGACGTGGGATGGCGCGCAGATCGAGGGTTGGTCGGACATAATTCAGCGAGCGTCCATCGGCGGTGATGGGTACCGGATCTACAATGCCGCCCTTCAGAAATGGAACAGTGAGGAAAGCTGCTGGAACTATTGCTATGGCTCCGACCCCACCGAGAGCGGCGCCGTCTACGGCGTGATCCTGCACCTCAACACGCTCCCGGGTTATGTCTTTGAGAATACCGTTACCGCCGCAGTCAACGGCAGCGCTGCCGAAGTTGCAGAGTGCAGCATGGATGAGGCGGAAGTATTCGTCCCCTTCGGAAGCATAGTCGTCAACAAGGTCGAGGTGAAGAGCGCCACCTGGCCCATTGACGGCAACACCATCCGCAAGGATACGGACAATTTCACGTTCTACAGCATTCTCAACGAGGGCCGCATTCCCTACACGCTGAAGTCCGCGCGATTCCAGATCAAGGACGGCGAAAGCTACCGCGACTTGAGAGACGAGGAAACCATATTCAGTGAATATAGCAACTACCGCGTCATCGCCGAATTGGAGGCCAAGGACTATGCCTCCTTTGCGGACATCGTCACCGGCGACTTCAACGGTACAAGCGGGACAGAATGTCAAATTTCCGATGACGGCAAGACCTGCACCGTCACACGCACTTGCGCAGTCTACGATCCAGTCTATACTTACAATACAGATGATCCCAACACCCATATCAACAGCATAACGATCCATCAGAACGATCCGCAGCCGGGGGAAAAGTATGCGGACGGCGTGTATGCGCCTGCCGGGAGCAGGACTAAGCTGGTCGGTGTCAATGGAGGCTACGCCTGGTACGAGGTTCCCTGCGTGGGCAGCACGGAAGGCATCAAGAAGCTGACAAATACCGACACCTTTGAAGCAGGCAAGGTCTATTGGTACAGCCTGACGCTGAGAAATGCGGACGGCTACCGTTTTGGCGACGGCTTCACCATCTCCTTCAAGCAGTTGGACGGCACCGACAGCAAGTACGCCATGATACAGTGCGAGACGGACACTGAAAAACGGAAGGTGTACAACCTCTGGTACACCGTGGGTGATGTGACGCAGACACCGATCACCGCAGTCGCCGTCACCGGCCCGGCGTACCAGAACGGAAGCGTCGACATCAGCGACCCCGGCGCGTTCCATGCGGATGTCCCTGTGACCCTCAGATCTTTAACCTATAACAACAACTATTTGAGTTTCACGCTGCTCCCCCAGTCCGGCCATTACTTCGGGCGCACGGTGGCCGTGACCTATAACGGCAAGGAGGCCCGGGTGTCCGATGGCTTCTTCAGCAGCTTCGACACCAAGTATATCGGTGTGAGCTACTACAGCGAACCCGCCACCCCCGTCACCGTCACAGGCATCACCGCCGAAAGCAAGGTCTACGACGGCACGGCGGCGGCAGCCCTCACCGGCGGTACACTCAGCGGCGTGGCGGAGGGCGACACCGTAGCGCTCGACTTCTCCGAAGCAAGGGCGGAATTCGACAGCAAAGACACGGGAAACGATAAGCGCGTTACAGTCAAGGGTACCCTCAAGCTGACGGGTGCGGACGCCCACAAATACGCCCTTATTCAGCCCGAACTGACCGATTTGAAGGCCGATATCACCCCCTGCGCCGCTTTCGATGATGCCACCAATAAGAATCAGATCATCTATGTGGGTGAAGATAGCTTCGCCGCGCCCAGGTTCACCGGCGTCGGCGGCGAAGAGGTGACGGGTATGCTTTGCTATACGCTGTCCGACGGAAAGACGGAAGCGGATATTCCCGAGATGCTCCGCGCTCTGAAGGCGGGCGATAGCCTGAACATCCCCTACACCTTCACCGCTTCCGGCAACTACAGCGGTGAAAAGACTGGAACCATCACCGTCACGGCACAGGAGCGTCCGTCCTCTGGCGGTGGCAGCCACACGTCCAGCTATCCTGTGGCAGTGTCTGGTCAGACCCAAAACGGCAGCGTAACGGTCGACCGGCGCTCTGCGGGGCGCGGTGACACTGTTACGATCACGGTCAAGCCCGACAGCGGCTATGTGCTGGAAACGCTCACGGTCATGGATAAGAACGACAGCGAACTCAAGCTCACGGATAAGGGCAGCGGCAAGTACACCTTCACCATGCCGGGCAGCAGGGTCGAGGTCAAGGCAACTTTCATGGAGGACAACTCTGTCCTGAATTTCTTCTACGACGTTCCCAACGACAGCTTTTACTATGAAGCGGTGAAATGGGCAGCCGGAAAGAATATCACCTCCGGCGTTGGCGACAATCTGTTCGCCCCTGACCAGCCCTGCACCCGCGCGCAGATCGTTACCTTCCTGTGGCGTGCAGCGGGCAGTCCGGAGCCCAAGAATGTCGGCAGTCTCTCTAATGTCGGCAGTTTCTCTGATGTACCCGCAAGCGCCTACTATGCGAAGGCGGTTGCCTGGGCAGTCGAGAACGGGATCACGACCGGTACGGGCGATGGAATGTTCTCTCCCGATGCCGTCTGTACGAGAGCGCAGGCTGTGAGCTTCCTCTGGCGTTATGAGAAGGTCCCCGTGGCGAGCCGTAGCAATCCGTTCACGGATGTTGCTGCCGATTCCTACTATGCCGACGCAGTTCTGTGGGCAGTCAAGGAGGACATCACCAAGGGAACCACCAACACGACATTCAACCCCAACGCGGATTGCACCAGAGCACAGATCGTGACCTTCCTCTGGCGATGCAAGAAGTGACCGACATACGGCCAAGCAGCAAACCCGCTGACATGACCACATAAGCGAACATCGGACAGCGCAGCGGACAGGCATCTCGCCCCGAAGCTGCGCTGTTCCTATTTCTCTACAAGAAACAAATCAATGACATTTTAAGCTGCGACGCTATCCCAGCGCGGCAAGGAGACAGCATTATGAAAAGAATCACAAGAATCATTCGTCCGATCATCTGCATGGCTGTCCTTCTCTTTGCCATGACCACGGCAGTCATGGGCTGCTATCAGAAAGAGACGGAGCCTACCGCAGAACAGATTCCACACGACGTAGCCGAGATTGATTGCAAGCGATCGGTAAAGCGAAACACGCACCTGAAATTCCGGCTCTGTCAAATACCGCCGGACAAATAGCACACGGTCAATGGCGGCATTCACATCCTGCCGCGCATGACCTGCATTTTTTACAATGCACGCACAGACGATGGCCAGCGCATACGCGGAAAAGGCGTAAGCGGGGTATGTCAACCAGTGCCCCCGCTTCGCCGGTGCGAACACAAAAATCAGCCCAGCCGCCGCAAGCGGAACGCTCACCAGAACAACCCACCACGCCGGGAACAGTAAGCGCTGGAAAACCCTTTTCAGTCGAGTCACGCTATTCGCTCCTTGCTTTAGAGTGATTATAGCATACTGTCCCAAGGTTTCGCTATTGTTTGCGTTTTGTTTGAGAATTGTTAATTGGAAATATCTATAGATTATATGCTGACTCTCTCGTCAATGGAAATATTTACTCGTTATTCCTGCATAAATAAACTAGAATTGTCTGACTTGGTCTATCGCATAAAGCGGCAGATTCACAAGCCATTCTTCTTTTTTGTAGTCTGCCATAGAGGTGCGGACAGAAACTTCAGGTGTGAATTTTTCCTGATATGTTTTCAGACTTTTTGCTCTGAGATTTACTTCTGCCTTTACTTCAACAGGCACAATTCGCTCGCCGGTATCAACGACAAAGTCAATCTCGCAGGAGCCTCTGTCATTGGTGTAGTAATATACATCCAAATCATCAATCGTTTTCAGCTGCTGACAAACATACTGCTCTGTAAGGGCGCCTTTAAACTCAACAAAAAGGTCGTTGCCGTCAAGCAAAGTACGCTGGCGAAGTCCAGCCATGCAGCCAAGAAGCCCGACATCTACCACAAACAACTTAAATGCTTTCAAGTCCTCATAAGCCCGCAGGGGAATGCCAACTGTATTGACGCGGCTTACCTTATGAACAAGGCCACAGTCACTGAGCCATAGAAGGGCGGTTTCGTAGTCTTTTGCACGTGCACCTTCACGCACGAGACCGTATATAAACTTTTTGTTTTCTTTTGTCAACTGAGAGGGGATGCTATTCCATAACATACGCAGTCTTGGAACGATTTCATTGGGAGCGTGCTTGGAGAAATCCTGCTCGTATGCCGCAAGAATCCTTTTTTGAATTTCACGAACTTCATTAAAGTCCTTGTTTTCTGTAAAACTTTGTACTGCTTCAGGCATCCCGCCGACAAAATAATAGTGCTTCAAAGCATCAATATATGTTTGCTTGAAGCTCGTGATCATTTGGAAGTCTTGGCTATCCAGAAGCGCGGCAAATTGCTCTTTGCCGGTTGCCATTAGAAACTCTTTGAAAGAAAGGGGATATAGTTTTAGGAAATCTACCTTACCAACAGGGAAAGACGTGCCTTGATGCAATGCAATACCAAGCAAAGAACCGGCGCATACAATGTGATACTGCGGAGCATTTTCATAGAAGTATTTGAGAGATGCCAAGGCTCGAGGAACTTCCTGTACTTCATCAAAAACCAACAGAGAATTGTTGGGGTCAATCTTATGGCCTACATACAGCTCCAAGCCCATAATTAAACGATCTGTATCCAGATCAGAAGCAAATAGCTCTGCCATTCTGGAATTGGAGTCAAAATTGATATATACGGTATCTGCATATGACTGTCTGCCAAACTCTTTCATCAGCCATGTTTTTCCAACCTGCCGAGCGCCTTCAATAATCAAAGGCTTCCGGCGTTTGCTTTGCTTCCATTTTAATAGCTTTTCTATGGCAATTCGGTACATATATGCACTTCCATCACTATAATTTAACTGTAGTATAGCATAGAATCACAAAAAATACAACGAGTTTTGTGGAAACTATCACGTTTTTTACGACGAATTAAGATTGCCCGTTTCCGATTAAAGGCGTTTTCTATGCGTACTTATGTAGTTGGCGCTGAAAATAGAAGAACTGTTCTGAATATATTACAGCGGCGCAGATTCTGCGCCGCTGTAAACAAAGAACAGGAAGAAATCACAGGAGACACGCCGCCTGCCAGCCCTCGCCCATGCCGGCCAGATGCAGGCCCTCTTTGCCGGTGTTATTCATCAGGTCGCGCAGATCGAGCAGCAGCGCCTTGCGCAGATACTCGATTCCTTTTTCGCACAGCCCGTTTTGCAGCGCAAAGAGCGCATGACTGGCAAAACTCAGCGTAGAGTCATGCAGACAGAGCGGTTCAAAATCGTTCCATGCCTGCATTTTTTCTTCCTTTGTGAAAAGCTCCGGCAGACGTGTCATAAGAAGCAGCACGTCGGCCTGCTTCACAACTTTATATCGCTGTAACCGATCGAAGCAAACATGATGATAGCTTGCGCCGAGATCTGGCTTTAGTGTTGCGATATCCACCGGTTCAAGCAGATGGAACGTCTCGTCCTGCGCAAGATGCCCGCTGTCCGGGTCATGCGGCCAAGGAATCGCATCATGAAGCGTCTGCCACGATGCAATTTCTTCTTCCGACAAGCCGAGATCCAGATATGCAGGTTTACCCTGAAGCGCCTTTGCCGCATCTATGGCAAGCGCCAGATTATGCTGCACCATGACGTTCGTGAAAAGGTTGTTGCGCGTGATACCGCAGTATTCATCAGGTCCCTTGCAGAACATCAGATCCGCCTGTGTGTGCGCACGGTTCCATGTGTATCGGCTGGTCCAGAAGCGGGCGGTTTCAATGAATACAGGTGCGGCCTTATGCAGATAAAATTCTTCATCTCCGGTTTCCCGGCAGTATTCACCCAAGGCATAGGCCACGTCCGCCGTGATGTGAACCTCGCTGCACCCAATGTCCCATGTCTCGCACTGTTCGCTGCCGTCGAGCGCCGCCATCCAAGGATACCGCGCTCCGGCAGCATTCATCTTTTTTGCATGATCCCTGGCTGCATCCAACGCATTTGCGCGATACAGGCACAGATTTTTTGCGGCTGTTTTATCATTCTTCAGGAAGAACGGGAGCATAAACAGGTCTGTATCCCAGAAGTATCAATGCCACGCAAGCTACCGGACGATTGGCAACGCCGTCAATATGAGCCCGAACACGGCACGCAAATATGTGACCGAGCTGGTCGAGCGTGGCCTCATCAAGACGGAGCGCACGACGATCATCACACAGGACGGTCGCAAGCAGAACGGAAGTCTTCTGTACACAATTTTGCCCATTCAGTTCTCCATCCAGCAGTTTTACGAGCAGAAGCTTGCAAAACTGGACGCGGAATGTGAGCAGGAACGCATCCGAAAACGCTTGGAAGTGTTCCAAAAGGCGCAGCAGGAAACCGCCCGTCCGCCCGCGTGAGCCGCGTGTCGCGGCTGTGTCCGATTTTCCGGGCACAGCCGGGCGCGTACCCGTCGGAAGCCCAAAAACCGGACGCTGCGCCGCCGTGCGGGAGACCGGGAAATTCGACCGAAGCCCAGCGCAGCGGGTTCGGTCGAAAGAGGAAATGCGGCAAACGTGGAATATAACCAAATGGGGAGAAGCTGGCGATTTTGGGCGCCGCGGCGAGAAAGCAGGACAAAACCGCGGGGTCGTGCGCGCCCCGCGGCGGTCACATCTGCCCGCCGTGCGGGCAGTTTCGGAGATTTTCGAGGGCGTTCCAAACATGGCGAAAATTAGCTCCAGGGCGTTGCAGAATGAAAAAAGCCCGTCGCTTCAAGGAAAACGGCGGGGTTCCAACGAAATTTACGAGGTGAACACAGAAAAATGGTAAAAGGAAAAGAAAAATTTGCACTCTAGATCACGCCGGAGTGCAAGCAGCTCGTTGATGACTGTTATGCAGACGATCAATGCCAGAGCCGCAGCGAGTACATTGAAAAAGCAATCTTATTTTATACCGGCTTCTTATACGCCGAAAAAGCAGATCGTTACCTTCCAAAAGTCTTGCAGCAAATCTTATCTGGGACGCTGGATCGATTTGCAGAGCGCATTGGACGGCAGCTTTTCAAGCTGGCAGTTGAGCAGAATGTCAGTAATCATATCCTTGCTTCGGACACGGACATTGACGCCCGGAGCTATCAGAAAATGCGCGGACTCAGTATGGAGGAAGTCAAAAGGACAAACGGCCGGATCGATTTTGAAGATGCGCTATTAAGCGAGAGGAGCGTGTAAAGAATGTCAAAGTTGATTCAGAAAGCCGGTTTTTTGAACACAAAACGTGCTGGACGCTACATGAATTATATCGCCACGCGCGACGGCGTGGAGCTTCTGGACAAAAACGCGGACAGCATCTATATGCGCTACATTGCTACACGTCCGAGAGCGGAAAAGCACGGCGAACACGGCTTGTTTGGAGTCGAAGATGTCGTTGAGCTGGAAAAAGCGATGCAGGAACTTCGGACGCATGAGGGCAACGTCTGGACGATCATTTAATCCCTGCGACGCGATGATGCTGCGCGGCTTGGCTACGACAACGCCGCAAGCTGGCGTGCGCTGCTGCGCTCCAAACAGGCAGATTTCGCGGAAGCCATGCAGATCCCACCGTCGCAGCTTCGCTGGTACGCGGCGTTTCATGACGAAGGCGAGCATCCGCACATCCACATGATGCTCTGGTCAGACAATCCACAGTATGGATTCCTTCGGAAAGACAAATTGCTGCACACGCAGTCCGTTTTGACGAACATGATCTATGCAGATGAATTAAAAGAGGTTTACCTCAAGAAAGATATCGCCTACAAAGATGTGACTGAAGTGGCGCGGGGAGCCATGCGTGAAATTATTGACCAGCTAGAGTCTGTTGAGAATCCACCGGAATCGATACAGCAAAGGCTGCTGGAGTTTGCAATGGAGTTGCGTACAGTCAGCGGCAAAAAGCGGTATGGCTATCTCAAAAAGCCGTTGAAAGATAAAGCGGATTCTATCGTGGACGAACTCGAAAAGTTGCCTGAGGTTGCTGCGTATTATGCCGTCTGGAACGACCTGCGCGATACGCTGGATGGTTATTACAAAAGCAAGCCCAGGCAGCACAATCCGCTTTCACAACAGAAAGAATTCCGTGCCATCAAGAATGCCATCATTCAAGAAGCGGAGCGACTGCGACAGCAACTAGAGCAGGAATCTTCACAGAATAAAGAACCTTCTAAAGAAGAACCATCGCCACAGGCTTATACAGATCCGACGCTTGCAAGTGAAAATACTTCGTCCGCAGTTTCTCACACTGCGCAGTCTCCATCCGACTATCTTCTGAATTCTACGGTTCGATTGTTTCACCAGATGGGGCAGATCTTCCGAGAGAACGCTGCCCCACCCAGCAACCCAATGGGCATCCGCGTTGATTCCAAGCGCCGAAAAAAGCTCATGCAAAAGCGGTTGACCATGGGACATAAGCAGGATGACCATGAGCAGGAGCAGGGTTATGAACAAAGTCTGTAAATTCTAAATGCCTTGGGAGTGAAATGCGAATGACAACCTTGCGTAAAAAATGACAAGGATAGCCACAGTGCGAATGCAATCAGAAATCTACAATATTTTGCCTCCATGCTTCACTTTTTTTGCGCTCGCTTGTAAATGGCATCTCGATGTGCCTGCTCCACACGGGCGATTCGGTCGCGGTATGCTTTTTCTCGTTCCGCTTGTTTTTTCCGATGAACTTTCAGAAGCTGATTGCTGACGATTCCGGCGGCGACCAACAGCCCCGCGCCAAACTCTCTTTGATCCAACGCTCCGCCCAACAGCATATCCAGTAGAATTCCGCAGAAAAGCTGACCGCAAAGCGTGAACAGCGTCAGGCGGTACGCCGGAATTTTCGGCACGGTGACATTGCAGATCACAACGATCAGCACACCCAGAATGCCGCCGCCCCAAATCCAGAAGCGGAATGGCTGCTGGATCGTTTGCTCCGGAATTGTCAATGCCAACAGCAAACAGACCGGCAGACCAGCCAGATGATTGACCAGCGAGCCTTGCAGTGCGCCGATATGCGCTGACAGATGGGCATTGACCGTCCGGGACATCACAACAGAGATACCGGCTCCCAATGAGATCAGGATGTATCCCCAGCCGCCGGAGGCGGGATCGTCCAGCATCAGCGCAATCCCTACAACACTGAGCAGAACACAGGGAATACTCAAATCCTCCTTCCGCCGTTCCATGCCGAACCAGCCGAAGCGGTCAATGAAATACGACAGTACCAACTGTCCGAATAGCCCCAGCGTCACAATGCTTGTCAGGCTGATATGAGAAAACGCGAGATTATTGAAAACGGTTGTCAACACACCGATCACACCGCCCAGATACATCCAGAACGGCAAGCCCTTGGCGCCGGAAATGCGCTGCCGTTTCAGCAGAAGCAGCAGAGCCGCGAAAACCGATCCCACGATATGTACATAAAGCGCCGCGTGATAGGCACCGAACTGTCCACTCAACCCTCCGTTTATTTGGATCATAACCGCAAGAATCACGCCGGACAAAAACGACAGCAGCTCGTACATGGTAGCCCCTCCCTTTGTTTTGATGAAATGATTCTATCATGCGGGCCGCTTTTCTTCGTAGGACATTTGTCCCTATCGTTTCTCTGTGATATAATGCAGACAGGGAGATGATGACCTTGAAAAATTCGGAATCTTTGACCAAGCAGGATCGGGCTATTCTGCAAAGCTACGGAATGGAAGCTGAAAAGCTCACGAACTGTGCGGCACGAACATATGGCTTTGGAGAACGGATCGTGTCGGAAGGACTTCCAAACGAGTTTTTGTTCCTCGTAACAGGCGGCCGCGCCAAGGTAGGCGTTTCTGCACCAAACGGAAAGAATATCATTCTCTGCTTTTACATATCGGCAGGTTTAATGGGCGAAGCGGAATATTTTTCCGGGTCAGAGGTTGGCTGCACGACGGTAACGGCGTTGGAAAATCTGCACTGTATTCTGATCCCAATTCGGGATAATAAAGCCTATCTGGACAGCAGCCTTGCCTTCACACGCATTGCGGCTGCTGCGCTTGCGGATAAGCTGCTGCAGCGGGCAAATAATGTGATTGAGAACACGCTATATACTGCCGAAATGCGCCTTTGCCGTTACATTCTTGATGCGTCGGACGGTGACCGATTCCGGGATGTAATGATGGATGTCGCTTACTCGATCGGTGTCAGCTACCGTCATCTGTACCGTATGATGGGCGTGCTGTGCCGGGATGGAATTTTACAAAAGAATCAGACCGGCTACCGTATTTGTGACCGGGCGCGATTGCAGGAACGTGGGCGGCCAAGATAGAAACCTGATTTGAGACGCAGCGCACCGTATCACTTTTTTAATTACAGAGTTTGGAAATTACCCCAAAAATACCGTGTGTACGGACAGCGGCTGTGCTACAATAATTTCATCGAATATATTGAGTAATAAGCTGTCATTCATAATTCGAGGTTGACTAATAAATTATACATTTACGTAATTTTAAATATAAGTGGGCGGTCAGGGCTACTGATGGGGGATTTGACGACGCAAAAATTGCGCCGCAGTAAACAAAGAATAGGCTTTTTCCTGAAATGGAAACCCCTGAAAAATGTCCGAAATTTTCAAAAATTTGCTAGACTTTATCGCTCTTCTGTGGTAGTTGTTTGTGTTACCAAAAACGGAAAGGGGAACACAGATGGCGAAAAAACGGGCAAACGGCGAGGGCAACATCCGCAAGCGGAAGGATGGACGATGGGAAGGACGATACACGGCGGGTATCGATCCGGAGACGGGGAAACCAATTGCGAAAAGCGTCCTCGCCAGAACGCAGCGCGAATGCAAAGAAAAGCTGCAAAAGGCGATGGAGGAGCTTGAGAAAATCGATGTGACTAAACGCAGAGATTACACGGTTGGGGAATGGGCGCAGCTCTGGTATGAGAACTACGCGAAGCCATCCGTCCGAGCGTCCACGGCGGCGTACTACAAGAACTACATCGACCAGCATATCGTGCCGCGCATTGGGGACATCAAGCTGACGGCGCTCACAACGCTGCAGATCCAGAAATTCTACAATGAAACGAAAGCGCATGGACGGGTGCAGCGGTACGAGAATATGGACAATCTGAGTCTCAGCAACAAGACCATCCGAGGGTTGCACACGATGCTGCGGCAGTGCTTGGAGCAGGCGGTCACGGAACGGTTGATTCCGTATAACCCGGCAAACGGCTGCCGCCTGCCCAAAAAAGAGAAGAAGAAAATGCAGATCATCCCGCCGGAGAAGATTCGCGACTACCTGAAAGCGGCGGAAGAATGGGGCGTCCTGCCGATGTTCTATCTGGAACTCAGCACAGGACTGCGGCGAGGGGAACTGGTGGCGCTGCTGTGGAGCGACCTGAACTTGCAGACGAAAACGCTGACCGTGTCCAAATCTGTGTCGCGCGGCAAGGGGGAACTGGTCGTGACAGAACCGAAAACGGAAAATTCGGTTCGTGAAATCTATCTCAGCGACGAAGCAATCCGACTACTGGTGGAGGATCGCAAGAATCATCCGTTCAGCCCGTATATGTTCCCGTCGCCCAAGACCGGCGGGATGTACGGTCCGGACTGCGTCGGACGGATCCACAAGAAGCTGCTCGAAAAAGCTGGAATCGAGGAACACGTCCGGTTCCATGACCTCAGACACACATTCTCGACGTTGGCAATTCAAAGTGGTATCGACCCGAAAACGGTCGCGGAGATCCTCGGTCACGCCTCGGCGGAATTTTCACTGGACGTGTACACCCATGTCACGGCAGGCATGAAAAAAGAAGCCGCGCAGAAAATCAGCGGCTTCATGGCAAGCGTCGGATAAGGGCGAGAAATGAACAGAAAAGCGCACGCCGCCTGCCGGAACTGCTCCGGCAGGCGGTGTTTTCTAGCTTCCGGTGCTTTCCGCTCCGAAATCCCGTTTGGGTCACGTTTGGGTCAAACAGAAAAATCGCAAAATTCTCCATCGGAAAAAGTTCGGAATATGCAGAAAATCCGGCTGAAATCGAAAGATTTCAGCCGGATTTGGTCGGAGTGTCGGGATTCGAACCCGAGGCCTCTTGGTCCCGAACCAAGCGCGATACCAAACTTCGCCACACCCCGTCAGCTTGGATATTATATGAGGAAAACAGCGATTTGTCAAGAGGGCGGCATGAAAATATTTTTCGGCGCATACGCTTGCCAGAGGAGGTGCGCGTCATGAAGGAAAACGGCGATAAAAACGAACGGCAGGCAGGGGCCTGGATATCACGGATCTATTTGCTGCTTGGGGTGCTGGCGCTTGTATGGACGCTCAAAACGTGCGTGCCGGCAGTTGATGCAGCGATCACAGAGATTGCGAGTGCTGCCCGGAAGACAAAGACTGTACAGGCGTTTTCGGCTCTGACGGAACGGCTGCGGGAAGGGGAGGCCGTGCAGGAGGCGCTGTCCGGCTCGTTTGAGATTCTGACCGGTGCCGGTGATTGAGCTCCGGCCGGGTTTTTTTGTGTTTGCGATCGTTCTCGCGGCACTTGACCGGAATGGTTCCGTGCTGCCGATCCTCTGCGCAATGGCGGTGCATGAGCTGTCGCATATCGTCATGATGCTGGCCTGCGGCGGACAGGTGCGGCGGCTGACGCTGCGGTTTGCGGATCTTCAAATCGCGGCATCCGGTCTTGGCTACCGGCAGGAGCTGCTTGCAGCGCTTGCCGGGCCGTTGGTCAATTTGATCTGCGGCGCGGCATTCTGCATGCGGCACCCTTCCTTTGCCGCGTATAGCTTGATGCTGGGAATCTATAATCTGCTGCCGGTCTGGCCGTTGGACGGCGGGCGGATGATCCGCTGCGCGCTGCTGGCCCGTCTGCCGCTTGCGCAGGCAGAACATATTTCGAAAATCGTCAGCTTCGCAGCCTGCGCCGTCCTGCTGCTGACCGGCGTGTTTCTGACCTTTATCAGAAAGGCAGGTCTCTGGCCGCTGGGAACAGCGGCTTACCTGACGGTACGCCTGCTGATGCTTGCAAGACGCGCGAATGTCGAGCGCTGAGTGCGAGCTTTTTGTTGCATTTTCCGGCGCAAACAGGTACAATAAAATGAATCACAAAAGAGAAGGAAGCTATTCATGACAGATCAGTTCCACAGGATCCTCATGCGTGTCCAGAAGCCGGCGCGCTATGTGGGCGGAGAATACAATCAGATCATAAAAGACAAAAAGGACGTCGATGTGCGCGTGGCGTTCTGTTTTCCGGATACCTACGAGATCGGCATGTCCAACATTGGCATGCGGATCTTATACGGCGTGATGAACGAGATGCCCGGCGTCTGGTGCGAACGGGTCTTTGCACCGTGGGGCGATATGGAAGACGAAATGCGGGCGCATGGGCTTCCGCTCTGGGCGCTGGAAAGCCATGACGCGGTTAAGGACTTTGATCTGATCGCGTTTACGCTCGGCTATGAAATGTGCTATTCAAACGTCTTGAATATGCTGGAGCTGGCGCAGATCCCGCTTTTGTCCAAAGAACGTGACGGCTTGGAAAACATCGTCTTCGCCGGCGGCGTCTGTACGGTCAACCCGGAGCCGCTGGCGGATTTTATCGATTTCTTTTCCATTGGAGAAGGGGAGGAAAGCACGCCGGAGATCATTGAATGCTACCGCGCTGCAAAAAAGAAGGGACTGACCAAGCAGGAATTTCTGCATGAGGTCGCGAAGATCGAGGGCGTCTATGTGCCGTCCTTTTATACGCATACCTATCATGAGGACGGAACGCTTGCCGCCGTCACGCCGGTGCCCGGTGCGCCGGAGCGCGTGAAAAAGCGCATCGTGCAGGATATGAATACGGCATATTTTCCGACGAAGACGATCGTCCCGTCGACGCAGATCGTCCATGACCGGTCGAATCTGGAGATCTTCCGCGGCTGTATCCGCGGCTGCCGGTTCTGTCAGGCCGGGTTCTGCTACCGGCCGATCCGGGCAAAGTCGGAAGACGTGTTATGTAAACAGGCAATCGACTCCCTCGAGGATTCCGGAAACAGCGAGATCACGCTGGCCAGCCTTTCGACCTCTGATTACCGTGAGCTGGAAGCGCTGGCCGACGGCCTGCTCGATTACTGCGAGCCGCGCAAGATTAACCTGTCGCTTCCGAGCCTGCGCGCGGACAATTTCTCGCGGGAGCTTATGCTGCGCATCCAGAAGGTGCGCAAAAGCGGCCTGACGTTCGCGCCGGAGGCCGGAACGCAGCGCCTGCGCGACGCGATCAACAAAAACGTCACGGAAGAAGAGATCCTTTCCACCTGTGCCACGGCCTTTTCCGGCGGCTGGAACAGCGTGAAGCTCTATTTTATGCTGGGCCTGCCGACTGAAACGGACGAGGATGTGGTCGGCATCGCAGAGCTGGTCTATAAGATCCTTCAGGTCTGGCGGGAGAACGGCAGCGGAAAAAAACGCGGGCTGTCCATCAACCTGGCGACGGCGTATTTCGTTCCGAAGCCCTTCACACCGTTCCAGTGGGAAGCACAGATCACGCCGGAGGAATACCTGCGGCGCGTCCATCTGCTGCAGGCGAACCTGCACGCAAAATGCGTTGATTACCGCTATCACGAATCCGACCTCAGCCGACTGGAAGCCGTTATGGCGCGCGGCGACCGCCGCGTCGGACAGGCACTGCTGGAGGCGCATCGGCTCGGATGCAGGCTCGACGGCTGGGACGAGTATTTTGACTATGAAAAATGGCTGGAAGCCTTCCGCCGCGCCGGGCTTGACCCGGATTTCTACACGACGCGCGGCTTCGGCACGGACGAGCTTCTGCCCTGGCAGGCCATTGACGTCGGCGTTACGACAAAATTCCTGCTGCACGAGCGCGAAAAGGCGCTGCGCTCGGAAGCAACACTGGACTGCCGCACGCACTGCAACGGCTGCGGTGCGCGCATGCTGAGCGAAAGGAGGCTGTGCGATGAATCGCCTGCTGTTTGAAAAGACCGGCGACGCGGTCTATCTCTCGCATCTGGATCTGATGCGTGTGTTCCAGCGTGCGTTCAAGCGTGCGGATATTATGATCTGGCACTCGCAGGGCTTCAGTCCGCGCGCCTATGTTTCCATCGCGCTGCCGCTGCCTGTCGGTTCGGAAAGCGTCTGCGAAATTCTTGATTTCGAAATTCAGGATGGCTCGGTTGACCTTGCGAAACTCCCGGCGCTGCTGAACCGTACCATGCCCGCGGGCATCCGGGTGCTGGAGGCGTATGAAAGCGCCGTCAAGATCAAACATCTGACGCGCCTGCGCGCGCAGATCACACTGGAATATGACCGGGGGATCCCGGCGCAGGCCCGGCAGGCGATCATGGAGCTGTTTTCCGGCGACCCCGTGCTCGTGAAGAAGCGCACGAAGAGCGGCGCAGAGGCAGAGCTCGATCTGAAGCCCATGATCTTTGTACTTTCCATGCGGGAGGCGTCGGCACGGGAGCTCGAGCTGACGGCGCTTGTTTCCGCGCAGAACCCAAGCTGCAATCCACAGCTGCTGGTCAACGCGATCGAAGCGTATCTGCCCGAGCAGAAACCGGACTTTGCGCGCATCAAGCGGCTGGAAGTTTACGATGAACAGGGAAATCCGTTCCGCTGAAAGGAGAAAACTATGCAGGGACATGTATCAATTTTGAGCGTCAGTCCGGAATCGGCTGCCATGATCGCCTCCGGCGGACGGATCTCCACGATGGACGGTGCGGCGGACGAGATCTACGCAAAATCGCTTGCCGCAGGGCAGGAAAAAAACGAAAAGCTGATCGGCAAGGTGCTCTCCTCCGGACATACCTCGGTCCTGGAACATTGTTATGTAAACTTGTCATTTGAAAACGTCTCCGTCCTGGCAGAACAGTTTCTGATCGAATTCCGGCTGGCCTCGTTTACGGTCAAGTCGCGGCGGTACGTCGATTTTTCCAAGGCCGGATATGTTTCGCCGGATCTCCCGGACGACACGCAGAAGGCAGTATTTGGAGATGCGGTCAAATCCCTTTTCGGCATTTATGATGCGCTGGAGGCGGCTGGCGTTCCGAAGGAGGACGCGCGGTTCGTCCTGCCGTACTGCTTCTGCAGCAACTTCTTCTGCTCCATGAACGCGCGGGAGCTTGTGCATGTGATGAACGAGCTGACCTACGGACGCGGCAGCCGCATTCCGGAGCTGCATGCGTTGGGCGAGAGCCTGTTTGCGCAGTGCGAGCAGCAGATCCCTTTTTTGGCTGTGCGCAAGCCGGGAGCCTATCATCAGTCGGACGCGCTCTGCCCGCGGCAGATACAGCTGCTCACGTTGAAAGCGCCTGTCACGGTCCTTGCCGCGCCGCAGGACGCGGAAAAGCTGATCTGCGACGCATATCAGCTTGCGCGCGGCTATGTGCCGCAGCCGCTGACAAAGCCGGAGCAGACAGCGCTGCTTAAAGCGCTTCTGGCTCAGTTGAGAAAACGGGAGCTGGAACAGGCGAGCTATACGCTGCTGTTCGGCGGACTGTCGCTCGCGGCACTCACACATCTGACGCGCCACCGGATGCAGGCGCTCTGCCCGCCAGAGCTGCTGAGGACGGCGCGCTATGACCGGTATGTCCTGCCGGACAGCGTCAAGCAGGCCGGGATGGAGGAACAGTACCGCAGCGCGTTCCGTCTGGCCGGCGAGGCTGCCGCGCAGCTTCAGGCAGCTGGGGCAGGGGAGGACGTGCTGTCCTATCTGCTGCTCAGCGGACAGACGGTCCCGGTGCTGACGACGATGAATGCCGGAGAGCTGTATGTCTTTTTCCGCCTGCGCTGCTGCAATCGCGCCCAGTGGGAGATCCGGGACGCGGCCTGCGCCGCCCTTGCCGCGCTGCGGAAGACCTCGCCGCTGCTGTTCAGCCTCTATGGCCCGACCTGCTTCGTTTCCGGCAAATGTCCGGAGGGAAGAATGACCTGCGGCAGACAGGCAGAGATCCGAAAACAATTCGGCAAATAAACAGAGAACCCCTGAACACCGGACGAAACGCGGCGTTCAGGGGCTTTTTGCGGTTCAGCCATTTCTCGTGCGCACAGAATGAGAAAAAGATTATGTAAACTCATTCATTTTCGGCTTCCGTGTGCTTTGCCTCGGTCTTCTTCTCCTTTTCTACCCAGGCCATGCCGGTCAGGATCAGGAAGATCCCCGCCGCGCGCAGCAGACTGAAGGTTCCGTAGAATACGTAGTCGAGCGCCAGCGACATTCCGAGATTGCCGGCCAGCATCAGAACTGACGAAACAAGCGTGTTTGAGTGCAGCGTTCCGACGATCTGCAGAAGCTGCGCCAGCAGACCGCAGACGCTTCCGAGGTATACCCACCACGGAACGGATACGATATGGCCCCATGCCAGCTCGTTCCCGTTTTTCAGCACGAGCATCAGCAGCAGCGACAGAACCGTCGCTTCCACATAGTTGATGAGCGCGCCGTTTGCCGTGCCGAACAGCTTTCCGGCCCGGACGTTGGTCATGCGGTTGACAGAGTTGAAAAAGCCGTTTATTAAAGCGGTCAGATAATAGATCATGCAGCAGCCCTCCTTCAGTTCAAAACGACCAGGATCACGCCCAGCAGCACCAGCGCATAGCCCGGCAGCTGCTGCCTGCGGATGCGCGTGACCGGCATGCCGAACAGGCCGAACCGGTCGATCAGCGCGGAGGAAACAAGCTGCCCGGCGGTCGAAAGCGCCATGAATGCGCTCGCGCCGACATGCAGCGTACACCAGCTGGACGATGCGACGATGGCGATGCCCATCACGCCGACGAGATACACATACCACGGTGCGCCTGCAAACCGCAGCGTCTGCCGTTTTGCCAGCAGATATGCAAACAGCAGCACGAGCGCGATCGCATGTACAAAAAAGCAGATGCCGAATAGACTGAAATAATTGCCCATCTGACCGTTGAGCGAAACCATGATGCCCTGAAGAATACCGGCCAGAAGCAGCAGCCCGAGATACAGCAGAGGAATCCCTTCTTTCTTATGGATCTAAGCGTATCTTATCACGGAACCGCCGCGTTTTCCAGCCCCGTTTTTTCCGCCTTGACAGGCAGAATGCACGCGGATATAATCACTGCATCAGAAAAATGGGAGGCAATGCACGATGGCAACGACAAAGGCGTATCTTGAGTTTGTCTGTTCGCAGCTTGATGGGATCCGGGGCATCGACTATAAACGGATGTTCGGCGAGTATCAGGTCTATGTCAATGATAAGCCGATCCTGCTGATCTGCGATAACACCGTATTTGTAAAAAATCATCCGGCGCTTGCGCAGCTGCTGGCAGACGCGCCGGAGGGAGCGCCTTATCCGGGCGCAAAGCCGCAGAAAATTCTGGACGTGGAAGACCGCGCGCTGACCGCGCAGGTACTGGAAATTCTGGAGCGTGTCACGCCCGTCTCCAAACGCCGCGCGCAGAAGACCTACGGCACGCTCTGATAAAACCCATAATATGTATATTTTGCATGCGCGGGCGATTGCTTTTTTCCTGCGAATATGTTAAAATAGAATCAATTCCAAGCTGGAGCACGGTTTATGATGAAGAAAACAAAGCTCATCCGCAGCTGCGTCATGGCGCTTTTTGTGCTTGTGGCGCTGCTGCTGGTCTATCTTGTGGTGAAGCAGACCATGCCGGATATCATTCCGCTGCTGCGCAGCGGCGATGAAGAGGCGCTCGAGGCGTATCTGAGCCGCGACATGTCGTTCACCGGCATTTTGTATATGGCCCTTTTGCAGATGGTACAGGTCTGGTCCATCGTCATTTCCGGTGTGATCGTCAATGTGGCCGCCGGCGTCGTTTACGGCGTCTGGCGTGCGTTTGCCATCTGCCTGATCTCCTCCTCAATCGCACACGGTATCAGCTTTACGCTTTACCAGCGTCTGGGAAAGTACCTTGATAGATTCCTGCCGGATACAGGCACGGACAAGCTCGATATTGTCGCAAAGTCCGAACACCCGGCCTATATGGTCGTGACGCTCTGCTTTCTGCCGATCCTTCCGAACGGCATCATTTCCATCGCCGCCAGCCGCTCCCGGCTGAAGCCGTGGGAGTTCACGCTTGCCATGTTCTTCGGCAGCGCGTTCAGTACCTTTGTCTATTGCTGGCTGGGCAGCAGTCTCGTACAGGGCGATTGGCTCGGTTCTGCCGTACTCGTCGTTCTGATGCTGAGCATTGCGTTTTTGCTGTGGAAATATCAGAAGCAGGTCCTGCATCTGGCCGGACAGTTTGTGGAAAAGAGGAAACACAGAAATGGAAACAGAAATGCTGACCTTTCGGAGGGCAGCCGCGTCTGACCTTGACGCCGTAACGGCGATCTATGACAAGATCCATGCGCAGGAGGACGCGGGCCGCACGACCATCGGCTGGGTCACGGGCGTATACCCGATCCGATTTGACGCAGAGCAGGCAATCGGACGCGGCGACCTGTACGTCTGCGAAGCAGAAGGACGTGTTGCGGCCTCCGGCATTCTCAATCAGAGACAGGTGGATGTCTACGCGGAGGGGCGTTGGACTTACCCGGCGGAAGACAGCGCCGTTTTTGTCCTGCATACGCTGACCGTCGATCCCGATCTGTCCGGGCGAGGCATCGGCCGCGCGTTTGTACGATTTTATGAGGATACGGCGAAAGAATTGGGCTGCACCGTGCTGCGGATGGACACCAATGAAAAAAACGCCGCCGCGCGGCGCTTATACGCGCGGCTCGGCTATCGGGAAGCCGATATCGTGCCGTGCGCGTTCAACAGCATCCCGGACGTCCGTCTCGTTCTGCTGGAAAAGAAACTGTAAGTTTACATAAGTATATATAGATGCGGAGGGCTGCAGAAATGGCGAGACCTGCATGGACAGCGCAATGTACAGACAGAAAGCTGGTGGGGGAGCTGCTGCCGGTCCGGCGGCGGGAGAGCCACAAGGGCGATTACGGAAGAGTCCTTCTGCTCTGCGGCTCCGAAGGACTGACCGGCGCGGCAAGGCTTGCGGCAAAGGCGGCGCTCCGCACGGGCAGCGGCCTTGTGTATCTCGGTGTGCCGGAGAAGATCTACCCGATCATTGCCGCGGGTGCGGGAAGCGAGATCGTCTTTCCGCTCCCATGCGACGGCGCCGGACGGCTCTGCATGGCTTCACTGCCCGCAATTACAGAAAGACTTTCTGAAATGGACGCCGTGCTGCTCGGCCCCGGTCTTGGCCGCTCGGAGGAGCTGACGCAGCTGGTGCAGGCGATCCTTTCTGTCTGCCGTGCGCCGCTCGTTCTGGACGCGGACGGCATAAACGCCGCCGCGCCGCATATAGATGTGTTGCGCGGATGTGCCTGTCCGGTCGTGCTTACGCCGCATGACGGCGAGTTTCTGCGGATGGGCGGCGACCCCAAAGCAGCCGACCGGACGCAGGAGGCGATGCGCCTCGCAAACCGGACGCATGCCGTTCTTCTGCTCAAGGGCAGCCGGACGATCATTACCGACGGCTTAAATATTTATGTAAACCATACAGGGAACCCCGGGCTCGCGACCGGCGGAAGCGGCGATGTTCTCGCCGGGATGCTCGTGTCGCTTCTGGGCCAGCATATCATGCCGCTGGAGGCTGCCGCCGCAGCCGCATGGCTGCATGGATCCGCCGCCGATCTTGCGGCGCGGGAGCTGGGGGAGTATGGCATGGTGCCGGAGGATCTGCTGCTGCGCATTCCGCGACTTCTGCCATAAGGGTGATTATTGTTGCGAAAAAAACTGGCGATCCTTCTCTGCACATTTTCCATGTTGCTGTCTGCCTGTTCGGTCAAAAGCCCTGCTCAGCCGCCGCTGACGTTCCGTACGGCGCTTCTGCGATCAGGCGGATGCTCGTTCACCGCTGCGATCACGGCGGACTACGGCGAAACCGCCGCATCGTTTACGCTGGACTGTGAATTCTCGCCCGAGACAGGTGTATCCGTCACTGTGACAGAGCCGGAATCGATCGCTGGCATTCAGGCACAGGTCAAAGACACTGCCGCCTCCGTCTCGTATGACGGGATGCAGCTTGGCCTTGGCTCGCTGGCAAACGGGAATCTCGCGCCGTTGGCCGCGCCCTATGTTCTGGGGCAGTGCTGGGCGGGGGAGTACATCGACTCGACCGGCACGGAGGATGGTCTTCTGCGTACGACCTATCGGATGGGCTATGAGGAAAAGGAGCTTGTCGTTGACACGTGGTTCTCGCAGGAGCCGCTTGCGCCTGTCCGCGCAGAGCTGAGCTTCGAGGGCCGGATGGTTTTGCGCGCGGATATTTCCGCATTTTCATTGCGTCAGCCGACGCAATCGACAGAGGAATAGATATGAAAACACTCAAAAGAACCTGGGCGGACATTTCGCTCGACAATCTGGAATACAACTATCGTTCAATCCGTGCTCATCTGCCGTCTGGCACGCGCTTTCTTGGCGTGATGAAGGCCGATGCCTACGGCCATGGGGCTGTGCCGGTCAGCCGCGCACTGGCCGACCTCGGCGCGGAGTATCTGGCGGTCTCCAATCTGGAGGAGGCCGTGCAGATCCGCCGCGGCGAGGTACGCCTGCCGATCCTGATCCTCGGCTATACGCCGCCGGAATACGCCGCGAATATGATCTTCCTCGATATTACGCAGGAGGTGCATTCGCTCGCCTATGCGCAGGAGCTGAACGAGGCGCTGGCCGGGACAAACTATATCCTGAATGTGCATCTGAAGCTCGATACCGGCATGACGCGCATCGGCTTCTTCGCCTATGACAACGACCGGACGCTGGACGAGCTGAAGCAGGTCGCGGCGCTGCCGCATCTGCATGTCGAGGGCGTTTTCATGCATTTCTGCGTCGCTGACAGCCGGGCCGAGGAGGACGTTTCGTTTACAAAGCTGCAATACAGGCGTTTTCTGGACATGCTCAGCGCCATGGAGGGCGTCGGGATCAGTCCGGAGCTCCGCCACTGCTGCAACTCTGGCGCAACGATCCTCTATCCGGAATTCGCGCTCGACATGGTGCGCCCCGGCATCATCACCTACGGCAACGCGCCGTCCGAGGAGCTGGAGGGCGCGATCAGCCTGCGGCCCATGATGTCGCTGCATTCCATGATCGCGCAGGTGCGCACCGTCCCTGCCGGAACGGATATCAGCTACGGGCGGCTTTACAAAACGGCGCGCGACACCCGTGTCGCCGTCCTGCCGATCGGCTATGCAGACGGTCTGAGCCGTCTGCTGACCGGAAAAGCGAGCTTCTATCTGCAGGGGAAAATGGTTCCCGTCATCGGCCGGATCTGCATGGATATGTGTATGCTGGATGTTTCAGAGGTGCCGGACGCGAAGCCCGGCGATATCGTGACCATCTTCGGCTACGACGAAGATGGAACGCTTGTGCCGTGCGAACGCCTCGCCGCCGCGCAGGGGACAATCAATTACGAGCTTCTCTGCCAGATCAGCAAGCGCATTCCCCGCATCTGCCACCGCGGCGCGGAGACGTCGCAGATCCTGCAATACATCGTCTGAAAATCCGCCATTTTTCGCCGCTTTCTGCATAGTATGAAGTGGAAGCATCCGGACGCGAAAAGAAAGCGAGAGTTCCCCGTTTATTTTTGACCTCTGCGTGGGAGAATAGAAACAGCGGCGCGAAACGCGCGCGTACTTTTTCCGCGGAGTGTGAAGCAAATGGATACGAACGTGAAACGCGGCGATATTTTTTACGCCGACCTGAGCCCGGTCGTGGGCAGCGAGCAGGGCGGGTGCCGGCCTGTGCTCATTGTGCAGAACGACACCGGCAATAAGCATTCGCCGACGGTCATCGCTGCCGCCATCACCAGTCAGACCGGCAAGGCGCGCCTGCCGACGCACATTTCGCTGACCGGCCACGACGTGGGGCTTACCAAGGACTCCGTCATTCTGCTCGAGCAGATTCGAACCATCGACAAGCGGCGTCTGCGCGAGCACACCGGCCACGCGGACCGCAGCGTCATGGAGCAGGTCGATTCTGCGCTTGCCGTCAGCTTCGGTCTTCAGGGCAGCTGAGCCGCCGCATGGAATATGGAAAGCACCTCCTGCATATCGTTTGCAGGAGGTGTTTTTATGCTTTCATATCCGATCACCGGCGTCCGGGAGGGGACGCTTCAAGCCGAACGGGACGGTCTGTACTGGAATGTCAGCGCTGTATGCAGCAGGGACTGGGACTTTCCTGTCCGTCTGCTTGCCGAGACAGACGGCGTCCGCACCATCCTCGGCGTTCCGCAGCCGGAGCCGGAGGGGCTCCGGCTGCAAATAAGGATCTCCAACAGAAGCTGCCCGTTTACGGAGCAGACACGGATCCTGACCGACCAGACCCCCGATCCGGAGCCAGAGCCGGAACCGGAACCCGCATCAGCAGGGCCAGAGCTGCTTCCGTTCGAGCCGGAGAAGCCGTTCGAACGCATTCCGGAGTTTTCCGTCATGAACGTTGTAGAGCAGGACGGAAAACCGTACTGGCAAACCCCTGGCTGACCAGCCGCCCGCAGGGCTCCCCTTTCAGGGGAGCTTTTTTCTTCTGCGTGTCAAATTGTCCAAAACAGCGATCAATATTCAATGCGAGATGTATATATCAACAAAAATAATGAATAAACTATTTTCTGCTTGCATATTCATGCATGATGATGTATATTATAGCAAACGAAATGCCGGAGAAGCGGCTGTGGAGGGATCTGGATGAAAAAGGTGTTTATCGACGGCAGTGCCGGGACGACCGGACTGCGTATTTTTGACCGTCTGCACGAACGGGCAGACATTCAGCTTCTGACGCTCCCGGAGGCAGAGCGTAAGCTGGAGGCGAGCCGTAGACGGCTGCTCAACGAGGCGGACGTCGTGTTTTTGTGCCTGCCGGACGACGCGGCGCGTGAGGCCGCGTCCTGGGTCGAAAATCCTGATACCGTCGTGCTCGATACCTCCACGGCACACCGGACGGAGCCCGGCTGGTGCTATGGCTTCCCGGAGCTTTCACCGGTGCAGGAGGCCCGGCTGCGGCAGGCAAAGCGCATCGCCGTCCCCGGCTGCCATGCCAGCGGCTTTATCGCGCTGGTCTATCCGCTCGTTTCGGCAGGACTGCTTGCGCCGGATGCGCACCTGAGCTGCTATTCGCTGACCGGCTATTCCGGCGGCGGAAAAAAGATGATCGCGGAATACCGCGCGCCGGAACGAAGCGCGCTTCTGAACGCGCCGCGCCAGTATGCGCTCGGCCAGACGCACAAGCATCTGAAGGAAATGAAAGCCATCACCGGTCTTGCAAACGAGCCGGTCTTCTGCCCGGTCGTCGCGGACTTCTACAGCGGCATGCAGGTGACTGTCCCACTGTTTGCAGACTGGCTGAAGCCGGGCGCAGGCATGGAAGACGTGAAACACGCCTACAAAGCCCTTTATACCGGCCCGGTCGTCTCCTATACGGATGCGGCGGATGAGGGCGGCTTCCTGTCCGCTGCCGCGCAGTCCGGTCTGGACAGCATGAAGATCACAGTCGCGGGCAACGAGCAGCGCATGCTCCTGCTGGCCGTCTACGACAATCTCGGCAAGGGCGCCTCCGGTGCGGCTGTCGAGTGTATGAATTTAGTGACCGGCGCGGAAAAAACGCTGGGTCTGGAACTGTAACAGGGAGGAAGAACAAATGAAACAGATCACAGGCGGCGTCTGTGCCGCAACAGGCTTTTCGGCCTCCGGCGTCCACTGCGGTATCCGGAAGAATAAAACAAAGCGGGATCTTGCGCTGATCTATTCCAGCGTCCCGGCCAGCGCGGCGGCGGTGTATACGACGAATCTGGTGAAAGGCGCGCCGCTTGTTGTGACGAAGCAGCATCTTGCAGACGGCAAGGCGCAGGCGATCATCTGCAACAGCGGCAACGCCAACACCTGTAACGCCAATGGCATTGAGATCGCGGAGCAAATGAGCGCGCTTCTGGGGCAGGCGATGAAGATCAAGCCGTCCGATGTTGTGGTAGCGTCTACCGGCGTGATCGGCCAGCCGCTCGATATCGCGCCCATCGCCGCCGGGATCCCGGAGCTGGTCAAATGCCTCGGGCAGCACTCCAATGAGGCTGCCGAGGGCATCATGACCACCGACACGAAGCGCAAGGAGATCGCCGTCAGCTTTACCGTGGGCGGGAAAGAATGCAAGATTGGCGGTATCTGCAAGGGCTCGGGCATGATCCACCCCAACATGGCGACCATGCTCGTCTTCATCACGACCGACTGTGCCATTTCACCCGCTATGCTCCAGAAGGCGCTTTCGACCGACATTGCCAATACCTTCAATATGGTCTCCGTGGACGGTGATACCTCGACCAACGACATGGTGACGGTTCTGGCCAACGGCCTTGCCGGCAATCCGGAGATCACAGAAGAAGGCGAAGACTTCAGCGTCTTCATGCAGGCGCTCAACACCGTGACGGTCTATCTCTGCCGCTGCATCGCAGGCGACGGCGAGGGTGCGACAAAGCTGCTCGAGTGCAAGGTCTCCGGCGCACCAACGCTGGACATCGCCAAAACCGTCGCAAAGAGCGTCATCTGCTCGTCGCTGACCAAGGCCGCCATGTTCGGAGCCGACGCCAACTGGGGCCGCGTCCTGTGCGCCATCGGCTATTCCGGCGCGCCGGTCGATGTGAACAAAATCGATGTGCAGTTTTCCTCCAAGGCCGGAACGATTCTGGTCTGCGAAAACGGCACAGGCGTCGATTTTTCCGAGGAGCAGGCCAAGAAAATTCTGCTTGAGCATGAGATCGAGATTTTGATCGACCTCAAATCCGGTGAAGCGTCGTCGACGGCCTGGGGCTGCGATCTGACCTACGACTATGTAAAGATCAACGGCGATTACCGGACGTAACAGGAGGAACGAACATGGATATCACAAATGCCCAGCGAGCCAGAGTCCTTGTCCACGCGCTGCCGTATATTCAGGATTACAGCGGCAAGATCGTCGTCGTCAAATACGGCGGCAACGCGATGATCTCGGAGCATCTGAAGGATTCCGTTATCCGCGATATCTGCCTGCTGCAGCTGATCGGCGTCAAGGTCGTGCTTGTCCACGGCGGCGGACCGGAGATCACTGAGGTGCTCGGCAAAATGGGAAAGGAAAGCAAGTTTGTCGACGGCGTCCGGGTCACGGACGAAGAGGCCGTCGGCGTCGCGCTCATGGTGCTGGCGGGCAAGATCAACAAGTCGCTCGTGAACCTCATCGAGCTCAAGGGCGGCAGCGCCATCGGTCTGTCGGGCCTCGACGGACATATGCTTGAGGCGAAGATCAAAAAGCCGGAACTCGGCTATGTCGGCGAGATCACAAATGTGAACGTCAAGCCCATTCTGGACGTGATCGACAAGGGCTATATCCCGGTTGTGTCCACGGTCGGCTATGACGACGCGGGCAATATCTACAACATCAACGCCGATACCGCTGCCGCGCGCATCGCGGGCGAGCTCGGCGCGGAAAGCCTGATCGCTATGACGGATATTGCGGGAATTCTCAAGGATAAGGACGATCCGACGACGCTCATCTCGTCTATCAAGGTCGACGAGCTGCCAGCGCTCATTTCCGGCGGCGTGATTCAGGGCGGTATGATCCCGAAAGCGGAATGCTGCCGCAATGCCATTGAGTGGGGCGTGAACCGCGTGTTCATCATTGATGGCCGCGTTCCGCACGCGATCCTGATTGAAATGCTGACGAATGAGGGCATCGGCACGATGTTCACCAGATAGGAGGAACAAGCATGGATACACAAAAGCTCGACCAGACCTATATCGCCAATACCTACGCGCGCTTTCCCGTGACGATCGTCAGGGGCAAGGGCTCGCTCGTCTGGGACGATACGGGCAAAGAATATATCGACCTGTCGACCGGCATTGCCGTCGATATTTTCGGCGTGGCGGACGAGGAATGGATGGCTGCTGTTATAAATCAGCTCGGCAAGCTCCAGCATATTTCAAACCTGTATTATACGGAGCCCTGCGCGAAGCTCGCGCAGATGCTCTGCGAGAAGACCGGCATGAAGAAGGTCTTTTTCGGCAATTCCGGCGCTGAGGCAAACGAGTGCGCCATCAAAGCCGCCCGGAAGTGGTCGGAGGAGAAAAAGGGCAGGGAATATTCGACCATTATCACCCTGAAAAACAGCTTCCACGGCCGCACGATCACCACACTGGCCGCGACCGGTCAGGACGTGTTCCACCACGATTTCACCCCCCTGACCGAGGGCTTCGTCTATGCCGAGCCGAACGATCTGGCCGACCTTGAGCAGCTGATCAAGGCAAACAAATGCGCCGCCGTCATGATGGAGGTCGTGCAGGGCGAGGGCGGCGTTATGCCACTGGATGAGGCGTATGTCAAGGGTGCGGCGAAGCTGTGCGAGCAATACGATTTGCTTCTCATCTGCGACGAGGTACAGGTCGGAAACGGCCGCAGCGGAAAGCTGTACGGCTATATGCATTACGGTGTGCAGCCGGATATCGTCTCCACGGCCAAGGGGCTTGCGGGCGGTCTGCCGCTCGGCGCGACGCTGCTGGGCGAAAAGGTGCAGAATGTGCTCTCCGCCGGAACGCACGGCTCGACCTTCGGCGGCAACCCTGTCTGCTGCACGGGCGCGATCAACGTCCTGAGCCGTCTGGACGACGATATGCTCGCAGGCGTGGAGGCGCGCTCGGCATATATTAAGCAGGAGCTGACCGGCGCGAAGGGCGTTCTCGGGGTTTCCGGCCTCGGTCTGATGCTCGGCATTCAAACGGAGAAAAACGCCTCAGATATCATCGCCGCCTGCCGCGAAAAGGGCGTTCTGGTCATCAAAGCAAAGGACAAGCTCCGCCTCCTGCCCGCGCTCAACATCCCGATGGAGCAGCTGCAAAAAGCAGTCGCCGTCATCAAGGAATGCTGTGCGGAATAAGGCTTCTCTGAAAAGGGAGCTGGCGCGAAGCGCCGGAAGGGTCGCAGCAGGCAGCTGTGAGAAGCGAAAGTCTTCCGGCAAATTTGTATGCACTTCCATACTTCAGCGTAGGGGTCGATGCCCACATCGACCCAGCAGAATGCACAGGTTTTACGGAGGTTTCCGGCGAATTCGCAATTTCCTAATGGGCCGACAGAGTCGTCGGCCCCTACAACGCCCATTCGCACTCCCTGTAGTGGCGGACGACTCTGTCCGCCCGCCAGAACTGACCGGTATTATGGTGGTCTTCGGCAAATTCGCAACTTCCTCACGGGCTGATGTGGGCATCGGCCCCTACAAGCGGATCTCCAATATTTCTCAGTATAACGCACAAAACAGGCACAGCCCGCAAAGGCTGTGCCTGTTCCGTTTATCGGCAGATCATAAGCTCATTGTGCTCCAGAAAATATGGCTCCCCGCCGGAAAACCGGAAGCGGTACGTGTCGATATGCGATTCCCGAAGCCCGGATTCGTCTCCGGACAGGATCTGCGTGCGAAGCACCTCCCATTCCGCGCCGTCGACCGGCTGCTTCGCCTCCAAAAATGTCAGCTGCATCGTGTAAACCGTCTCGCCGTCCAGCACATCAGATTCCAGCAGATCGAGCCGCACGAGCGGCTTTTGTCCCGCATCGGCATTGCGCAGGGAATACCCGCCGTTTTCAAATTCCCAGACGTCCGGCAGATCGTCAAAGCTCAGACGCCGGATGGGGAAATACTTCGAGATGGTGGCATAGGCCCAGTCGGGATCGATCGAGCCCTGCGCGTCCAGCGTCTCCTGATCGACTGCGTACAGCCATGTGAGGTACGCCGAAGCGCCGTCCGGCAGGCCGTTGTTTTCCGCCGTCTCGTCAAACTGGAAAACCGGCAGCTTGTCCAGCCGCCACTCGACGGCAAAATCGAACCACTGCGCAAAGACCGCGCGCTGCGCGTCCGTTTCCTCCCGGCGCACGAGCATGGTATCCAGATCCAAAAGAAACGCCTCGCTTCCGCCGCCCGGCAGACCGGAGATCGTCAGCCGCATGCTGTGCTCCGTCATGGAGACCGACCAGACTGTATCATAGCTCCACAGCCCGAGAGGGGAAAGCTCGCTGTAATGTCCGTCCAGATAGTCCGCGAAGCACTCGAAGGGAAGTACCTGATAGACGCTGCTAAGCAGCGCGTTGTGCGTGTATGTCCGAACATTCTCCGGCGCGTCCTCTCCGACGGATGCCTGAAAGCACCGGAACCGCGTGTCGCTTACGAGTCCTGTCTCTCCGTGGTAGATCAGCTCGTCCAAGACCTCATCCTGCGCGTCGGGGCGATAGATGGTCAGGCAGGCGGCCGTATCGCTCAGACGCTCGGCTGTCCAGCGCGATTCCGCGTTGAGCACGCCGCGCCCTTCCAGCTCGTCATAATTGTCCAGCAGATAGGCGCAAAACGCGGCCTGTTCGCTGTCCGAGAGAACCGAAGCGCCAGTTTTCTCCATGAGGGCTCGCACCTGCTCGTCCGCAGGCTTCGCGTCTTCGACTCGCGCCTTGATAAGCGCCTCCGGCGGCTCGACCTCTGAAGCGGGCACCTCCTGCGGGACGCCGCCCGTCATGGTGCATCCTGCCGCAAGCGCGGCGATCAGCACCGCCGCAAGCAGCGCCGGGAGCGCTGTTTTGACCGGCTTTGCGATCGCGCGGATGCGCGCCCGGAGCTGACTGCCCCGGCCGGACATGGACGTCGCTGCCGAGAGTAGACTGACATGCGTCCGGCAGGTCATTTGAAGCAGCGTCCTGCCATACGCGGTGCGTTCTTCCTCGCCAAGCACGCGCACGGCGTCCTCGTCGCAGGCCAGCTCCGCGTCCGTGCGGGAAAGCGCAGCCGCCCACCAGACAAGCGGGTCGAACCAGTGCAGCGCCAGACAGACGCACCGCAGCGCCGACCAGATGTGGTCGCCGTGCCGGTAATGCGTCCGTTCATGCACGAGGCAGTGCCGCCGCGCCGTCTCGTCGGCGTCTGTCTCCGGCGTCAGATAGATCGCGGGCCGAAGCAGCCCAAACAGGCATGGCGAACCGGCGGCAGGTGAGACGAATACGGCCGGATATCCGCGCTGCGCCGCGGAAAGCTGCCGCGCGCACCGCTGCAGGCGACGTCTGTATATAAGCTCACAGCCCAGAAACCAGCAGAAGACCATAGCCGCGCCGCAGAGCCAGACTGTGCGCAGGACTTTTTTCAGGTCGACCGGAGCCGGAACTCTGCCAGTCGTCTCTGGCTCTGCCGATTCTTTGGCAGCGGATGGCACTGCGGCCTGTTCCGTATGTCCTGCCTGCAAAGCCGGCTGCGCGGTGCGCTGCGCCAGATATAAAACGCGGTGCTCCGCCGCCGGGACAAAATTTTCGACGCTCATTGCGCTCTGCCCAATCGAAATCGGCACGAGCAGCCGGATCAGCAGCAGCGCCCAGAGCCCGTATTGCAGCTTCGGACTGAGCCTTCCGCGCAGCGCGTACCGCAGCGCAATGAGCGCCGCTGCAAGCGCGACAGAGGACAAAAACCATTCAGTCACGCCGTTTTTTCGCCTCCATTTCATTCAAAAGCGCGTACAATTCGTCGATCTCCTCCTGTGGGAGCGCCTCCTCCCGCGTCATGGCGCTGACGAGCATGCTCAGACTCCCGTGATAGACCCGCCCCAGCAGATCGCGCGTCTGCCGCACGGCGGCGCGTTCGCGGGTAATGGTGGGGAAAAAGGTACGGACGCTGCCGGAATCCTCATAGCGTACCGCGCCCTTTTCCGCCAGCCGCCGCAGAAGCGTCAGCGTCGTGCTGCGCGACCAGCCGGTCTTCTGCTCCAAGGCTGCTGTCAGCGCACGGCCTGTGCTGCCGGGGGCCGTCCAGAGCTGTTCCATCACAGACCACTCTGCGTCCGTCAGATCCAGCTTTTTTTCCATGTGTACCGCCTCCTGTGGTTACGTTTGTAATCTAAGAATAGCACATCTGTTTATGTTTGTCAACAAAAACTGTGATACTTGACAGATCTCGTCGGCAGTGGTATAACTACGCCATCAAAAAGCCGGTCAGACCGGCAGAAAGTGCAATATGCTTATGGAGATCCGAGTCAGAGCGTATACGGAGGCCGACCTTCCGGATTTGATCCGCATCTGGAACGAGGTCGTGGAGGACGGAGTCGCCTTCCCGCAGGAGGAGCCGCTGGACACAGGCTCTGGTGCGGCTTTCTTCGCGGAGCAGACCTATACCGCTGTCGCCGAAGACCGGCAGAGCGGTCATATTTACGGCCTGTATATCCTGCACCCCAATAACGTCGGCCGCTGCGGGCACATCTGCAACGCCAGCTACGCCGTTGAGCGCACCGCGCGCGGCCTGCACATCGGCGAAAGGCTGGTGTCCGACTGCCTCGCACAGGGCCGGGCGCACGGATTCCGGATTCTGCAGTTCAACGCCGTTGTGACCAGCAACACGCACGCGCGGCATCTGTACGAGCGCCTCGGCTTCCAGCCCCTCGGCGTCATCCCCGGCGGCTTCCGCATGAAAGACGGCCATTACGAAGACATCTGCCCGTATTATCATGCGCTATAAAGTACCAGCCTGCGCCGCGAATGATGCGGCGCAGGCTGATTTCTGTTTTCAGGAAACTTTTCCGGATGGTGTAAGGAACCACTGATAATCCGGCAGCGTGATGCGGCGGGAAACGAAGCTGCGCGGCACCTGATACGGGTCCATGCCGGTCTGATAGGTCCAGCCGTCCATGCGCAGCGCAAACGTGTAATAGTCCTTTGCCACATCCATTGTCAGGTGACTGTATTTACCCTCCGGGTAACACAGCACATACGGGATCTGTCCCGTTGCGGCGGCCAGCGCGGCATTTGAGCGCTCCATTTCCTGCCGGAGTGCGCTTTCGTCCATGGCGCTTAGATTTCCGTGCGTGTAGGTATGGCTCTGGATGCTGACAAGGCCGGAGGCCGCCAGTTCATACACCTGCGCCTGCGTCATCTTATGAATGCTGCCCATGGCGTTGCCGATGACAAAGATAGTCGCCTTGGTCTGATACTTTTCCAGCAGAGGATAGAGCACGGTGTAATTGTCGTCATATCCGTCGTCAAAGGTCAGGATGACCGGCTTTTCATAGTCTTCGATGTGCGCAAGATCTGAAAACCAGATCGGCTCATACCCGTTTTCCTGCAAATATTGCAGCTGCTCCTCCATACCGGCCTCGCTGACAAACAGATCGGAATAGCCCCAGATCTCATCTCCAACGGCATGGTACATGAGAACTGGCACGTTCCAGCCCTCTGGGATTTGGCCGATGGTCTGACGCTTTGCAAGATACCGAAGCCCGTCCGGCGCCTCGCCCCATTCCAGTCTGAGCCGCAGGGCGGCATCTGCCAGCGGGACATAGTCTTGCGCCTGAAAGCGAATCGTTTCCACTCCCGCAAGCATCTGTGCATCAGTGTTTAAGGGCTTTGCCGCTTCCAGTATGTCAGCCAGCGCGGCCCATTCTGTTTCGTCCGTGCAATAAATTTCCGTCAGCCGTCCCAGCAGCCAGACCGGCTCCGACAGTAAAAGCACATATTCTATCTCAGGCTCAGGTTCTTCTGCGGTTAGATCCTCCTCCGGCAGCTTGACGGGTGCGGGCAGCGTCTCCGGAGCCTGCTCCTGCTTGGCGGGCGGGTCCGGCAAGGCCACTTCCGGTGCGGTGCAGGAGCAGAGCGGCACCAACAGGCAAATACAGACCAGCAGGCGTGAAATACGCATTCAGAATACCACCTTCCGTTTCCTTTTTATCAGTTTACCATGTTTTTTCAACCAAAACAAGTCCGGTAAGCGGTTTTCCTTGACGGCGGTGCGTCTTCTGACTATAATATAGTATATTCCAGAAAGGAGACGGCTTTCTGCCATGGTTTCATCGTTTTTTCAGCGGCTCGGAAGGCCGTTTCGTTCCATGCGCCCGGGGCGGCTGATCGTCCTTGTGTTTCTGGGCATTATTCTGCTTGGTTCCGGTCTTCTGTGTCTGCCCGCCGCGTCGCGCTCCGGCGAACCCACGCCGTTTTTGACGAGCCTGTTCACCGCGACCTCTGCGACCTGCGTGACGGGTCTCATCCGTGTTGACACCGGAACACATTGGGCCATGTTCGGTCAGGTCGTCATTCTGCTGCTCATTCAGATCGGCGGCCTCGGCTTTATGACCATCGCGTGTCTGTTTTTCTTTGCCCTCCGCCGTAAGATCGGTCTGCGGGAGCGCATGCTTCTGGCACAGGCCCTCGGCAGCGACAGCTACAGCGGCATCGTGAGCCTCGTGCGCAATATCCTGCGCGGCACAGCCGCAGTGGAAGGCGCGGGCGCACTCATTCTGTTCTTCCGCTTCCTGCCGGAGTTTGGGTTTGGAAGGGCGCTGTGGTACGGCGTGTTCCATTCCGTCTCCGCGTTCTGCAACGCGGGCTTCGACGTGCTCGCGGATACAGACGTTGGCGGAAGCCTCTGCCGGTATGCGGCAGACCCGGTCGTGAATTTCACCATTATGGCGCTCATCATTATCGGCGGCCTCGGATTTGCCGTCTGGGGCGATATCCGGCACAACCGCCGCTTTTCTCGCATGAGCGTCTACACGAGACTGGTCATCATCATCACAACAGTTCTGATCTTCGGCGGCGCGGGACTTTTTGCCGCGCTCGAGTGGAACAATCCAGGCACGCTCGGCAGCTTTACGACACCGCAGAAGCTGATGGCCGCGCTTTTCCAGTCGGTCACGCTCCGCACGGCGGGCTTTGTGACCTTTGATCAGAACGCGCTGTCCGATGTGTCAAAGGCCGTGGCGGACTTTCTGATGCTCGTCGGCGGCTCGTCCGGCTCGACAGCGGGCGGCGTCAAGACCGTGACGGTCGGCGTGATTTTACTTGCCGCCTGGTCGACGGCACGGGGACGGACAAGCGTGCAGATCATGAAGCGCCGGATCCCGCAGCAGGCGATCGCAAACGCTTCCGCGCTGTTTATCCTGGTCTTGCTGCTGTCCGGCCTCGGCGCAGCGTTTTTAAGCGTGGCTGATCACGTGAGTCTGGAAAACGCATTGTATGAGACGATCTCCGCCCTCTGCACCGTCGGTCTGACGACGGGCATCACAAGCTCGCTGTGCGTCGCATCGCAGCTGGTCCTGATCGTGTTCATGTTTTTCGGGCGGCTCGGGATCATGACCATCAGCGTCGGTTTTATGGCGGCTGACCGCGCCGAAGAGCGCGTCAGTTATGCGGAAACAAAAATCATGATCGGCTGAACAGGGGGGAGTAATACCATGAAAAAAACATATATTGTAATTGGACTCGGACGCTTCGGCAGCGCGGTCGCACAGCGGCTGTATGAGCTTGGCAGCGAGGTGCTGGCCATCGATCTGCATCCGGAGCTTGTACAGAAGATAGAAAGTAAAGTCACCTGTGCTGCTGTATGTGACGCGCGGGACGAAGACGCGCTGCGCGCGCTCGGCGTGCGGAATTATGACTGCGCCGTCGTCGCCATCGGCGGCGATCTGGCCACGAGCGTCGTCGCGACGCTGAACCTTAAGGAGCTGGGCGTGCAGACCGTCGTCTGCAAGGCCACCGACGAAACGCAGCGCCGCGCGCTGGAAAAGATCGGCGCGGATCATGTCGTCGTTCCGGAGCGTGAGTCCGGCATTAAGCTGGCGCAGTCGCTGACCTCATCGAGTATTCTGGATTTTATCGAGCTTTCGCCGGACTGCGGCATCGCCGAGCTGCAGACGCCGCCCGAGTGGTGCGGCAAGAGCATCCGTGAGCTGGATATCCGTGCAAAATATGGCGTGAACGTCATTGCCGTGCGGGAAAACGGCAAGGTACATGTCACGCTGGACGCGAACCGCCCGCTGAATGATCACATCACGCTCGTTTTGCTCGGCGAGAACGACCGGCTCGCAAAGGTGAAGCCGTGATGGAGCAGCGGATCACAAGCCGCCGGAACCCGCTTCTGGCGCATACGAAAAAGCTGCTTACCTCACGTGCCTACCGGGAAAAGAGCGGCGAGTTCGCCGCCGACGGCGTGAAGCTGCTGGCCGAGGCTGCCCGCTGGTATCCGGGACTGCATACGGTGATCGCGGAAGAAAATGTTAAATTATGTAAACTTCCGGATTTCGTCCGCGTCGTCCGTGTTCCCAAAGATGTCATGCAGTCTGTTTCCCTGATGGATGCGCCGCAGGGCGCGATCTTCCTGTGCCGTCTGCCGGAAAAAAAGACCGCCGCGCTCGTACCCGGGACGCTTTTGCTGGACGGCATTCAGGATCCCGGCAATCTCGGCACGATCCTCCGCACGGCGGACGCGCTGGAGATCCCGGCCGTGCTGCTGGACGGCTGTGCAGACGCCTATAATCCCAAGACGGTTCGCGCCTCCATGGGCGCGGTGTTCCGCACCCAACCGGTCAGCATGACACGGGCACAGGCCGTCGATGCCTGCCGGGAGCAGAATATTCCGCTCCTCGCGACCGCCATGTCCTCCGATGCCGTCGATCTGCGCCAGACAGATCTGTGCGCCGCGGCAGTCGTCATCGGCAGCGAGGGGCAGGGGATCTGTCAGGCGCTGTTGGACGCGGCGGATCAGAAGATCATTATTCCCATGTCGCCCCGATGCGAGTCTTTGAACGCGGCGGTCGCAGCGACGATCGCCCTGTGGCAGATGAAGCGCTGAGGCATAGATCATATAAAAAATCCGAGAAAGACAGAGGGATTTTTATGCTGGAATACTGGCTGTGGCTGACCGGACGCAGAGGGGTCGGCGTGCGCGGGCTCCGCGCGCTTCTGGAGCAGTTCGGGACGCCCGAGGCGGTCTACTGCGCCGCGGAGAGCGATTACCCGCAGGAGCTCCGCCCGGAGGGCCGCGCCTCGCTCGCGGATAAAGAGCTTGCGCCCGCACGGCAGATCCTGCAGCAATGCTACCGTAAAATGATCCGGATCCTGACCTTTCAGGACGCCGCTTACCCGAACCGTCTCAAAAACATTGACGATGCGCCGCTCGTATTGTATTATCAAGGCGTTTTCCCGGATTTTGACGCGGAGCCCGTCATCGCCATGGTCGGCACGCGCAAGGCCTCCGCGTATGGGCTTCTTCAGGCCAAGCGACTGGGCTATGAGCTTGGCCGATACGGCGCGATCGTCGTTTCCGGCGGCGCGGCCGGGATCGACACCATGGCGCTGCGAGGCGCCGTATCCTCCGGTACGCCGCCCGTGGCCGTGTTTGCCTGCGGCGTGGATGTGGATTATCCGGCTATGAACCGAAGTCTGTTTGAAGATCTTCGTACCCACGGCTGCGTCATCAGTGAGCTTCCGCCCGGAACGCCGCCGCTGCCGGAGCATTTTCCGTCCCGGAACCGGATCCTGAGCGGCCTTTCGCTCGGCTCCGTCGTTGTGGAGGCACCGAAAAAGAGCGGCGCGCTCATCACCGCCCGCCACGCGCTCGAACAGGGCAGAGACGTGTTCACACTGCCCGGAAACCTCGGAAACCCGACCTGCGAAGGAAACATCCAGCTGCTCAAGGAGGGCGCGATCCTGATCGCCGAGGGCTGGGATGTGCTGCAGGAATATACCTATCTCTACCCGGAGCTGCCGCTGCGCCAGAAGCCGCTCGGCCCCATGACGCTCGGCCCGCAGGAGACGAAGGAAAACCTTGTTGTGGCGGAAACTTCGTCTGATCCGGAAAAAACTGACACAAAAGCCGTTGACAAGCAGGAAAACAGGGCTTATATTGACGTACAGGAAATTTTGCCGCGCGTATCTGCCGACGAGGCCGCCGTTCTCCGGCAGCTGGAGTCCGGAAAGCAGCCGGTCGACCGGATGATCGACGAAACACAGCTGCCTGCCGGACGGGTGCTGTCTGCACTGACGCTGCTGGAGGTCAAGGGCTTTGTCAAGCGGCTGCCGGCCCGGTATTATGAGCTGGCGAAAAAATAACATGGAGGCATCTATGCCGAACGCAAAACAGAATCTGGTCATCGTGGAGTCTCCCTCGAAGGCCAAAACCATCGGAAAATATCTCGGCCCCGACTATCAGGTCAAGGCCAGCATGGGACACCTGCGTGATCTGCCGAAGAGCACGATGAGCGTGGATATCGAGCATGATTTTGAGCCGGAATACCAGCCGCTCAAGGGAAAGGAAGACATCATCGCGGATCTGCGCAAGGCTGCGAAGGGCTCCGGCCGCATCTATCTCGCAACTGACCCGGACCGCGAGGGCGAAGCGATTTCCTGGCATTTGAAATATCTGCTGAACATCCCGGACGATGAGACGTACCGCGTGACCTTCAACGAGATCACGCGCAACGTCGTGCAGGAATCCATCCAGCACCCGCGTCCCATCGATCAGAATCTCGTTGACGCGCAGCAGGCGCGCCGCGTGCTCGACCGTATCGTCGGCTATCAGCTGAGCCCCTTACTCTGGAAGAAGATCCGCAAGGGGTTGTCGGCCGGCCGCGTGCAGTCGGTCGCGACCCGGCTGGTCGTCGACCGGGAAAATGAGATCCGGGCCTTTGTCCCGCAGGAATACTGGACGCTGGACGTGAATCTGAACCGTGTCGGCAAGGCCGGCAGCTTTACCGCACACTACTACGGCGATCCGCAGAAGCGCGAGCTTGCGAGCGAGCAGGATGTGCAGTCCGTGCTGGACGCGCTGGAAGGACAGCCGTTCACCGTGACCGGCGTGAAAAAGTCGGAAAAAAAGCGGACTCCTGCGCCGCCCTTCATCACGTCGACGCTCCAACAGGAAGCGTCCCGCAAGCTCAACATGACCCCGCGCCGCACAATGATGATCGCGCAGCAGCTCTATGAGGGCGTGGAGATCTCCGGTGAGGGCTCCGTCGGTCTCATCACCTACATGCGTACCGACTCTCTGCGTATTTCCGAAGAGGCGCTGGCCGCCGCGGGCGACGCGATCCGCAGCCGCTACGGTGCCGCGTATTACAGCGAGCCCCGCCGATACAAGCCGAAATCCGGCGCGCAGGACGCGCATGAGGCCATCCGCCCGTCAAATGTCGCGCTCTATCCCGAGGCGGTCGAGCACGATCTGACTAAGGAGCAGTACCGGCTCTATAAGCTCATCTGGAGCCGCTTCATTGCGTCCCAGATGACCAACGCCCTGTATGACGTGACGGCGATCGAAGCCGCCTGCGGCAGCCATGTCTTCCGCGCGACCCACCAGAGCATGAAATTCTCCGGCTTTACCGCCATCTACGAGGAAGGCCGCGACGACGAGCAGGAAAAGCTCGATTCTCCGCTGCCCGACCTCGCTCCCGGCGAAGCGCTCACGGCCTCCGGATTTGATAAGCAGCAGCACTTCACACAGCCGCCCGCGCGGTATACAGAGGCATCTCTGGTGCGCGCGATGGAGGAAAAGGGCGTTGGCCGCCCGTCGACCTACGCGGCGATCATCGCCACGATCCAGGATCGCGAATACGTCGTCAAGACCGACAAAAAGCTCTCGCCGACGAAGCTCGGCGAGGTGGTCAACGGCCTGATGATGGATCGCTTCCCCAATATCATCAGCGTTGAATTCACCGCCGACATGGAAAAGCAACTCGACCAAGTCGAGGCAGGTCAGCGCCGCTGGAAGAGCGTTCTGGAGGAATTCTATACCGGCTTCCATCAGGAAATGCTCGACGCAGAGGAAGCGCTCAAGGACACCCGGCTCAAGGTGCCGGATGAGATCTCGGACGAAAAGTGTGAGATCTGCGGCCGGAACCTCGTTGTAAAGACGAGCCGCTTTGGCAAATTCCTCGCCTGTCCCGGCTATCCGGAATGCAAATTCACCAAGCCCATTACGGAAAAAATGCCGGGCCGCTGCCCGAAGTGCGGCAGTACGATCCTGAAGCGAAAGAGCAAGCGCGGCTACGCCTATTACGCCTGTGAGCGCGGCGCGGCCTGCGGCTTCATGACCTGGGACGTACCGACCGATCAGGACTGCCCGGTCTGCGGACAGACGATGTTCAAGCGCTCCGGCAAGGGCGCGATGAAGCCGTTCTGCGCGAATCCCGAGTGCTCCAACTTCCTGCCGGAGGATAAGCGCGGCTATCGCCGCAAGTCCACCGCCTCCGGCGAGGCCGCGACTGCGGAATCGAACGCCGAGGCTGCAGCCGAAGCTGCACAGAAGCAGGCGGAAGAGAAAAAAGCCGCGAAGAAACCGGCAGCAAAAAAAACGGCAACTAAGACGGCTGCCAAGAAGCCTGCCGCCAAAAAAGCAGCGGCAAAAAAGCCCGCCGCAAAAAAGCCCGCCGCAAAGAAGACGGCGGCAAAAAAGCCCGCCAAAAAGACTGAGCCGGAAGAGGATCTTCCGTTCTGATACAGAGATAGAAAGGACGCCCCGACATGCTGGAAGTGAAAGTGATCGGCGCTGGCCTCGCAGGCTGCGAGGCCGCGTGGCAGCTGGCCGAGCGCGGCATTCATGTGACGCTGACGGAAATGAAGCCGCACAAAATGACACCTGCGCACCACTGCGCGGATTTTGCGGAGCTCGTCTGCTCCAACTCCCTGCGCGGCGACCGGCTGGAAAACGCCGTCGGCCTTTTAAAAGAAGAGCTGCGGCGGCTGCACAGTCTGATCCTGACCTGCGCGGAGGCAAACCGTGTGGAGGCGGGCGGCGCGCTGGCCGTCGATCGCTACGGCTTTTCCGGCATGGTGACGGAGAAGATCCGGTCGCACCCCAACATCACCGTTGCGGAGGCGGAGGCGGACGAGGTTCCGACCGGCCCCGTTATCGTTGCGACCGGCCCGCTGACCTCCGACGCGATGAGCGCCGCAATCCAGCGCTATTTCGGCGGACAGGAATACATGAGCTTCTTCGACGCCGCCGCGCCGCTCGTGACCTTTTCATCCATCGACATGGACAAGGCGTGGTTCGCGTCCCGGTACGATCGGGGAGAAGCAGATTATGTCAACTGCGCGATGGATAAGGACGAATACCTCGCCTTTGTCGAGGCGCTGAAAGCGGCGGAGGAAGCACCGGTGCACGGATTCGAGGACAAGCATGTCTTCGAGGGCTGCATGCCTGTTGAGGTCATGGCCCGGCGCGGCGTCGATACGCTGCGCTACGGCCCGCTGAAGCCCGTCGGCCTCAAAGACCCGAAGACGGGCCGTGAGCCGTATGCCGTCGTGCAGCTGCGCAAGGACAACGCCGCAGGCTCCGTTTATAACATCGTCGGATTCCAGACGCATCTGAAATTTCCAGAGCAGAAGCACGTGTTTTCCATGATCCCCGCGCTGCATGACGCGGAATTCGTCCGCTACGGCGTCATGCACCGCAATACCTTCCTTGATTCCCCACGCCTGCTCGACCGGTACTATGCCGACCGGCGCGATCCGCTGGTCGCGTTCGCGGGCCAGATGACGGGGGTCGAGGGGTATGTCGAATCGACGGCCTCCGGCTATCTTGCGGGCGTCAGTATGGCGGCGAAGCTCAGGGGCGAGCCGCTTCCTGATTTCCCGCGCGAGACGGCCATCGGCGCGCTGGCGGCCTATATCTCCGATGAAAGCGTCGTTTCGTTCCAGCCGATGAACGTGAATTTCGGCATTCTGACGCCGCTTGACCATCGCGTCAAGGGAAAGGCCAACAAAAATCTCGCCATCGCACAGCGGTCGCTTGCGATCATCGATCAAATGACAGGGCAGGAGGAAGCAACATGAGAATTCTGGTAGACGCCATGGGCGGCGACAATGCCCCTGACCAGATCGCGATGGGCGCGATCCAGGCGGCGAAGGACTTCGGCTGTGAGGTCGTGCTGGTCGGACGCGGCGAGGCGATCTTGCGGGCGCTGAAGGATCAGGGCATCGAAACGCTGCCCAAGGGTGTGGAGATCGCCAACGCGGACGACGTCGTCGATATGCACGACGATCCGGCGACGGTCGTAAAAAAGAAAAAAGATTCCAGCATGGTCGTGGGACTGAATATGCTGAAGGAGGGCGGCGGAGACGCATTCGTCTCCGCGGGTTCGACCGGCGCGCTGCTCTCCGCCGCTACGCTGACCGTCCGGCGCGTCAAGGGCATCCGCCGCGCAGCCATGGCACCGCAGATCCCGACGAAATCCGGCGGGGAAGCTGTGCTCATCGACTGCGGTGCGACGGCTGATTGTACGCCGGAATTTTTGCTGCAGTTCGCGTTCATGGGCTCGTATTACGCTGAAAAGGTGCTGGGCATCCGGAATCCTCGCGTCGCGCTTTTAAACATCGGCGCGGAGGACTCCAAGGGCGGCGAGCTGCAAAAGGCTGTCTATCCGCTTTTAAAGCAGGCGGGCGAGGCCGGTGCGATCAATTTTACCGGCAACATTGAAGCGCGCGACGTGCCGCTGGGCGGCGCGGACGTGGTCGTGGCCGACGGTTTCTCGGGCAATATTTTGCTCAAGGGGATCGAGGGCACGGCGCTTTTCATGGCCTCCATGATGAAGGACATGTTCAAGAAAAATGTACTTACCAAGCTGGCGGCGCTTTTGTGCATGGACGGCGTCAAGGCGTTCAAGAAAAAAATGGACTACCGCGAGACGGGCGGCACGGCTCTCATCGGCCTGAGCAAGCCTGTGATCAAGGCGCACGGCTCGTCCGATGCGCTGGCCATCCGCAACGCCATCCGGCAGGCCATTGGGGCTGTAGAGGCAGACGTGGCCGCGACGCTGGCGGCAAATATGGATCATATGGTCATACCAAAGGAGTATCAACATGCTGAGTGAACTGGAAGCCGGGCTGGGCTACACGTTCCGGGACAAGAGCATTCTCGAAAACGCGCTGACGCACAGCTCCTATGCCAATGAAAACCGCGAGCGCGGTCTGCGCGACAACGAACGTCTGGAATTTCTGGGCGATTCGATCCTCGGCTTCGTCGTGGCGGATTACCTGTATCGGAGCTTCCCGGACAAGCCGGAGGGCGAGCTGACGCGCATTCGTGCCGACCTTGTCTGTGAAAAGAATCTCGCCCGTGCCGCGGGCACGATCCGGCTTGGCAGCTTTCTGCTGCTCGGCCACGGCGAGGAGCACGGCGGAGGCCGCAAACGCGATTCCATCGTCTCCGACGCTATGGAATCCGTGATCGCGGCAAGCTACATGGACGGCGGCTTTTCTGCCTCCAAGGAGATCATCGACCGATTGATCCTCTGCGATGTCCCGGCAGGCAAGCCGCATAATTTCGACTATAAGACCGCGCTCCAGGAGCTCGTGCAGCGAAAAAAGGATCAGATGCTCCGCTATGAGCTGATCGGAGAATCCGGCCCGGATCACGATAAGAAATTTGAGGTCGAAGTGCTGCTCAACGGCAAACCCTGCGGCAAAGGCAGTGGCAGCAGCAAAAAACGTGCCGAGCAGGCCGCAGCCGCAGCCGCCATCGACACGCTGTTTCCCGGAGAGCTGTAAAAGCAGAACCGCTGGAATGTCTGTTCCAGCGGTTCTGTTTTGCTTAAAGGATCGAAATCTGGCACATCTTCATCGCGTTCAGCGCCGTTTTGTGGCTTTCGGGGGTCACGCCCGCGCAGCAGTCCGCGCAGACAAAAAGCGGGACCTCCGGCAGCGCGCCCTTTGCCATCATCGCGTTCGTAATGACGCAGATGTCGGTGCAGAGGCCGACGAATTCAACACGTTCCAGCTCCGGCAGCTTTTTGAAGAATTCAATCAGGGCAGGGGAACCGAAACCGGGCTTGTCAAAGACCGGCGCGTCCAGAACCGGCAGCGCCGCGTCGATCTGCCAACCCTCCGTGCCTTCTATGCAGTGCGGGACTGGAAGATTCCGCCCCTCCTGCGTGGAAAGGTAGTCCGCATGGTGCGTATCGCGCGTGAAGACGACGGTTTCGCCGTCTTCACGTGCTTTTTTCAGCCGTGCAGCGACCTTCGGTACGATCGAAACCGCCTCTTTTGTTCCCAGCGCACCGTCAATAAAATCCTTCTGCATATCGATAATCGCAAGAACCTTCATACAGTAATCCTCCTATTCAAACTCAGTATAGCATATACGGCCGGAACTTGCACAAAAATTTCTTGACAGAATCAGGGATACGCGCTATACTTGTAATACTTAAAAATTTTTAATTAAAATATTTTATGTAACGAAAGGAGCTGCCATGCTGCTTCAGACCATCGAAGCGCTGTTCCGCAAATACCGTCTGTTCTGCTATCGGAAGCTGTTTTCCGCCGTACGGGAAAAGCCCGGCAGTCTCAGCGCAACGGAAGCCTTTTCCGCGGATATCATTCATCTGCTCGGAAGCCCGACGATCTCCCAGTTTGCCGAGACCATCGGCATTTCCCAGCCAAACGCGACCTATAAGGTCAATCAGCTCGTGTCAAAGGGGTATCTAAACAAAACGGTGCAGGCGCATGACCGGCGCGAGATCGTGCTGACGACTTCGGAGAAATTCTCCGGTTATTTTGATGAAAACGAGGATGAAATGCAGAAAAAAGTCGCTGCGCTCTCCGCGCAGTTCACGCCTGAGGAGCTTTGCAGCGCCGAACGTGTGCTGCTGGCCCTCGGAACGCTTCTGTAACGAAGGAGGAACATATGGATATTTTCGAAAAATGCAACCAGCGCTATATTCAGGATGAGGTCCGGGATCTCGGCATCTATCCGTATTTCCATGCGCTCGAATCCCGACAGGACACCGAGGTCGTCATGGAGGGCAAGCGCCGCATCATGCTGGGCTCAAACAACTATCTCGGTCTGACGACCAATGATGCGGTCGTCAAGGCCGGCATGCACGCCTATGAAACGCTCGGCTCCGGCTGCTCCGGCTCCCGTTTTCTGAACGGTACGCTCAAGCTGCATCTCAAGCTTGAGGATGAGCTGGCAAAGTTCCTGCGCAAGGACGCCGTCGTGACCTTTTCGACGGGCTTCCAGTCCAATCTTGGCATCATCAGCGCCATCGTCGGCCTGCATGATTATGTTATCATGGACCGGGAGAACCATGCCAGCCTCTATGACGGATGCAAGCTCTCCTACGGCAAGATGCTGCGCTACCAGCACAACGATATGGCAGACCTTGAAAAGAAGCTGCAGAAGGTACCGGAGACGGCAGGCTGCCTGATCGTGACCGACGGCGTGTTCTCCATGGGCGGCGATATTGCAAATCTGCCTGAGATCTGCGCATTGGCGCAGAAATACGGCGCGCGCGTCATGGTCGACGACGCGCACGGCCTCGGCGTCATCGGCGAGGGCGGCCGCGGCACGGCAAGCTATTACGGACTTGAGGATCAGGTCGATATCTACATGGGCACGTTCTCCAAATCACTGGCCTCTCTCGGTGGCTACATGGCGGCCAGCAGCCGCGTAGCGGACTTCGTGCGCCACAGCTCCCGTCCGTTCATCTTCTCCGCGTCCATCCCGCCTGCGAACGCGGCGGCGGCGCTGGCCGCGCTCCGCCAGCTGGAGGCGCACCCGGAGCTGGTGACGAATCTGCAGGAAAACGCGCTCTATATGCGCGGGCTTCTGAACGAGCGGAAGATCAAAATGCGCCCGTCCAACGGCGACCGGATTCCCATTATCCCGATCTACACCTACGAGCCGATCCCGACGCTTACCATCGCGAAGGAGCTTTATGACCGCGGCGTCTATGTAAATTCCTCCCTGCCGCCTGCAGCGGCCCCGCACGAGTGTCTGCTCCGCACCAGCCTTATGGCCACGCACACGCACGCGCTGATCGACGAAGCTGTCGCCGTCATCGCCGAGGTTTTGAGGGGGTATGACCTGTGACGCCCGTAAAAAAGGTTTGCGTCATTACCGGCGGCACGTCCGGTATCGGCCTGTGTACGGCGCAGGCCATGCTCGAAAAGGGCTATACGGTCTATGAGCTTTCCAGACGAGCCGAGGGCGCGCCCGGTATGAAGCACATCGCGGCCGACGTAACAAAGGAAGAAACGCTTGCCGCCGCTGTGCAGGAGATCCTGAGGCAGGAAGACCATATCGACGTGCTCATCAACAACGCGGGCTTCGGCATCTCCGGCGCGGTCGAATTCACAAAAACGGAAGACGCGCAGCACCAGCTGAACGTGAATTTCTTCGGCATGGTGCGCATGAACCGGCAGGTGCTGCCTGTGATGCGCAGGCAATGCTTTGGACGCATCGTAAACCTGAGCTCCGTTGCGGGCGCGATCCCCATTCCGTTCCAGACCTATTATTCGGCCAGCAAGGCCGCCATCAACTCCTATACCATGGCGCTTGCCAATGAGGTCAAGCCCTTCGGCATTCAGGTCTGCTGCGTCCAGCCGGGCGATATCCGCACAGGCTTCACCGCCGCGCGGGAAAAGAACCCGGAAGGGGACGATATTTACGGCGGACGCATCGCGCGCTCCGTTGCGGGGATGGAACGGGACGAGCAGAACGGCATGGCCCCGGAAAAGGCGGGCGCGTTCATCGCGCACGTCGCGGACAAAAAGGGCGTGCGGCCCATCAACACCATCGGCCTGCAGTACAAATTCTTCTGCTTCCTCGTCAAGATCCTTCCGGCAAAGACGCTGAACTGGCTGGTCGGACTGATCTATGCCAAATAAATCAAAAACGCTTCGGGAGCCAGCCTGACTCCCGAAGCGTTTTTACTGTAAATGCGCGGCAGGTTACCGGTTTGCTGCCGGTTCTGCTTCGCGGGATTTGAGATCGGCGAGCATCTGGTCGTAGAATTCCTTGCTGATCTTGTATTTGCGCAGATAGATGAAATACCCGGCGAGGATCAGAACCAGCGGGATGGCGAGCATGGCGAGCTTGATGGTCAGCTTGCCGGATGCGCCGATGGCGGCAGCTGCTATGTCGCTGCCCTTTGTCTTGATCCCGGCCAGCATGATGCTGACGCTGATGAGGCCGGTCGAGAGCGCGCCGCCGATCTTGTTGACGAGCGGCTGGATGGAGAACGTGATGGATTCCGAGCGGCGGCCGAGCTTCCACTGGCCGTATTCGATCGTGTCGGCCAGGAACATGAGCATCAGCAGCTGGATAAACGCCTGCCCGACGAACATCAGAATGGCGGCCGCGGCAATGAGAAACAGCGAATGCTCGGCAAAGAAGAATACGATGTAGCCAGCCAGAACAAGGATCGTTGCGCCCGTGTAGAGCTGGCGGCGGTCATGCTTTTTGGAGAACAGCGGGAAGATCATCAGCGCGGCCAGCTGCGCCACGCCGCAGACAGCGGCCAGAATGGCGTACATGTTGATATCGCCGTAGAGATACTGCATGTAATACGTCGCAAAGCCCGTCGTTGTGCAGTAGCCGACCATAAACAGTGCCATGGAAAGCGTCGTCCACATGAGCTGGTCGTTTTTTGTGATGGCGTTCCACATATCACGGATGGTGAATTTCTCGTCGTCCTCTTTGATCTCGCGATTTTCCTTCACGCCGAACAGCGGGAAGCAGAGACCGGCCAGATAGACAACGCTTACCGCGACGGCTACTGTCATCCATGCCTTCGGCGTGTTGCCGAGTGCGGCGGTGATGGGCTGCCAGCCGACCATGATGATGTACATGCCGATATTTGCGCAGATGCGCGCGAACGCGCCGTAATTCTCACGCTGCTTCTGATCCTGCGTCAGGGCGGGCAGGAGCGTCCAATACGCAATGTCGTTGATGCCGTAGCTGATATCCCAGAGAACATACGCGACAGCGAAGAAAATGACATAGACCGTGCCGGTGCCGACATTGCCGAACAAAATCAGATAGAAGATCACGGACACGACGCCGCCGACCAGGATCGCGGGCTTGAATTTGCCCCATTTTGTGTGAATATTGTCGATCACAAGGCCCGTAATGGGATCGTTCAGCGCGTCGGCAATGCGCAGAACGGACAGCACGAGGCTCACCGCTGCGAACACATGGATAGGAAGCGAGAGAATGTTGGACAGGAAATACAAAAGCGCGTTTGCTTCAAACGCATAGAACATGTCCCTGCCAATCGTGCCGAGGCCGAAGAAATACTTGTTGCGGCGGTCAGGATTTTTCATGACTGCACCTCCCGGATGAAATAAACGTTGGAACCGAAGTCGCTCTGCATGCGCCCGTCCGCGTCATAGCCGGTTCCGGCGAAGCGCGGCGCGAGCATGATCCCGGCGCCATAGGCCGCGCCGGAGGCCGTGACGGCCTGCTGGCCGTCGTACATCTTGTAATAGCTGTCTGCCGTCTGCACGGCAAGTCCGTTCGGGTTCAGCTTTACGGGCAGCACATGGCGCAGAAGCGAACCGAAATCGCCGACGCGCAGCAGCTGCGGCCGGCTTTCGAGCCGGTAGCGTTTGTCCGCATCCAGACCTGTCACGCGCAGGCGCTCATAGCCCGGCGCGGCGTTCTGCACGCCGTGGAACACGCCCGCGACCGTTTCCTCTCTTGTCTGCGCCTGCCAGACCACTCCGCCGCCGTCTGTACGGCTTCTTGTAAAGCGGCCATACTGTAGCGTGCTGCGGTGCGCCTTGTAAAACTCGATCTGCGCCCGGATCTCCGCCTGTTCGACCGGCAGCAGCTCCGCCAGATCCAGTTCGTAGCCGAGGCAGCCGAACAGACTGACGTTTCCGCGCGTGGAAAGCGGCGTCGCGCGCAGCGTCTGTGCGTGCGGGCTCGCCGACACGTGCGCGCCGAAGGTCGAGGGCGGATAGAGATAGCTGAGGCTCTGCTGGATACGCAGGCGCTCGACAGGATCGGTATTGTCCGAACACCAGATCTGCGGCGAGAAAAAGAGCATCCCGCAGTCGAACCGGTTCCCGCCGGACGAGCAGCTCTCGAGCAGAATTTCGGGCCGCGGCTCAAAAATGCGGCGCAGCACATCGTATAGTCCGAGGACAAACGCATGCTGCTTTGCGCCCAGCGCGCAGGAGTGGCGGTTCATGTCCCACTTGACATAGGAAATGGGCGCGGAATCAAGGATGCCGCCGACGCTCTCGACGATATAGTCCCGTACCTCCGGCTTTGTAAGATCGAGCAGCAGCTGGTGACGGCCCAGAAGATCCTCACGGCCGAGTCCATCATGCAGCGCCCAGTCCGGGTGCGCACGGTACAGCTCCGAATCCGGGCTGACGGATTCCGGCTCGAACCAGAGGCCGAATTGCAGTCCTATGGCGTTCAGCTTCTCGCCGAGACCCTTCAGGCCGTTCGGGAGTTTTTTGGCGTTTACATAGTAATCGCCGAGGCTGCTGGTATCGCTGTCGCGCGTTCCGAACCAGCCGTCGTCCAGCACGAACAGCTCGCAGCCCAGCTGCTTTGCAAGCCTGCCGAGCCGCAGGAGCTTTGCCTCCGTAAAATCGAACATGCAGCCCTCCCAGCTGTTGTAGACGATGGGGCGGGGCCGGTTTTTCCAGTATGGCGGAATGAGCGATTCGTTCACATAGCGGCCAAAGCAGTCCGTTACACCGCCGAATCCGTGATCAGACCACGCCATAACGGCCTCCGGCGTCTCAAAACACGCTCCGGGCGCAAGCTCCCAGTCGAAATTCGCGGGGGAGATGCCGTGAATCACGCGCGTGAGGCCCTGCAGGCTTTTCTGCGCGCTCAGATAATGGCTGCCGGAATAGAGCAGGTTGAAGCCGCAGACCGCTCCGTCCGTCTCCGTCGCGTCTGGCGCGGCAAGCAGAAAGCCGGGGTTCGCGCGGCTGGACGACGCGCCGGTCGTGCTCTCCAGGCAGGCTCGCGCCATGGTAACGGGCGTCTCGGTGTGCTGCATCTCCGCGATCCAGCCGCCGGAGAAGGTGTGCAGCGCCCAGTCGCCCGGAAGGTCCGCGCAGCTGCTCATGAGCTTCCGGATGGAAACCGGCGCGTCGCCGCAGTTTTCCAGAATGGCCCTGCGCGTGAAGACCGTCGGCAGAACGCCGTACAGGAGCGTCAGCCGGAGCTTTGCCGCTTTGTCTTCCAGATAGACGGCAAGGACCGTCTGCCCGCGCGAGGCCGGAAGCGCGGAGGGCAGGGGAGCCTTCGGCGCCTCACAGCCGATATACCGGAAATCCGTGGAGACCGGCTGTCCGTTCTGTGCAAGCTCTATCGTGCTTTCGCGATAATCGCCCCGTCCGCTGCCGCTCCATTCAAGCGGGAAAATATCCAGGCAGTTGGCGTTGGAGCCTTCCCGGTAAAGCGTGCTGTCTCCCCAGCCGCAGCCGGGCCGGACGGCAAGTGCGTCCGCGTCAGACGCACTGACGCGCGCACCGAAGTGCAGATGCTCCAGAAACCCGTCCCGAACGCGGAACAGGTAGGAGCTTTTTTCGTTCTGCAGATGAAATACGCCGTGTTTGACCGTGATCATTCGATGCGGTAGACCTCCCCTCTGACATACGCGTCGTAAGCCTCGTCCGTTACGCCTCCGTTGCGGATCATATCGGCGTAGAACTCGCCGGAGCGCTTGATCGTGCGCGTCTGCGTGGCGTAATCGACGTTGATGAGGCCGAAGCGCGCGCTTTCCCCCTCAAGCCATTCAAAATTGTCGCAGAAGCACCAGTGATAATACCGCTCAAACGGCAGGCCGGAGCGGAGCATGGCTTTCAGATGTTCGTAAATATACCGGGCGCGGAAGCTGTCCTGATTGTCGCAGGTGCCGTTTTCCGTGACCCAGATGGGCCGGGCAAGCAGCTTTTCCAGCTTCTGTGCGACAAGCGGAAGACCGTCGGGACAGATCTCCCAGCCGAGGTCGTTGCGCGGGCTGTTTTTCCGCACGCCGTCTGCAAAGCCTGTGACGGTCGAGCGCGTGTAATAGTTGACGCCGTGGAAATCGCAGTATTCGCCTTTCGGGAGCTTCCAGTGATTTCGCAGCGGCAGACGGAAGACGCCTGTGGACATGGCCTGCGTGATCGCACCCTGAAACAGCCACTCTACGGCTTTGGCTGTGGCGGACTGTACGGGATTCTTCGGGTCTTCCGGTTCAAATACGCGCAGATGGTTCGCAAAGCCGACCATGGTGTCGGAATAGCCCATAGCCTCGCGCGTCTCGTGGAGCATCTGGTAGCAGCGGATATGGCAGTAGGCCATGTTTTCCAGTACGGTGAACGTCTCGGAGAAGCTCTTGTGTCCCGGGGGCCAGTCGCCGAAGAAATAGCCGTTGGTGGCGTAGACATTCGGCTCGTTGATGGTGATCCAGTCGCCGACCAGATCGCCGAAGCGGTCAACGCAGAGCTTGGCGAAGAACAGAAAATCATCGAGATTTTCCCGCTTCGCAAACGCGCCCAAACGCTCAAACCACATGGGATTGGAAAAATGATGGATCGTCAGCAGCGGCCGAATGCCGAGCTGACGCATATATTCGAGCTCCGCGCGGTAATGTGCGATCGCCGACTCGTCGACCTCGCCGCGGGCGGGCATGATGCGCGCCCATTCTACGCCCATGCGGGCGACGGGCAGATGCAGACCTGCCATCAGCGCGCAGTCTTCGCGCCAGCGGTTCCAGTGGTCGTCAGCCACTGCCGGGTCGGAGCCGTCCTTGATCCTGCCCTGATGATACCAGTCGTTCCAGCTGCTTCCGACTTCGCCTCCTTCAATCTGCGCCGAAGCGGAGCTGACGCCGAGCAAAAATCCTTCCGGGAACTGCAGCCGCATGTGGTGTCCTCCTTCATATACATATACGTATTCTTATTGTATGTGTTTTTCCAGTCTCCCGCAAGTGTCAATTTTGGACGAAAGCAGACATAAAAATCTGTTCAGGTTTCCATATAGCGAAATCGCGGTGATATGTTACAATAATAATGTTGTTATGGAAACCAACAAACGGCATGGGGAGAAATGAATATGCGTCACACAAGATGGTATAAGGACAAGGTTTTTTATCAGATCTGGCCCCGGAGCTTCCGCGACGGCAACGGCGACGGGATCGGCGATCTGTGGGGGGTACTGGAAAAGCTGGATTATCTGAAGGAGCTCGGCGTTGACGGCGTCTGGTTCTCGCCGCTCTATCCGTCACCCGGTGCGGACTGCGGTTATGATATTTCGGATTACATGGACATCGCGCCGGAATACGGCGGCATGGAGGCGTTCCGGGCCGTGCTGGAGGGCCTTCACCAGCGCGGCATGAAGCTCGTCATGGATCTGGTCGTCAATCACACGAGCGACGAGCACGAATGGTTCCAGAAATCCCGGCGGCGCATCGAGCCGTATACGGATTATTATATCTGGCGGTCCGCAAAGCCGAACGGCGGACTTCCGAACAACTGGGACAGTCATTTTGAGGGCAAGGCGTGGCAGTGGGACGATCTGCGGCAGGAATACTATCTGCACCTGTTTGCCGTCAAGCAGCCGGATCTCAACATGGACAACCCGCTTGTCAGGATCGAGGTCAAAAAGATCCTCAAATTCTGGCTCGATCTGGGCGTCGATGGCTTCCGCGAGGACGTCATCACGTTTATCTCCAAAAAGGAGGGCCTGCCGGACGATCATCTGTTCCCGGTCTTCAAGGGCATCCGCTTTTACAACCACGGCCCGCACATCCACGAGTATCTGCAGGAATTCCGCCGCGATGTGCTGGAAAATTACGACTGCATGACCATCGCCGAAGCACCGCTCGTCACACCGCAGCGGGCGCTGGATTATATCGAGGAGTCGGATACCAACGAGATCGACATGATGATCCAGTTCCAGTGCATGTGTGCCGACTGCTTCTTTACGGACTATATGCCGCGCAAATTCTCCCTGAAACGCCTGCGCAAAGCCTTTTCAAGCTGGCAGACGCAGCTGGATGGACGCGGCTGGAACGCGCTGTATCTTGAAAACCACGACCATCCGCGCGTGATCTCGCGTTACGGCAGCGAACAGTACCGCGTCGAGAGCGGAAAGATGCTTGCGGTCAGCTATCTGTTTTTGAAGGGAACGCCGTTCATCTATCAGGGACAGGAGATCGGCATGACGAACTGGTATCCGGAAAGCACCGGCATGTACGAGGACGTGCAGACCCGCAACCAGCATCAGGACTGGACGGAGGAAAAGCGCCTCGCGCTCTATCATCGCGCGTCCCGCGACTCGGCCCGCACGCCCGTGCAGTGGACAGACGGTGAAAACGCCGGGTTTACGACCGGTACGCCATGGTTTTATGTCAACGAGAATTACAAGAGCATCAATGTGGAGCAGGCGCAGAACGACCCGGATTCGATTTTGAATTTCTATAAAAAAGCCATTGCCCTGCGTAAGCGCCTGCCTGTTGTCCGCGACGGCAGCTATCAGGAATATTACAAGGGCTCGGACAAGCTGTATGTCTATGCCCGCGAAACAAAGGAGCAGAAGCTGCTGGTGATCTGCTCGTTTACCGACAAGCCCGTGCGCTTTCAGGCACCATATAACTTCTCACTCAGCGACATGAAGCTCCTTCTGACGAATTACGATGACGCCCGTGAGGAAAACAGCTTTGTTACCCGTCCGTATGAGGCCCGCGTCTATCTGTACGAATAAAGCACGTTTCACAACGCATTGTAACCGGCACGAAATTATGATAAGATAAACACATACAAGATATCGCCGGGGGGACAAGGCAAACGTACCAGATAGAACACAATGGGAGGAAGAACATGAAACTTAGAAGATTGGGCAAAACAGAGCTGCTGGTCAGCGAAGTCGGCTTTGGCGGCGAGTGGCTGGAGCGCCACCCGGAAGAGGATGGTGTTAACCTGATTCACTACGCGTCCGCACAGGGCATCAATATTTTGGACTGCTGGATGCCGGACCCGAAGTCGAGAGACATCATCGGCAAAGGCATCAAAGATAACCGCAGCCAGTGGTACATTCAGGGACATATCGGCTCGACATGGAAAGACGAGCAGTATTTCCGGACGCGCGATATGACATACGTCCGCCCCGCGTTTGAAGACCTTCTGCGCCGTTTGCAGACGGACTATATTGACCTCGGCATGATCCACTATGTGGACTCCGAGAAGGAATGGGAGCAGATCCAGCACTCGGACTATCTCGATTATGTGATGGAGCTCAAAAACAGCGGCGTGATCCGTCACATCGGCATGAGCTCCCACAACCCGAAGGTCGCCATGAAGGCGGCACAGTCCGGCTATGTGGAGATGATCCTCTTCAGCATCAATCCGGCGTTTGATATGCTGCCCGCGAGCGAGGACATTGACACGATGTTCGCGGAAGAATTTGACGCGGGACTCAAGGGCACGGATCCCGACCGCGCGAAGCTGTACCGCATCTGCGTGGAAAACGACGTCGGTATCACGGTCATGAAGGGCTTTGCCGGCGGCAGATTGTTCGACGAAAAGCGTTCTCCGTTCGGCGTACGCCTGAGTCCGGTGCAGTGCATCCACTACGCCCTGACCCGTCCGGCCGTCAGCGCCATCCTATGCGGCTACGACACCAAAGAACAGGTCGATCAGGCGGTGGCCTATGAGACAGCATCTGATGACGAAAAGGACTATGCGTCCGTGCTCTCCAACGCACCGTTTCACTCCTACCGCGGAGAATGCACCTACTGCGGGCACTGCAAGCCCTGCGCCGCGCAGCTCGACATCGCCATGATCAACAAATTCTATGATCTTGCTGTCATGCAGCCGGAGGTGCCCGCCACGGTACGCTCCCATTATGAAGCGCTGGAGCATACCGCGTCCGCGTGTATCGGCTGCCGCGCCTGTGAATCGCGCTGTCCCTTCGGCGTCCCCATCGCGGAGCGGATGCAGAAAACCGCCGCGCTCTTTGGTTGCTGAAATTTCTGCATTTTTAATCGAATCAGGAGAATCATCATGAAAATCAGGAAGGTTATCGGCAGGATCCTGCTTGTGCTGCTCTGCATTGTCGTTGTCATTGCGATCGTCGGGATCGCGCAGTTTTATCATCATTCGGATCCAAAGGATCTGAAGCAATACGATATGGATAACCCGTTTGTCACTGGCGATACGGCGATTTCGGCGCATCGCAGCGGCGCGGGCGATTTTCCGGAGGAGACGCTGGCGGCGTTCCGCGGCTGCGTGGAAAATCCGGATTTCCAGGTGGATTACTTCGAGTTTGATCTGCATATGACAGCGGACGATATTCTGGTGCTGTCGCACGATTCCACGCTCGACCGTGTGTCGGATGCGGCGCTTGTTTTCGGGACGGAAAACGTTCTCGTCCGCGATAAAACGCTGGCGGAGCTCAAGGAATTGAACATGGCGGCACAGTTTGTCAGTGATGCGGGTAAAACACCGTATGCAGACCTCCACGGCGGCGACGTGCCGGACGAGCTGCGGATTTTGTCGCTCGACGAGGTGCTGGATTATCTGACGGCAGCGGGCGACTATCGCTACATCATCGAGATCAAGGACGGCGGCACTGTCGGGCTGGCCGCGGCGGATCGTCTTTACGCGACGCTGAAAGGACGGGATCTGCTCGATCATGTGATCATCGGCAGCTTCCGCGATGAGGTCGCAGACTACATCACGGAAAACTATCCGGATACCCACCGCAGTGCCAGCCCCGAAGAAGTCGTGCAGTTCTATTTTGCCGCATTGACCGGAAAAAAGGACTTTACCTGTTCCTATGACGTGCTCCAGCTGCCGTTCGGCGACGCGGAGTCGAGCTTCGGCATCAATCTCGGCACGACGACGGTCATCAATTTTGCCCACGCGCACGATCTGGCGATCCAGTATTGGACGGTCAATTCCGAAAAAGATATGGCGTACCTTGCCAGCGTCGGCGCGGATGCACTGATCACGGATTACCCGGATCGGGCAGCGGGAGTTTTGAGCAGGCGTCAGTAAAAGGTTCTCTTCACCGCAGGCATTCGCCGCAGCGAATGCCTGCGATGTTTTTTACGCAAAGAAGACCACCGGCACGGCCGATGGTCTTGGTCTGCTTTATTTTTTTGCAAGCTCGCAGGTGCGCGCATAAGCAGCGATCACCGCGTCCATGGCGGCGGCGCGTACACCGCGCTGCTCCAGTGCGCGGACGCCTGCGATCGTCGTTCCGCCGGGGCTGCAGACCTCGGACTGAAGCTGACCCGGGTGCTTGCCGGAGGCAAGCGTCATTTCCGCTGTGCCGATCATGGTCTGCGCGGCAAGCGCCAGCGCCTGCGGGTACGGCAGACCGCAGCTTACGCCGCCGTTTGCCAGCGCATCCAGAAACAGATACATAAATGCCGGGCCACAGCCGGAGACGGCGCTGCCGGCGTCAAGTTTGTCCTCCGGCATGCGCATCAGAAGACCCGCTGGGCGAAGGACTGTTTCCAATTCGGTCAACTCGTCTTCCGAGACGGTGTCGTCCGGGGAGATCAGAACGACGCCCTTGCCGAGCGCGACCGGCAGATTCGGCATGATGCGCACGACCGGGCAGGGGAGCCCCAGCGTTTTTTTGATCGTCCTGAGCGGAACGCCCGCCGCCATGGAGACGAGGATGAACCGATCCTGCCGAGCTGAAAGCGGCGCTTTCAGCTCATCCAGCAGCGCCGGGAGCATCTGTGGCTTGACGCCGAGAAAGATAAATTTGCAGGATTCCGCGATTTCCTGATTCGTCCCGGCTTTGCAGCCAAGCTCCGCGGCCAGACGCTCCGCCTTTTCCGCCGTGCGGTTGGACAGGAGCATGCTCGCGCCGCTTTTTGCCGCAGCCTGCGCCAGCGCGCCGCCCATGTTGCCGGTTCCGATAAATCCAAGTTGATAAGTTGACATAATTTTCTCCTTACCGGGTCTGTCCGTCGCCCGTCACGATATATTTATAGGTCGTCAGCTCCCGCAGGCCCATGGGCCCTCTGGCATGGAGCTTCTGTGTGGAAATGCCCATCTCGCAGCCGAGGCCGAACTCGCCGCCGTCGGTAAAGCGCGTGGAGGCGTTCACATAGACCGCCGCACTGTCGACCAGACGGGTAAAGCGCTGCGCGGTCTGCGCATTTTCAGTGATGATGGCGTCAGAATGGTGCGTGGAGTGCGCAGCGATATGGCTGATGGCCTCGTCTGCATCGGAGACAGTCCTGACCGCAAGGATATAATCCAGAAATTCTGTGTCAAAATCCCGCTCGCCTGCAGGCGTGCCGGGAATGATCTGTTGCGCAGCTTCGTCCAGCCGGAGCTCGACCGGCGGCAGGCCGGCCGCGGCACGGTCGTCTACCAGCCGTTTTTTGAGCATGGGCAGGAACCAGCCGGCGATATCCGCGTGAACGATTGCGACCTCCTCTGCATTGCAGACAGACGGGCGGCTGGTCTTGGCATTTTCAATAATATTCAGCGCCTTTTCCAGAGCCGCATCCTTGTCTACATATACATGGCAGATGCCGGTGCCGGTCTCGATGCATGGGACGGTCGCCGATTCGACGCAGGCGCGGATCAGTCCCGCGCCGCCGCGCGGAATGAGCAGATCGACCAGACCGTTCGCTGTCATGAGCTCGTGTGCGCTCTGTCGCGTGGTGTCCGAAACAAGATTGATCAATGTCTCCGGCAGACCGGCGGCCCGCAGGCCTTCATGCATGGCTGCGACGATAGCGGCGGAGGAGCGGTACGCCTCTTTCCCACTGCGCAGAACACAGACATTCCCGCTTTTGAGCGCCAGCACCGCGGCGTCAGAGGTGACGTTCGGGCGGCTTTCGTAGATGATCGCCACGACGCCCATCGGGACGGCGGTCTTGCGGATCACAAGTCCGTTCGGCCGTTTTACCTCGGCCAGTATTTCACCGACCGGGTCCGGGAGCTTCGCAACCTGGCGCATGCCGTCCGCCATGGCGGCAATGCGTTCCCTTGTCAGGCGCAGGCGGTCGAGCATGACGTCGGAAATGACGCCCTGCGCCGCGCGCAGATCCTCCGCGTTCGCGGCGAGAATGGCGTCTGTATTCCTTCTGATCGCATCTGCCATCTCGCAGATGGCCTGATTTTTTTCTTCGCTCCCCAGCCACGCAAGCTGCGGGCAGGCGGCTTTGGCCTGCTGCAAAAGCATCTGTGTCGTCATTTATCTGCCCTCTTTCCCAAAAATCTTGTGCCGATGGATCTGCCGTCAAGCAGCGCGTAGAGCTTCTCGACCTCTGCGCCGTTGGCAATGATCATATCTGTTCCGGCCTTTGTGACGATCTGCGCGGCGGAGAGCTTGGTCTTCATGCCGCCGGTTCCGAGCTCGGAGCCCTTGCCGTCGGCAAGGCGCAGAATTTCTTCCGTGATCTCGGGAACCAATTCGATGCGCGCAGCGTCTGGATCCTTATGCGGGTCGGCAGTATACAGACCGTCGATATCCGACAGGAGAACGAGAAGATCAGCGTGAACGCTGGTCGCGACGATGGCCGAGAGCGTATCGTTGTCGCCGATGCCGAACTCGGCGACGGAAACCGTGTCGTTTTCATTGACGATCGGGATGGCATCCAGCTCCAAAAGACGCTGGATGGTGTTCTGGAAATTTTCGTGCCGCACGGGATCGGCGATATCGTCCGCCGTCAGCAAAATCTGCGCGACGGTATGGCGGTATTCGGAGAACAGCTTGTCATAGGTATACATGAGCTCACACTGGCCGACAGCGGCGGCAGCCTGCTTCGTCGGTACATCCGTGGGCTTCTTTCCGAGGCGGAGTTTGCCTACGCCCATGCCGATCGCGCCGGATGAGACAAGGATCACCTCGTTCCCGGCGTTTTTGAGGTCGCTGAGCACCTTGCACAGCGCTTCCATCTGGCGGATGTTCAATCTGCCGGTTGGATGCGTGATGGTGGAGGTGCCGATCTTGATGACGATGCGCATACTGATTTCCTTCTTCCGTATCTTACTGACTGGAAGTATAGCATATTGTGCTGCACATGACAAGTGCTGATTCTGAATGCATATCATGAAATTTTGTCATGTAAAATTTCACCGTGATATACCTTGACAGATGAGGTATATCGTGTTATACTGAGTCCACCGAAACGGAGGTGGGGATGTGTCCATTCGGGCAGACGTGATCCGCGGCCATACGGACGCGGTGATCCTGGCGCAGCTTGTGCGCCGCGACAGCTACGGCTACGAGATCAACAAGCACATTGAAAGCTGCTCCGGCGGCGAATTTATCCTGAAGGAAGCCACGCTCTATACCGCTTTCCGGCGGTTGGAGGACAGCGGATACATTACCTCTTACTGGGGTGATGAGGCGGTCGGAGCCAGAAGAAAGTATTATAAGATCACAGAAAAAGGCCGGGAAGCATACCGGCAGGCGCGGGAGGAATGGGACGCAAGCGTGCGTATTCTGAACGCATTATTGGAGGGAGAAGCATGAGAGAGCAGATCAAGGTCTATGTAGACGGACTTTTTAAGGACGCTGCGCTGACCATCCGCAATGCGGAGGTGCAGCAGGAGATCTTACAGCACACACTCGACCGGTACGACGATCTGATCGCCGCCGGAAAATCGGAGCAGGAAGCGTATGACGAGGCCGTCGGCGGCATCGGCGATGTATCGGAGCTGTACGAGCACAGGCAGGCGGCTCAGGCACCGAAAAAACGGGATTTTCCCGCGCCGCCCACGCCCGACGCGGTATCCGTTGCGCCGCAGATGCCGCAGTCCGGCAAAAAGAAAAAGCTCCCCGGCTGGGCCATCGCACTGATCTGCGTGGGCGTGGTTTTGGTGATTTTAGCGCTGAACTTCGCAGGCCGGGCAGTCGGCAGTGTGCTGTATGCGGAAGGACGCTGTATCTATGACAACGCGGGCAGCTATGAAACGCTCGACCGCTCCGGCTTCGGCAGCGGGGAAAATTCCGCGGCTGCATCCGAGCTGCTGACCGGCATCGACGAGATCGAGATCCATTGGCTGACCGGCGATGTGTATCTGGTCGAATCGGACGGGGACGGCGTGAATTTTCAGGAGGATTATACCGGCAATAACGAAGATTACCGCATGCGCTACAGGGTCAGTAACGGTAAGCTCATCATCCAGCCGTGCAGATCAAGATTTTTCAGCAGCACGGATCTGCCGCGGAAGGCACTGACCGTTTTCCTGCCAGGCGGTTCCACACTGAAAACCATCACGGTCGAGACGGTCTCAGCCAATGTGGAGCTGATGGGCGGCAGCGTGGATTCACTCACCGTCAACACCACAAGCGGCGACATCACCGGCCCCGGTCTCCCGGCTGCGGAATACACGTTTGGCACCGTCAGCGGGGATATTGCCCTGTCCGCCCTTCCGGCAGGCGGCAGCAGTATTACCTGTGAAACCGTGTCCGGCGAAGCGCGCATCAACTGTGATGCAGCGCCGGATGAGGTCGACCTCAACAGCGTCAGCGGAAATCTCTGCCTCACGCTGCCGGAGGGCAGCTGCCGGTATGAGCTGGATTTCGAAACCGTAAGCGGAGACCGTGTCACGGATCGCTTTGTCCCCGGCGGGGAGGGTATCTGCCGGATCAACGCCGAGACCGTATCCGGAGACATTGAGCTGCGGACAGTTGGTAAGGCTCGTTAGAATATCAGATCCCGGCTTTCTCCCAAACAGGAGGAAGCCGGGATTTTTGTCGCTGCAGGGGCTGCTCACGCCGGTGGGCAGTCCCTTTTCTATGCTGAAAATATGCGCTTTCGGAAGTTTTTTGCAGCAAACGGGCAGAAATACCGCCCTTTTCCTGACAAAACGCGCAAGCAGTCTGCGCGTTTTGCAAAAAACGAGATTATCACCATAGCGGGCAAACGGATATGGTATGATAAGGGACAGGCAGGCGGGGCGTTTACTCCGCCGAAACGATCTGAAACGGCAGCTCGCTCTCCTGCGCGAAAACGGAGGCCGGCGCGTTTGTGATGAGCGTATGGATATCGCTCGCCTCGCAGATCTTATAAGTAGAGACCGTCTCGAATTTGCTGGAATCGGCAAGATAAAACACCTGCTTTGCGCGCAGGATCATCTGCCGCTTGAGCTCGCTTTCAAACTCGCTCATGTCGGTGATGCCCATCGTGAGCGAAAAGGAATTGGTCGAGAAGAACAGCTTATCGGCGTAGTAATATTCCAGAAAGCGCAGCGCGTGAAATCCGATAAACGACTGTGACGACGGGATCAGCTGCCCGCCGGTGCAGATGGTCTTGATCTTTGGAAACTGGCTGAGCTTGCTGGCAAGACTGAGGCCGTTCGTAAAAACAGTCAGCTCGAGCTGTGGGTCGAGCGAATCGACCATGGCATAGGCGGTGGAGCTGCTGTCGATAAAGATGCGGTCGCCGTCGCGCAGAAACTGTACGGCGGCCTTGCCGATCCGCTGCTTGGCGGCGACCTCCTGCGTCTCACGCAGCAGAGACGGGACGCCGGAGTCCCAGTTGCTGCGCAGCATTGCGCCGCCGTGCGTGCGCAGAAGCAGCTCCTGCTGCTGCAAAAGCTCAAGATCGCGCCGGATCGTGGACGGGCTGAAATACAGCTCCCGGCACAGATCGGCGACGGATATCTGCTGCCGCTGCTGGACGAGCTGCAGGATCTTCTGCTGTCTGGACGTTAAATGCATGATGTGGATCCTTTCCGGAGCATGAGAGGTATTGATATGAAGCTGAAAAACAAGCTGTTTCTGATCCATCTGGCGTTTGCGCTGATCCCGCTGATCATCAGCGCGGTCTTCTTTTACGCAATGCTGACGGATACGTATTATGACTCTACGGCAGAATATGCCGCGGTCATGATCCGGCAGTCTGCCGGAAATTTCGACAATCTGATCGAGGAGGTCGAGCGCGCGGCAGAGACGCTCGAGCATGAGATCATGCTGCAGCAGGCGCTGCGCGAGCGGCCGGAGCTGTCGTCCTTTGACGCTTACCGGATCCGCATGAACCGCTGGATGAAGGTCCTGCACAATTATTCCACGCCGCGCCTCGACGCGTTCTACGCGCTGGGCGAATACCAGATGCTTTCCTCGAACGACACGGTCTCCGAGACGAACCGGTTCAAAAACGAGGACTGGTATCAGCTTGCGATCGAAACAGACGGCCCGGTCTGGTTCGCCTCGCACGAGGGTTCGTTCGTCCGCAGATCGGACGAACGGAAAATCTCCATGGTCACGCCGGTACACGATTCGCTCAACGACCGCCTGCTCGGCGTGATCCTGATCGACATCAATGAGACCGAGTTCCAGCAGATGGCACAGATCGAGCTGGACAAGAGCATCCAGCTCCAGCTGCTCGATGAAAACGGAAACGATGTGCTCGGCGCATCCGGCAGCGCGCCCATGGACGATTCTACCCGTAACCGTTTGGGTTTGTCAAGAAAGAATATCACCTACGCGCAGACGCTGAGCAACGGCTGGGAGCTTTGTGCGGAGGTCCCGGTCGGTATGCTGGCAATGGAAAAGGCCGTGTCGCTCTTGCTGCTGCTGGGTGTGCTGATTTTGATGGTGATCCTGATTTCGGTGCTGGTCTCCATCCGCGTGGCTATGACGGTCTCCAGCCCGGTCGTTGATCTGCAGCGCGCGTTTTCCGAGGTGGAAAACGGAAACTTTGACGTGCGCGTTTCCGATAAGGCCTCGTCTCTGGAAATGGCCGCGCTCAACAGCAGCTTCAACCGCATGCTCCAGCATCTGCTCGAGCTGATGGATCAGATCATGCTGAACCAGAAGCGTCTGCGCAAGGCGCAGCTCGAAGCGCTCAGCGCGCAGATCAACCCGCATTTTCTTTACAACACGCTCGACACCATCGCATGGAACGTACGGCTTGGAAACAATCAGAGCGCGCTCGACGCGCTGTATGCGCTGACGCAGCTGTTCCGCATCTCGATCAGCAAAGGACACGACGTTATTCCGCTGGAAAAGGAATTTGAGCACGCCGCCATGTACCTCAAGCTCCAGGCCATCCGCTACAGTGACCTTCTGGATTACCGCATCCATTTGCCCGAAAGCTGCAATGGCTGCCTGACCGTCAAGCTCGTGCTTCAGCCGCTGATCGAAAACGCGATCTATCACGGCATCAAGGAGGTCGACAGGCCCGGACTCATCGAGGTCGAGGGCCGCGAAGAGGCCGGGAAGATCGTCATGACCGTGACGGACAACGGTGTCGGCATGGACGAAGAGCTGCTGCTGCGGCTCAATGAGCTGCTCAGCCAGGGCGTGAGCGTAGACCGTGAGGTGTTCGGCATCCTGAATGTCAATCTCCGCATCCAGATGGCCTACGGCGCGGAGTATGGGATCCGCTACGAGAGCGAGAAGGGCCGGTATACCAGAGCTGCGGTCACGATCCCGGTCCGGAGGGACGGCAGCACGGAACAAAACAGCAATCTGCAAGTGATAAACATGTCTTCTGCAAAAAGGAGCGATAGTGATGATAAGCGTAGTAATAGTGGACGATGAACCGATCATTCGCAGCGGGATCGCGCAGATCATTCCATGGGAGGAATATGGCTGCAGCAAGCCGCACATGGCGAAAAACGGGGAAGAGGCGCTCAGTCTGATCCGCCAGTATGAGGCGCGGATCGTGATCAGCGACATCAAAATGCCGAAAATGGATGGTCTCGAGCTGCTGAACTGCGTCAATCAGCTTGGGCTCGACGTGTTTTTCATCGTGGTGAGCGGCTACGACGAATTCCAGTATGTGCAGCGGGCCATCAACAACGGCGCGTTCGGCTATCTGCTCAAGCCGCTTGTCCCCGAGGAGCTTGAAACGATGGTCGCCTCGGCGGTCAGGCGCATCGGAAAGGACACGCAGACACAGGCGCGCACAGCTCCCGCACAGACGGCGCCGCAGACGGATATCTCCTGGCTGCCCGCATATCTGAACGATACGCTGCCCGCAGAGCGGAAGGATCAGCTCCAAAGCCGGATCGCGGAAGAGAACCGGATGTGGCACACCGTCTTCCTGTCGCATTTCCTGACAGAGCCGGACGACACCGGCGTGCAGGAGCTGCTGGCTGTTTCGGAGACGGTTCTGGAACAGGAGTGGCTTACGGATTGCGCAGTCCTCTATCTGCGCGACCGGCAGTATCTTTACACGCTCCTGCGCGCGGATACGCAGGCGCGTCTGGAACAGGCTGCAGGCGCCTATCTGCGCGGCTGGACGCGCGGCTGCCAGCTGCACGGCGCGGCGCTCGCGCAGAGCGGCATGGATATCGGCCTGCGGGCGCTCTGCAAAATGCAGGCCGAGGCCCATCGCGTCGTGCGCTACCAGCGCTATTTCCAGAAGATCCAGTGCAGCCTCGCGGACGTTGAGACTGCGCTTCAGAACTGGCAGACGCGTACGGGCTTTGAATACCACTACGTGCAGGAGCTCCTGCTTGCGGGTGAGACGGGACGACTGGCGCGGATGATGAAAACGCTGGCCGAACGCGCGGCAAACCGCATAGAGGAATGCCAGTATGCCTTCGGGCTGCTCCTGTACCTGTGCCGCGAGGCAGTCCAGTCCAGACAGCCGGACGAGCTGGAACGGATGGACTCGGATTATCTTTCCATCCTGACGCTCCGGCATACGCAGGAGATCGCCGCTCTGGCGGAACGGACGGTGCAGGCGCTTGCCGACGAGCTGAACGCCGTCTGCGCCAGAGACATGCAGATGGTGATCGCGCGGGTCAAGGCCATCGTGCAGATCGATTACGCGGACAGTGCGCTTTCTCTCGGCGCGATCGCCGCGCGTCTGGGCTTCAACGCAGCCTATCTGTCGCATCTGTTTTCCTCTGTGGAGCAGTGCGGTTTTTCAGAGTATCTGACGCGTGTGCGGATCCAGAAGGCGCGGGCGCTGCTGCTGACGGATGTGAAGATCGTCAGCATCGCGCAGCTGGTCGGCTACAGCAGCCAGCCGTATTTCAGCACGAAATTCCGCACGGAGACAGGTCTGTCCCCGTCGGAATATCGTGAAAAATACCGGAAAAGCTGACCCGCAAAAAAGTGAATATGATTCAAAAAATACAAAATATACGGAAAATCGGGAAGATGCTATAGTGAATCTATGAAAGCGTCGGCTGACGCTACCCCGAATGTATGTATCAGGAGGTAAGGAATGAATAAGGTCGATAAGAAGACTGCGCTGGAGCTGTACCGGACAATGCTGACGATCCGGCGCTTCGAGGAAAAGCTGTTCTTTCTGTTTTCCACGCGGGCGATGCCGGGTTCCATGCACCAGTATAACGGCGAGGAAGCAGTCGCGACAGGCGTGTGCGCCTGCCTGACAAAGGCGGACTATATCACGAGCACCCATCGCGGCCATGGCCACTGCATCGCAAAGGGCGCCGATGTGAACAACATCATGGCGGAGATGTTTGCCAAGACCACCGGCTGCTGCAAGGGCATGGGCGGCTCGATGCACATCGCGGATTTCAGCGTCGGCATGCTCGGCGCGAACGGCATTGTCGCAGGCGGTATCCCGCATGCGGTCGGCGCTGCGTGGAGCAGCCAGTATCGCGGCACGGACCAGGTCGCGGTCGCGTTTTTCGGCGACGGCGCGAGCAACGAGGGCTCGTTCCATGAATCGCTGAACCTTGCGGCGGTCTGGAAGCTGCCCGTCGTCTTTGTATGTGAAAACAATCTCTACGGCTTCTCCACGCAGTACCGGCGTTCAACGCCGATCGCGGACATTGCCGACAGAAGCACCGCCTACGGCATTCCCGGCGTCGTCGTCGACGGTATGGACGTGCTGGCGGTGCGTGAGGCGGCTGAAAAGGCCGTGGCAAGAGCCAGAAGCGGCGAGGGCCCGACGCTCATCGAGTGCAAGACCTACCGCTACATGGGCCACTCCCGCTTTGAAAAGCCGTGCTACCGGACAGACGAGGAGCTTGCCCAGTGGAAGCTGCGCGACCCCATTGTCTGCTTCCCGAAAACGCTGAAGGAGCAGTACGGCGTCGAGGACGCCGAGCTGGAGCAGATCGAGGCCGAGGTCACGAAGCGCATCGACGACTCCGTGACGTTCGCTGAAAACAGCCCGGATCCGGCTCCGGAGGATTATCTGAAATACGTCTACGCGGACTGAAGGAGATGAGAAATATGCAGAGCACAAGAATTGTACAGGCGCTTCGGCAGGCGATCATTGAAGAAATGGACAAGGACGAGAACGTCGTCCTTCTGGGTGAGGATATCGGCGTTTTTAACGGCTCCTACCGTGTGACGGAGGGACTTCTGGAGAAATACGGCGAGCGCCGCGTCAGAGACACACCGATCTCTGAGATCGCGATCGTCGGCGCCGCGATCGGCGCTGCCATGACGGGCCTGCGCCCGATCGCGGAGATCCAGTTCAACGATTTTATGGGCTGCGCGATGGATCAGATCTGCAATCAGGCCGCAAAGATCCGCCTGATGATGGGCGGACAGGTCACGGTCCCGATGGTCATCCGCGCGCCCTACGGTGCGACTGGCCGTGCCGCGCAGCATTCGCAGTCGCTTGAAGCATGGTTCGCGCATGTGCCCGGCCTGAAGGTCGTCATGCCCAGCACGCCTTACGACGCGAAGGGTCTTCTGAAGACCGCCATTCGCGACAATAATCCGGTCGTATTCCTCGAGCATAAGCTGCTTTACGGCGCGACCTCGCCCGGCGGCAAGGCCAAGTCCGTCGTGGATGATCTCGACCAGACCTTCAAGCCCGCGCCGGAAGAGGAATATTATATTGAATTCGGTCATGCCGATGTCAAGCGCAGCGGCAGCGACGTTACCATCGTCGCGGTCGGCTATATGGTCTACCGCGCAGTGGAGGCGGCAAAGAAGCTCGCCGCCGAGGGCATCGAGTGCGAGATCGTCGATCCCAGAACCATTGTCCCGCTCGACAAAAAGACGATCCTCGACTCTGTCCGCAAGACCGGCAGACTCGTGGTCGTGACGGAATCGGTCGGCACCTGCGGCGTTGCGGCGGAGATCGCCGCGATGGTCGGTGAGGACGGCCTGTTCGAGCTCGACGCGCCGGTGCGCCGGGTCTGCGCAAAGAATTCGCCCATTCCATTCGCGCCCTGCTGCGAGGCGGATGTCCTGCCGTCGACGGACGATATCGTCCGCGCGGTCAAAGAGATCTGCGGCAGATAAGGAGGAACGGATATGGCTGCAAAAATCATTGTACCCAGTGAAGGAAGCGACGTCTGCCTGATCTCGGAATGCTGCGTCCATGTCGGCGATACGGTTCACGCGGGAGACCTGATCTGCACGGTGGAGACGGATAAGGCCGCCATCGATGTGGTCGCGCCCTGCGACGGCGTTGTGCTGGCGCTGCTGCACGAGGAAGGAGACGAGGTCCCGGCCTTCGAGACGCTTGCGATCGTCGGCCAGGAGGGAGAGGATATCGGCGCTTTGACGAAGGGGGAAGAAGCGCCCGCCGGACAGGAGGAGCCTGCGGCTCCTCCTGCGCCGGAAGCCGCTCCGGCGGCTGAGCCGGAAAAACTTGTCCCGGATGTGCAGAGCCTTGTCTCGCCGCGCGCGAAGCGCTATGCCGGCGAGCACGGCGTTTCTCTTGAAGGAATCGTGGGAACGGGTATGCTGGGAAGCATCATAGAACGCGACGTCATCGCGGCGCAGACGCACGCTCCTGAACAGGCAGCTGAGGCTGCGGCGGACGCATACACCGTCAGGACGCTCACGAAGATGCAGAAGGCCTCCGCGAAGCATATGCTCGAATCCCTGCAGCAGAGCGCGCAGCTCACGCTCTGCCAGCGTGTCTGCGTGGACAAGCTGCTGCAGCTGCGCAGCCGCATGAAGCAGAGCGGCGAAGCGCTCGGCATGCATACCGTCACGGTGAACGATCTGTACTGCTTCGCCGTGGCACGGACGCTTCCGGATTTCCCGGAGCTGAACGCCGTCTGGTCGGGCGATGAGCTGCACGTGTACCGGTCAGTGAACCTCGGCGTTGCAGTCGACACGGAAAACGGCCTTGTTGTTCCGGTCGTCCGCAATGCGCAGGCGCTTTCGCTCAGCACACTGTCCGAACAGAGCCACGCGCTCGCGCAGCGGTGCAGAACGCACACGCAGAGTGTGCAGGATCTGACCGGAGGGACCTTCTCGGTCAGCAATCTCGGCAGCTTCGGCATTGAGATGTTTACCCCGATCCTCAACACGCCGCAGGTCGCGATCCTCGGTGTCGGCGCACCTGTCGAGCGTCTGACGATGGACGGCGGAGCAGTTCACAGCACAAAGGAAGCCATGCTGTCGCTGACAGTCGACCACCGCGCTGTGGACGGCGCGCCCGCAGCAAAATTCCTGGCTGCGCTGCGCAGAAATATTGAGAATATCGACATTCTTCTCGGAAAATAATGGAGGGTGCAGAATTGAAGTACTCGCTCGGAATTGATATCGGAACCAGCTCGGCAAAGGGCGTATTGTTTGCTCCCGGCGTCAGACCCGTGGCGCAGGCCACGGCGGAATATGAGACGCTTCTGCCGCAGCCCGGCTGGGCGCAGCAAAAGCCGGGCGACTGGTGGAATGCGGCGGTATCGGTCATCCGCGCGCTGCTGCAAAAAAGCGGCGTCGCGCCGGAGCAGATCAAGGTCGTCTCCGTGAGCTGCCAGGCGCCGACCGTGCTGCTGCTGGACAAGAACGGCACGCCGCTTTATGACGCGATCATCTGGATGGATCGGCGGAGCGAGGCAGAATGCGCCGAGCTGGCCAGGCTCGTCGGTCGGGAACGCATTTTTGCCATCACCGGCACCAGGCTCGATCCCTATTACGTCTATCCGGAGCTTCTGTGGGTCAAAAACCACGTTCCGGGCGCACTGGAGCAGGCGGATGTGCTGCTTCAGGTCAACGGGTACATCAATTATAAGCTGACGGGTCAGTATTCGCTCGACGCGGTCCACGCCTCGCATACGCAGATGTACGATGTGCAGAAGCACTGCTGGAGCGAAGAGCTTTTCGAGGCGATCGGCGTTTCACCGTCCCTGTTCCCGCCGGTCACGGAATGCACGGAGCTCATCGGTACTGTCACCGCGCAGGCTGCGGCGCTGACCGGCCTCTGCGAGGGCACGGCGGTCCTCAGCGGCACGGTCGACGGCGCGGCGGCTGTTCTGGAGGCGGGCGTCACCGGCGGCGGAAGCGCTGTGGAGATGACGGGAACCTCCACGGGCCTGATGATCGCGTTCGACGAGATGAAGACCTCGCCCAACATGGCGCATCAGTACAGCATCGTTCCCGGCAAACACATTCTCTATGGCGCGATGAGCGCGACCGGTGCAAGCTACAAATGGGCGCGGCAGCAGATCTTCGATCATGCCGGAACGCAGCCCAATGCGTATGCCGCCATGGACGCCGAGATCCTGCGTGAGGCGCCGGAGCCCACGGATCTTCTGTTCCTGCCGTATCTGCAGGGAGAGCGAAGCCCGATCTGGGACTCGAACGCCAGAGGCGTCTATCTCGGTCTGACGCTCAGCACGACGCGCGCCCAGCTGCTGCGTGCGGTGCTTGAGGGCGCGGGCTTCGCGCTGCGCGATAACGTGGAGGAAGCGAAAAGGGCGGGCGTCAGCATCCAGTCTTTGCGAAGCGTCGGCGGCTGCAGCACATCGGAGCTCTGGACAAAGATCAAGGCATCCATTTTGAATTGCCCGATCGACGTGCCGGAGCAGACGATGGGCGCGCCGGGCGGACTCGGCATGATGATGGCCGTCTGGCTCGGAGAATACGAAACGCTGGAGCAGGCTGCGGCGCAGTGCCGCCCGGCGGCGAAGCGTGTGGAACCGGAGCCCCGGTGGGCGGCATACTATGATAAACTGTATGCGCTCTATCATGCGGCCTATGGCCGGCTGAAGCCCATGTTTGATGACCTTGCACAATTACAGGAAAGCGTTTCACAGGAAAACAGATAGTTTTCACAAAAAACTGAATCTGCAACTAATAATATCAAATTTACTTTCTGCATGGCGAATGATACCCTTGTACCAGAGGAACAAAACTCCTCAAAAAAAGAAAGGAAACAGGAAAATGAAAAAAATCATTGCGCTCCTTCTCGCCGCTGTGATGCTGCTGGGTCTGGCAGCCTGCGCAGCCAAAACCGAACCCGCTCCGGCGGAAACCGAAACCAAGACAGAAGCCCCCGCCGCTGAAACCCCGGCTCAGACCGAGGAAGCCCCCGCTGAGACAGCGGAAGCGGACTCCGCCAAGACGTACAAGATCGGCTTCAGCGTCAAGACGCTGACCAACGAGCCCTTCCAGGCGTTCATTGCCGACATGATCAAGACGAAGGTCGAAGAGGCCGGCTGCGAATTCGTGCTCGCCACCACCTCCAGCGCCGAGGACGTCGCCCAGCAGGTCAGCCAGATCGAGGATATGCTCCAGTCCGGCATTGACGCGCTGATCGTCAACCCGCTCGACAGCAGCGCTGTCATCCCCGCGCTCGAAAAGTGCAAGGAAGCCGGCGTTCCCGTCATCATGGTCGACTCCGGCCCCGCTGAGGGCACCGATGAGAGCCTGTACGTCACCTATATCGGCACTGACAACTACGCCGGCTCCAAGACCGCAGCTGAAAAGATGGTCGAAGAGCTGAACGGCGAAGGCAAGGTCGTCATCGTCCGCGGCGTCAGCGGCAACACGGCAGGCGAGGCCCGCGCAAACGGCTTCAAGGCCGGTCTCGAGGGCAGCAATGTCCAGCTCGTCGCCGAGCAGCCGGGCAACTGGAGCAACGACGATGCGCTCCAGGCGATGGAAAACATGCTCATCGCGAACCCCGATCTCAACGGCGTCTATTCCTGCTCCGACGTTATGCTTGATGGCATCCTCGAGGCGATCGAAAACTCCGGCCGCGGCGACATCCTGATCTACAGCTTCGACGGCCTGAGCAACGGCTGCCAGCTGGTTCTCGACGGCAAGGTCAATGCGACCATGCAGCAGTATCCCGCCGTGATGGGCGAGCTCGCAGTTGAGTACATTCTTCAGATCCTGAACGGCGAAAAGACGGTCAACGATTTTGAGAAGTTCATCGACAGCGGCGTTGCATACGTCACGCAGGACACCGCCGCCGACGCGCTGCTGAACGCAGCCTGATCTTCAGGACGAGCGATCAAGGCAGAAGTAACATGAGTTTGGCTGCATGGCTCGACAACAGGGTCATGCAGCCAAATAATATCAGGGAATGCTCCGTCCGGGCTGCGAGCAGCCTCCGAAGCTCCCCGAAAGACAGGAGAAGATTATGCACCAGCTTCAAACTCGTATTCAAAAGGCGGTCAAGAACAGGTGGGTGCGTACCGGTCTGATCGTATTGCTGATCCTGGCCGTGGCGTCGCAGATCCCGAGCTTTCTGAAACCTGCCAACCTGATGAATGTGATCCGCCAGGCCAGCATCATCGCCCTGCCGGCCATCGGCGTCACCATGGCGATGATCACCAAGGGGATCGATCTTTCCACAAGCGGCATCATCACCTTTGTGCCGATGTGCGCCATCGTGCTGTACAAAGCGGGCGTCCCGTTCGGCGTATGTATTCTGATCGGGATCCTGATCGGTCTGCTTGTTGGTCTGCTCAACGGCCTGCTTGTCTCCCGCATCGGTGTTCCGCCGTTCATCGCGACCTATGTTTCCGGCACAATTATGCTGGGCCTTGCGATGATGGTCGGCAAGGGCGGCTCGGTCACTGGCTTCCCGAGCTGGTATACGGGCCTCGGCAACGGTTCGCTCCTCGGTATCCCGTATTCCAACCTGATCATGCTGCTGTGCGTCGCGGCCGGTGCGGTCTTTCTGTCAAGAAGCAAATTCGGCAACCGGATCTATGCGCTCGGCAACAATGAAAGCGTCGTGCGGATGGAGGGACTGAATCCCGAGAACATTCTGCTCTCCGTGTATATGATCGCCGGATTCTTCTCGGCTGTCGCGGGTCTTCTTCTGAGCGCGCAGCTGTCTACCGTACACCCGACGCAGGGCAATAACTATCAGCTCGACTGTATCGCAGCCTGCATTCTGGGCGGCACGAGCATGCTCGGCGGCACGGGCACGGTGGTCAATTCGGCGCTCGGCGCGATCGGCATTGCCGCGATGCGCAACGCGCTGAATCTGATCGGCGTTCATCCGTATGTGCAGAACCTGCTTCTGGGCGTTCTGATCATTCTGATCGTTGCGCTCAACGTGATCCTGCAAAAGCGCAGAGCCGTCGAGCAGGAGCCGTTCAATATAAGGAGGGCTTCATAATGAATGCAAATGCAAAAGAAAAGACGGCCCGGTCCGCAGGCAGCCTGCTCCGGAGCTATACGCCGATCCTGTATCTTGTGATCTTCGTGACCGTCGCGGGCCTGTTTGTCCCGAATTTCGCGTCCAAGGCGAACTTTTTAAACATCCTCAAGCAGTCCGCCGTGCCCATCATCGCCTGCGTGTCCATGACGTTCATCCTCATCACCGGCAACATCGACCTTTCAACCGGCTATATTGTGGGACTTGTATCGATCTGCTGCGGCGTGATGGTCAAGACGCTTGAATTCTCCCCGGCGCTCACGATCATCCTGTGTCTGCTGATCGGCGCTGCTGTCGGCGCGTGCAACGGCCTGCTCGTCACGATGGCAGAGATTCCTTCGTTTATCGTGACGCTCGGCAGCAGCCTTATCCTGACGGGCCTTGCACAGTTTATCAGCCAGAACACTTCCTATCACTCTCTGCCGGATAACTTCCGCGCGTTTGCAAAGGCACAGATCGGCGATCTTCCCGTTACGATTTTCTATGCGCTTATCGTCGTAGCCATCGCCTGGTTCGTGATGCACCGATCCACCTATGGCCGCTGCCTGCGTTCGCTCGGTCTGAACGCACAGGCCAGCCGGCTCGCCGGTATTCGCGGACAGGCGGCGATCTTCTCTACCTTTGTGATCTCCGGCGTCCTGACGGCGCTGTGCAGCATCCTCCTGACCATCCGCGTCAACTGCGCGCAGCCGGATATGGGCGGCGGCAATTTCTCGTTTGAAGCCATCACCGCAGCCGTTATCGGCGGCACGAGTCTGATGGGCGGCGAGGTGAACATCGTCTGCTGTGTGGCAGGCGCGATCATCATCAAGTGCATTGAAAGCTGCATCAATATCCTGAACCTGAACTACTACATGTATCAGGCAATCCTCGGCGTGGTGATCCTGGCCGCGCTGGTAGCGGACGGCCTGAAAAACCGCATGAAATAAGGGAGGCCGGCATGAAGAAGATCCTGGAGCTGGAACATATCAGCAAGTATATTTTCAACGTGGCGACCGGCAAGCCCGTGCATGGCACCACCGTAAAGATCCTGAACGACGTCAGCTTCGACCTGTATGAAGGCGAGGTACACGCGCTTCTGGGCGAAAACGGCGCTGGGAAATCCACGCTGATGAAGATCATCGGCGGCGTCATTCCCTACGACGAGGGCAGCATGAAGCTGAACGGCCAGCCTGTCAGCTTCCTCAACGCAAGACAGGCCCGCGCAAACGGCATCGCCTTTGTGCATCAGGAGCTGAATCTGTGTACGAATCTGGACGTCGCGCACAACTTCTATCTGGCAAACGAGCCGTCCGGCAAATTCGGCCTGATGAAGCAGAAGCAGATGTATGCGGAAAGCGCGAAGGCCATCCGTGCGCTTGGCTTTGAGCTTGACACGCACACAAAGCTCGGCAAGCTGTCGACGGCGCAGCAGCAGATCGTGGAGATCTCCAAGGCGCTGTCCTATGATTCGAAGATCATCATCATGGACGAGCCGACGGCAAGCCTTTCCCAAAAAGAGATTGACATGCTCTTTGCCCTGATCGGACAGCTGAAAAAGCAGGGGATCAGCATCATCTATATTTCCCATCGTCTCGATGAGATCCAGCGCATCGGCGACCGCATGACCGTCATGCGTGACGGCTGCTACATCGGCACGATGACGCGCGAGGAGTACACAGACGCAAAGGCTGTCAACATGATGGCCGGCCGCGTTACGAACCACATCTATCAGAAGACCCACACGCCCGGCAGCGAGCCGGTCCTCGAGATCCGGGATCTGCGGATCGGCAGAGCGACAGAGCCGTCGTCCCTGACAGTCAGAAAGGGTGAGGTCGTCGGTCTCTGCGGACTGGTCGGCGCGGGGCGGACGGAGCTGATGCGCACGATCTACGGCGCAAGGACCGCCGCGGGCGGCGAGGTGCTTTACCGCGGAAAGAAATACGACCGGCGTTCGCCGAATGCCTCCATCCGGAACGGCATCGTCTATCTGTCCGAGGACCGGAAGCTTGACGGCCTGATTATCAATACGGATGTGTCTGAGAATCTGGTGCTCTCGGCCCTGCGGAAGCTGTTCCCGCACGGCGTTATCAGCCGCCGCCGTCAGCAATCGCGCACAGCGGAGCTGATCGAGGCGTTCAATATCAAATGCATGGGCCCGGGTCAGCGCGTTGCAACGCTTTCCGGCGGCAATCAGCAGAAGGTCTCGCTCGGCAAGTGCTACGCCATTGCCCCGCAGGTGCTGCTGCTTGACGAGCCGACGCGCGGCATCGACGTCAACACCAAGTACGAGGTCTATCAGCTGATCGACAAGGCGGCAAAGGAAGGGCTGTCCGTGCTTGTGATCTCCTCTGAAATGGCCGAGCTCATCGGCATGAGCGACCGCATCTACATCATGCGCGACGGCGCCATCACCGGCGAGGTCGACCGCGCAGAGGAAATGACCCAGGAAAATCTGGTCGCCAGGATCGTCGGCGTCAGTGTATAATGTTCAGCGAAGCGCCTGCGGAAAGCACCGCGGGCGCTTCGTCCTTCATGGCCGGGTATTTTATACACCGCGCGGGATCTGCCTGTAAGAAAATCTTGCTATTTGAGGCCGAAACAGGTATAATGTATATATCTGCCGTCTTCGGTGTGTGAACGGGCGGCAGAGGTGTGTGAAATAAACCGCCCGAAAGGATGAAAAAAATGAGTCTTTCCTCTTCCGCTCCCTGGTTAAAGTATTACGGCAATGTGCCGCATCATCTGTCCTATCCCCAGAAGACCATCTATCAGATGGTCAAGGCCGCAGCCGAGCGCAACCCGAAGCTGCCCGCTTATGAATTCATGGGCAAGAAGACGACCTTCACGCAGTTCATGCAGAAGATCGACGAGACCGCGCAGGCGTTCCTCGCCATGGGCATCAAAAAGGGCGACCGCGTCACCATCTGCATGCCAAACTGTCCGCAGGCCCTGCATGCGTTCTATGGCCTGAACCGCATCGGCGCGGTGTCCAATATGATCCATCCGCTCTCCGCTGCGGGGGAGATCAAATTCTACCTCAACTTCTCGCACTCCAAGTGCATTCTTACGCTCGACCAGTTCTATGCCAAGATCGCGCCCATCATGCCTGAGTTTGACAACAAGGACTGCAAGCTGCTGCTGGCCAAGATCGAGGACGAGCTGTATCCGCACCTTGCCGTTGGCTATGCCCTGACGGCAGCCCGCAAGTATCCCAAGCCCCCGAAAAAGGGCGATTACATCTGGTGGTCGGAATTCCAGCGCGTCGGCAAAAAGCGCGATCTGCCCCTTCCAAGAGAATTCGGCAAAGCCGAGGAAGGCGCATCCATCCTTTATTCCGGCGGCACGACCGGCACGACCAAGGGCATTCTCCTGTCCAACATGAATTTCAACGCCTTGGGCCTTCAGACCATCGCCGCCTCCGGGTTCTCGCCCATTGACGGCATGAAGATGCTCTCCGTCATGCCTGTGTTCCATGGCTTCGGTCTCGGCATCGGCATCCATACCGCCCTCATCGGCGGCGCATGCTGCATCCTTGTCCCGAAATTCAACGTCAATACCTACGCGGAGCTTCTCATCAAGAAGCAGCCGAATATCATCCCCGGTGTCCCGACACTGTTTGAGGCGCTGCTGCGCGCTGAAAAGCTCGAGAACGCCGACCTCAGCTGCCTCAAGGGCGTGTTCTCCGGCGGCGACAGCATGTCCATCGAGCTCAAGAAAAAGGTCGACGATTTCCTCAAGGCGCACAACGCCTCCGTACAGGTGCGGCAGGGCTATGGTCTGACCGAGTGCGTCACGGCCTCCTGCCTGACGCCGAAGGACTATAACCGCGTCGGCTCCATCGGCGTTCCGTTCCCGGATACCTATTACAAGATCGTCAAGCCCGGCACTACGCAGGAGCTCGATGCCAACCTCGAAGGCGAGATCTGCGTTTCCGGTCCGTCGGTCATGCTGGAGTATGTCGACAATGCCGAAGAAACGTCCAACACCCTCCGCCGCCACGAGGACGGCCGCATCTGGCTGCATACCGGCGACCTCGGCAAGATGGACGAGGACGGCTTCGTCTATTTCTCACAGCGCATCAAGCGCATGATCATCACCTCCGGCTACAACGTCTATCCCGGCCAGCTGGAAAACATCATCGACGGCCATGAAAAGGTCCTCCTGTCCTGCGTCATCGGCGTCAAGGATCCGTATAAGATGCAAAAGGTCAAAGCCTTCGTCGTCCTGCGCCCGGGCTATGAGCCGTCGGACGCGGTCAAGCAGGAGATCCTCGACTACTGCCGCCAGCATATCGCAAAGTATGCCATGCCGTATGACATCGAGTTCCGCCCCGAGCTTCCCAAGACGCTGGTCGGCAAGGTCGCCTACCGCGTGCTCGAAGAGGAAGAGGCCGAGCGTCAGGCCGCGGAAGACGCAAACAATTCGTAATCCATTCCGGCAGCCTGCCGCGATACGCGGCAGGCTGCGCCGATTTCAGGTGATTTCCATGAAGAAAACCGACCGGATCTGGGAGCTGGACGCGCTGCGCGGGCTTTGCATCCTCTGCGTGATCCTCATCCATCTGATTTTTGATCTGATCTATTTTATCGGCCTCGATCTGCATCTGCCCGCGTGGTATGTGTTCATCCAGCAGTACGGCGGTGTGATATTTGTCATTTTATCCGGCTGCTGCGCCACGCTCGGCTCGCGCAGCTTCCGGCGCGGCTGCATCGTTTTTGCCTGCGGCATGCTCATTTCGCTCGTGACCTTCGGCATGTACCGCCTCGGCATGGCCGCACGCGATGTGATCGTCTGGTTCGGCGTGCTGCATCTGCTGGGCATCTGCATGATGCTCTATCCTGTTTATAAAAAGCTGCCGACGCAGGCGCTGGCCGCCATGGGCGTCGTGCTTGTCGTGACCGGTTATCTCATTTCCGGCACAGTCGTGGAAGCAAAATTCCTGTTTCCGCTCGGGTTCGTCTATGAAGGCTTTGCGTCCAGCGATTATTTTCCGCTCCTTCCGCACCTCGGCTGGTACATGCTCGGGGCTGTCCTTGGCAGAACGGTCTACGCGGACAAAAAAACGCGCCTGCCCGGCACGTTCCGGGAAAGCGCGGTCGCACGCTTCTTCTGCTGGTGCGGCCGCCAGTCCCTGTTCATCTATCTGCTCCATCAGCCTGTCGTCTATGGCCTGCTGGAGCTGATCGCGGCGCTGAAACGATAAGCAACCGCCCGGTGCGATCAGCACCGGGCGGTTTATGTGTCTAAATTCAGATTTTCAGCAGCCGTTTGGCGTTTCCGCCGAGGATCGCTGTCTTTTCTTCCTCCGAGAGCGGAAGCGCGCGGATGTGCCGGAGCTCTGCCTGCGGGTCTGTCCACGGGCTGTCTGTCCCGAACAGGATCCGCTCTGCGCCGAAGACGCGGACAAGGCTTACGAACGCTTCATCAGAAAGCCATTGGGGATCCCCGTCCGCCGTGTCCGCCGCGTGAAGCGAGAACGACGTGTCCAGCAGGGCAGAGGTATCCGCCAGAAGCTCCGGGACCGCATCCCAGCAGCGCCAGCCGCCCATGTGCGCCAGTACGAGCGTCACAGGGCCGACCTGCCGAAGCGCGTTTCCGGCCTTTTCCGGCGTGCAGCACATGCAGCCGGGGAAGCCGATGTCAAGACCCGTGTGCGTCACAACGATCAGCCCGAGCTCGCCCGCACGTTCCAGAATGCGCAGATATTTCGGATCATCCAGATCGGTCTGCTGATAGGCCGGGTGAATTTTGATGCCGCGCATATTCCGGGCGGCAATGCGGTCGAGCTCCTGCTTCCAATCCGTATAGTCCGGATGGATGCAGGCAAAGGAGAACATATTTGTGACGAACGCGTGCTCGTTGTGCGCGGCAGCGGCGTCATTGATATGGTGGACCTGTTCCGGCTTTGTGGCGACCGGAAGAATGATCGAACGGTCAACGCCAGCAGCCCGTTCCGCCAGCAGCAGTCCGCCTGCCGTACCGCTGGAATACGCGGGGATATTGGCCCTGTCAGACAGGCGTGCAACGGCCGAAGCGGCGATCTGATCCGGGAAGGTGTGGGTGTGGAAGTCGATGATCATGGAAAACCTCTCTGTCTGAAAATCAGCCGGCTCGTTCAGGGAGCGTCCGTGTGCCAGCGAAATCTGGATTCCGTGCCGTGCAGCAGACGGCGGATATTCTCCCGGTGCGCCCAGATCACGAGCGCCGCAATGAGAAGCGACAGCGCGAAAACTGCCCAATTCCCCGGACAGAAGATCAGCGTTGTGACCGGAAAGCTGACAGCGCCGGATACGGAGCCGAGCGAGACATACCGCGTCGTGAGCCACAGCAGCAGAAACAGCCCCCAGCCGACCGCCGCGATGCGCCAGTCCAGCAGCAGAAGGAGCGTTCCGCTGCAAAGAATGCCCTTGCCTCCCTTGAAGGAATAGAACGCGGGGAAGATATGCCCGATCACGCAGAACAGTGCGGAAAAATATTCGCCCTCCAGCCGGAGCCCAAGATAGGCATCAAATACGATCGAGCCGAGCTTCACCGCGACGAACGCCTTCAGCATGTCGACCAGAATGACACAGACTGCGAATTTTCCGCCGTAAACGCGGTAAAAATTGGTCAGTCCGGCGTTATGGCTGCCGTGTCTTCGGATATCGTCCTTATAAAACAGGAACGATGTGATAATCGCGCCGTTGCAGCAGCCCGCCAGATAGGAACCAGCCGCGACGCAGATCATCAGCGCAGCGGCAGCAAACGTCATTTCGTGCATGAAACGCCTCCAAAGAACAGATACCGGTATTTTAACGGATAAAAAACCGCGATGCAAGCGAAAAATGGGCGATTCAGGCAGGATCGGGAAAATGTACGAAAGAGGGCCGCTGCCGGAGCAGCAGCCCTATCAGAATTCACGGTTATTTTGCGGCGGTAAAATTGACGGCGATCGCTGTGCCCTTGCCGGGATCGCTTTTGAGCTCGATCTTCGCGCCGTGGTACTGCGCGGCGTGCTTGACAATGGACAGGCCCAGACCTGTGCCGCCAACCTCCTTGGAGTGACTCTTGTCGACGCGGTAGAAGCGCTCAAATACACGGCTCTGGTCGGCATAGGGAATGCCGATGCCGGTATCCACGACGGAGAGCGTTGTGGTCGGCCCGTTCTGCCAGACAGAAACGGTGACATTGCCGCCGGGCACGTTATACTTGATCGCGTTGTCGCAGAGATTGTAGATCATTTCCTGCAGAAGCTGCTCAACGCCCGGAATAACAGCATGCTGACCGGAGAGCGTGAGCGTGATATCCTGCCGCTGCGCGACGGGGCGGAGGCTCTCAATGACGCTGCCCGCAAGCACATACAGGTCTACCGGCGTTTTTGTAAAGTTCGCCGTTCCCTCGTCCAGCCGGGAAAGCTGGATGATATCGTCGACCAGATCGATCAGGCGGCGGGACTCCCGGTAAATATCGCCGGAAAACTCCTGCATTTTCTCCTTCGGAACCATGCCCTCCTTCATGAGCTCGGCAAAGCCGGTGATGGAGGTGAGCGGCGTCTTGAGCTCGTGCGAAACGTTGGCGGAGAATTCGCGGCGCAGCGCCTCGCGCTGTTCGCGCTCCGTCACGTCCATAAAGATCACGATCGCGCCCGTCACGCGGCTGCCGGTAATGACCGGATTGGCAAACAGCTGCCATGTTCCGCCGCCGACAGAGAGCTCTTCGTCGCCCCGCGTTCCATCCAGCGCGGCGTCGACCAGCGCCAGAAGCTCGCTGGAGCAGACAGCCTGATGCAGATTCTCCGGCTTCGCCGTTCCGTCGATCCCCAGCAGGCGCAGCGCGCTGCGGTTGCTCGAGAGAATGTTGCATTTGTCGTCGACGATCAGAAAGCCCTCGCGCATGTTTTCTGTGATCGCGTCAAACTCACGTTGGCGCGTTGACAGCTCGCTCAGCTGTGTGCGGATGGTGCGGTTCTGCTCCTGCAGGCGGGAGATCAGGGGCTGAAGCTCCGGGTATGTCGGCGTGGCATTTGGATTATCCGGGTTGATGGCGTTGATGGGCCGGACGATCTGCCTGGCCAGCCGCATGGCGAGCAGCCCGCACAAAACCAGCACCAGCACTACGATCCACAGCGACGGCTGCACCAGCATCAGCGCCATTGCCGCCATGCTCGTCTGCTTTCCCGCTACACGCAGGACGGTGCCGTCTTTCAGCAGCAGGGCATAGTAATTGTTCTTTTCCAGGATCGTGGACGAATACCGGTCGGATCGGCCGCTTCCGGTTTCGAACGCCTCCTGTACCTCCGGGCGGAGGAGATGGTTTTCCATTGTGTCTGCATCCGCCATGTTGTCGTAGAGCACGGAGCCGTCCGGCGCGATCCAGGTGATGCGTTCATTGGACTGCATCGAGGCGAGATATTCTTCGCCGCCGCAGATCTGCATGCCCTCGGAGATATGTCCGGCTTCAACTTCCAGAATGTCATAGGCCTGCGCCTGGTAGTTCGAGTACATAATAAAGAAGAACAGCAGGATGCAGGCAAGCAGAACGGTAAAGCCGATCAGGAATGCGTTCCGAAAGATCTTGGCCGTCATACGCCTTCACCTCCAATCTTATAGCCGATGCCGCGCACGGTCTCAATATAGCTGCCGGCTTCGCCGAGCTTGACGCGCAGCGTCCGGATGTGGACATCCAGCGTCCGGTTTTCGCGCTCAGACTCGAATCCCCAGACGCGATCCATCAGCGTTGCGCGCGTCAGCACGATACCCTTGTTGCGCAGCAGCAGGCATAAAAGCTCAAATTCCTTGTTGGTCAGCGTCACGTCCTTGCCGCCGACCTTGACCTCGTGCCGGTCAGGGGAGACGAACAGCAGACCGAGCGAATAATCGCCGCTCGTCTGCGCGGGCTCTGCCCGGCGCAAAACGGCGCGGATACGCGCAATGAGCTCCAGCATGGAAAACGGCTTGGAAACAAAGTCGTCCGCGCCGTGGTCAAGTCCGATCACGCGGTCATATTCCGAATTCTTTGCCGTCAGCATGATGATGGGCAGCCGCCGGGTCGCGGGCCGGGCGCGCAGCTTTTTCAGGATAGACAGTCCGTCCTCTTCCGGCAGCATGATATCGAGCAGCACAAGCTCCGGGAGCTCCGCATCCATGGCGCGCCAGAACTCCGAGGGAAGCGCAAAGCCCTTTGCCTGAAAGCCCTGGCTGTCCAGTCCGTAGAGCACGAGCTTACGGATGGAATCGTCATCTTCCAGTAAATAGATCATCTGAACCACTCCTTTTGCGAATACAATAAACCGTAAATGTAAAATCGTCGATCCTCTTTATGTTAAGTTTACGTGAAATGTAAAGAAAAAGCAAGATTTAACATGAATTTAAGATAAAACATACAAAACATTTAAGATTCGATCTTTAACATACAGTTAATACACAGAGAGGATGTTATGCGTGGGTATTTCGAATGTAATCTCGCTGCTGAGCGGCATCGCGCTGTTTTTGTTCGGCATGGCGCTGATGGGCGATGGGCTCAAGCAGGTCGCGGGCAATAAGCTGGAGCTGATCCTGTACCGGCTGACCGGCAGCCCGATCAAGGGTTTTCTGCTGGGCGCCGGCGTCACAGCCGTCATTCAGTCCTCCTCGGCCACGTCGGTCATGATCGTCGGCTTTGTCAACTCCGGCATGATGAAGGTTCGGCAGGCTATTTCCATCGTACTCGGCGCGATCCTCGGCACGTCCATCACGGGCTGGATCATCTGTCTTTCCGATATCGGCTCGACCGGCGGCTGGCTCGATCTGTTCTCTACGGCGACTTTGACGGGCGTGATCTCTGTCGTCGGCATCGTTTTGCGCATGGCGGCGAAGGATCCGGCAAAAAAACATATCGGCGATATTCTGATGGGCTTTGCGGTTTTGATGTTCGGCATGTCCACAATGTCTGCCGCCGTTTCGCCTCTGCGCGACGACCCGACCTTTATCCGCATCCTGACATCCTTCTCCAATCCGTTCCTCGGCATCCTCTTCGGCACGCTGTTTACCTGCGTGCTGCAGTCCGCGTCTGCGGCGGTCGGCATTCTGCAGGCGCTCGCATCGACCGGCATCATCGATTTTTCCATTGCGCTGCCCATCATCATGGGCATTGCCATCGGCGCGGCCATGCCGGTGCTCCTGTCTGCCATCGGCGCGTCTGTCGACGGCAAGCGGACCGCCATGGTCTATCTGGTCGCCGAGGTCACAGGCGTGGTCTTCTTTGCGGCTATTTATTATATGCTGGATGCGCTGATCCGGTTTCCGTTTGCAGACCGTATTATGACCAGCGTCTCCATCGCGTTTGTAAATACGATTTTCCGCTTGATTAAAGTCGTTGCGCTTCTGCCGTTTACGCGGCAGATCGAAAAGGTGGTCAATCTTCTGGTGCGCGACAAGCCGCAGCAGAAGGTGGTCGAGCCGGAGGCCATGCGGCTCGAAGAACGCTTCATCCAGCATCCGGCGCTGGCGATCGAACAGAGCCGCCTGACCATCAACGCCATGGCGGAGGAAGCCAAGCGGAATTTTGTCGAGGCGGTCGCGCTGCTGCACGGCTATTCCGACGAGCGGTTCAAGCTGGTCGAGGATCTGGAAACGTCGGTCGACCGCTACGAGGATAAGCTCGGCACCTATCTGGTCAAGGTCACAGAGCGCGAAATGACGGCGAAGCAAAACGCGGAGGTCTCCAAATTTCTGCACACGATCTCCGATTTTGAGCGTATTTCCGACCACGCACTGAACATTGCGGAGGGCGCACGGGAACTGCACCAGAAAAATCTGTCCTTCTCCGATGCCGCCGCGCATGAGCTGGAGGTCATGGAGGCTGCGCTGACAGAGATCCTGTCCACGGCGATCCGGTCGTTCGTCAACAACGATCTGCAGCTTGCCGCCCGCGTCGAGCCGCTCGAAGAGCTGATCGACAATCTCTGCGACGAAATGAAGCTCCACCATGTTGACCGCCTGCAAAAGGGACTCTGTACGCTGGGGCAGGGCTTTGTATTCAACGATCTTCTGACCAACTACGAGCGCGTTGCGGATCACTGCTCCAACATCGCGGTCGCTCTGATCGAGCTGGAATCGGACTCGTTTGACACGCACGAATACCTGAACAGCCTCAAGGAACTCAAATCCGACATGTACGAGCGCTATTACGAAGAGTACCGCCGGGTCTATCAATTATAAATGCAGACGGCAGGGGAGTCCCTGCCGTCTGTTTTCAGGAAAGGAGCCAGTATAATGCTGACAGGACGATTTGCGCCCAGTCCCAGCGGCAGGATGCATCTTGGAAATGTGTTTTCCGCGCTGCTGGCCTGGCTGTCTGTACGCAGCCGCAGCGGACGGATGCTGCTGCGGATCGAGGATCTGGATCCTGACCGCTGCCGTCCGGAGTATATCGAAACGCTCAAGCGGGATCTGGACTGGCTCGGTCTTGATTGGGACGAGGAACAGATGCCGCAGTCCGGACGCGCAGACGCCTATCGCGCGGAATTTGAAAAGCTGTGCGCGCTCGGCCTTGTTTATCCCTGCTACTGCTCCCGCGCAGAGCTGCACGCAGCCTCCGCGCCGCATGCGTCGGACGGCAACGTGATCTATGCCGGGACCTGCCGGGGCTTGACAGCAGCGGAGCGTGCGGCAAAAACCAGAAAGCCCGCCTGGCGCGTGACTGTGCCGGATGCGGTCATAACGGCGCAGGATGGACTGCAGGGCGACTATGCCGAGAATCTTGCGCGGGGCTGCGGCGACTTTATCGTCCGCCGTTCCGACGGCGTATACGCCTATCAGCTCGCAGTCGTGACCGACGACGCGGCAGGCGGCGTCACAGAGGTCGTCCGGGGTCGCGATCTGCTGAACTCCGTGCCGCGTCAGATGTGGCTGCAGGAAACGCTCGGGTTCCCAACGCCCGCATATTATCACGTTCCGCTTCTGCTTGCGCCGGACGGACGCCGGCTGAGCAAGCGGGAAAAATCACTGGATCTCGGCGCGCTGCGCGAGCTCTGCACACCGGAGGAGCTGATCGGCACGCTTGCGTTCCTCGCGGGGCTTCAGCCCGAACCTGTGCCTGCTGCGCCCGCCGCGCTGGTATCCGGGTTTGCGTGGAAAAACGTTCGATCCGACAATGTCGTAATTCATTCCGAATTTGGATGTAATATATCATAAATGGTATAAGTTAATTCGTAACATGGCATGTATCGGTATTTTTTTATCGATTTTCTTGTTTACAACGGAATGGAAGATGTGGTATACTGATCGTGTTGGATTATCAGAGCGAATAAGAAATTACTGATGATTTGAAGGGATGAACAAGTTATGTACAAAATCGTGCGCAAGAAAGAGCTGAACGCCGCCGTGACGTATATGGAGATCGAAGCTCCGTTCGTCGCCCGCAAGGCAAAGGCCGGTCAGTTTATCATTTTCCGTGTCGACGAGAAATCAGAGCGCGTTCCGCTGACGATCGCGGGGTATGACCGCGAAAAGGGAACGGTCGCGATCATTTTCCAGAAGGTCGGCCTGTCCACCGAAATGCTCGGCAGTCTGAACGAAGGTGATTACATTCAGGACTTTGTCGGCCCGCTCGGCAAGCCGACGGAGGTTGAGGGTAAGAAGCGCGTGTGCGTCGTCGGCGGCGGCGTCGGCTGTGCGATCGCGTATCCGTCCGCAAAGGCATTTAAAGAGGCGGGCGTTGAGACCGACGTCATCGTCGGCTTCCGCAACAAGGACATCGTCATTCTCGAAGACGAATTCAAGCAGGCCTGCGACCATCTGTATCTCATGACCGACGACGGCTCCTACGGCGAGCACGGCTTTGTGACCGTCAAGCTGCAGCAGCTGCTCGAGTCCGGCATCCACTACGACGAAGTCCTCGCCATCGGCCCGATCCCGATGATGAAGTTCGTTTCCAAGACGACCGAGCCGTTCGGTGTCAAGACCGTCGTCTCGCTGAACCCGATCATGGTCGACGGCACCGGCATGTGCGGCGGCTGCCGCGTCACAGTCGGCGGTGAAGTGAAATTCGCCTGCGTCGACGGCCCGGACTTCGACGGCCACAAGGTCGATTATGACGAGCTCATGAGCCGCAACAGCGTCTACCGTGAAAGAGAAGCAGAAGAGCGCAAGACCCATATCTGCCGCATCCAGAAGATGGGCGAAGAGCTCATCAAGTAAGGGGAGGGAATCATCATGGCGAATATGCAGGCTACCAAGACTCCGATGCCGGAGCAGGATCCGAACGTCCGCAACAAGAATTTCAAGGAAGTTACGCTGGGCTATACCGCTGAGATGGCCATCAATGAGGCCAAGCGCTGCCTGCAGTGCAAGAAGCCGCACTGCGTCGAGGGCTGCCCGGTCAATATTCATATCCCGGAGTTTATCCATGAGGTCGCCGAGGGCAACTTCGAAAAGGCCTATGAGATCATCACCGATACCAACGCGCTGCCCGCCCTTTCCGGCCGTGTCTGTCCGCAGGAGACGCAGTGTGAATCCAAGTGCGTCCGCGGCAACAAGGGTGAACCGGTCGCAATCGGCCGTCTGGAGCGCTTTGTCGCCGACTGGTACCGCGAGAACATTAACGCCATGCCGAAAAAGGCCGAGTCCAACGGCATCAAGGTCGCCGTCGTCGGCTCCGGCCCGTCCGGCCTGACCTGCGCGTCGCTGCTTGCCAAGAAGGGCTATGCGGTGTCCCTGTTTGAGGCGCTGCATACTGCCGGCGGCGTTCTGGTCTATGGTATTCCGGAATTCCGTCTGCCGAAGGCCATCGTGGCCAACGAGGTCGAAAAGCTGAAGGCGCAGGGCGTCGAGGTCATGACCGACATGGTCATCGGCAAGGTCCTGTCCATCGACGAGCTGTTTGAGATGGGCTTCAAGGCTGTGTTTATCGGCTCCGGCGCGGGTCTGCCGATGTTCATGCACATCCCCGGCGAATCCCTCAAGGGCGTCTGCTCGGCAAACGAGTATCTGACCCGTATCAACCTGATGAAGGCCTATCTTGAAGAGAGCGACACGCCGATCCTGCACTCCAAGGCAGCGGCGATCGTCGGCGGCGGCAACGTCGCGATGGATGCGGCCCGCTGCGCAAAGCGCATGGGCACGGACAAGGTGTACATCGTCTACCGCCGCGGCGAAGCCGAAATGCCTGCCAGACTGGAAGAGCAGCACCACGCGAAGGAAGAGGGCATCGAGTTCCTGACGCTCACCAACCCGACCGAGATCCTCGGCGGCGAGGATGGCCGTGTGTGCGGCATGAAGTGCATCAAGATGGAGCTCGGCGAGCCTGACGCGTCCGGCCGCCGCCGTCCGATCCCCGTCGAGGGCAGCGAATTCGTACTGGATGTCGACATGGTCATCATGTCCCTCGGCACATCGCCGAACCCGCTGATCCGCTCCACCACGCCGGGCCTCGAGACGAACAAAAAGGGCGGCATCATCGTCGACGAGAATGAAATGTCCACCCGTGAAAACGTCTTTGCAGGCGGCGACGCCGTTACCGGCGCTGCGACCGTCATTCTGGCCATGGGCGCAGGTAAGAAGGCTGCGGAGGCCATTGACCGCAAGCTGCAGGGCAAATAAGCTGTTTAACGGCTGATAGTCCCGGTTACAATTTCCATAAACGCAGAAGCTCCGGCAGCGTTTGCTGCCGGAGCTTCTTAAGTAATGGAGGGTCTTATGAAGGTCAAGGATTGTATGTCCAGAAATGTTGTCAGTGTCGGCGCGCAGGAACCGGTTTCCGTTGCAGCGCGGCTCATGAGCAGGTATAATCTCGGCTTTTTGCCGGTTCAGGGAGAAAACGGGCGTCTCTGCGGGGTGCTGACCGACCGCGACGTTGTGCTGCGCTGCGTCGCGGCGGGAAAACCGGCAGAGCAGATGCGCGTGAGCGAGGTCATGTCCGCGGGCGTTTTGTCCGTCGAGGCAGGGGAGGACGCGGCAAAGGCTGCGCGGCTCATGTCCCGCGCGCAGCTGCGCAGACTGCCGGTCACGCAGAACGGAAAGCTGACCGGCATGATCTCCATCGCAGATTTCGCGCGGCGCGGCAATTTCGGTATGGAAACAGCGCAGTGCATGGAAGCCATTTGCAGCCCGGTGGTGCATCTGGATTAAAAATGCGCGCTGCATATGCAGCGCGCACCAAAATCAATATTCCACTTCCTGATTGGCCGGTGTTTCCAGCAGCTCCGGGTTTTCCAGCAGCTTCTTGAGCAGGCGGATGGTCTTGGAGTAATAATAGCCGTCTGCCAGACGCTCGTCAATGGTGAGACCAAGATCGAGCATTTCGCGCATTTCGATCGTGCCGTCCTCGTGATAGACCGGGCGCTTCGACTTTTCGCCGATGATGCAGAACACGGAGCAGGTGCCCCAGTTCGTCAGATGATGATAACCGCAGTTGAGCTTGATGGAGCCAAGATTGGAGATCACACACGTCGTATAATACGGGTCTGTTTCGATGATGCTTGCGGGGATCCAGCCGTGGATATCCAGACGCGTCAGGATCCAGACCAGGAACTTGCCGAGGAAGCGCGGCATATGGTTAAAGAAATCCATGCTGTCCGTCGAGGAATCGACCTTGTGAACATCCTTGCAGTCAAGGATCTGATGGCGCAGATCCTCATGGATGGATTCGACGTTGGACTCGTCCTTCGCGTGGATGACGGCCAGCGCCTCCGCCGCCTCATCTGCAAACTGTTTTTTGACGACGAAGGACATGGAGAGCTCGTTGCGCTGATAGAAATTCTTGTTGGCAATGAACCGGTTCATCTTCGGACGCAGCGTGATCGTCTTGACGAGGCCCGCCACAATGATATGGAACATCGTGTAGGGGAATTCGGTCTCCGCCTCGTTTTTCTTTTTGAGATACGCGTTCATATTGGTGAGGTCGATCGTCTCTCGGATATAGGCCTCATTGTCGCAGCGGTTCGGATAGATCAGCGGCGTAATAAAGTGCATGCCGTCCAGATCGCGCAGCAGCACGCCGTCCTTCCGGTCGCCCCAGCGACGTTTTCTCTTTTCCATTGTAATCACACACCTTAATTGACGGAAAACCGCCAAGAATGTTTATAAGATACCAGACAACGGCATAAAATGCAAGCCTGAACCGCAAAATACAGGTCAAATCCACCGAATTATACACATCTGTTTTCCGCACGCGGGCACTTGTCAGGAAGCCGGATTTGAAGTTGTGAATATTCAACAAAAGAAAACGCGAATATTGAGGCATTTTTCATATTTCAGCACTTGACATCGCTAAAGTATGCGGGTATAATGAGCCCATCATTTCAAGGAGGTGCGCAACATGATGCAGTTTACGGCAAAGCAGAATACCGCTTGTTCCGATGCGTCCAGCTGCGCACCGGCTACCTGCTGTGCAGCATCCGCATGCACGGCTGATTCTGCCGCAGTCTGCAAGGACACTGCCATTCTGGCAGTGTCCTTTTCTATTTCCATTCTGGTGCTTGTATCCATTTGCATGCGCGTTTTCTCCATTATTGGCCTGCTGGTACTTCTGGTACTGGCATGGGGCCTTGTAAATGGAATGCTTCTTATGATGAACCGATTCACAAGCGCAAAAGGCAACAGCATTTGGATCCCTGAAGCGGCCTGAGGGCCGGAATCGATCAGGCATTCGAAGCGGTTCTGCTTTTTGCAGGACCGCTTTTTGAATAGCAAAAACAGCAAAAAGAACAAAGTGAGGTAAATGAAAATGAAAAACGCAATGAAACTCGTAAGCCTCGTTCTGGCAGTCGTGATGCTGCTGGGCTGCCTGACAGCCTGCGGCTCCAAGTCCGCCACCACGGATACCCCCGCGTCCACCGACACCCCCTCCACCGACGCTTCTACCGCAGCCTCCTCTGACGGCGGCGAGATCGTCATCGCACTCATCAGCAACACCACCGGCGACTATGCCCAGTACGGCCAGCCCGTCCGTGACGGCGCGATGCTCTACATCAACCAGCTGAACGCCAAGGGCGGCATCAACGGCAAGCAGGTCAAGGTTCTGGAATACGACGACAAGGGCGACGGCGTCGAGGCTGTCAACGCGTACAACCTTGCCTGTGACAACGGCATCACCGCTGTCTTCGGCGCTACGCTGACCGGACCGACCATTGCACTGGCTGATGCGACCTATGAAGACAACATGCCGCAGGTCACCGCTTCCGCGACTGCTACCGGCGTTACGGTTATCGATCCGGCTGATCCCGAAAGTGAGATTCGCTCCAACGTTTTCCGCGCCTGCTTCATTGACCCCTATCAGGGTAAGAAGATGGCTGATTATGCCGCCGAAAAGCTGAGCGCCAAGACTGCCGCTGTTTTCTATCAGACCGGCAGCGACTACTCCGAGGGCCTGATGAATGCATTCGTCGAAGAAGCAAAGGCAATTGGTCTTGAGATCGTCGACACCGAGGCGTTTGCCGAGGGCGACAAGGACTTCAAGGCCCAGATGACCAACATCGCAGCCGCTGATCCCGACGTCGTTTTTGCTCCGATCTACTACGCTGAGGCCGGTCTTGCCATCACGGCAGCCCGTGCGGCAGGCTGCGATGCAGCCTTCATGGGCGGCGACGGCTTCGGCTCCGTTAAGAACTATGCTTCCGCAGAAGACCTCGAAGGCTCTGTCTACTGCTCCGGCTATGCGCCCGGCACCGATTCCGTCAAGCAGTTTGAAGAGGATTACAAGGCCACTTACAATGTTGACGAGATCCCCAACATGTTTGCGCCTCTGGCATACGACGCTGCCATGCTGATCTGCGAAGGTCTGAAGGCTGCCGAAGAGCAGGGCCTGACCGCTGGCACTGACGAATACAAGCAGGCTGTCATCGACGCCATCAAGAACATGAACGGCACCGAGGGCATCACCGGCTCCTACTCCTTCGACGAGTACAACAACCCCATCAAGCCCGTTGCCATCATCGAGCTGACCGGCGGCGACGAGGTCTATCAGGAAATGTACTAAGATTATCCGATTTGCATTGCATCTTGCAGAGAAACGCGCTATAATAAGTAAGAATTTGTCGATTCCTGACTGATAAAGGATGAATCGGCCGGGCAGGTACGGAGAAACGCTCCGTACCTGCCCCATGGCGGACATCGGATGGATGGTTCCAAGCGCGCTTGGCGCCGGCCATCAGATGTGGCGCAAAAGAGAAGGGAAAGTGAGGTATCAACATGAACCTGTCCTTGCTGCTGTCGCAGCTGTTCAACGGCCTCCAGACAGGCTCGATCTACGCGCTGGTGGCGCTTGGCTACAGCATGGTCTACGGTATTATCCTGCTTCTGAACTTCGCACATGGCGATATCATCATGGTCGGCGCCTACGCCGCCTTTTACGCCATGACGAGCTTCCATCTGCACCCCATCGTATCTGTCGTCATCGCGGTCATTACCAGCACGCTTCTCGGCGTTGTGATCGAAAAGGTCGCCTATACGCCGCTGCGCAAAGCGCCGAGACTGAGTCTGCTCATCACTGCGATCGGTATCTCGTTCCTTCTGGAAAACGGCGCGCAGCTGCTCTTCGGCTCCGATACGAAGAGCATGGATCCGATCGTGCCCGGTAATATTTCACTTGGCTCTGTCACCATCAGCAACGCTGCGCTGCTGACCATCGTTGTGACCATCGTCGCAATGGCGGCTCTGACCGTCGTTGTGCAGAAGACGAAGCTCGGCAAGGCCATGCGCGCCGTGTCTGAGGATATGGGCGCGGCCCAGCTGATGGGCATCAGCCTGAACCGCACGATCTCCTTTACGTTTGCCATCGGATCGGCCCTTGCCGGTATCGGCTCTGTTCTGTATCTGTGCGCCTATCAGCAGGCATCCCCCACAATGGGTTCGATGCTGGGTCTGAAAGCGTTCGTTGCGGCTGTTCTCGGCGGTATCGGCTCGATCCCCGGCGCAATGATCGGCGGCTTTGCCATCGGCCTTCTCGAAGCGCTTGTTTCGGCAGTCGGTCTTTCCATCTGGAAGGACGGCGTCGTGTTCGCCATTCTGATCGTTGTTCTGCTGGTCAAGCCGACCGGTATTCTCGGCCGTCCGCAGACGGAAAAAGTGTAAGGAAGGGGAGACGGACAATGAAGAAAACACAATCTGCCATCCGCATTCCCATGCCGCTGCGGTATCTGATCAATCTCGTGCTGATCCTCGCGCTGTGGTTCGTGCTTTACACGCTCATTCAGAATGGGGCGATTACCAACTACTGGAGCGGCATTCTGATCACCGTCGGCATCAATATCATTCTTGCGACCTCTCTGAACGTCGCGACCGGCTATCTGGGCCAGCTTCCGCTGGGACATGCGGGTTTCATGGCGGTCGGCGCGTATGCGGGCGGTATTTTCATGAAGGCTGTCCCCGTGCAGGAATTTCTGAAATCCGGCAATACCGGCGCAGCGATCCCGTATATCCTGCTGGCGCTGCTCATCAGTGCGGTCGCCGCTGGTATTTTCGGCATTCTCATCGGCATCCCGGCGCTGCGCCTGCGCGGCGACTATCTGGCGATCATTACGCTGGGCTTCGGCGAGATCATCCGCGTCATCCTGACGAACATCGACTCCGTGATCGGTACAGACTTTACATATGGCGCTGCCGGTCTGAAGCGGATCCCGAAGTATTCCTCATTCACGCTGGTGTTTATCTGCGTGGTCGTATCCTGCTATATCATCCATACCATTATGAAATCCCGCCATGGCCGCGCGATTTTGTCCATCCGTGAAGACGAGATCGCGTCCGAAAGCGTCGGCGTCCAGACGACCTATTATAAGACGTTTGCGTTCGTCGTCTCCGCCATGCTGGCCGGTATCGCGGGCTGCCTGTACGCGGGCTATATCGGCTCCCTGTATCCGTCGACATTCAAATTCATGAAGTCTATCGAGATCCTGGTCATGGTCGTGCTCGGCGGCATGGGCTCCATGCTCGGCTCGATCCTCTCGGCAACGGTACTCACCATCCTGCCGGAGCTTCTTCGTTCGTTCTCGGATTACCGCATGGTCGTCTATTCGCTGGCGCTTGTCGTGATGATGATCTTCCGGCCGAAGGGCTTGCTCGGCAGCTACGATTTCTCGCTGTCCCGCAGTCTTGAAACGTTCCTGAACCGTCTGACCGGACGTGCAGATGATAAAAAGAAGGAGGCGGCAGACAATGAGTAACAAATGGGTCAATCCGCAGCCCAAGCTGGTTCCGCAGCCGTACACAAATTTGCTGACGGAACGTGACATTGGCAAGCCTCCGATTCTGGAAACGCGCCACCTCGGTATTGATTTCGGCGGTCTGACGGCTGTCGCTGACTTCAACCTCGCTATCGGCCGCACAGAGATCACCGGCCTGATCGGCCCGAACGGTGCGGGCAAGACGACGATCTTCAATCTGCTGACCAACGTCTATAAGCCGACCCGCGGCTCGATCCTTCTGGACGGCGTTTCGACAGAAGGGAAGAGCACGGTCGAGGTCAACCACATGGGCATTGGCCGTACCTTCCAGAATATCCGCCTGTTCCGTAATCTGACGGTGTTGGATAACGTTTTGATCGGCCTGAACAATGAAATGAAGTATTCCGCTGCTTCCGCCATTCTCCGTCTGCCGGAGTATTGGAGACGCGAGCGCATCGCGAAGGAACGCGCGCTGGAGCTGCTGAGCATTTTCAATATGGAAAATGTGACGGATCATCTGGCAGGCAGCCTGCCGTATGGCGCGCAGCGCCGGTTGGAGATCGTTCGTGCGCTGGCGACGAATCCGTGTCTGCTGCTGCTCGACGAGCCTGCCGCCGGTATGAATCCGTCCGAAACGAGCGAGCTCATGGAGAATATCGTCAAGATCCGCGATACCTTCGGCATTGCCATTATGCTGATTGAACACGATATGAACCTCGTTATGGGTATCTGCGAGGGCATCTGCGTTCTGAACTTCGGTAAAATCATTGCGAAGGGTACGCCGAATGATATTCAGGCCAATCCGGCCGTTATCGAAGCGTACCTCGGCAAAAAGAAGGAGGGCTGAGACATGCTGCTTTCCGTCAACGATCTTCATGTATATTACGGCGCGATCCATGCGGTCAAGGGCGTATCTCTGGAAGTCAACGAAGGCGAGATCGTCACGCTGATCGGCGCAAACGGCGCAGGCAAGAGCACAGTCCTGAACACCATTTCCGGCCTGCTGCACGCAAAAACCGGCACGATCGAATTTATGGGTTCGCCGATCAACACTATGGCGCCCAATAAGATCGTCCAGCTCGGTCTTGCGCAGTGCCCGGAAGGACGCCGTGTGTTTGCGCATATGACCGTCGAGGAGAACCTCGAAATGGGTGCGTATACCCGTCCGAACAGCTCCATTGAGGGTAATCTCGAGCATGTATACGAGCTTTTCCCGCGTCTGAAGGAGCGCAGCAAGCAGATCAGCGGTACGCTCTCCGGCGGCGAGCAGCAGATGCTTGCCATGGGCCGCGCCATGATGTCTGAGCCGAAGCTGCTGATGCTGGACGAGCCGTCCATGGGTCTGGCTCCGATCCTTGTCGAGCAGATCTTTGATATTATCCGCGAGCTCCACAAGGCTGGCGCGACCATCCTGCTTGTCGAGCAGAACGCGCAGATGGCGCTTCAGGTCGCAAACCGCGCCTACGTTCTGGAGACCGGCAAGATCACGCTCTCCGGCTCCGGCAAGGAGCTTCTTGAAAGCGACTCCATCAAAAAAGCCTATCTGGGCGGCTGAGTGTAACATAAAACCAGACAGCATGATTGTGTGCTGTCTGGTTTTTTATTCATTGCAATTCGACATAGCTCCTGCTATAATAGCGTCAGCAGGCGATTTACCTGTAAATGTGAAACGGAAAGGGTGGTTTTTTATGAAAATGAAACGTGTAGGGAGGGTTCACGCTTCCTAACCCTCCGAATCAGATTTTGGAGGAACCAGCATGAAAAACCAGATCACCATCCGTGAAGCAATCACCGAGGCCGATGCTGCGGCCTTTTGGGAGCAGCTTCACACCTACCACAAGCGGGATATTTTTCCCGACCCGGAAGACAAAAATCTTGCACATTTTTTGGACGATACGGAATACCGCGCGCAGATCCAGCACGTTCATGACCGGCCGCAGGACAGGTGCTATTACCTGTTTTTCCATCGGGACGGTCAGGACGTCGGTCTTACGCTGCCGGCGATCTTTATCTCAGAGGACGGGAAATGCTTCATTTTGGAATTCTGCGTTTTCCCGGAGTTTCGCGGCAGCGGCACGGGACAGGCGTGTGCCGCTGCGCTTCTGGACTGGGCGAGGGAACGCGGCGCACGGTATGCGGAGCTGAATTACGGCGGGGATGAACGCCGCCTTCGGTTCTGGAAGCGCGCCGGCTTCATTGAAAATGGCGCTGACGAGTGGGGAGAGCCGCTGATGCTTCTGCCGCCGGAGGAAACTGTACCGTTTACCGTGGAGATTCTGAAAGACCCCACTGATTGGCAGCTTTTGAAGCTGGAAAACGGCTTTAAGCACGAGATTGGAGAGGAAGCACTTACAAAATCCCAGCAGGAGCAGCTTCGGCAGGCCGTTCGAGAGGGGAGGATCACGTTCTTTCTTGCCAAGCGCGGCTATCGTGCCGTGGGTATGTGCAGCGTTGCCGTGTCCTATTCGACATTTTCGTGTTCGAATACGGGGGTATATGAGGATTTCTACATTGAACCTGCTTTTCGCGGCAAAGGCATCGCACGGAAATTAGCAGAAGCAGCACAGATGTGGTGCAGAGAACGCGGCATCTCAAGTTTAACGGTATGCTGCGCCCCATGCGACGAGGCGATGTATCAGGCACTTGGATTTGACACCAGCCTGGGACAGACATTCGCATATATGGAATAAAAAACCAGATCAGGCAGCACGCAGCCAAGGCTGTGCGCTGCCTGCGTTTTATAGCTTCAGCTTGGAGAGGGGATTGGCTTCTGCGGCAATTTTCTTGTCCGTATTTTCAATGTGCGTGTAGATCTGCGTCGTATTCAGGTTTTCATGCCCCAGGACCTCCTGCAGCGTTTTCAGATCAACGCCGTTGGCCAGCATCAGCGTTGCGGCTGTGTGGCGCAGCTTGTGCGCGGAAAACTGTGAAGCGTCAAGCCCGGATTCGAGCAAGTGCTTTTTGACCAGACGATGGACGGCGGAAATGCTGATGCGGTTTTTATCCCGTGAACCGAAGAGCGCTTTATTGTCTGTCAGAACGATCTGATTCCGCTCCTCCAGATACCGGTCGATGGCCTTGCGGCAGGAATATCCCATGTAGACGATGCGTTCCTTGTTGCCCTTGCCGACGACGCGGATGCGATCCTCATAGACGTCTGTGAGATTCAGCCCGACCAGCTCCGAGCGCCGGATACCGCAATTCAGAAACAGCATCAGGATCGCAAAATCCCGGTTTTTGTTCGGGCCGTCGACAGCCTTCAAAAGTGCGGTAGATTCTTCCAAAGTCAGATATTTGGGAAGACTGCGGCGGACTTTGGGAAATTCGATGTCCTTGACCGGATTATTCTGAATCTGTTTGGTGCTGATGGTCAGATACTTATAGAACGCTTTGATAGCCGAGAGCTTCCGGGCGCGGGAAGCGGCGGCGATCCCGACGTCAGACGCGCCTTCACGGTTCTGCCGGTCGTTTGTGAGGTATGACAGGAAATCAAACACCTCGGAGGATGATACTGAATCAAGGACGGAAGCGTCGATCCATTTGATATTGATCTCGTCAAGCGGCGTGTTGTACGGAAGCTCCTTGCGCATCAGCGTCAGGAACCGAAGAAACATGCGCAGATCCAGATGATATTCCGAAACTGTGCGTTTGGATTGGCCCTTGATGGATTCATGATACGATAAAAAGTCCCGCAGCACCTGCGGACATTCAGAATACGGTTGCATACACAAAACTCCTTTTGAACAGCTTTGACACGTAGTATATCACATTTCAGTCTTGAACGCAACAAAATCTTTATTTTGTTGCGTTCACCAGACCCAAACAAAAGCCCCCGCTGCTCTATCGTTTTTTCGCTCTGCGACGGTGTCCCCTGGCGGTTTTATGGGCTTCATAGAATCTTAAGCATTGCTTAATCGGATGCGTTCAGCCACGGAACGGCGGCTGTGATATACTTGAGGTACAGAAATCACAAAGGAGAAAAGTATGAACGCAGCAGCAAATGTGTTTTTTATGATCCTCAAGCTGTTTTCCCTGTACTTTCTGGCAGTTTCATTATTCGGCCTGTACAGGCGAAAAAAGCCGGAAACATCTACCGGGCGGAGGCGATTTGCAGTCCTGATTGCGGCCAGAAATGAAGAAAATTGTATCGCCGGGATCATTGAAAGCCTTCGGGCGCAGCACTACCCGGCTGAGCTGTTTGATATCTGGGTGCTTCCAAACAATTGCACTGACCGCACTGCGGACGCAGCGCGGTGCGCCGGAGCCGAGGTCATGGAGATGCCGGCCTCTGTCCGCTCCAAGGGCGCCGCGCTTCAATATGCGTCGAATGCGCTTCTGCGCAGTCCGCGCCGGTATGACGCATTCTGCGTTTTTGACGCTGATAACGAGGCGGATCCTTCTTTTTTATCCGAAATGAATCAGGCGCTGTCACGCACTGCGATCGTCAAAAGCCGGATCCTTGCGAAAAACCGAACGCAGGCCGGGATCAGTGCCTGTTATGAGATCTATTTCTGCACGGCAAACCGCTTTTTGAACCGTGCCAGAGAGGCTTTGGGGCTGTCAGCGAGAGTGATCGGTACCGGCTTCGCCATTCGGCGCGATCTGCTGGAAGAGCTGGGCGGGTTCCCCTGCTGTACGCTGACCGAGGATGCGGAGCTGTATGTGGCCTGTCTGGCCCACGGCATTCGGATTGGCTACTGCGAAGCCGCTGTTACATACGACGAGGAACCGGTCACATGGCGCGCCTCGCTCGTGCAGCGCAGGCGCTGGATGAGCGGCATCATGCAGGTTTCGCGCCTGACACTGCCGAAGCTTCTTCGAAATTTCCTGCGCCGCCCCAGCCTGAACTGTCTGGACGGTATGCTTCAACTTGCCTTTCCGTTCCTGCAGGCGCTGGCTCCGTTTTTTACGCTCGCTGCGTTCATCGCAGGAAGTATCTCTCTGCCAGGTCTGCCGCTCAGCTTGCTTACGGCCTACGCTGGCAGTCTCGCGGTGGCCGCCGCGGCGTTGGTGCTGGAAAAGAGAATGGATCGCAGGCTGGCAGGCGGGATCCTGCTCTATCCCCTTTTCATGGCCTGTTTTCTGCCGCTGCAAACGCTGGCGCTTTTTAAAACACAGACGGTGTGGCATGAAATCCGCCATTCCGGCGTACGGCTCGCCTCGTCCGAGCTTGCGCTTCGCCGCGGAAAAATTGCCTGAAGCTCATCCAAGTGCATAAAATACGCGATACAGGGCCTGTTTCCAGAAGCGTTTATCCGCGAGCAGCTGCTTTGTCAGCTGGTCTGCGTGATTCTGCAATGGAAGCAGGTCTTCCCTGTTCAGCTTATGGTGGCTGAATCTTGCCTTTTCGGCAATGGCCAGGAATTCAGGCGGGACGTCTGTTTTGGTCTGCCGGGCGAGCCAGCAGATGTGGTGATACAGCGTGACCGCCCGCCGATTGGGCGACCCCTTCCCAATTGCGGCCCTTCGGATGCTGAACAGCAGCGCGCGCCAAAGGAACAGCGCGGCGGCCAATGCAAGAACAGGCCAAACAAAACGCAGGACGCTAACGGGCTTTTTCACGCTTTCCTGCGGAGTATCCTGCTTTTCTTCTGGAATATCCGGAGCGGCGGGCGGTTCAGTGTCGGCAGGCGGCGTATCCTCCTGCGGAGTATCTATCGGGTCTGTGGCCGCAGTGACAGTTTCCTCAGGCACCGTCTGCGCGGGGGTATCTGCCGCAGGCGTGGGATCCAGAACAAGCCAGCCGATCCCGTTCAGATAGATCTCCACCCACGCATGCGCATCGTCCGAGGTCACGGTCGTCCATTCGTTTTCATACACATCTGTGTAATAGCCGGTCACATAACGCGCCGGAACGCCAAGACATCGCAGCAAGATCGTCGCCGCAGTCGCATAATGCACACAGTAACCGGTTTCGCTGTCGTGCAGGAACCACGACACAAAATCTTCTCCGTCCGGCACAGCCGGCGTATTGAGGTCATAGCGGGCGCTGGTCGACACATACTCCAGAACCTGCGGGATATACTGATACGGATCGGCGTCCTCCTCCCCGACCAGCTCCGAGAGGATGTCAGAAAGCGCCTGTCGCGTCTCATCCGGGACTTGCGTGTAGGTCTCATGGACGAACGCATCATACGCGCTGCTCTGCAACGGGCTGCGCGAGAGAACATAAGGAATCGTATAGGTCGTCTGCTGCGAGGGGTTTTTGACGTAGGCGTCGTAAAACGGCTCCGCGTCCTCCGGAAACGCGGTTGCGTTGTATGGGATGTAATAGATCCCGGACTTCATATCCGTTTCGATCGTTACCTCCGGCTGAAAGCTGACGATGACAGCCTCTCCTGCCAAAAGCGGATTTTGCATATCCTGCATATCAGGATATACATTTTCCGGGAGCGGTTTCCAACGGTTATCCTCATAAACGGCCATGGAATCCCCACGCAGGTAGAAGGAAGTGCCAACCCAGGAGGATTCAAGCGTTGCTTTTACGCGCATCACAGAGCGGCCAAATTGGCGCTGCGGCCCGACCCGGTTGAGATTGACGCCAGTTACGCTGGAATCCCAGAGATAGCTGCCGAGCGTACTGGGGCTGATGGGCGAGGTAAATTTCACCTGTCCGGTCTGCGCGTCGCGGCGGAAAAGCGTCAGCTTGTCGGCAGCTGTGGAGATGGTCTCCTGCAAGCTGTCAGACCATTCCGCACGTTCGTAAGTACCAGCCGGAAACAGAACGGCAATCAGCCCGATCAGCAGTGCCAGCGGCGCGGCCAGCAGCAGCGCCAGCCGGTTCCCCTCTCCTGCCTGCCGCGCGCGGAGCAGCTGCGTCAGAAGAAGCAGCGCCAGGACGCCCACGACCAGCAGAATGGCCCATGCGACCGGAGGCGTCTGGAGAATGATAAGACACAGCGCCAGAATGGGAAGCGTCAGAAGCAGCAGATAGACAAGACTTTCGCTGCGCATGACAGTCCAGCTGCAAAGAAGCGCATAGAGCGCGGCAACCAGGATCAGGATCAGCGTTGCATCCGTGCCGGGGGCGTCTGTCAGGTGAACGGTCTGAATGCCCGGGATCGCCTCAGAGTATTGCTGTGTAACGGCGGACACAAGCGCGGACGCACTTTCGACAAGCTGTGCGCGCAGCATATAAAGCCCGCCGCCCGCAAGTGCGGCTACGGCCAGCAGCCAGATCCAGCTTTTCGGCAGCAGAAGCAGCGAGGAAAAGAGCAGCGATGCGAGGATGCACGAGGATACCAGCGAAAGGCTGTCCGCTGGGACGCCAAACGAGGTCATCACGCAGAAGCACAATCCGGCAGACAGGGCGGATGCGCAGAGCAGCGCCGTAAAAAACGTGTATTTTGACGATCTCATGCCTGCTGCACCTCCTGTTCCTCCGGCTGCACGTGATAGCGCCAGTCCGCGTGCGGGTAGGCTCTGGACGCGAGCGACGGCGTGGTGCCGGTCAGGTGGGTCCGCAAAAGCGTTTTCAACAGCTCCCGCAGATCGTCCGGCGATTTGACAGACTTTGTCTGCGGCTTCAACGTGTCCGGCTCGATCCAGTCGATCCGGTGCGCCACTTCTCTTTCAGTTAGCCAGCCGGACAGCCACAGAAGCTGCCGCAGCGTGCTGTCCAGCTGTGCGCGGGTGCCGGAAAAGTCGAAGCTCAACACGATCAGGCCCAGATCCGGCTCCTCCGCCTCGCGGACGATCAGCTTGTCCGTCTTGGCTGACAGCTTCCAATGCACCTCATGCAGACTGTCGCCGGGGCGGTATTCGCGCAGATCGTGGATCTCGGAAAAGCCGCCGCCGGGCTTCGGATGATAGGAGCGGTATTGAAAGCGGCTGAGATTCGGCAGCACGGCGGGCTCCTGCGGCTCCGGCTCGACAGCAATGGAGCAGGCGCCCGGCAGGCGCAGCGGCAGGCTGAAAAGCCCGAGCGCGTCGCATACGCGGCCCTTGCTGAGCTGCACGGTCTGGACGCCCGCATGGCGCGTATCGATCCGCAGGGCAAAGCCGATCGTCCCGGCAAGCTCCAGCTTCTGCTGGCGCGCTTCGCCGCCCACAACGTCGGATACCGTCAGACGCAGGCGGCAGCGGGACACCGGGAGTCTTGCCGCGTGATGTGCAAGCAGCCGGTACTGGACACTCTGCCCGCAGACGCAGCAAACCGGAAGCTCCGCCTCGTAGGCTGCGCGGAGCATGGCGGGCAGGCTGACGAGCAGCGAAAAAAACGGCAGCAGCACGGCAAACACCAGCAGGAAAAACGAGAACCAGCCGGTATAAAAGCTGTGAAAGACCACGGCTGCAAGCAGAAACAGCCCGTAAAGAATGCGGTTTTTTGCCATGGCCTTACAATTTGGGCGATGGCACCTGATGCAGGATCTCGTCGAGCAGCTGCTCCGGCGTGATCTGCCGCGCTCCGGCCTCCGGGGCCAGCAGCAGGCGGTGCGCGATGACCTGCGGGAACGTCACCTGAATATCCTTCGGCACGACATAATCCCGCCGCTGGACATAGGCGACCGCCTTGGCCATCGCGGTCAGGGAGAGCGTCGCGCGGGGGCTTGCGCCGCGCAGGATCATCGGGTGATTCCGCGTGGCATTGATCAGCGCGACGATATAATCGATCAATTCGGTTTTGATGTAAACAGCGGCAGCTTCATCCTGCATGGCGATCAATTCCTCACGCGATAAAACCTGACAGACGGTTTGCAGCGGATTGACGCCCTGCCGGGAGAGCACCATGCTGCGCTCATCCTCCGGCGCGGGATAGCCGATGGACAGCCGGACGGTGAACCGGTCCATCTGCGAATCCGGCAGCAGCTGCGTACCGGCGGCTCCGGTCGGGTTCTGCGTGGCAAAGACAATAAACGGCTGCGGGATCGGATGACTGACGCCGTCGACCGTGACCTGTCCCTCCTCCATAGCCTCCAGAAGCGCGGACTGGGTGCGTGAGGTCGCGCGGTTCAGCTCGTCTGCCAGAAACAGATTGCAGAGCACCGCGCCCGGCTGATAGATCAGCTTGCCGGTCTCCTTCTGATAGACGGAGTAGCCCGTAATATCCGACGGCAGCACGTCCGGTGTAAACTGGACGCGGCCGTATTCCAGCCCCAGCGCACGCGAAAACGCCAACGCCATGGTCGTCTTACCGACGCCGGGGATATCCTCCAATAAGACGTGCCCTCTTGCGAGCAGCACGGTCAGCACCCATACCAGCACGCGGTCCTTCCCGCATACCGCTTTTTTGACTTCCTCCAAAATTCTTCCTGTCTGGTTCAAGCTCCCGCCTCCCTTATGTATATAAAATAAGTATAGCACACCTGCGGCAAAGAAAACATAAATTTTTCCTGAAGATTGACTTTCGCAGAAATCCGCCGATTCCGCGCGATTGCCTGTTTACATTTTCTCATTTTTGGGGTATGATGATTACAATTTTAATTGAGAGGAAGTACCTGTATGGCAAATGCAGTCAAACGAATCGGTGTTCTGACCTCCGGCGGCGATGCACCCGGCATGAATGCGGCCATTCGTTCCGTTGTGCGCGCATGCACATATATGGGGATCGAGTGCGTCGGCATCCGCCGCGGCTACAACGGCCTGATCAACGGCGATTTTATGGTTCTGAAAAACGACAACGTCGCGCATATCATCAACCGCGGCGGCACGATGCTCTATACGGCGCGCAGCGATGAATTCCGCACGCTCGAAGGACAGAAGAAAGCGGCCGCAACCTGCAAGCTGCTCGGACTGGACGGCATCGTCTCCATCGGCGGCGACGGCTCGTTCCGCGGTCTGGTGGAGCTCGCAAAGCAGGGCATTTCGGTCGTCGGCGTTCCGGCCACAATCGACAATGACATCGTCTGCACCGATTATACCATCGGCTATGACACAGCGGCCAATACCGCTGTCGAGGCCATCGACCGTCTGCGCGACACGATGCAGTCGCACGAGCGCTGCTCCGTCGTGGAGGTCATGGGACGCAACGCGGGCCATCTGGCGCTTTACGTCGGCCTTGCCACCGGCGCGACCGCAGTTCTGGTGCCGGAGAAGCCGCTCGATTTTGACAGCGACGTGATCGACCGCATCCGGCAGGCGCGTCTGGCCGGCAATACGCACTTCATGATCATTGTCGCCGAGGGCGCGGGCAGCGCGATCGAGATCGGCAAGGGGATCCATGAGGAGCTGGGACTCGACCCGCGCGTGACCATTCTCGGTCATATCCAGCGCGGCGGCACGCCGTCCGCGCGCGACCGCGTTATGGCCAGCCGCATGGGCTATCAGGCCGTCAAGGCGCTGGCCGAAGGCAAGACCAACCGCGTGATCTGCGCGCAGGCCGGACAGATGGTCGATATCGACATCACAGAAGGACTTTCCATGAAGAAGGGCCTGAACGAGCAGCAGTATGAGGTGCTGCAGGCTATGACCGGCATCGACAACTGAACGATCACGTATATACAAAAATTGGGTGCGCCGCTTTTGCAGCGCACCCGTTTTTTATCCCAGAGCAGCCAATGGGCATCCGTCATTCCCCTCTCTCATAAAAACTGTTCAGATGCCGTTCTCATGGGACGCGGAAATTATTATGCCTTTGGATGATATTTGTTGTAGACGGCCTTCAGATTCTGCTTGACCAACTGCGTATAGACCTGCGTGGAGGAAATGTCGCTGTGGCCGAGCATCTGCTGGATCGAGCGAAGGTCGGCGCCGTTTTCGAGCAGATGCGCCGCGAAGCTGTGGCGGAGCGTATGCGGCGTGATATCCTTTTCGATATGCGCTTTTTCCTGATAGTATTTGATGATCTTCCAGAAGCCCTGGCGGCTCATGCGCTCGCCGGATACATTGACGAAGAGCGAATGCTCGGTCGGAACGGCGATCATTTTGGGCCGGACGGTCTCTATGTATTCATGCAGCGCCTGCAGCGCCTCGGGATAGATCGGGATGATGCGTACCTTTTCTCCGCTTTCGCAGCGGATGAAGCTCCCGGGAAGACTGACATCATCGATGTTCAGCCCGATCAGCTCGCTGACCCGGATGCCGGTCGCGTATAAGACCTCAAGCATGGCCTTATCCCGGCAGCCCTTCATTTCCGAAACCTTGGGCTGCTGCAAAAGAAGCTCGACCTCTTTGCCGGTCAGGATCTGCGGCAGCTTCTTTTCGGCCTTGTCGATCTTGATGTTCTGAATGGGGTTTTCTTCGATCTCATGGTTCTGGATCGCGAAAATGTACAGGCTTTTGATCGAAGCCAGCGCGCGGGAGATCGTAGCGGCGGATTTTCCTCCGGCCTTCATGCTGCCCATATAGCCGGAGACGACCGTCTGATCCGCGTCCAGAACATCGATCCCTTCGGAGCCGAGATATGACGCATACTGGCGCAGGTCGCGCATATAGGACGCGATGGTGTTGTCAGATGCGTGTTTGGTGTGGATGAGGTAATCCTCATATCGCATAATTATATCACTCATGCGAAGGCCCTTCCGAAATCGATCAAAATCACGGTCGCATTATTTTAAGAATCAGAAAAAACCGAACGTCCGGCGCGATCTTCAGAATTCTTAAGAAATTATGCGATCAAGGTTATTTCTACCTCCTGTTTCACAGGAAGTGATGTTACTATAGCGCAAACATCGGAAAATTTCAAGGAAAAACTAGAGAATCCGAAATTTTTGTAAATTATGACTAGGAATTATGTTAATGATATTATGTCAATAAAGGAACTGCGCGGATGCAGGAAACCTCTACTTTTTGTAAAAAGCACAATATGTGGTGCCGTATCCGCATGCGCGAAGCGAAATCTTGAAATGACGGACGCGGGGCATGAAAATTCATAGATAGTAAATTATATTTACTTTTTGACGAATGCAGGAATCGATTCATCGCCTGCGCCGGCGGGAGCTCTTCTTTTTGGTGCTGCCCAGAATGCCCGCAAGCAGCGCGGCGGTGAGCATGCAGACCGTTACAGGCAGAAGCTGCATGTCGGTATTTCCGAAAAACATCAGCCGCGCCAAAAAGCAGACGGCGATGCAGCAGACCGCAACCGCAAGTGACGCGGGGAGCTTGTTCCCTGCCGCATGCTTCGCAGCCAGAAAGCCCCCGAGAAAAACCGCGGCAAAGCTCGCGCAGCCGGCTGCCGCCGGGATCTGCTTTTGATCGACCACGCCGCCGAGCACAAGCCCCGCGCCCAGCGCGGACAAGACCAAAAGCGCGGCGCATGCGATAGCGAGGCATTGCACGACTGTACGCAGAAAGCTCCCGTTCCAGAATTTTGATTTCATAGGTCTCCCCTCCTCTGCCAAAGCGTATGTTTGTCCGTGCAGAAAAAGAACCGGCCGAGGTCGTCCCTCAGCCGGTTTGAACGCGGGCAAAAGATTTAGTTATCTTTCTTAGCCTTCTTCTCTTTTTCCTTCTGCTCCTTGCGGGCAGCCAGAGCGGCCGCCTTCTGCTTGGCAGCTTCCTTTTCCGCCGTGTTGTTGGTGGAAACCGCAAACTTCGCAAATTCAACGCGGACGCGGTCGGTCGTCGTTTCGATGACGATGGAATCGTCCTTGATCGAGACGATATCGCCGATGATGCCGCCGATGGTTGTGATGTTGTCGCCGACCTTCAGCGAGTCACGCATCTGCTGCGCTTCTTTTTTGCGCTTGTTCTCCGGACGGATCATAAAGAAGTAGAATACAGCGATCAGCACGACGAACATGACGATCATGGAAGCACTGCCGCCTGCTGCACCGGTGGAATCCGCTGCGCTTAAGAAAAGGTACATGGTCTTTCCTCCATATTTGAATTTCGTTTATTATACCGTGTCCGCAGCTGCATTTCAAGTCAGTGCGGCAGGATTTCTCAATAAAATTTCCGGTTTATATTTTTTCCGCCAGCTTCCGCGAATACTCCACGCGGAAATCGCCGAAGGTCCCGGCGTCAAGACTGTCGCGGATGCGCCGCGTCAGCGTATTGTAAAAATACAGATTGTGCATAACGGACAGGCGCATGGCAAGCATTTCTTCCGCTTTGAACAGGTGGTGGAGGTACGCGCGGGAGTAGCGCCTGCATACCGGGCAGCCGCACTGCGGATCGATGGGGCTTTCGTCGCGCGTGTACTTCGCGTTTTTGAGGTTGATGCTCCCCTGCCAGGTAAACAGCTTGGCATGACGCGCGTTTCTAGCCGGCATAACGCAGTCGAAGAAGTCCACGCCGCGCGCGACGGCTTCTATGATATTCGACGGCGTACCGACGCCCATCAGATAGCGCGGACGATCCTTCGGCATATACGGCTCGACGGCCTCGATGATCTCATACATGACCTCCGTCGGCTCGCCGACGGCCAGACCGCCGATGGCGTAGCCCGGCAGATCGAGCTTGGCGATCTCCTGCATGTGCCAGATACGAAGATCCTTGAACGTTGCGCCCTGGTTGATCCCCCAGAGCTGCTGGCCGGGATTGACGGCGCCGGGCTCTGCATTATATCTGGCGAGCGCCTCCTTGCACCGGGCGAGCCAGCGCGCCGTGCGCTCGCAGGAGGCTTTGGCGTATGGATATTTTGCTGGGTTTTCCACGCATTCGTCAAACGCCATAGCGATATCGGAGCCGAGGTTCGACTGGATGCGCATGCTCTCCTCCGGGCCCATAAAGATCTTGTGGCCGTCGAGGTGAGAGGCGAACGTCACACCTTCTTCCTTGATCTTTCGAAGGCCGGCCAGCGAAAAGACCTGAAAGCCGCCGGAGTCCGTCAGGATCGGGCCGTTCCACGTCATGAATTTGTGAAGCCCGCCCAGATCGCGCACGACCTCGTCGCCGGGACGCAGATGCAGATGATAGGTGTTGGACAGCTCGACCTGCGTGCCGATCTGCTCAAGATCGGCGGCGGACAGCGCGCCCTTGATGGCGGCCTGCGTGCCGACGTTCATAAAGACCGGGGTCTGGACCGTCCCGTGCGGACAGGAAAATTCCCCTCTGCGTGCAGCGCCCTCTGTTTTCAATACTTTAAACATAATTACCTCGATTCTTTAATAGATGAACATCGCGTCGCCGAAGGAGAAGAAGCGGTAGCGTTCCTGTACGGCGATGTTGTAGGCGTTCAGGATCTTGTCGCGGTCCGCGAACGCGGAAACGAGCATGACGAGCGTGCTCTCCGGCAGGTGGAAGTTTGTGATGAGCGCATCCATGGCCTTGAATTTATAGCCGGGATAGATGAAGATATCCGTCCAGGCGGAGGATTCATGGAAATAGCCGTTTTCGTCCGCCAGAGACTCAAGCGTTCGGCAGGAGGTCGTGCCGACGCAGACGATCCGTCCGCCTGCGCGCTTCGTTTCGTTGATGGCATCGGCTGTTTCTGCGGAGATCATGCAGAATTCCGAGTGCATATGATGCTCCGCGATCTCTTCGGCTTTGACGGGGCGGAACGTGCCGAGGCCGACGTGCAGCGTGATATACGCCTCTTTGACGCCCTTGGCTGCGAGCTTGTCCAGCAGCTCCTGCGTAAAATGGAGTCCGGCCGTCGGTGCGGCGGCGGAGCCGTTGACCTTGGAATAGACGGTCTGATAGCGCTCGCCGTCCTGCAGCTCTTCCTTGATATACGGCGGCAGCGGCATCTTGCCCAGCCGTTCGAGCACCTCGAGGAAGATTCCTTCATAGTGGAACTGCACGAGCTTGTTGCCGTCGTCTCTCTCCCCTACCACGGTCGCCGTCAGCTCGCCGTCTCCGAAGGAAAGCTCGGTCCCGGTGTGCGTCTTGCGTCCCGGCTTTGTGAGGCATTCCCAGACGCCGTTTCCCTGATCCTTGAGCAGCAGCACCTCGACCGCGCCGCCGGTCGGGACACGGTGCCCGAGCAGACGCGCGGGAAGCACGCGGGAATTATTCATCACCAGACAGTCGCCCGGCTGCAAAAGATCGACCAGATCGTAAAAATGGCGATGCGCGATCTCACCGGTTTTCCGGTCAAGCGTCATGAGCCGGGAGGCATCGCGCCGCTCCAGCGGTGTCTGCGCGATCAGCTCTTCCGGCAGATCATAATAAAAATCATGTGTTTTCAACAAATACAGCCCTTTCCGATACGCTGATTTTTTCCGCGATTCACATTGACAGGCCAGGATGAATATGATATGATGAGGCCGCTGAAATTCGCGGACATTTGTTCATGCTGCAAGAACATCCGTTTCTTGTGCAGACCAAATGTATTATATTACATTCCAAAGTGACATGCAACCGGAACTTTCCGGCGAGTTTGAGGATTGGAGCTTTCATCATGGAAAAATTCAGAGTCGGCATCATTGGTGCAACGGGTATGGTCGGGCAGCGCTTCCTTCTGCTGACGGCAAACCACCCGTGGTTCACGCCCGTCGTACTGGCAGCCAGCGCGCACAGCGCAGGCAAGACCTACGCAGAGGCGATCGGCGATAAATGGCACATGACAGAACCGATCCCCGAGAGCGTCAAATCCATGGTTGTCATGGATGCGGAGGCGGATGCGGAAGAGATTGCAAGACAGGTCGATTTTGTTTTCTGCGCCGTCAATATGAAAAAAGACGAGATCAAGGCGCTCGAAGAAACATACGCAAAGCTCGAATGCCCGGTCGTCTCCAATAACTCCGCCCACCGCCACACGCCCGATGTGCCGATGGTCGTGCCGGAGATCAACGCGGATCATATCCGCATCATCGATGCCCAGCGCAGACGGCTCGGCACGAAGCGCGGCTTTATCGCCGTCAAATCAAACTGCAGCCTGCAAAGCTACGTGCCGGCCCTTCACCCGCTGATGAAATACGGCGTTGAGAAGGCGCTGGTCTGCACATATCAGGCGATTTCCGGCGCAGGCAAAACGTTTGAAACATGGCCGGAGATGATCGACAACGTGATCCCCTACATCGGCGGCGAGGAAGAAAAATCCGAGCAGGAGCCGATGAAGCTCTGGGGCCATATCGAAGGCGATAAAATCGTCAACGCGGCAGAGCCCAACATCACTGCGCAGTGCCTGCGCGTGCCGGTGTCCGACGGCCATATGGCGGCGTGTTTCGTCTCATTCAAGGGTGAAAAGCCGTCGATCGAGCAGATCAAGGCCGACTGGGCAGGGTTCTCCGGCCGCGCGCAGGAATTGGATCTGCCGTCGGCTCCGAAGCAGTTTTTGCATTACTTCGAGGAAGCCGACCGTCCGCAGACGAAGCTCGACCGCATGCTGGAGGGCGGCATGGCCGTATCCATCGGCCGTCTGCGCCCCGATACGCAGTACGATTACAAGTTCGTCTGCCTGTCTCATAATACCCTGCGCGGAGCTGCCGGCGGCGCTGTTTTGCTGGCGGAGCTGCTTTGCGCGGAAGGATATATCGCAAAGAAATGATCCCGAAGGGAGCGATTCTTTGAAAAAGCCCGTTTTTGAAGGCGTTGCGACTGCGCTCGTTACGCCGTTCAAGCAGGGTACGGTCGATTTTACCGTCATGAATCAGCTGCTGGATCTCCAGCTCGCCGCAGGCGTTGACGCAGTCGTCGTCTGCGGAACGACCGGAGAGGCCTCTACCATGACGGACAACGAAAAGCTCGCGCTGATCGCGCACACGGTCAAATACTGCGCCGGACGATGCCGCGTCATCGCCGGAACCGGTACAAACGACACGGCTCACACACTGCAGTTGAGCCGTGTTGCTGCGTCTATGGGCGTGGACGCTGTCCTGCTGGTGACGCCCTATTACAACAAGTGTACGCAGGCGGGGCTGATCGCGCATTATACGGCGGCCGCCGATACCGTCCCCTGCCCCGTGATCGTCTACAACGTGCCAAGCCGCACAGGCGTGGACGTCTCGGTCGAAACGTGCCGGGCACTCTGCGGGCATCCGAACATCGGCGGGATCAAGGAGGCCAGCGGCAGCGCGCCCAAGGCCATGCGCATTCTGGACGCCTGTGCGGAGGAGCTTCCGCTCTGGAGCGGAAACGACGATCTGACCGTGCCGCTGATGGCGGTCGGCGCAAAGGGCGTGATCTCCGTTTTGTCGAATGTACGGCCCAAGCTGACGCTGCAGATGGTTCGCGCCTGTCAGGCGTTCGAATTCGCACAGGCGGGCCATATGCAGACGGCTCTGATGGGGCTTGTGGACGCGCTTTTCTGTGAGGTCAATCCGATCCCGGTCAAACAGGCGCTGACGCTGGAGGGCGTTCCAGCGGGGCTGCCGCGCCTGCCGCTGACGCCGCTGAGCGGTTCGCATCTGCCTGTTCTGGAACAGATGCTTTCCGCCATGCCGGAGCCATAATGTACACAGGTTCACCATAATATTTTAAAAAAATAATCCGCAAAAAGTTATTCACACTGTCAACAGATTTGTCAACACGCATATTTTCTACATAGTTCGACAAGTGTGCGCGTTTTTGTCATCATCTTACAGGCTTGAAAAACGAAGAACTTTCACGCCATAACGCGCGGATATTGTTGACATAACACTTTTTATGCAGGAGTTTTTGCAAAACTGCCTGTGAAAATGCCCGGCAGCCTTGCACAGACTGCCGGGCGTTTCTTCTGTTATTTGAGCGTCTCGCTGTGATTGAGAACGGGCACGCTGTAGAGGAACAAAACGTCCTGCGCATCAAACGTCAGCCAGCGGCCAAGCCGTTCCGGCTGCACATAGCGGATATCGACCAGCGTGATCTTCGCATAGGCGCCCGCCAAAAGCGGCGCGAGGCTGCTGGCAAACGAATCGCGGAAGATCACAAGCTCGCGGTCTGTGTCCACATTGGGATTGGCGATCGTGAGCAACGACCTGGAACCGGAGAGAAACACGGAATACGGCTCCTCCCCTGTCAGTGCGGACAGGTCATAGATCGGCCCGGCGGCGTCTGTTTCATAATCGTAAACCGTGCATCCACGAAGCGTCTCGTTCGTCAGATAGCGGAGCGGATCCGGGGCAAGCGGCAGAGCCGACTGCCCGCAGTAAACGCCGTAGAACGGCGCGTCAGCCGTCACAGTGTCATATTGTGCAGACAGCTTGACGTCCATTGCTTCCGCCAGCCGCTCGGCCACAGGCAGGAGCGCCTCCTGCCGCCAGTGCAGATCGGTACGATAGTAGCTGTCCAGAGACAGTGCCGGCATCAGGTCGATCGGTTCTGCATAGGGCATATTCTCCTGAAGCAGCGCAGCGAGCGCGCTGTAGTCGAGCGACGGATAGCCGTTCTGCTGTGCGAGAAACGCGCCCTTGTCCGGAATGACGGCTTCATAGATCTTTGCGTCTGTTCCGGCCAGATAGGTCTCATAAAGAAATTGAAAGCGATCCGCGGCATGCCGGACAGACGCTTCGTCCAGCGGGTATTCCAGCTTGGCGGCATAGCCGTCCGCAAGATAGATGCCATTGTTGTCCTTTTCCCGCAGTACGTCCAGAAGCACGGCGGCCTTGAGCCGTCGGAAGACGTCTCGCAGCGGGAACTGGTCGAGCGTGTATGATTCGAACTTCGTCATAAAATCGCCGCTCAGAACCGCTGCGGCTGTGAGATCCGGCTTCTGCGCCAGCTTCCGTCTCTCGCTCTGTGAGACGGCGTCGTCCGGCTTCAGAATGCTCCAGACCAGAAATCCGAGCAGGAAGGCTGACGCCAGGAGGACGACGGCAAGATTTTTTCGTTTTTCCATCTGGCTGCCTCCTAAAACCGGAAATACAGGAACGGATTGAACGAGCCGTCGACCAGAAACGCCGTGCAGACTGCCAGAAGGGCGACCAGACCGGCCGGCTCCAGAATGTTGAGCAGCAGCTTCCCGGCGCGGCTGCGCTGCGCCGCGACCCACAGCGTTTTCGGCAGCGGCGTCGCGCCCGCTGCAGCAAGCAGGAGCAAAACAGTGCAGCTGCGCAGCTCGTACAGACTCTCTGCGCTGACGAGCGGCAGACCTCCGCCTCCGAACATGGCGCGGATGGACTGCGCGGCATCCTGTACGCCGGAAGCGTCAAACAGCACAAAGCCGAGCGTTACAAACAACAGCACATAAATGTGGTTCAGCACGCGCAGCTTTTGAAGTCCGCGCAGTAAAAACAGCTTCTCGGCCGTCAGAAGGGCGGCGTACAGCAGGCCCCACAGGACAAAATTCCATGCAGCGCCGTGCCACAGACCGGTCGCGAGCCAGACAAGCAGGATATTCAGCAGCTGCCGGGCGCTCCCCTTCCGGTTCCCGCCCAGCGGAATATAGAGGTAATCACGGAACCATGAGCCGAGCGAGATGTGCCAGCGCCGCCAGAATTCCGTAATGCTGCCGGAGCAATAGGGATACCGGAAGTTTTCGGGGAATCGGAATCCGAAGATCCGGCCAAGACCGATGGCCATGTCACTGTAGCCGGAAAAATCATAATAGATCTGCAAGGTGAACGCAATCGCGCCCAGCCAGTAGTACAGGACTGACAGATCGGCGGACGCACGGAAGGCCGACACCAGCTCGCCGAGCAGATTGGCAAACAGGATCTTTTTCGCGAGTCCCAGAATGAATCGCCGCGCGCCGGAGGCGGCGTCTGATACACTGTGTCCGCGCATTTTCAGCTGCGCGGCAATATCCGAATACCGGACGATCGGCCCGGCGATGAGCTGCGGGAACATGGCGATATAGGCCGCCAGATCGATGAGATTCCGTTGGGCCGGGACGTCCCCACGGAACACATCTACGGTATAGCTCAGGATCTGGAAAGTATAGAAGCTGATCCCGACCGGCAGCGCCAGCCGCAGCAGCGGGACAGACAGCCCGGTCAGCGCGTTCAGGTTGGCGATCATGAAATCGGCGTACTTGAAGTAAGCCAGCGTGCCGAGGCTCAGGAGGACGGACAGCACCAGAAACAGCTTTGCCCGCTTCGAGCCGCGGAAGCGCTCAATGAGACGCCCAAAGACATAGCCCTGCAGGATGGAGCCGAGCATGACCGGCAGATAGCGCGGCTCGCCCCAGCCGTAAAACACAAGGCTCGAAAGGAGCAGTATACTGTTTTTTGCCCGCCAGGGCACGAGGAAATACAGGATCAGAACAACGGGAAGAAAATAAAACAGGAACGGGACACTTGAAAACAGCATGGCAGCCCTTTCGATTTACATAAATTTATTATATCACACTACGATCGGTTCGTCGGTAATGACGACAGCGCCTGCATACGCGGCCTGCAGCTTGTCACGGAATGTGTTGACCAGATCCTCCGCGCCGAAGAACGAGATGAGATAATTGTCGACCGAGACGACGACCAGCTTGTCCGGGAAGCCGCACATCCAGTGCTTGGCCATGATGTAATCCTTGATCTCCTTTGCCGCCTCATCCAGCTTTCCGGCGTCTTGCAGGCGCAGCGCGCCGCAGGTAAAGGTATTGCCGTTCATCATATGGAACAGCGACGCGCCGTCGTCTGCCAGCGCCACAACGGACGCGGGGATGCTCAGCAGGTATTCGACGTCGGATGCGTTTTCAAGACCGACCGGTCCGGGCTTGCCGTCGGTCATATTGGCCTCAGAATAATCGCCGCCCGCGGCCGGGAATTTTTCGTCCTCGGAATAGCTTGCCCAGACGGTATTGAGAATGGTCAGCGCATCGGGAATTTCCGAAGCGTCGGTCTTCGCGTCAGACTTTGCCGCGCAGGCGGTCAGGGAAAGCGCCGTCAGCGCAGCAAGGAAAATTGCAGTCAGTTTTTTCATGTTGGAACTCCTTTGGAATCTTTTTTCTTGTGCGGGATCGCCCGCATCACCCTACAGACGCAGTTTTTCGCCGCAGGTTCTGCCAGTTTACACGATAGTTGTGAACGTTTCGTGAATAATACGCAGACATGTTTTTCAGACAGGCATAAAAATTGACTGTGTTGGAAATCTAACAGCTTATCTCCGAAAAAACGGGCATCATAATCACATCTTCATACTGGGAGGAAAGATTATGTCCGGCCTTAAAAATATTGAAAGATCCGCTGTTTTGACGCTCAAGGAGCAGGTCGCTTATCAGCCCGGTCAGGTCGTGAGCAAGACACTTGCGCAGAATGACGCGCTGAGCGTTACGCTGTTCGCCTTCGACAAGGGCGAAGAGATCAGCACCCATGAATCCGGCGGTGATGCCTTCGTCACCTGCCTCGACGGCACGGGCCGCATCACCATCGACGGCGCGGCGTATGAGCTGCACGAGGGCGAGTCCATCGTCATGCCCGCACGCCACCCGCACGCGGTCTTCGGACAGAAGCAGTTCAAAATGCTGCTGGTCGTCGTATTCTGAAATACAGCAGACCGGCGGCCGGGATTCCGGCCGCCGGTCTGGCGTCAGAAGGGTCTGGTCTCAAGATCCATAAAGTCGTGGATCACATCAAGGATGTGAATGGGCTCGAGCTGCTGATCGGTACAGAGCTTTGAAAGATGCGCGACGCTAGACCGATTGTTGGAAAACGGAGCGGTGATCGCGATCGTCGTCCAGCCGCCGTCAAGATGCTGCTGGCCCAGAATGCCGTAGGCGTAGATCATTCGCGCCGGGCCATGTGCCTCATAGAGCACATATCGGTAAGCGCTTTCCGGAGCCTCGCAGGCCGGAGACGCCGAAAGTGCGTCAAGCCTGTCCCATTCTGCCGAAAGCCGGAACGCGGTCTGCAAAAGCGAAACGGCCTCCTGCGCCAGGCCCTGTGCCCGAGGGTGGAGCGTCTGGAGCTCTGCGAGCAGGGTGTCCGTGCTGAATATTCTGCAGGATTCCGTGTAATCCGGTCCGGAGATCAGCTGTGCCGGAGACATCGAGAGACTTTTAGCAAGCTCTTCGATGGAGTCCGAGCGCAGGCATTTTTCTCCCTTCAGATACTCCTGAAAGGTCGAGCGCGGAATACCGAGCTCTCTTGAAAATTCCAGCTTCGTTTTTCCCGCCGCTTTCATTTTGCGCTGTAATGTGGCTGCAATATTTTTCTCTATTTGCATATATAGAGGCACCTCCTCACTACAAAAGATAAGAAGGTGGATGCGGCTGGTAAATGCCGGGTTGTCGGCAAAACTGCCGACTTTTCGGCACGATAGAAAACAGCGTCTGTCCGGCACAAAAACATGCCGCAGAACAGGCTGCAACAGGTCGCGGCGCGTCAGAGATCGGCATGGTCAGGTTCCTCCTCATCAATCATTTTATGCGGCTCTGCCTTCGCAGATGCCGCTTTGTTTGGAAGAACCGCCGCGCTTACGCACCAGGATCCCTCTAAACGCAAAACAGGAAGCATGCCCCCTCTCATTTCTTTGAAAGAAGATGCGAAAGGACATGCTTCCCTGTTTATTTTTGCGATTTGAAGAATTCCGAATGTTCTCGGTTCACCCGCAGGGAATCTCCCTTACTTCTTCATTGCCTCTTCGACGGCAACAGCAACTGCGACGGTCGCGCCGACCATGGGGTTGTTGCCCATGCCGAGGAAGCCCATCATCTCGACGTGCGCCGGGACGGAGGAGGAGCCTGCGAACTGTGCATCGGAGTGCATGCGGCCCATGGTATCGGTCATGCCGTAGGAAGCGGGGCCCGCGGCCATGTTGTCCGGATGCAGGGTACGGCCCGTACCGCCGCCGGAAGCGACGGAGAAATACTTCTTGCCCATCTGGACGCATTCCTTCTTATAGGTGCCTGCGACCGGATGCTGGAAGCGGGTGGGGTTAGTGGAGTTGCCGGTAATGGAGACGTCGACGCCTTCCTTGTGCATGATGGCGACACCCTCGCGGACATCGTCGGCGCCGTAGCAGCGGACGTTGGCGCGCTCGCCCTCGGAGTAGCGGATCTCGCGGACGATCTTCAGCTCGCCCGTGTAGTAATCAAACTGCGTCTGGACGTAGGTGAAGCCGTTGATACGGGAGATGATCTGAGCGGCATCCTTGCCGAGGCCGTTCAGGATGACGCGCAGGGGCTTTTTGCGCGCCTTGTTGGCGTTCTTGACGATACCGATGGCGCCCTCAGCGGCTGCAAAGGACTCGTGACCGGCGAGGAAGCAGAAGCACTCGGACTCCTCGGACAGGAGCATAGCGCCCAGATTGCCGTGGCCAAGGCCGACCTTGCGGTCGTCGGCGACGGAGCCGTCGATGCAGAAGGCCTGCAGGCCCTCGCCGATGGCGGTAGCGGCTTCGGCAGCGGTCTTGACGCCCTTCTTCATGGCGATGGCAGCGCCGACGGTATATGCCCAGCAGGCGTTTTCGAAGCAGATGGGCTGGATGCCCTTGACGATCTCATACGGGTCAAAGCCCTTGGCCTGGCACATTTCGCGGCAAGCCTCGACGGACTCGATGCCGTACTGCTTGAGGACGCCGTTGATCTTGTCGATTCTTCTGTCGTAGTTTTCAAACAAAGCCATTTTCGTGTCCTCCTTCTCTTATTCCTGACGCGGGTCGATATACTTCGCCGCGGTGTCCCACTGGCCATAGTGACCGGTGGCCTTCTTGATGGCCTCGGCGGGCTCGTCGCCCTTCTTGATGAAGTCCATCATCTTGCCGAAGTTGATGAATTCGTAGCCGACGATCTCGTCGTCCTTGTTGAGGGCGATCTTGGAGCAGTAGCCCTCGGCCATTTCGAGGTAACGCGGGCCCTTTTCCTTGGTGGCGAACATCGTGCCGACCTGGCTTCTGAGGCCCTTGCCAAGGTCTTCCAGAGAAGCGCCGACGGCGAGGCCGTCTTCGGAGAACGCAGACTGGCTGCGGCCGTAGACGATCTGGAGGAACAGCTCGCGCATGGCGGTGTTGATGGCGTCGCAGACGAGGTCGGTGTTGAGGGCCTCGAGGATGGTCTTGCCGATGAGGATCTCGGAAGCCATGGCTGCGGAGTGGGTCATGCCGGAGCAGCCGATGGTCTCGACCAGGGCCTCTTCGATGACGCCGTTCTTGATGTTCAGGGACAGCTTGCAGGTGCCCTGCTGAGGTGCGCACCAGCCCACGCCGTGGGTAAAGCCGGAGATATCCTTGATTTCCTTTGCCTGCACCCACTTGCCCTCTTCGGGAATGGGCGCCGGGCCATGATACGCGCCCTTGGCAACCGGGCACATATGCTTGACTTCTGCAGTATAGATCATATACAGGTCTTCCTTTCAAGAATTCTAAAAGCCGGGATTGGCTATTATTACGATTGGATTATACCCAGATTCGCGTGGGAAGTCAAGAATTTGCGGAAAATTCACGAATCATCCGGATCGTACTCCCGGCAGGCGGTAGTTTTACAGCTTTGCTCCTGCATACAAAAGAGAAAGCCGCGCGGGCTTTCTCTTTTTGCCTTGAACTATTATTTCGTGCCGAAGATGCGGTCGCCGGCGTCGCCGAGGCCGGGGACGATGTAGCCGTGGTCGTTGAGCTTTTCATCGACCGCGCCGCAGTAGAGCTCAACGTCGGGGTGCTTTTTCGTGATGAGCTCGATGCCCTCGGGAGCAGCGACGAGAACCATGAGCTTGATGTTGTGGCAGCCGCGCTTTTTCATCTCGGCGATAGCTGCGTCGGCAGAGCCGCCGGTAGCGAGCATGGGGTCGACGATCATGATGTCGCGCTCGGCGATGTCCTTCGGCATTTTGCAGAAGTAGACATGCGGCTCGAGCGTTTCTTCGTCGCGGAACATGCCGATGTGGCCGACACGGGCGGACGGAACCATGCGCAGAACGCCGTCGACCAGACCGAGGCCCGCGCGCAGGATGGGCACGACTGCGATCTTCTTGCCGGCCAGCGTCGGCTCCTCCGCCGTGCAGATCGGGGTCTCGACCGTCTTGGTGGTGAGCGGCAGATCGCGGGTGGCCTCATAGGTGATGAGCATACCGATCTCGCTGACCAGCTCGCGGAAATCCTTGACGCTGGTGTTCTTGTCACGCATGATCGTCAGCTTGTGCGCAACGAGCGGATGGTCCATGACATGTACGTGTTCTCCAAATGCTTTCGTGCTCATGATGTTGCTCCTTTGTCTTTTCTATTCAATTATTTTTTTAAATAAAAGTCCTTGTCATGCTGCCGTGTGCGCTCTGCCTGTGCTTGCCGCAGATAATTCGGCATCAGCGCGGCGGCATCGCACGGCTCGCCCGCAGCGAGTTTTTCCATCGCAGCCAGCGCCACGCCGGAGGCTCTTTGCTGGCGCAGATGCTCCGGAAGCAGCCGCAGCGGCAGATTTTTATCCGTCAGCGTCTCAAAGACGAGCTTCGCGCCGTCGCCGACGAGATAAACCGGGCCGGAAAGCCCTGTCAGCTCCTGCTCCAGCTCGGAGATCGCGATCGCACGATCCTCTGTGCGGCGAAGGAGCGCGCCTGCCGTCCATTCGAACACCGCGTTATAGATCTGGCCCTTCCGCGCGTCCATGCAGGCGCAGTACATACCATCTGCGCAGGCCGCGCCGCGCACCATGGCTTTCAGCGACGAAACGCCGAAGAGCGGAAGCTGACGTCCCCACGCAAAGCCCTTGGCGCAGGCCATACCGATACGCACGCCCGTAAAGCTGCCCGGACCGGCGGCGACGGCGACAGCGTCGACATCCTGCGGTGTCAGATCGCAGCTGGAAAGCATGTTTTTCGCCATTTCCATCAGCGTCCGGCTGTGAGTCTGGCCGGAATTCTGTGTATATTCGGCGAGCAGGCAGCCGTCTGACAGCAAGGCGGTGCTGGCGGCTTTTGCCGAGGATTCAAAGGCCAGGAGCTTCAAAGCGGCTTCCTCCTTCTATGGTGATACGGCGCGTGTCTAGTTCGAACGGATCCTTTTCAATGGTGACGCGGATGGCGCTTTGCAGCGCGTCCTCGACGTTTTCACTCCACTCGACGGCGCACACGCCGCCGCGCGCGAGATAATCCTCCCAGCCGATGTCAAACAGCTCGTCCGAGGAGCCGAGGCGGTACATATCAAAGTGGAACAGCGGGATGCGGCCGGTCAGGTATTCGTTGACGATTGTATAGGTCGGACTCGTCACGGATTCTGTGATCCCGAGTCCCTGCGCGATGCCGCGTGTGAGCGCTGTTTTCCCGGCTCCGAGATCTCCGAAATAGGCGATCACATCGCCCGGCCGAAGGAGCCCGGCCAGCTTATTCCCAAGCGCCTGCGTTTCGTCCGCGCTGTGCGTGGTGATCTGCATGTCCAAAGCCCCCTACCTGCCCCATTTTATCTGTGGCATTATAGCACAGGAATGAAGTAAAATCAATTCAAAATCATGCCAAAACGATGGCAATTTGAAAATCGTGGTTTACTTATTCGCCTTTTTTTGATACAATGTAAAATTGAATCAGGATCCCAATTTTTCGGTTCTGAATTTTGCGCTTAAAGGAGGCGGCTCTATGCACGGGATATGGAAAGCGATCGGCAGCTTTGTCCGGCGCGCGGATATGCTCCTTCTGAGCCTTTGTATCGCCGCCAGCGTCTACGGTATTGTGGTCATTTCCAGCGCGACAAACGTCCACGGCAGTTCGCAGTATGTCCGCATACAGATCCTGGCGCTGATCCTCGGTGTTATTTTATATGTTGTATTCACGCTGATCGACGTCGATATCATTGCCGAACGGCGCGAGCTGCTTTTGATCTTCTCGGCGATCTTCATTCTGCTCCTGTTCCCCTTCGGCGATACCCGAAGCGGCAACCGTTCCTGGCTGGCTTTCAGCTTCCTGCCGTTTTCCATCCAGCCCGCGGAGCTCTGCAAGATCCCGTTTATCATGATCCTCGCCAAGACCATGAGCATCCGGCAGAACAAGATCTCGCATATCTCGACGGTTCTGCGTCTGGCGGTCATCACGGTCTTCATGTTCGGCCTGATTGTCGTGGCGTCGGAGGATCTGGGTGTTGCGCTGCAGTATCTGTTCATTTTCGTCATTATGGCGTTTGTCGGCGGCGTGAGCCTGCTGTGGTTCCTCGGCGCGTTCGCAGTGCTGCTCGTGGCATCGCCGTTTTTGTGGCAGTTTCTCAGCTATGACCGGCGCAGCCGTATCTGGGTGCTGTTTGACCCGCGCATCGATGCGGCGGCGCAGGATCAGCGCTATCAGATGAACCGCAGTCTGCGCGCGCTGCAAAACGGCGGAATCACCGGACAGGGTCTGTACCACGGTGCGATGGTGCAGAGCGGCACGATCCCCGCGCAGCACACAGACCTGATTTTCTCCTCGATCGGCGAGGAGCTCGGCATGCTCGGCTGCATGGCAGTCCTCATTCTGCTGACGGCGATCATCATCCGAATCATCTATGTCGGCATCAAGTCCGGCAACTATATGAACCGTCTTATCTGCGTCGGCATTGCAGGCATGCTGACGGCGCAGGTGTTCATCAACATCGGCGTGTGCATCGGCCTCGTGCCGGTCATCGGCCTGACGCTGCCGTTCTTTTCCTACGGCGGCAGCTCGCTCGTCACGATGTTTTTCGCCATGGGCATCGTATCCGGCATCAACATGCGCCCCGCGCCGGACAGCAATGCACGGTATATCCGTCCCCCGCTGTCGGCGTAGGCGCCACCAGACAATTTTCTCTGAAAGGAGTTTTTACCATGAAGGTTATTTTAACGCAGGACGTAAGAGGCCAGGGCAAGCGCGGCCAGATGATCGAGGTCTCCGACGGCTACGCGCGCAACTTTCTGCTGCCGCGCAAGCTCGCGCAGGAAGCGACCGCAGACAACATCAACACCATGCGCATGAACGACAAGGCCACGCAGGAGCGCCAGGCCAAGGAGCGCGCGGAAGCGCTCGAGCTGCGCAACCGCATGAAGGATATGACCGTCGTCGTCACCGCCAAGGGCGGCGGGGCCGGCCGCCTGTTCGGCTCGGTCACGAACACGGAGGTTTCCGAGGCGCTGGCAAAACAGGCCGGCGTCCAGCTGGACAAGCGGAAGATCGTTCTGGATGAGCCGATCAAGTCGGTCGGCGTTTACACCGTCAAGTGCAAGCTCGGCTATGAGATCAACGCGGAGCTCAAAATCGAGGTCAAGGAAGCCTGATACCGCCCTGACCATCATTTTCCGGAAGGATGTGAACATCTATGGACGAAGAACTGCTTCAGCGGCAGGCTCCGCAGGCGTTGGAAGCAGAGCAGTCTGTGCTTGGCTCCATGCTGATCGACGAGCGCTGCGTGCCGGACGTGGTCGGCATGCTGCAGCCGGACGATTTCTATCTCCGGCAGAACCGCGAGATCTACGAGACGATCTATACGATGTTCAACTTCTCGGAAAAGATCGACCCCGTTACCGTACTCAATAAAATGAAAGAGCGTGGCGTGTATGACGAGCAGCGCAGCTATGACTATCTCGCGCAGCTTTTGAAGATCACGCCGACCGCGGCCAACGTCAAGCAGTACTGCACGATCGTACACGACAAGTCGCTGCTGCGCGCGCTGGCGGCCGCGTCGTCGGAGATCACGGAAATGGTCTATGACGGCGTCGGCACGGCGCAGGAGATGCTGGAGGTCTCGGAGAAAAAGATCTATTCGCTCCGGCGCGGGAACACCGGCGACAGTCTGCAGCACATCGGCAAGGTCATGATCAACGTCTATGACCGATTGGAAGAGCTGGCGGCCTCCGGCAGCGAGATCCCCGGTCTTTCGACCGGGCTTCACGATCTTGACCGCAAGATCAACGGTCTGAACAAGACCGATCTGATCCTGATCGCCGCCCGTCCCGGCATGGGCAAGACGGCCATCGCGCTCAATATCTGCCTGAATGTGGCAAAAACCTATGAAAAAACCGTCGCGTTCTTCTCACTCGAGATGTCGCGCGAGCAGCTGGTCATGCGTCTGCTTTCCACGGAGAGCTTTGTCGAAAACCAGAAGCTCACGACCGGCCATCTGGACGAGGAGGACTGGGGCAAGCTGTCCATCGCCTCATCCGCACTCAGCCAGACGGATATCCGTGTCGACGATAACCCAGCCATCACGGTCGCGGAGATCAACGCGAAATGCCGCAGGCTCGACAATCTGGGGCTGGTGCTGATCGACTATCTGCAGTTGATGACGGCCGCGGCTCCCGGAAAATCCGGCGACAACCGCGTGACGGTCGTCAGCGACATCTCCCGCGCGCTCAAGATCATGGCGAAGGAGCTGAATGTGCCGGTTATCTGCCTCAGTCAGCTGTCCCGCGCCAACGAATCGCGTACGGACAAGCGCCCGATGCTGTCCGACCTTCGCGAATCCGGCGCGATCGAGCAGGACGCGGACTCCGTCATGTTCCTCTACCGCGACGAATACTACAATCCCAATACACAGGACAAGAACATTGCCGAGTGCATTGTTGCGAAAAACCGTCACGGCGAGACCGGAACGGTCAAGCTGCAGTGGCGCCCGCAGTTCTTCACGTTCTCCGATCTGGAATGGAAGCATGAGGGATAAGGTTCTTTCCTGGATGCGCGGGCAGCGCATGACCGAACCGGGTGATACCGTGGTCTGCGCCGTCTCCGGCGGAGCGGATTCTGTCTGCATGTTGCATGTTCTGCTGTCCATTCGGGACACGCTCGGTATTACGGTCGAGGCTGTGCATTTCAATCATCAGCTGCGCGGCGAAGAATCAGACCGCGACGAAGCGTTTGTCCGCGCGCTTTGCGCCCGTCTGGGTGTCGCGCTGCACGCCGGAAACGGCGATGTACGCGCCCGCGCGGCACAGACGCACGAATCCATTGAGGAAGCGGCGCGTGCGCTTCGCTATGCGTTCTTTTCTTCCCTGCCCGGCCGGATCGCAACGGCCCACACGCAGGACGACAATCTGGAAACGGTGCTCCTGAATCTCACGCGCGGCACCGGGCTCGCGGGGCTCTGCGGCATCCCGCCGAAGCGCGGTCCGTTCATCCGGCCGATGCTTGCTGTCTCACGTGAAGAGATCGAAGCGTATCTCACGCAGAATGGGCTTTCTCATGTGACCGACAGTACCAATTTTCAGCCGGACGCGCGGCGGAACCGTCTGCGCCAGTCCGTCATTCCGCTGCTCAAGGCGGAGAATCCGTCGCTTTGCGAGGCGGCGTTCCGTATGTGCAGACTGCTGGAAGCCGATGAGACGCTGCTGTCCGCGCAGGCGGAACAGGTGTTCATGCAGGCCCGTCTGCCGGACGGGGTTCGGTGCAGCGCCCTCGCCGTGTATCCGGATGCGATCCGCACCCGCGCCGTCAAGCTGCTGCTCGATCAGATCCATGCGCCGAAGCTCTCGGCGCGGCATATCGGCGCCGTCGACCGGCTGCTGTTTTCCGAATGCCCTTCCGCCCGCGTATCGCTGCCGGGCGGCTTTACGGCGCAGCGGGAATATGACCGGCTGCTTCTCACCGACGACTCCCCTGCCGCATTCGAGCCGGTCACGCTCTCAATCGGAGAATCTGCCGTTCTTCAGCCGCTCGGACTCCGCGTTTGCTGTGAATGGCAAGAAATTTTTTCTGAAATTCAAAATACACTCTCCACTTTTGCCGTAAAGTGTGATACGATAGGCGCAACGGAACAGATCCTTTTCCGTCCGCGCCGGACGCATGACGCCATGCGTACCTCCGGCGGAAGAAAGATGCTGAAAAAACTTATGATCGACCGCAAGATTCCGCTGAGCAGACGCGATCTGCTTCCTGTGGCTGCGGACGAAGATGGGATTCTCGGTGTTTACGGGATCGGCGTCAACCTTGACCGCGCAGCCGCCCCCGGCGACTGTGCGCTCATCATCAGAATTGAAGAAATAGAGAAAGAGGATTCGCTGTATGATTAACAAATCTGACATGCTTCAGGACATTGAACGCGTTCTTGTTTCCGAGGAGGAGATCCATGCGAGGATCAAGGAGGTCGGCGCGCAGATCGCGGAGGACTACCGCGGCAAGTGCCCGATCCTGGTCGGCGTTCTCAAGGGTGTCGTTCCGTTCTTTGCAGAAATGGCCAACGCCATCAGCATCCCGGTACAGGAGGACTTCATGTGCATCACCTCCTTTGAGGGCGGCACGGAATCCACCGGCAAGCTGACGTTCCGCAAGGATATCGACCACGATATCGAGGGACGGCATGTGCTGATCCTCGAGGATATCATCGACTCCGGCAGCACGCTGAAACTGATCTGCGAGATGTTCCGCGAGCGCAAGCCCGCGTCCATCAGGATCTGCACGCTGCTCGATAAGCCTACGGGCCGCAAGGTCGATCTGAAGCCGGACTACACCTGCTTTACCGTTCCGCCCGCGTTTGTCGTTGGCTTCGGTCTGGACTATGAGGATTATTACCGGAACCTTCCGTTCGTCGGCGTTCTGAAGCCCTCTGTCTATCAGGATCGGTAAGCTGATCGTAATTTCATTTTTTCAAAAGGAGACAACCCGTGAATCAACAGCCCAAAACCGTACAGACGATCGTTCTGATCGCGATCCTGGCGCTGGTGCTTGTGGTGATCTCTTCGTCCCTGCTCACGCAAAACGGCAGCAGGCTTGCCTATTCCGACGTGCTCGACCTGTTTGAAAACGAACGGGTCGAGTCGTTCGTTTTGCAGGGCGATACGCTGACCATGACCCTGTATGCCAGCGGCACAGAGCAGGCCGGCACAGCCGCTGCCAAAATCGGCGACATCGAGACCTTCCACAAGGACCTTGACGAGACCATTGCCGCGCAGAGCGCGTCCGGCATTCTCAAATCCTACAACTACCTTCCCGCCGTCAATTCCATCTGGCGGTCTGTCCTTCCCTACCTGATTGTCGGCATTGCGCTGCTGTTTGTCTGGTTCATTCTGATGAACCGCTCCGGCGGCAGTCCGAACGCCATGGCGCAGTTCACACGCGCAAACGCCCGCTTCGGCGTCCCGAACGGCGAGGCCGTCACCTTCAAGGACGTTGCGGGCGCGGACGAGGAAAAGGAAGAGCTTTCCGAGATCGTGGAATTCCTGCGCGATCCTGAGAAATTCAGGCAGCTGGGCGCAAAGATTCCCAAGGGCGTTCTGCTGGTCGGCCCTCCGGGCACCGGCAAGACGCTGCTGGCGCGCGCTGTCGCCGGTGAGGCAAACGTTGCGTTTTTATCGATTTCCGGCTCTGATTTTGTCGAGCTCTATGTCGGCGTCGGCGCAAGCCGTGTGCGTGATCTGTTCGATCAGGCCAAGCGTGTCGCACCCGCGATCGTGTTTATCGACGAGATCGACGCGGTAGGCCGTCAGCGCGGCGCAGGTCTTGGCGGCGGTCACGACGAGCGCGAACAGACGCTCAATCAGCTGCTCGTGGAAATGGACGGCTTCTCCGCAAACGAGGGCGTCATTGTCATTGCGGCGACAAACCGCAAGGATATCCTCGATCCCGCCCTGCTGCGTCCCGGGCGGTTTGACCGGCAGATCTATGTCGGCGCGCCGGATTGGCGTGGAAGAGCGGAGATCCTACAGGTCCACGCACGCAAAAAGCCGCTGGCGGATAATGTCAATCTGCCCGCCATTGCAAAGGCGACCGCGGGCTTTACCGGCGCGGATCTTGCAAACCTTCTGAACGAAGGCGCGCTGCTCGCTGCGCGAAACGGCAAATCCGCCATCACGCAGCAGGATCTGGAAGCTGCCATGATCAAGGTCATTGCGGGCCCGGAAAAAAAGAGCCGGGTCGTCAGCCATTCGGAGCGAATGCTCACCGCCGTCCACGAGGCCGGACATGCCGTCTGCATGTACTGCCTGGACTCGCAGGACCCCGTGCATCTCATCACCATCATTCCCCGCGCGCAGGCGGGTGGCATGACCATCAGCCTGCCGCAGGACGACAAGTCTTACGCTTCGCGCAATGAAATGTTTGAAACGATCGTTTCATTCCTCGGCGGCCGCGTTGCGGAGGCGCTGAAGCTGTGCGATATCTCCACCGGCGCGTCAAACGACCTTCAGCGCGCGACGAAGCTCGCGCGGGATATGGTCGCGACCTACGGCATGTCGGATGCCATCGGCCCGGTCTCCTATTCGTCGAGTCATGAGATCTTCATCGGGCGGGATTATGAAAAAACAAAGCCCTATTCCGAGGCCACGGCGGGCGAGATCGATGCGCAGGTGCAGTCCATTATGCGCGAAGCGTATAAACGCTGCGAAGAGATCCTGCGCGCGCATTCCGAGCGGCTGGATAAGATCGCGGGCTTCCTGATGGAAAACGAAAACATGAACCGCGCACAGTTTGAGGCGATCATGCAGGACGAAGCGCTGGACGGTCAATCTTAAAGAAACAGCTTGCGCGCCGCAGAAACTGCGGCGCGCAAATCGTTTGGAGGACTTATGTATTACCGCTCTCTGAATGCCTATCTGCGCGAAACATTCGGCTGCAAGGTCTACAAGCTGGCGCTTTCGGCCGGATGTACCTGTCCGAACCGCGATGGGACGCTCGGTACGCGCGGCTGCATCTTTTGCAGCGGAAGCGGAGAATTTGCCGCCTCCGCTGCGCTTCCAATCACGGAGCAGCTCGCGCAGGCCAAGCAGCTCGTTGCGTCGAAGGCCGGACAGGAGGCCAGATATATCGCCTATTTTCAGGATTACAGCAATACTTACGCGCCGGCAGACACACTGAGACCGCTGTTTACGTCTGCGCTCGACCGGCCGGAGGTCTGCGCGCTGTCCATTGCGACCAGGCCGGATTGCCTGCCGCAGGAGATTCTGACGCTGCTGTCAGAGCTGCGGCAGATAAAGCCGGTCTGGGTCGAGCTCGGATTGCAGACGATCCACGACATTACCGCGCGTTATATCCGGCGGGGCTATCCCCTTTCCGTATTTGACAATGCCGTCCGGCAGCTCAAAGCGCTTGATATCCACGTTGTCGCGCATATGATCCTGGGGCTGCCCGGCGAGACGCCGGAAATGATGGTGAAGACTGCGCGGTATATCGGACAGAGCGGCGCGGACGGCATCAAGCTCCATCTGCTGCACGTCCTGTCCGGAACAGATCTTGCCGGGGAGTATGCTGCCGGGAAATTTGAGACGATGACGCTGGACGCATATATCTCGGTACTGGAAGACTGTCTGCGCGTCCTGCCGCGCGATATGGTCATTCACCGCATGACCGGCGACGGCGCAAAGCGCAGTCTGATCGCGCCCATGTGGAGCGCGGACAAGAAGCGCGTTCTGAACGCGATCAACCGCCGGTTCCTGTCCGATGATCTGGAACAGGGCTCTGCATGGACTGTCGAAGGTTTTTCCGGGCTTCCGAACGAATTTCGTGATTGCCGAACAGAAAAATGATTGACAATCGCAAAATCACGTGTTATTCTTATTTCAGAGTAACGAATGCGGGCGAAAATGCCCGCATTCGCGTCGTTTTCGATATTCTTGTTCAAGAATATCGAAAAGCAGAAAATCGAGTTCGACTATATCGGAGGAAAGAGAACATGAAAAAAGAAAACCTGTTCGTCATTCTGACCGGCGTTGTCATCGGCATTGCAGCACTTGTGCTGACGGCGCTCGGCAACCCGGCCAACATGGGCTTCTGCATCGCCTGCTTTGAGCGTGACATCGCGGGCGCTGTGGGCCTGCATTCCGCGGCAAAGGTCCAATATGTCCGTCCGGAGATCATCGGCCTTGTGCTCGGCAGCTTTTTGATGGCGCTGGCGTCTAAAGAATGGAAAGCGAGAGCCGGTTCGTCTCCCGCGCTCCGCTTTGTGCTCGGCGCGTTTGTCATGATCGGCGCGCTGGCCTTCCTCGGCTGCCCGCTGCGCATGGTGCTCCGTCTGGCTGGCGGCGATCTGAACGCCGTCGTTGGTTTGGCCGGTTTCGCCGCCGGTATCTTCCTTGGCACGCTCTTTATCCGCAAGGGCTTCACGCTTCAGCGGAACTACGCCACCAAGACGCTCGACGGCACGGTGCTGTCTGCCGTGATGCTTGGCCTGCTGATCCTCTTCCTGGCTGTTCCCACGCTGTTCAAGCTTTCTGAGGAAGGCCCCGGCTCCAAGCACGCGCCGTTCCTGATCGCACTGCTGATCGCGCTTGTCGTCGGTGCGCTGGCGCAGAAATCCCGCATGTGCATGGTCGGCGGTCTGCGCGACACGATGATGTTCAAGGATATGCATCTGCTGTGGGGCTTCATCGCCATCTTTGTTACGGTCCTGATCGGCAATCTCGCCATGCATAACTTCAAGCTCGGCTTTACTTCGCAGCCCGTCGCCCATTCCAGCCATGTCTGGAACTTCCTCGGCATGCTGCTGGCCGGTTGGGGCTCCGTGCTACTGGGCGGCTGTCCGCTGCGTCAGCTCATTCTTGCCGGCAGCGGCAACGCGGATTCCGCCGTCACCGTGTTCGGCATGATCGTCGGCGCTGCGTTCGCACACAACTTTGGCCTGGCCGGCAATGCGGATGCTGTGAACGAGGCTGGTGAGTATGTCGTCGGCGGCATCTCCACCAAGGGCAAGGTTGCCGTCATTCTTGGCATCGTGATTGTTCTGGTCGTATCTTATGTAAACAGCATGAAGAAACAGGAGGCACAGAAAAATGGTTGATGCAAGAGGCTATCTCTGCCCCATGCCTGTCGTCATGGTGCAGGACGCGATCAAAAAAGAGCAGCCCTCCACGCTGGACGTGCTGGTCGACAATGAGACTGCCGTTGAGAATATCAAGCGCTTTGCCGCGCACAGCGGCTATCAGGCCGCTGTCTGCGAAGACGGCGATGACTTCCGCCTGACGCTCACGAAAAAATAAGCAAAAACAGCCGGGACGCACCTTTTTGGTGCGTCCCGCTTTTTGTGTAAAGAAAACCACGCGTTAGACGCGTGGTTCCGTAAAGCCTATGGCGGTGAGCAGAAAATCCTGCTAAGATGATTGAGCGGTCGGCCAACTGCAACAATCATCAAAACAGGAAAGACCCATGTGAAAATGGGCAGAACTAAGTTTAACACAGAGATGGTATGAACGCAAAACTCTTTTAAGAGAATAAACATAGGATAAAAATGAAAGAAGTAGCAGGCATCATAGCAATTAGAGGGCACAGAAATAGATGGATGCAGTCCGTTCGCGGCTGGCAGAAAGAATTACGCGTTTGACGCGTCACGCGAGGAACATAGGGCTATGCCCGCATATGAAGAACCCCCGGTTTTACCGGGGGGTTCCTTTTTTTATTCACGCTCCATGGCGCAGAAGCCGCCCTGGCCGAGGGTGAGGGTCTCGCCGGTATATTCGGCAATGCCGCCGCCAAGGAGGATCTTTCCGCTGTGCGGAAGCGTCCACGGGCTTTCCGATTGGTTGCAGCAGACAGCCACGTTTTTCCCCTCATACTGCCGCAGCAGCATCAGCCGTCCGCCGCCTGCCTCCAAAACAAGAACCGTGCCGCACCGCAGGGCCGGTATGCTTTTTTTGACGCGCGCCAGCGAGCGGTAGAACGAGATCAGATCAGCGTCTTCCCTGCCCCACGGATAATACGCGCGGTTGAACGGGTCGCGATAGCCGGTCATGCCCGCCTCATCGCCGTAATAGACGCACGGCATGCCGGGGAGCATGAACTGCAGAAACGCCGCCATTTTGAGACGCTTTTTTCCTTCTGCAAGCTGCTCCGCCGTAAAGTGCCGCCGGGCCAGCTCCGCGCGGTCGCCGTCGCGCGGATCCAGAATCGCGTTGATCGCGCGCGGCGTATCATGCGTGGAAAGAATATTCATGACAGTCTGCAGGACGTCAGGCGGATAATTCTCCGCGATCGTGCGGATCGACGCGCCGAGCCCCGTTCCGTCGTCCTCGCCGCGTACATAGCGCAGAACGGCCTTCTGCCACGGATAATTCATGACGGAATCGAGCTGCCGGTCGGTAAAATACCGGCGGCGGCAGTCATACGCGATTTTGTTGGACGCATCCTCCCAGACCTCGCCGATGAGAAGCGCATCCGGCTTGACCTGCCGGATCCGGGCGCGAAGACGCGCCAAAAACGCGTCCGGCAGCTCATCGACGACGTCTAGCCGCCAGCCGTCCGCGCCGAGCTTCAGCCAGCGGACGACGACGCTGTCGTCACTGTCAATGAGATAGTCCATATAATCCGGGTTCATCTTATCGATGCACGGCAGCGTCGTGATCCCCCACCAGCTGTCGTAAACATTCGGATACTGCTTGAACCGGAACCAGCCGCGGTACGGCGAGGCCGGATCGTGGATCGCCTGCTGGAAATAGGCGCTGCGGCTGCCAACGTGGCTGAATACGCCGTCGAGGATGACCTTCATGCCCAGCGCATGCGCCGCGTCGCAGAGCGCACGGAAATCTGCCTCCGTGCCGAGCATGGGGTCGATGCGCTTATAATCGCAGGTGTCGTACCGGTGTGTCGACCAGGCGTAGAAAATTGGATTCAGATACAGGATCTCCACGCCGAGCGCATGCAGATACGGCAGCTTTTCACGGATCCCGTTCAGATTGCCGCCGTAAAAGTCATTGTTGAGCACTTCACCGTTGGCGTCCGGCAGATAGACCGGCACGTCGTCCTTGTTTTCGTGTACCCAGTAGGGCTCGATCTTGCCGGACAGATCACAGGTTCCGGCCTGGTAAAAACGGTCCGGGAAGATCTGATACATGACCGCGCCCGCGCAGTCGTCTGGGACGGGGAATTTGTCCTCCAGAACGCTGAGCTGCCAGAGGCCGCCGTCTTCCATATTCGTGTCGCTCTCCCCCTGCTTGAACAGGCGGAACGCGCCGTCCTGCGTGGTGATATGGAAGTAGTAGAAATACAGCCCGGCCTCGGAAACAGTCAGCGCTCCGCCCCAGGTATCGTAGAGCGTATCGTCCGACTGCTTTGCAAACGGGACGCGGCGCAGCTCCGCGCCGTTTTCTGCCTGCAATACAAGACAGACTGCCGTTGTGCGGCAGAAGCACGGGATCAGGATATGCAGCGTGCAACTCTCCTGCTTTTTGAGCGTTCCGAATGGTGTTTTGAATTGGGATAGCTTGCTGTCAAATAGGATTCTCATGTGGCGTACCGTCCATTTTCATCAGTGAAGGGGCCGACGGTGCCGTCGGCCCCTTCAGAATATTGGATGCAGGAATTACAGGCCCCAGATCTCCTTTGCGTACTGCTCGACCGAGCGGTCGGAGGAGAAGATGCCGGCTCTTGCAATGTTCGTGAGGGACATTTTTGCGAAGCGGGTGCGATCCTGATAGACCTCGACTGCGTGGGCCTTGGCCGCCTTGTAGCTTGCAAAGTCCGCGACGGTCATATAGCTGTCGGCAACTCCGAAGCGCGGCGTCAGGAGCGAGGCGGCTACATCGTCGAAGCGCTGTCCCAGCACGCCGGAGGTCAGCATCTGCAGCACCCGGTCAAGCTCGGGCGTCAGGAACTGGCGCGGGTCATAGCTGCGCTGCCAGAGCGATTGCACCTCGTCGGCGGTCATGCCGAACAGGAACATGTTTTCGTCGCCCACGCGCTCGCGGATCTCGACGTTTGCGCCGTCGAGCGTGCCGAGCGTGACCGCGCCGTTGATCATCAGCTTCATGTTGCTGGTGCCGGAGGCTTCCTTGCCCGCGACGGAGATCTGCTCGGACAGGTCGGCTGCCGGGATGATGATCTCAGCCAGCGAGACCTTATAGTCTTCGATGAAGACGACCTTGAGCTTATTCTGCACCTGCGGGTCGGAATTCACGAGATTGGAAACGGCGACGATGAGCGAGATGATCTGCTTGGCCAGATAATAGCCCGCCGAGGCCTTGGCCGCGAAAATGAACGTCTGCGGATAGACCGGCTTTTCCGGGTGATCCTTGATGTCATTGTAAAGCGTCAGGATATGCAGGACATTCAGCAGCTGCCGCTTGTACTCATGCAGGCGCTTGACCTGCACGTCGAAGATCGAATCCGGGTCGACGTTGACGCCGTTGTGCTCCGCAATATAGGCAGAGAGGCGTACCTTGTTCTTGCGCTTGATCGCCTGCAGATTTTCCAGAACATTCGGATCGTCCCGGTACGGAAGCAGCGCTTCGAGTGCGTTCGCGTCCTTCAGGAAGCCGTCGCCGATGAGCGACTGCAGATAGCCGGTCAACGCCGGATTCGACTGGCACAGCCAGCGGCGGTACGCAATGCCGTTGGTGATGTTCAGGAAGCGGCTGTGGTCGAGATTGTAATAATCCTGGAAGATGGTTTTTTCAAGAATTTCCGTGTGCAGCTGCGAAACACCGTTGATCTTATGGCAGCAGGCCAGGCACAGATTCGCCATGCGGACCTCGCTGCTTGTGACAGCGGCCATATACTCCCACTTGCCGGGATCGTTCGGATACACGCAGTGCAGCTTTTCCATGAGCCGGCGGTTGATCTCCTGGCAGATGGCGTAGATACGCGGCAGCTGCTCCCGGAACAGCTCAACCGGCCATCGCTCAAGCGCTTCCGCCATAACCGTGTGGTTGGTATAGGAAAGCGTTGCGCAGGTGATCTCCCAGGCGCGATCCCAGCCGTAGTCGTGCTCGTCGATCAGCAGCCGCATGAGCTCGGGCACGCAGAGCGCCGGGTGCGTGTCGTTGATGTGGACGGCGACCTTATCGGCCAGATTGTCGAGCGTATGATAGTTTTTCAGATGCTCGTTCAGGATCGACTGCAGCGAGCTGGACACCAGCAGATACTGCTGGCGCAGGCGCAGACGTTTGCCGTTGATATGGTCGTCTGCGGGATAGAGAACCTTCGAGATGGCCTCGGCCATGGTGTTCTGTTCAAGCGCGCGGACATAGTCGCCGCGCGAGAACGCGCTCATGTCAAAGCTCTGCGGCATGCTGGCGCTCCAGAGCGTCAGCTTATTGACTGCCTTGGAGCCGTAGCCGGAAATATACAGATCGTGCGGCACGGCAATGACGGACTGATAGCCGGTCTGGGCGGTCTTGAATTTGTCGCCGTCCATCCATTCGTGTACCTGTCCGCCGAAGCGGACCTCCACAGCGTCGTCCTTGCGGGTATGCAGCCACACATCGCCCATTTCGAGCCAGTTGTCCGGGAATTCCATCTGCCAGCCGTCGACGATCTTCTGGCGGAAAATGCCGAACTCATAGCGGATGGAGAAGCCGGTCACGGGATAGCTCATGCCGGTCGCCGCGTCCATATAGCACGAGGCCAGACGGCCAAGACCGCCGTTTCCAAGCCCCGCGTCCGGTTCGAGCGCGCAGAGGCTTTCCAGGCTAAAGCCGAGATCATGCAGGATCTCCCCTGCCGGTTCCAGCAGGCCCATATTGTACAGATTGTTGCGCAGACTCGTGCCGACCAGAAATTCCATCGACATGTAATAGACCTGCTTGCGCTGCTCTGATCGAGTCTGCTCGGTAAACGCGCGGCGGTCGTCCTCCAGAAGCTCGCGCACGGCGACGCATACAGCGCGGTAGACCTGCTTTTCCGTCGCCATTTCGAGCGAGCAGCCGAACATCCGGTCGCAGCATTCCTGTAAGTGCTGAAGAAGGTTCTCTTTTGTCATTGCATTTATATGTCCTTTATCTGTCTAAGTATCTTTTTTCAGGCATTCACTGTCCGCAGACAGTCTGGAACAGCGCCATGTATTTCTGCGCCGGTGCATCCCAGCTCGAATCGATGGCCATATCGTTTTCCGCAAGATGCAGCCATTTTTCCGGCTCGTTATAGTACAGCGCAAGCGCGCGGTCAATAGCGGCAAGGAAGTCGTCCGCGTTGTAGCTCTGGAAGGTAAAGCCGCGCCCGGTCTCGTCCGCCTCGTTATACGGCCAGACGGTATCCTTAAGCCCTCCCGTCGCGTTGACGACCGGGACGGAACCCATGCGCATGGCGATCAGCTGCGACAGGCCGCAGGGCTCGGACTTCGACGGCATGAGATACAGATCAGACGCCGCATAAACAAGATTTGCCAGTCCACCGTCAAAGAGCAGATTGACGGAGACCTTATCGCCAAACCGGTCGCGCAGCGTATTCAGGTACCATTCGTACTTCTCCTCGCCCGTGCCGATGATGACGAGCTGGATGCGGCGCTGGATCAATCGCTCCGCAATATAGCACAGAAGGTCAATGCCCTTGTGTCCGGCCAGACGGGTGACCATAGCCAGAACCGCGACGTCTCTGTCCTCCGGCAGACCGACGCGCTGCTGGAGCACGAGCTTATTGGCGGTCTTGCCCTCCCGGAGCGTCTTTGCGGTGTAATTCTGCGCGATGGAATCCATCTTCGCGGGATCAAAGACCTGCATGTCAATGCCGTTGGTGATCCCGGAGAAGTCGGAGCCTCTGCTTTGCAGGACGCCGTCGAGCCCGTGAGAATAATACGGATAGCGCAGCTCCTGCGCGTATGTCTCGGAAACGGTCGTCACGCGGTCGGCTGTGACGATGGCGGACTTCATGAAATTCGTGCAGTCGTCAAAGCGGAGGATCTCGTCACAGCCCGCGCCGAGGCCCAGCACATCGTAATTGAACTGCAGATTGCACTTGCCCTGATACTCAATGTTGTGGATGGTGAACACGCTCTTTGTATCCGGGAAGCAGCCGTGATATTCCGTTTTCAGCAGCAGCGGGATGAGCGCGGCCTGCCAGTCATGGCAGCTGACGACATCGGGCCGGAGCTCGAGATAATTCATGGCCGCAAGGACGGCCTTGCTGAAATAGGCGTAGCGCTCGCCGTCGTCGGCAAAGCCGTAGACGCCGCCGCGGTTAAAATAGTGCTCATTGTCGATGAAATAGATCTGGAGCTTCTTGCGGCGGGTCTTCAGACGGAAAATACCGACATACTCCCGCCGCCAGGCCAGCGGCACGTCAAACGCGCCCAGAAATTCCGTCTGCCACTTTCCAGAGTATTTGATCTGGCTGTAATACGGGACAAACAGGCTGACGTAGGTGTTTTTCTGTTTGGAAAGCGCAAGCGGAAGCGCCTGCATCACGTCGCCGAGGCCGCCGGTCTTGACGAACGGCGCGGCCTCAGAGGCAACTACTGCGATTTTCATACGGTATCTCCTTTGTCGACCACAAGCGGGTGGTCAATCGAGCCGAGCAGCTTCGTGCCCGGGCGAATGGTGACGTTTTTATCCAAAATGCAGTACCGGATCGATGCGCCCGCGCCGATCTTGCTCCCCTGCATGATGATCGAATCACGAACCTCCGCGCCGTCTTCAATGTCGACCTCGCGGAAGATCACGGAGTTTTCCGCCTTGCCGAACAGATGGCAGCCGTCGGCGATCAGGCAGTTTGCCGCCTGTCCGTGGTAGCCGAAGAGCGTCGGGACAGCGTCACGGACCTTGGTATAGATGGGGATCTCACTGCGGAAGAGGCTGCGGCGCACATCCGCGTCAAGCAGCTTCATGTTGTTGACAAAATACTCGTCCACGCTCTGGTTGAACAGGGCGACGTTATGGAACGGATAGACGTTGACCTTCAGATTGCCCGCGTTATACTCCGGCAGGATGAAATCCCGTTCGAGATGGTATTTCCCGTGCGGGACCATCTCGCGGATGACCTGGATCAGCTTGTCACGGCGCATGATGAACATACTCATGCCGACAAGATAATCTTCCGGCGCGCAGTAGTCGACGGCCAGATCGACGATCTTACCGTCTTCTCCCAGCTTGACAGCCAGCGGCTGACGGGTTTTGCCATTGGCGCGGCCTGCCTTGGCAATGACCGTGATGTCACAGCCGGAGGCGATATGCTCTTCGAGGACTGCCGCAAAATTGATCGCGCACAGGACGGTCGTGTCGGACAGCACGACATACTCGGCGTCGCAGCGGCCGAGCACCGGCATGGCGGTCTGGAGCGCTTCGAGCTTGCCGCGGTAGGCACCGGTGTGGCCGGTGGCGTACGGAGGCAGGAAGCGGACGCCCTCGCCCAGCTTGAGATCCCATTCTTCACAGTTGCCGAGGTGGTCCATCAGAGACTGATAATTATATTTTGTGACAATGCCGATGTTGCTGATCTTGGAGTTTGCCATGTTGGACAGGGCAAAGTCGATCTGGCGATAGCGGCTGCCGAACGGGATGGAGGCCGAAGTCCGCTCACGGGTCAACTCACCCATGCTGCTGTCATAGATATTGGAGAAAATAATGCCCATTGCTTCCATGTTGGTATCCCCCTCTCTCTTATACGATCGCGCCGGCATCGATCACGGTGCCTTCGGCGATAGTCTTGTCCTTGCCAATCACGCTGATCTTCCGTTCTTCGCCCTCAACATAATCGCCCACGCGGGCACCGGCCTTGATATGGCAGCCCTCGGCGATGATGGCGCTGCGGACGATCGCGCCGTTTTCGATGGTGACATCCGGCATAATGACGCTGTCGGTGATCTCCACGCCCTTGCCGACGGTGCAGCCGGTGGAGATGATGGAGTGCGTGATGCAGCCTTCGATATTGCAGCCCTCGGCGACAAAGCTCTCGCGGATCTCGGCAGACTTTGCAATATAGCTCGACGGCATGGCCTGGTTTCTGGCGTAGATCTTATGCCCAGCCGCGCCGTAGATATCGAATGCCGGATGCTTGCCGAGCAGATCCATATTGGCCTCCCAGAGGCTGGAGATCGTGCCGACGTCCTTCCAATAGCCCTCAAAGCGGTAGGCATAGAGCTTGTGCCCCGCGTTCAGAATAGCGGGGATAATATTCTTGCCGAAGTCATTTTCGCTGGTGCGGTCAGCCTCGTCCGCCTCCAGAAACGCCTTCAGCACACTCCATTTGAAGACGTAGATGCCCATGGATGCATTCGTGCTCTTGGGCTTCTTCGGCTTCTCTTCAAATTCATAGATGGAGCCATCCTCGCGGGTATTCATGATGCCGAAGCGGGAGGCCTCCTTCAGCGGAACCTCGCGCACGGCGATGGTGCAGTCGGAATCACGCTGTTCGTGGAAACGGAGCATGGCGGCGTAGTCCATTTTGTAGATATGGTCGCCGGACAGGATGAGCACATTGTCGGGGTTATAGCGCTCGATAAAGGGAATGTTCTGATAGATGGCGTTGGCCGTGCCCTTATACCACTCGGAGTTTTTGCTCTTGGCATAGGGCGGAAGGACCTGGACGCCGCCGTGCGAGGAGTTCAGACCCCACGGCTGGCCGTTGCCGATGTACTCGTTGAGCTCAAGCGGCTGATACTGGGTCAGAATGCCGACCGTATCGATCTTGGAGTTTACGCAGTTGGAAAGCGGGAAATCAATGATGCGGTATTTGCCGCCGAACGGGACGGCAGGCTTGGCCGTGTTTTCCGTCAGAACCATCAGACGGCTGCCCTGACCACCTGCCAGGAGCATGGCGACACAACGTTTTTTTTGGAATTGCATAGCTGGATCTCCTCCTGTTTTATTTCCTTTGTTCCTGTTTTATTTCTCCGGTTTATTTCTGACATGCTTATAAAAGCATACGCTCATCGGCGGGATGCGGAATGTGCCGCTGTAGGCGTATTCCCCCTGCGGCTGCTTTTCCTTTTCCGCGTGAACGGGCGCAGGCTGGAAATCGAAGCCGCCGAACTGCGCGTCGTCGGTATTGAGGACCGGCTGGTACCATCCGGCCTTCGGAAGCGGCAGGCGGTAATCCTCCCGCAGCACCGGGCAGAAATTGCACACGGCGATCAGCTCCTGTCCCTTGCGGCTGATGCGGCGGAAGGCGACGACGGAATTGTCGCGGTCGTCGCAGGAAAGCCAGCGGAAGCCTTCCCAGTCCGAATCATTCTCCCACAGGCAGCGGTTTTCGAGATAGAAATGATTGAGCGTACGGACAAAGTGCTGCATCTTCTGGTGCTTTTCATAGCCGAGCAGCAGCCAGTCGAGCCCCTGCGTATAATTCCACTCGATGAACTGTGCGAATTCGTTGCCCATGAAGTTGAGCTTCTTGCCGGGGTGCGCCATCTGATAGGCGAAGAACGTGCGCAGATTGTTGAATTTATCGTCGTAATTGCCCGGCATTTTATTGATGAGCGAGCATTTTCCGTGTACGACCTCGTCGTGGCTGAGCGGCAGAATGAAGTTTTCGGAATAGGCGTACGTCATGGAGAACGTCAGCGCGTTATGATCTCCCTTTCTCCACAGCGGGTCGAGCGACATGTATTTGAGCATGTCGTTCATCCAGCCCATGTTCCATTTGAACAGGAAGCCGAGGCCGCCGTCGTAATCCGGCCTGGTGATGAGCGGGAAGGCCGTGGATTCCTCGGCGATCATCATGACTGCGGGATTGACCTGAAACGCAGCCTCATTGAGCCTGCGCAAAAACTCGATCGCCTCGAGATTTTCCCGGCCGCCGAATTTGTTTGGCTTAAACTGTCTGCGATTATAGTCCAGATACAGCATGGACGCAACTGCATCGACTCGAATTCCGTCGACGTGAAAATAACGTAGCCAGTAGCAGGCGTTGGAGATGAGGAACGACTGTACCTCCGGCTTGCCGTAATCGTAAATGCGGGTCGTCCAGTCCGGATGCTCGTTCATCATCGGGTCGGAGAGCTCATAGCAGCAGGTTCCGTCAAACTCGAACAGGCCGTTTTCGTCCTTCGGGAAATGGGCGGGCACCCAGTCGAGAATGACGCCGATGCCGGCCTTGTGGCAGGCGTCCACAAACCGCATGAGCTGCTTCGGCGTTCCGTAGCGATGGGTCGGGGCAAAATAGCAGGTGATCTGATAGCCCCACGAGGGATCGTAGGGATACTCCATAATGGGAAGCAGCTCGATATGCGTATAGCCCATGTTCTTGACATAGGGAACCAGCTCCGCAGCCAGCTCTTCATAGTTGAGATAGCTGCCGTCCTCGTGCCGCTTCCATGAGCCCGCGTGGACCTCGTAGATATTGACGGGGCGTTTGATCGCGGACTGCTTTGCAGTGCGGGCGCGGTAAAGCGTGTCGTGCCACTCGAAGCCGTCCGGCGGGTCGATCATGCTGGATGTTTCCGGCAGCGCGCAGCAGCGGTTTCCGTAGGGGTCGGTCTTGTAGACCGTGCGGCCGTCCGGGCCGGTCACGCAGTATTTATAAGCCTGCCCCGCCTTTGCATAGACGGAAACGGCTTCCCATACTCCGTCTGAGATCTTCCGCATGGGAAGATCCGCCGTATTCCAGAAATTAAAGTCGCCGACGACGCTTACGGCCTGCGCATGCGGTGCCCAGACGCGGAACACGTATCCCTCGCCGTCTTCGCGCGTATGGCAGCCAAGATATTCGCAGGCGTCTGCCGCGGGGCCGGAATGGAACCGTTTCAAAAAAGCCGCCAGCTTCTGCATGCTGAAACTCCTCTCTTTCTTCTGTGCTGAAAACCGCCCGGGGGCGGTATACAAAAATCCGTTCACTGTATTCCAATCCCATTATACCGTTTTGTCCGCTGCAATGCAAGTGAAATCAGGGCTTTCCGAGCTGTCTCGTCAACATTTGGAAGAATCCTCAAAAATCACAGCGGACACTTGACTTCAACGACAAACTGTGTTAAAGTTTGACATGTTGAATGCCATGACGAAACCAAGTACGCCCCGACCTCCCCTGTTCAGAGAGCTGCCGCCCGGTGCAAGGCAGTACAGGCGTCCGGACGGAATACCTTTCCGAGCAGCTTCCCGAACGCGGCCAGGCCGCAAGTAGACGAAGACGGGTGCGCCCGATATCGCGCAGTGGGCATGATCGTGCCCGTAGAGGCCGCGTATGCGGTAAATAGAGGTGGTACCACGGGAGCTTCTCGTCCTCTGCACTTTTATCAGAATGTGCAGCGGGCGTTTTCTTTTATCCGCGATCCGCTGCAAGGGAGGATTTTGTATGGTCATTACGGATTTTCTGGAGCGGAACGCCAGACTTTACGGGTCTGATATCGCGCTGGTCGAGGTCAATCCGTCGGAAGAGCGCGACAGCGCCGTTACCTGGCGCGAGGCGAGCCTGATCGCCGAGGCGCAGCCCGACGCACCGTACCGCCGGGAGCTTTCATGGCGGGATTTTGACCGCCGGGCAAACCGGTTCGCCAATTTTCTTCTGAGCCGGAACGTCCGGCGCGGCACAAAGGTCGGTATTCTGCTGATGAACTGTCTGGAATGGCTGCCGATCTACTTCGGCATTTTAAAGGCCGGCTGCATCGCCGTTCCGCTCAACTTCCGGTATGCGTCCGATGAAATTTCCTACTGTCTGGATCTGGCGGATGTGGAGGTTCTGGCCTTCGGGCCTGAATTCGTTTCACGTCTCGACCCGATCCAGGAAAGCCTGACGCGCGTGAGGCTCCGGCTGTTTGTGGGCCGGAACGTGCCGGATTATGCCGAGGACTGCCGCAGGCTCATGGGCTTTTGCTCGTCGAGCGTTCCGCCCGTCGCACTGGATGAAAACGACGACGCGGCGATCTATTTTTCCTCCGGCACGACCGGATTTCCGAAGGCGATCCTGCACCGGCACAAGGCACTTGTCTGCTCCTGCATGACCGAGCAGCACCATCACGGACAGACAAAGGACGACGTATTCCTCTGCATCCCGCCGCTTTACCACACGGGCGCGAAGATGCACTGGTTCGGGAGCCTCATTTCCGGGAGCAAGGCCGTGCTGCTGCGCGGCGTGAAGCCGGAATGGATCCTGCGGACGGTCACGGAAGAAAAGTGCACGATCGTCTGGCTGCTGGTTCCCTGGGCGCAGGACATTCTGGATGCCATCGAATCCGGGCGCGTCAATCTCGAGCACTATCTGCTCGACCAATGGCGGCTCATGCATATCGGCGCGCAGCCGGTCCCGCCCAGCCTCATCAAGCGCTGGCTCAAATATTTCCCGCACCACAAATACGACACGAATTACGGCCTGAGCGAGTCCATCGGCCCCGGCTGCGTGCATCTGGGCGTGGACAACATCGAAAAGATCGGCGCGATCGGCAAGGCGGGCTATCTCTGGCAGACACGCATCATCGATGAGCTTGGAAATGACGTTGCTCCGGGCGAGATCGGGGAGCTTGCCGTCAAGGGTCCCGGCGTCATGAAATGCTACTATAAAAACCCGGAGGCGACCGCCGAGATCCTGCATGGCGACTGGCTCTGGACGGGCGATATGGCCCGTGAGGACGAGGATGGATTTATTTATCTGGTCGACCGCAAGAAGGACGTCATTATTTCCGGCGGCGAGAACCTGTATCCCGTCCAGATCGAGGACTTCCTGCGCAGGAACGAAAAAATCAAGGACGTTGCGGTCATCGGCCTTCCGGATCAGCGGCTCGGCGAGATCGCGGCGGCGATCATTGAGCTGAAGGACGGCGCAAGCTGCACGGAAGCGGAAATTCAGGACTTCTGCCGGGAACTGCCGCGCTATAAGCGGCCCCGCCGGGTGATCTTCGCCAAGGTCCCGCGCAATCCGACCGGAAAGATCGAGAAGCCATTTCTGCGGCAGATCTACTGCGGCGGAAGACTTGTCGAGGAGCAGACAAAAGCCTGAGCTTGACGAACGCAGTCGAAACGTTTAAAATATAATGATCATTTTCATGCGGCTCCGCCGCGAACAGGAGGAATCTCGATGAAAACCCTGATGCTCGGCAACGAGGCTGCCGCGCGCGGTCTGTACGAGGCCGGATGCAGCTTTGTCTCCAGCTATCCCGGTACGCCCAGCACGGAAATCACGGAATGCGCAGCCAAATATCCGGAGATTTACGCGGAATGGGCCCCAAACGAAAAGGTCGCGATGGAAGCCGCGTTCGGCGCAAGTCTGGCAGGCTATCGCAGCTTCTGCGGCATGAAGCATGTCGGGCTGAACGTTGCGGCCGACCCGCTGTTCACGCTGTCCTATACCGGTGTGCGCGGAGGACTTGTGATTGGCGTGGCAGACGATGCGGGTATGCACTCATCACAGAACGAACAGGACTCGCGGCACTATGCCATCGCGGCAAAGCTGCCGATGCTCGAGCCGTCCGACGCGGCGGAAACGCTGGCTTTCGCAAAGCTGGCCTATGAGATCTCCGAAAAATTTGACACGCCGGTTCTGCTCAAAATGTGTACCCGCGTCGCGCACTCGCAGAGCGTTGTGGAGCCGTCTGACAGGCAGGAATTCTCGCCCGTTCCCTACGAAAAGAATATTGCCAAGTTTGTCATGATGCCCGCCTGCGCCAAGGCACGCCACCCCATTGTGGAACAGCGGACACGTTCCTTGCAGGAGTGGGCCGAGACGGCGGAGATCAACCGCACGGAGGCCGGAGCCGACCGTTCCGTCGGCCTGATTGCGTCCTCGACCAGCTATCAGTATGTCAAGGAGGTCTGCGGCGACCGGTATCCCGTCCTGAAACTCGGCATGATCAATCCCCTGCCGGTTCAAAAAATTCTGGAATTTGCCGAAAGCGTTGAAAAGGTCATCGTCGTGGAAGAGCTGGACGGGATCATCGAGACGCACTGCCGCTCTATCGGTGTGCAGAATGTCGCCGGCAAGGAGCTGTTCGGCTGCATCGGCGAGTTCAGCCAGAATTATGTGGCGGAAAAGCTCGGCATGCCGGTACATACCGGGAAAAAGCTGGCCGAAGCGATCCCGGGCCGTCCGCCTGTCATGTGCGCGGGCTGTCCGCACAGAGGTCTGTTCTATACGCTGAAAAAGAACAAGCTGACGGTTCTCGGCGATATCGGCTGCTATACGCTGGGCGCCGCGGCGCCGCTTTCCGCGATCGATTCGACCATCTGCATGGGCGCGTCCGTCTCCGGTCTGCATGGGTTCAACAAAGCCTCCGGGGAAAAGAATGCGGCGCACACCGTCGCCGTGATCGGCGATTCGACGTTCATGCACTCCGGCGTGACAGGGCTCATCAACATCGCCTATAACGAGTCGACCTCGACCGTTATCATTCTTGACAACTCCATCACCGGCATGACCGGCCACCAGCAGAACCCGACGACAGGCTTCAACCTCAAGGGAGATCCCTGCACGAAGATCGATCTGGAGGCGTTGTGCCGCGCCGTCGGCATCCGGCGTGTGCGTGTCGTTGACCCGTATGATCTTGCCGCCTGCGACAAGGCCGTCAAGGAAGAGCTGGCCGCGGACGAGCCTTCGGTCATCATCTCCCGCCGTCCGTGCGCCCTGCTCAAATACGTCAGGCATGCCGGCCCCATCGAGGCAAAGCCCGAAAAGTGCGTGGGCTGCAAGTCCTGCATGAAGCTCGGCTGTCCCGCCATCAGCGTGACGGGCGGAAAGGTGCAGATCGACAACACGCTCTGCACGGGTTGCGGTCTGTGCCGCCAGCTGTGCCATAAGGGCGCGCTGGGCGAATGAGAAAAGGAGGCACTGTCATGGAAACGAAAAACATCATGATCGTCGGCGTCGGCGGACAGGGCACGCTTCTGGCCAGTAAGCTGCTGGGCCGGATCCTGCTGGAAAACGGCTATGACGTAAAGGTCAGCGAGGTCCACGGCATGAGCCAGCGCGGCGGCAGCGTCGTGACCTATGTGCGCTATGGAGAGAAGGTCTACTCCCCGATCATTGACAAGGGGGAAGCCGATTTTGTCCTCTCGTTCGAGCTGCTGGAAGCGGCCCGCTGGGCAGAGTATCTGAAAGAGGGCGGCGTTCTGCTGACCAATACGCAGAAGATCAATCCCATGCCAGTCATCACGGGCGCGGCAGACTATCCGAAGGCGCTGGAGGAAAAGCTCGCGGCGCTTCCCGTTCGGCTCGACGCGATGGACGCACTGGGACTTGCGCTCAAGGCAGGCTCGGCCAAAGCCGTCAATCTCGTGCTGTTGGGCAGACTCAGCCGGTATTTCCACTTTACAGACGAACAGTGGCAGGACGCGATCGAGAAAAGCGTCCCCGCGAAATTCCTCGAACTCAACAAAAAGGCCTTCGCGCTCGGCGCGGAGGCGTAAGGCAGAAGGAGAACCCATGGAACGGTATTATCAGAAGGAAATCGAATGCGCCAGCCGGGAGCAGATCCGGGCCTGGCAGGATGAGCGGCTGGTGCAGCAGGTGCGGCATGTTTGGGACAATGTCCCCTACTACCGCGCAAAGATGGAAGAAGCGCATGTCACGCCGGATGATATCAAAAGCCGGGACGATCTTTACAAGCTGCCGTTTTTGAACAAAGCCGATCTGCGCGAAGCGTATCCGTTTGGCCTGCTGGCGGAACCGCTGGAAAAATGCGTCCGCATCCACTCCACCTCCGGCACGACCGGGAAGCGCGTCGTTGCGTTTTATACCAAGGAAGACATTGATCTCTGGGACGACTGCTGCGCGCGGGCGCTGGCCGCGGCGGGCGCTGGCCCGGAGGATGTGTGTCAGGTCGCATACGGCTACGGCCTGTTTACCGGCGGCTTTGGGCTCAACGGCGGCAGCCAGAAGCTCGGCTGCCTGACGCTGCCGATGTCCTCCGGCAACACGGACCGGCAGCTGCAGTTCATGGAGGATCTCGGCTCGACCATTCTGTGCTGCACGCCGTCTTACGCAGCGTATCTGGCAGAATCCATCCACGAGCGCGGTATGCAGGACAAGATCCATCTGAAGGCCGGTATCTTTGGCGCGGAAGCGTGGAGCGAGCAGATGCGGCAGGATATCCAGAAGAGCCTCGGCATCAAGGCATATGATATCTACGGCCTGACGGAGCTTTCCGGCCCGGGCGTTGCCTATGAATGCAGCGCGCAGACGGGCATGCACATCAACGAGGATCATTTCATCGCGGAAATTATCGACCCCGACACCGGTGAGGTACTGCCGGAGGGGACGCAGGGCGAGCTGGTCTTTACCTCGATCACGAAGCAGGCGTTCCCGCTGCTGCGCTATCGGACGCGCGATATCTGCATTCTGCGCCATGAAGACTGTCCCTGCGGACGGACGCACATCAAGATGTGCAAGCCCATGGGCCGCAGCGACGATATGCTGATTGTCAAGGGCGTGAACGTCTTCCCGTCGCAGATCGAAACCGTGCTGCTCGAGCAGAGCTATACGTCCAATTATCAGATCGTCGTCGACCGCGTCAACAACTCCGATACGCTGGATGTGCTCGTCGAGATGACGCCGGAGCACTTCTCCGACTCTCTGGCCGAGATCACGCAGCGCGAGAAGAGTCTCGTCGCCGCGCTCAAGGCGATGCTCGGTATTTTTGCGCAGGTGCATCTCGTTTCCCCGAAGTCTATCGCCCGCAGCGAGGGCAAGGCCATCCGCGTGATCGACAAACGCAGGATCTAAGGAGGAAGAAGCTATGGCAATTCATCAGATCTCCGTTTTTTTGGAAAACCGGGCCGGGCAGCTGGCCGAGATCACGGCGCTGCTGGCCGGAAACGGCATTGATCTGCGCGCGATCAACATTGCCGAAACGAGCGACTACGGCGTGCTGCGCCTCATCGCCAGCCACGAGCCGGATGCGTGCCGCGTGCTGCGCGAAAGCGGGTTTATCTTCTCTTCGAGCGAGGTGGTGGCCGTCGGCGTGCCGGACGAGCCGGGCGGACTGAGCCGTCTGCTGCAGATCCTGGCGGAGAAGCAGATCGACGTTCAGTATATGTATTCGATCTTCGGCCAGCCGAACGGGATGGCGTATATGATCCTCCGTGTCGCATCGCCGGCAGAAGCCTCGTCGCTGCTGTGCGCAAACGGCATGCATCTTGCCGGAGCGGCAGAGCTCGGCATTGTTTCATCAGATCAGGAAAGGCAGGAATAAACGATGCAGGAAATGAGCAGAAAAAACAAATTATTCACCGACTCCGTGATTCGCCGCATGACGCGCGTGAGTCTTGCATGCGGCGCGATCAATCTGGCGCAGGGTTTCCCCGACTTTGACCCGCCCAAAGCGCTCACCGACCGTCTGGCGGAGGTCAGCGCGCTGGGCCCGCACCAGTACCCCATCACGATGGGCGCGCCGAATTTCCGGCAGGCACTTGCGCGCAAGGCTGGACGCTTCATGGGCCGCACGCTCGATCCGGATACCGATATGGTCGTGACCATCGGCTCGACCGAGGCCATGGTCGACACGATCTTCGCCCTGACGAATCCCGGCGATAAGATCATCATGTTCTCCCCGTATTTTGAGAATTACCGCGCGCAGGCCATTATGGCCGACTGTGAACCGGTCTTTGTGCCGCTGGTGCCGCCGGATTTCAATTTTGACGCGAATGTACTGGAGGATGCCTTCAAGCAGGGCGCAAAGGCCATTCTGATCTGCAATCCGTCGAACCCGTCCGGCAAGGTCTTCACCTATGACGAGCTGAAGCTCATTTCCGAGCTCTGCATCAAGTATGACGCATTCGCCATCATGGACGAGGTCTATGAGCATATCGTCTATGAGGGCCACAAACATATCTACATGAACAGCCTGCCCGGCATGTGGGAACGCACGGTCAGCTGCTCGAGCCTGTCCAAGACATATTCCATTACCGGCTGGCGGCTCGGATATGCCATTGCGCCGAAGCCGATCATGGATCGCATCAAGCAATATCACGACTTCAATACCGTCGGCGCGCCGTCCCCCCTGATGGAGGCCGCCGTTGTGGGCCTTGACATGCCGGACAGCTACTACAAGGAATTCGGCGATCATTACGCGCACATGAAAAAGCTGTTTACCGACGGGCTGAGGCAGATCGGCATTCCGTTTACGGATCCGCAGGGCGCATATTTCGTGCTGGCCGATATCGGCCCGTATATGCGCAAGGGCGAATCCGATGTGGATTTCTGCCTCGAAATGGCCGAAAAGGTCGGCGTCGCCTGCGTTCCGGGCACGTCGTTCTTCAATGAGAACGTCAATCATATCGTCCGCGTCCATTTTGCCAAAAAGGACGAGACGCTTTATGAGGCGCTCGACCGACTGTCGCATCTGAAGGAAAAAATGGGCTGATACAAAAGCAGCGGCTTCCTTGTCGGAAGCCGCTGCTTTCGTATAGTCAGCTCTGTTTCTTCACATACTATCTCGACTTGATCAGAAAGTGGGGATACGTATGAAGGGATTTGCAATGCTGCGGGTCGGCGAGGTCGGCTGGATAGAAAAGCCCCGCCCGGCATGCGGGCCGATGGATGCGGTCTGCCGTCCGCTTGCGGCGGCAGTCTGCACATCGGACGTGCATACCGTCTGGGAGGGCGCAGTCGGCGACCGGCATGATCTGATCCTTGGACATGAATGCTGCGCGGAGGTCGTGGAGACAGGCGCGCTGGTGAAGGACTTCAGGCCCGGCGACCGGGTCCTCGTCCCGGCCATCACGCCGGACTGGAGCTCTCTGGAGGCGCAGGCCGGTTTCGCGATGCACTCCGGCGGGATGCTGGCCGGATGGAAGTTTTCGAATATCAAGGACGGCGTATTCGCGGAGTATTTCCATGTAAATGACGCCGACGGCAATCTGGCGCATCTTCCGGAGGGCATGGACATTGTGGAGGCCTGCATGCTCTCGGACATGGTGCCGACCGGCTTTCACGGCGCGGAGCTGGCAGACGTGCAGTTTGGCGATACGGTGCTTGTGGTCGGTATCGGCCCGGTCGGACTGATGTCCGTTGCGGGCGCGGCGCTTCGGGGCGCGGCCAGGATCCTTGCGGTCGGGACGCGGCCAGTCTGCGTGGAAGCCGCGCGGCAATACGGGGCCTCCGATTTTATCAGCTATAAAGACGGCCCTATCGACGAGCAGGTGCTTGCCATGACCGGCGGAAAGGGCGTCGACCGCGCGATCATCGCGGGCGGCGGCGTCGATACGTTCATTCCGGTCATAAAAGCGCTGAAGCCGGGCGGAAAGGTTGGAAACGTCAACTATCTTGGTAGCGGAGAATATGTACGCCTGCCGCGCGCGGAGTGGGGTGTCGGGATGGGACACAAGCAGATCAACGGCGGTCTCATGCCGGGCGGACGGCTGCGGATGGAAAAGCTGGCCGCGCTCATGACGAACGGTCGTCTCGATGTAAAGCCGCTCATCACGCACGTCTTCGACGGCTGGGATAAGCTGCCGGAATCCCTGCAGCTTATGAAGGACAAGCCGCGCGATCTCATCAAGCCTGTCGTGCGGTTATGAGGGCTCGGATCCGGCTGTCAGATTGAGATAGTAATATTCCGGATCCGCGGACAGTGGAACGGCGCTCCCCTGCCCGTCAAACTCGAAATTCTGCCCATAGATTGCAACCAGACCGTGTGTCTCCAGACGCGCGGTCTGGTTTTTCATGGTCAAAGCGCTTCCGGTTGTCATAATTCCATAACCGTCAACCGATTTATTATAAAATCCGAAGAAATCAAAGCTGTGCGGCTTGCGTGAGACAGCCTCAATGCAGACTGCTCCGCCCGCCGGGATGGTGATGTCCGCCGCGGCATAGCAGACGCGCTGGACAGCTTCCATATCCTGAAGCACTGCGTCCAGCATGCCATCGCTGTAGCGCTCGGCGGGTGCGGCAGAACAGATGCCGTATTGTGTCAGAAGCTCCGCGGCAGCAGCTGCGAGCCAGTCAATCTCGTCAGCGGAAGCGTCCGCGCCGAGCTGCGCGGCGGCGGTCTGCCGCAGTAGGTCCGCAAGGGCCATTTCTGTGCGCGTCACGGTTCCTTCGAGCGTGTCCAGCTCCTTCCCCTTCTCACAGCTTCCGTCCGTATAGCCCTGCATCGTGCAGCCGGTCAGATCCTGCCCGAGCACGATAAGCAGATGCAGCGACTGGTTATGCGCCCTTGTAAAATAGCTGTACTGCGGCTGGCCTGTCGCTTCGTTCTGGCCATAGCCGTTGATCCCGTAGGTCAGGATCGTCGTTTCATCCGGATCTGCATCAACTGTGATCGCCAGCGTCGCCGCGTTTGCCGTCGTTTCGCCGGATGCGGTAAAGGAATAGACATAGACGGTCTGCTCCGGCAGTGTTTTCGGAGCGAGCGCGTCGGCCTGATCGCTGCCGGTCAGCAGCGTCTGATACTCCGTCCAGCTTTCCGCATGGCGGATGTTCCAGCGCTGCTCCGCGTCCTCCGGTTCGGGACTGGCCGGACCAAACCAGCCGGGGAACGCGCCGGGATAGAGCGTGCTCTTTATGGCGGTTCCATCCGCCGTCAGCGACGGTTGGAGCGTACCGAGGTCACTGAGGCTGGAAACGAAGGGATAGAGCGCCGTCACGGTGCGATCTTCGTCAGAATCATTGCGGATCGTATAGCGGTCTGTCACAGTGATTGCGGCAGTATTCTCTTCGGCATAGGGCGCGCAGTCCAGCAGCAGCTCCCGATCGGCAAAAAGCGCAGGCTCCGCCTGTGCCAGCGTCAGCGGGAAAACCGGGCCCGCGTTGGACATAAAATCCGTCGCGTCGACCGGCTTGGCCGGGGCGCTGCCGGGCGATTCGCCCGGAGGAGAAGCCGCACAGCCGCAGAGCGCGGCGGCCAAAAGAACCGCGTGGAGCAGAGCTATCATGCTTCGTACTGTTCGCATAGAGTTTCCCTCCTGATTCTTCCTGATACTATCTAAGACGAAATTTGTGCGCGATGGTTGCATGAATGGAACAAAAAACGCCCTCGCAGCATTCTGCAAGGGCGTTTTGGGGTATCAGCAATAGAAATCCTTGATCTTTTTTGCGCGGGACGGGTGGCGCAGCTTGCGGATGGCCTTGTTTTCGATCTGGCGGATGCGCTCGCGCGTGACGCCGAAGATCTGGCCGACCTCTTCGAGCGTGTGCGTCCGGCCGTCATACATGCCGAAGCGCATGCGCAGCACGTCCGCCTCGCGCTCGGTCAGTGTGCCGAGGATCTCGGTCAGCGCCTCGGAGAGCATGGCGTTGGATGTTGCGTCGACGGGGCCGGGGGTATTGTCGTCCTCGACAAAGGAGCCGATGGTCGTATCCTCTTCGTCGCCGACGGGCATATCGAGAGAAAGCGTATCGGCTGCGGTTCGGTTGGCCTCGATGATCTTTTCGATTGGGAGGTTCAGCTCGGCGGCAATCTCCTCGAGCGTCGGCTCGCGGCCAAGCTCCTGCACGAGCTTGCGGTTGCAGCGGGTAGCCTTGTTGATGACCTCGACCATATGCACCGGGACGCGGATGGTGCGCGCCTGATCGGCAATGGCGCGGGTAATGGCCTGCCGGATCCACCACGTTGCATATGTAGAGAATTTATTTCCCTTTGTATAGTCGAATTTATCGACAGCACGGATGAGGCCCGTATTGCCCTCCTGGATCAGATCCAGAATGTGCAGACCTCTGCCGGAGTATTTCTTGGCGATCGACACGACAAGGCGCAGATTGGCCTCAGTCAGCCGGTCCTTGGCCTTTTTATCGCCCTCAGAGACGCGCTTGGCCAGCTCGATCTCTTCCTCGGCAGTCAGCAGCTTGACCTGACCGATCTCCTTGAGGTACATACGCACCGGATCGTCCAGATTGTATTCCGCCGCAAGCTCAAGCGGGTCGACAAGCTCTTCCTCGTCGTTGTCCGGAACCTCGTCCATATCCATGCCAAGGTCGTCGGAAACGTCCAGCTCCAGCTCAGGGCTGACGATCTGAATGCCCATGGCGTCAAAGGTATCGTAAATATGCTCTATCTTCTCGACCGGCAGATCCAGCTTTTCCAGCTCGGCGGTCAGCTCGCTCGACTGTATGCTTCCTTCGCGCTTTGCCTTTGCGATCAGCGCGGAAACCGCCTCCATTGCGTCCTCGGTCGAGGGCTTCGGGTTCTTCGTGTTTGCCATTCTTTCGCTCATCCTCATTCATCTGGTAACATTGCCGCGCACTCGCGCAACTGTGTTATTATAACCCCAACTTTGTCAATTTGACAATGCCTGATTTGACTTTTTTTCTGATTTTTCTTGTATTTCAGAAAAAATCTTTGAGATTCCGGATCAGATCTCCATGATGACCGGCAGGATCATCGGATTGCGCTTTGTCGTCTTGAACAGGTATCCGGACAGATCGTTTTTGATATTGGCCTTCAGAACGCTCCAGTCGCTGCGGCCGTTCTGGCTGCAGCGGTCGATGGCGTGCGCGGCGATCACGCGCAGCTCTTCCATCAGGTTCTCCGACTCCTTCACATAGACGAATCCGCGCGTGATGATGTCGGGGCCCGTGATGACGCTGCCGTCCTCGCTGGAAATGTTGACGACCACGACCAGCATGCCGTCCTGCGCCAGATGCTTGCGGTCACGCAGAACAACGCTTCCGACATCGCCGACGCCGGTGCCGTCGACAAGGATCCTGCCGGACGGGACAGTCCCGCCCCATTTGCAGGTGGTCTTCGTGAGCTCGAGCACCTTGCCGATGTCGGAGATGAAAATATTTTTCGGATCCATGCCCATGGTCTGTGCCAGACGCGAATGCGCCTGCAGGTGGCGCTGCTCGCCATGGACGGGGATAAAGAACCGGGGCTTGAGCAGGCCGTGGATGATCTTCAGCTCCTCCTGGCAGGCGTGGCCGGAAACATGCAGGCCCTCGAGCTTGTCATAGATGACCTCGGCTCCCTTGCGGTAGAGCTCGTTGATGATCTTGCCGATGGATTTTTCATTGCCTGGAATGGCGGACGCGGAGATAATGACGCGGTCAGACGCGGTGATCTCGACCTGCCGGTGGCCGGAGAAGGCCATGCGGTAGAGCGCGGACATGTTCTCGCCCTGCGAGCCGGTCGAGACGATCACGAGCTTGTTGTTCGGGATCTGCTTGATCTGGTTGATATCGACGAGCGTCCCCGCCGGGATCTTCAGATAACCGAGCTCCGTAGAGACCTTCAGGATATTTTCCATGCTGCGGCCCGTGACCGCGACCTTGCGGCCGAATTTTTTTGCGACCGTGATGAGGCTTTGCAGGCGGAAGGCATTGGAGGCGAAGGTCGTGACAATGATGCGCTTATTGCAGCCGGTGAACTGCCGCTCAAAGCTGCCCGCGACCGTGCGCTCGGACGGCGTATAGCCCTGCCGCTCGACGTTGGTCGAATCACACAGCAGCGCGAGCACGCCCTCCTTGCCCAGAGCTCCGAAGCGGGCCAGATCGATCATGCCGTCTTCCGCTGTGGTGTCGATCTTGAAATCGCCCGTCATGACGACGGTGCCGACCGGGGTTTTGATGGCAAATGCAACGGCGTCGGCAATGGAATGATTCACATGGATGAATTCCACCGTGAAGCAGCCGGCCTTGACCTTCTCCCCCGCCTCGTGCGTAAACAGATGGACGGTGTTCTGGAGCTGATGCTCCTCCAGCTTGAGCTGGACAATTCCCGCGGTCAGACGTGTAGCGTGGATGGGGCAGTTGAACTGCTCCATGGCGTAGGGAATGCCGCCGATATGGTCTTCATGTCCATGCGTCAGGAACATGCCTCGTATTTTGTCCTTATTCTTGACCAGATACGTCATATCGGCAATGACCAGATCAACGCCGTACATTTCATCGTCCGGGAAGCCGAGGCCGCAGTCGACGATGATGATGTCTTTGCCGTATTCCAGCACGGTCATATTTTTGCCGATCTCATTCAGACCGCCAAGCGGGATGATCTTTAATTTTTCTGCCAAATGATTTCACTCTTTTCTTATAATTTAGGTATGGATTAGACTGCGCGGAGCGGTCTGGCAAGCCGCCATCCGCGCGGAACAAATGCAAAAAAGCCGCAGGAGAACAGGCGCATGCGGATGACCGGTCAGGGCCCCGTCTCGTCCTGACCGCTGTCAACGCTGCCTGCGCTCCTTGTGATATGCAGTTGATCTATTTGCTGCGCCGGGGTATGCGGCGCATAATCCCAAAAGAAACCCTTGCGGGCAATTCCGATTAAGTATATCACACTTTTTTCAGAAAGTATACCTTTTTTCCTTCTTTTCCTGAAGGTATTTTCCCAAAGCCGGTTTATGCGCCGCACGGGGATCGCGATTTATGTTGATTTTACGGTCATGTCTGGTATAATAGAGAAAAACAATCTGTTGTTTATGAAATGGAGGCGGCGGTATATGAAAAAGTCTGTCGGACGGCTGCTCTATCCGAATACAGTCTGGTACTTTGCGCTCATGCTGCTGTTCGCCGCCGCTGCGGCTCTGCTCCGGCAGTATTATCTGGCGGGCGGCGCGTTTTTTGTAACGGTGATCGCGTTTATCATCAGCCGCGTCCGCTTTTCCAGACGCAAGCGTCAGCTGATGAGCTACGTGCAGACGGCGACGGATTCTGTCGGGATCTCTGTCCATGCCGGCTCCGCGTTCCCGATGGCGGTCATCCGGCTGCCGGAAAACGAGATCATCTGGGGCAATCCCAGCTTCTTTACCATCACAGGCCTCTCCGACACGGCCTGCTATCAGACGCTCGAGTCGGTGATCCCCGGCTTTTCCACCAGCTGGCTGCGCGAGGGCCGGTCTGAGCTGCCCGGCGACCAGATCATCGGCGGACGGCGCTACCGCATTTACGGCAACTACGTCCGGTCTGAGGACGACGCGACGACCGTGCAGCTCGCAACGATCTATTTCGCCGACATGACCGAGATGTTCAACGTCCGCGACGAATTCCTGCGGACGCGGCCCATCGTGTCGATCATCCTGATCGACAACTATGACGAGCTGACCGCCAATCTCTCCGACTCCGCCGTCTCCACGCTCGACGCGCAGCTCAACGACGTGGTCGCGAACTGGACGGCCGGACTGGAGGCGCTCTGCCGGAAGATCGAGCGCAACCGGTATCTGGTGATCTTTGAAAGCAAGGATCTGGCCCGGCTTCAGGAGGGGCGCTTTTCGATTCTGGAGGACGTGCGGCACGTTGCGGCAAGCAGCGGCATGTCGGCGACGATCTCGCTCGGCATCGGCAAGGACGGCGGGAGCTTTGCGGAGAATTACCGCTTCGCCACGCTCGCGATCGAAATGTCTCTCTCGCGCGGCGGCGATCAGGCCGTCGTCAAGGATCGGTTCAACTTTACCTTCTACGGCGGCCGGACCAAGGAGACCGAGCGGCATACCCGCGTCAAATCCCGCGTGATGGCCGGCTCTTTGTCGGAGCTGATCGGCCAGTCCAGCACGGTCTATATCATGGGCCACCGTATGGCCGATCTCGACGCACTCGGCTCCGCCGTCGGTCTTCTGAGTCTGTGCCGCGCAAAGGGCCGTCCGGCCCGGATCGTGATCGATCTTCAGAAAAATGCCTGCCAGAGCCTGATTGCAGAGCTCAAAGCCTCGCAGGACTATGCCGATCTGTTCATTTCCGGACAGGATGCGCTGGTCGAGGCCGACAACCGCAGTCTGCTCATCGTCGTCGACACGAACCGGCCCGAGCAGGTTGAATGCAGGCCGCTGCTCGAGTCGATCTCCCGCGTGGCCGTCATCGATCATCACCGCAGAGCGGCAGACTATATCGAGCAGCCGGTCCTCAATCTGCATGAGCCGTATGCGTCCTCCGCCTCCGAGCTGGTGACGGAGCTTCTGCAGTACGCCGTGAACCAACGCGAGGTCAAGCCGCTTGAGGCACAGGCGCTGCTGGCCGGTATCGTGCTGGATACAAAGAATTTTTCTGTGCGCACGGGCTCCCGCACGTTTGAGTCGGCAGCCTATCTGCGCAAGGCCGGCGCTGACCCGGTCGAGGTTAAAAAGCTGTTCCAGAACGATCTGGATGATACGCTCATGCGCTATCGCGTCGTGCAGGCGGCGCGGCTGTACCGCGGCGAGCTTGCCATCGCCTGCATGGAAGAAACGATCACGCGCGTGATCGCCTCCCAGGCCGCGGACGAGCTTATCAATATTTCCGGCATCACAGCCTCCTTTGTGCTTTTCCCGGACGGCGAGCAGGTCGTCGTCAGCGCGCGTTCCATCGGCTCGTGCAATGTGCAGGCCGTTCTGGAAAAGCTCGGCGGCGGCGGCAACGGCGCGACGGCCGGCGCGCAGATCAAGGGAAAGCCCCTGCGCGAGGTTTTGCAGGAGCTTGTCGCGGCGATCGACGCATTTTATGCATAAGCGATTCCGATTTGATCCCTCCGGAGACTCCGGAGGGATTTTTTTCAGCTTGTTTGCATATTTTCCCGCCTGACGCAGAAACTACCTCCGTAACATCATGAAGGAGGTTTTCCCTTTGAAACACCGCATCTGCTCGCTTTGCGCCGCGCTGGCCGCAGCGCTGGTTCTGGTCATGCTCTGCGTCCCTGCGCTGGCAGCGGAGATCACCGTCGATTATACCTCGGAATATCAGTTTACCGCCGCGGATTTCTCTGATTCCGACGGGCTGGAGGGCATCTACATTTCCTCCGTCCCGCCCGCCTATCAGGCGGAGCTGTGCATTGGCAGCCGCGTGATCCGGCAAGGCGACATCCTGCCGGCCGCAGCGCTGGAAAACATGAAGCTGCGCCCCGTCTGCCTCGGAAACGCGGACTGTGAGCTGGTCTACTGCCCGATCGAAGGCGGCACGCTCGGCGACACCGTCACAGTCGGTCTCCGGATCCTCTCCGGCACGAATACCGCGCCTGTCTGCGAGGATGGAACGCTGGAAACGTATAAGAACATCGCCAATTCCGGCACGCTTGCCGCGGTCGATCAGGAGGATCAGAAGCTGACGTATCAGCTCGTCAAGGAACCGAAGCGCGGCACGGTCGAGCTGCATGAGGACGGCAGCTTCACGTATACGCCGGACAAGAACAAGGTCGGGAAGGACTGCTTTGTCTTTACCGCGACCGACCCGGCCGGAAATGTCTCGAACGAGGCCAGCGTCAAGATCCGCATTCTGAAGCCCGCCGACAAGGCGACGTATCAGGATATGTCCGGCGACCGGGATGCGTTCGCCGCCATGTGGCTCAAGGACAAGGGAATCTATACAGGCAGGATCATCGCCGGAAACCTCTGCTTTGAGCCGGACTGCCCCGTCAGCCGCAGCGAGTTTCTGATCGCCTGCATGAAGCTGGCCGGACTTGAGCAGTCGGACGGGACGATCTCGACCGGCTTCGCGGACGAATTGGAGACGCCTCTCTGGCAGCAGCCGTATCTGGCCGCAGCTTATCAGTCCGGTATGATCTCCGGAACGCCGACTGAAGAAGGTCTGGTCTTCCGTCCGGAGGAGGATCTGAGCCGCGCAGAGGCCGCCGTCATGCTGCAGAAGCTGCTGCGCCTGCCGGGCGACGCCGCCGTATTTGCGCAGGACGGCGATTCCGCCGTTCCCGCCTGGGCGCAGAGCGCGGTCAGCGCGCTCTCAAATGCGGGGATCCCGCTTTCAAGCTCGGACTACGAGGGCCCGCTTACGCGGCGCGAGGCAGCGAATATGCTCTTCACCGCCGCTCCCGCGGCCAAAGCTGCAGGGCTTTATTGGACAGAATGAGCGATCCGGCCTGCCGCATTCGCGGCAGGCCGGATTTTGTCGCTACAGAAGCGCCTCGCAGGCTGTCCGCAGTGCGGCATAGGATCGTTTCGCCCGGACCGGGTCGTTTTCGTGGATCTCCAGATAGAGCTTGAGTTTCGGTTCCGTGCCGGAGGGCCGGAGCAGGACGCGGCCATTCGCAAGCCGGAATTCCAGCATATCAGCCGACGGCAAGCCGTTTAAGCCATGCGCATAATCCAGAATTGCCTCTACCGGCTTGTCCGCAAGCGCTGCGGGCGGCGTTTTCCGCAGCGCCGCAAGTCTGGCCTGCTTGCGCGCCATTCCGTCCGCGCCCGGGACCTCCCGGACGACCTGACCGTTTTCATACCACCCATAGGCCCGGCACAGCGCATCCAATGCCTCCGGAAGCGTCATACCCGCCTTTTTGTACATACTTGTCATTTGGCAGATGAGCAGCACCGCGTTCACACCGTCCTTGTCGCGCACATGCGGGCCGGACAGATAGCCGTAGCTCTCCTCGAAGCCGAAAAGAAAGCGTTCCGGATGTCCCTCGCGTTCAAGCAGACCGATCTGCTCGCCGATGTATTTAAATCCCGTGAGCGTCCGCCGGAGCTCGACGCCGTAATGCGCGGCAATTCCATCTGCCATGCCGGTCGAGACGACCGTTGTGACTGCGACCGGGTCATGCGGCATGATATTGGCGGAAAGGCGTGTCTTACAGATGAAATCCAGCAGCAGCACGCCCATTTCATTGCCGGAAAGGAGCCTGTACTCCCCTTTCTGATCGCGCGCGGCGACACCGCAGCGGTCGCAGTCCGGGTCTGTGCCGATGAGAAGATCGGGCTGCATTTTCTTACAGAGCTTCAGCCCCTCCTCCATGGCCTCCCGGATCTCCGGGTTCGGATACGGGCAGGTCGGGAAAGCGCCGTCCGGCTCCCTCTGGCTCGGAACAACCGCAACATCCGCAATTCCAAGTCTGTTCAGCAGCTTCTGTACGCATTCGAGTCCGCTGCCGCAGAGCGGCGTATAGACCAGCCGCAGTCCGGAGCAGTCTGCATCCGTCACGCGCTGGGCATAGACGGCGTCGACATACGCGTCCAGAACACTGTCCGGGATCGCTTCGATGCGCCCATCGGCGCAGGCTTCCTGATAGCCGCAGGTCTGCACATCCGTGAAGCAGTCGACCCCGGCGATCTCCGCTTCGATGGCGCTTGCCGCATCCAGCGTGATCTGGCAGCCGTCCGGGCCGTAGACCTTATAGCCGTTATATTGCGCGGGATTGTGGCTTGCTGTGATGCAGATGCCCGCGCCGCACGAGAAATTGCGCACGGCCCAGCTGAGTGCCGGCGTCGGCTCCAGTCTCGGATAGAGATAGACCCGGATTCCGTTCGCCGCCAGAACGCTGGCGGCTGCTTCGGCAAAGGCGCGGCCGCAGCGGCGGCTGTCATGCGCAATGGCGGCGGACAGCGGAAGTTTCTGCTTTTTCAGATAATTTGCAAGTCCCTGGGTCGCTCTGCGCACGGTATAGACATTCATGCGGTTCGTGCCCGCGCCCAGAATACCGCGCAGGCCGCCTGTCCCGAAGGAAAGCTCGCGGCAAAACGCCTCCTGCCGTTCCTGTTCATTCATGCTTTGCAGCTGTGCCAGCAGCTCCGGCTCTGTGACGTGCGTGAGCCAGCGCGAATATGCCTGCTCCATCCGGATCCCTCCCCTTCTTTTTCCATAAAATATCGCAGGACGCGCGTCTTGTCAACGGTAGATTTTTGGACGCGCTTCTGGTATAGTATATTTGATCGAAAATAAAACAGGACAGACATACCATGGCAAACAGAAAAAAACAGGATATGACCGCCGAATTGGCGGAAGGAAAAATTCTACCGCTTGTATTCAAGCTGACCGTCCCGGCTGTCATTGCGCAGCTCATTACATTTTTATACAACATTGTCGACAGAATGTACGTCGCGCGGATTGAAGGCTCCGGCATGGACGCGCTGGCGGCGCTTGGGATCGTGCTTCCCATCACGCTCATCATGCAGGCGTTCGCGAATCTGGTCGGCCTTGGCGGCGCGCCGCGGGCCGGCATCAAGCTAGGCGAGGGAAAGCCAGACGAGGCGAACAGGATCTTTCACACAGCATTCTGCCTGCTGATCCTGCTGGGCATTGTGATCGGTGCGGCGGCGTTCTGCTTTGCACGGCAGATCGTACTGCTGTTCGGCTGCCCGGAAAGCGCGGTGGATTTCGCCGTCTCCTATCTCAGGATCTACGCCTGCGGCACGATCTTTGTCATGCTGGCGCAGGGGCTCAACCCGTTCATTCTGACGCAGGGCTATTCGTGGCTTGCGATGAGCTCTGTGCTGCTGGGCGCGCTCATCAATATCGTGCTCGACCCTCTGTTTATTTTTACCTTTGGGATGGGCGTACAGGGATCGAGTCTTGCAACCGTCCTCTCGCAGCTGTGCTCGTGCGTGTGGATCGTCTGCTTTTTCTTCTCCCGGAAAAGCCTGTTCCGCTTTCAGACGAGTCTGCTGGGACTGTCTCCGGGGCGGATCTTCAGCATCGTTTCGCTGGGCTTCACGCCGTTTATCATGACGCTGACGGAATGCGCCATCCAGATCGTCTTCAACATCAATCTGAACCGCTCGACCGGCGGCAACAAGGACTACACCGCCGCGCTGACCGTTATGCTGAGCGCGCTCCAACTCATTTCCCTGCCCCTGAACGGCCTCGGGAACGGCATGCAGCCGTTTGTGAGCTATAATTACGGAAAGGCCGACTCCGCGCGGCTGAAACAGGGGATCAAATATGTCACGATCATCGCGTTTATTTATGCGGTCTGCATCTGGTCCGTCTCGATGGCGTTCCCGGTCGTGTACGCAAGGCTGTTTTCTGCGAGCGAAGCGGTCACGCAGATCGTCGAGCGCTATACGCCGATGTTTTTGATGGGCTCCATCATGTTCTTTGTACAGATGACGCTGCAAAACGTCAACGTCGGGCTCGGCCAGGCGAAGGAGGCGCTTTTGCTGGCGGTAAACCGGAAGGTCGTCATTCTGATCCCACTCTGCTTCGTGCTGACGCACTTTCTCGGCTTCAAGGGCGTGTATCTGTCGGAGGGCATCGCCGATCTTGTCGCAGGCATCGTTACGGCGATCATTATTTTCACCAGCTTTCCGAATATCTTCCGCCGCCGGGAGGAGGAAGTCAAACAGGCTGCCGCAAATTGACGCCGGCCCCTGCCGCGCGTTGCTTCTTCGCTTTTCCATAAAAACGCCCCCGTTTCTTCTGCTGCGCAGGAAACGGAGGCGTTTTTCAGGTTTACAGTGCGGTTTTGCTTACCGGCCGGACAGTTCGACAGCATGGCGGATGAAGGAGAGGGGCGGGACCTGTTTGGGGAGTCTGGCACGGAAGCGCATCTGGGGCGTGCGGGGCTCGGAGAGCGGAATGCCGTCCAGATCCTCCATCGGCGGCACCTGCCAGGAAAACGGGCGCAGATCCGGGCCGACGACCTCGACAGTATCCCCTGCCGCAAATTTATTGCGCAGACTGAGGACTGCGTTCCCCGCCGCGTCGCAGGTCTCGACGACGGCGCAGATCTGCCACTCGCGCAGATAGCGGGAATTCTCCGTAATCTGGCCGGGCTGGCCATAGTAAAAGCCGGTTGAATAGTGTCGGTGCGAGACATGCTCGACCTCGTCGCGCCAGATCCTGTCGGGCGTGCGGCCCGCCCACACGTCGTCGAGCACATGGCGGTAGGCGCCGGTGACGATGGCGGCATAATAGGCCGATTTGGCGCGGCCCTCGATCTTCAGGCAGTCGATCCCGGCGTCGCAGAGCTCGTCCAGATGGTCGATCATGCACATGTCGCGGGAATTCATGATGTACGTGCCCTTTTCATCCTCGAAGACGGGGAAATATTCGCCGGGGCGCTTTTCTTCCATCAGCGCATACTGATACCGGCAGGGCTGAGCACACTGGCCGCGGTTGGAATCGCGGCCGGTCATATAGTTGCTGAGCAGGCATCGGCCGGAATAGGACACGCACATCGCGCCATGGCAGAATGTCTCCAGCTCCAGCTCCGGCGAAACGCGCGCCCGAATCTCCATGATCTCCTTCAGGCTCAGTTCCCGCGCGAGCACGACGCGGCTGGCCCCGAGATCGAACCAGCTCTGCGCGCAGGCGTAGTTTGCGACGGACTGCTGCGTCGAGATATGGCGCTGGCAGTGCGGGGCATATTTCCCGGCCATCCTGAACGCGCCGAGATCCGCGAGGATCAGGGCGTCGACGCCCGCCGCGTCCAGCTGCTCGAGATAGGCCGGGAGCGCGGCGGCTTCGTCGTTGCGCGGCATGATATTCACCGTGCAGTGTACCTTCACGCCCGCGTCATGCGCAAGTTTGATCGCCCGCGGCAGCTCTTCAGGCGTGAAGTTTGCCGTAAACGAGCGCATGCCAAAGCTGGTTCCGGCCAGATAGACCGCGTCCGCGCCGTAGGCGACGGCCATGCGCAGCTTTTCCATATCCCCTGCCGGGCACAGAAGCTCCGGTTTGCGTCTATCCATCTGTCTGATTCTCCGTATCGGCGTTTTCTTCAGTCTGCCCCGCTTCGTCCGGCTGTTCTTCCTCCTCATTTTTGCCTGCGAGCTCGTTCAGGAAGTTCTGGTGCTCGTAGTACGTCTCGGAGAAGTGGTGTACGCCGGTTGTATCCAGTGCGTAGAAATAGTAATTCGTCTCCGCCGGGTAAAGCGCGGCACGGATGGAATTCATGCCGGGGTTCGCGATCGGGCCCGCGGGCAGGCCCGCGTTTGTATAGGTGTTATAGGGGCTGAGGACGCCCTTGTCCGCGTTGGACAGGATCTCCTTGCGCTCGGCCAGCGCATACTGGATGGTCGCGTCGATCTCGAGGCATGGATAGAGCTTGCTGCACAGGCGGTTATAGATGACGGAGGCGATCGTCGCGCTCTCGGACGTTCTGGCCGTCTCCTTTTCCACGAGGGACGCGACCGTGACGAGGTCATAGAGCGAAAGCTGCGCGTCCGCGATCTCCGTCTCGGAGAATGCGTTTTGCCGCATGCGCTGGGCCAGACGGTCATTCAGCGCATCCAGCGCGTCATAGAGGTCGCTGGTGAATTTGTTATCGAAGTTGCGCAGGAATTTATCGATGACGTTCTCCGGATCGTCTCCCATATAGAATTGATACGTATCCGGGAACAGATAGCCCTCCAGACGGTTTTCGCTTCCGTAGGGGATCTCCTGCAGGAACGCATAGTCAAATTCATAGTCTGCCGCGGCGTTTGCCAGATCCTGATACGAGCAGACGCCGTTTTCCTCCAGAAGGCGGAAAATATCCTCGCACTCGTAGCCCTCGGGAATGGTGATCTCGACGACGGAGCGATCCGGGCTGGCCTCGACCATATTGCCGACAAGCGCATGATAGTCATAGCGGCTGTTGAGCGAATACGTGCCGGGCTCGATGGTGCGCTCGGCATGGGAGACCCAGCAGTAGAGCTTGAACAGCGTCTCTGAACGGACGAGGCCCTTGTCCTTGAGCTCCTTCGCGATCTGCGAGATCGTCGCGCCGTCGGAAATGGTGACGGTCACCTCGGCGTCAGGCTTCGTCAGCGAGAGCACATCGTCGGCGCAGCGCCATGCGAACACGGCAAGCAGCACGGAGACCGCCAGCACGCAGCACACGTACAGCAGCACCCGGATGCCGGACGGCAGGCGGCTGCGCTTTTTTTCCGCAGCCGGTTCCGGTTCCGGCGTTTCCTGCTCAACGGTCAGATCCGCGTATTCCTCGGGGATCTTCGGCTCGAACAGCGGGGGCATGTTGGGCGGCTGCTTCTGCGGCTGCGTCTGCTGATCCAGCTCGGCCTCGGCCTGCTCTTCGGCCTGCTTTTCCTCGTCCTTGTCGTTCATCATCGCGTCGACGCGTGCAAGATCGTCCTTGACGGACGCAAGCAGCTCGTCGAGCGAAAGCGATTCCAGACTTTTTTCCAGCTCGCCGTTTTCCTGCGGCTGGCCGTCCGGACGCTTATTGGGGGTCAATTCTGCCATGTGTTCCTCCCTTATGCGCGGTAGACGATGCCGGATGCGACCTGACGGGCCGCGTCCTCACCCTTGAGCGCCCGCAGGCAGGCAAGACCGAATTCATCGGCGGAGCCCGCCGCGCGGCCGGTGATGACATGTCCGTCCTGCACAGCGCCGCAGGCGTTCATCCGCGCCGTGCCCATCTGGTTCTCCATGCCGGGATAGCAGGTCGCCTTGCGGCCGTCGGTGATATGAAGCGACGCAAGGATCGTCGGCGCAGCGCAGATCGCCGCGACAAAGCAGTTTTTTTCATACGCAAGGCGGATAAAATTCATCGCTGTTTCGCTTGCCAGGATCGACTGCACGCCGCCGAGGCCACCCGGCAGGATCACCATATCGGTATCCGCCAGCTTCATTTCCTCCACGGTGCAGTCTGCCTGCACCAAAATGCCGTGGCCGCCCTTGATCAGTGTCCCGCCGATGCCGGCAAAGCGTACCTCCACGCCGCCGCGCTGCAGAATATCGCACGGCGCGACCGCTTCCATCGGCTCAAAGCCCTTGCCCAAGATGATATATACCATAGTATCACACTTCCTCCAGACATGATTTCACACGCGCGTACAGTTCCTCGTGAATGTCCTCGATGGAACGGAGCTCCCCGTCCCGGACGCAGGAAACGCGCGTCCAGCCGAAATAATCCGCGGCCTGCCGCGCGACCTCGCGGCATTTGTGGAGATAGCCGTCGTCGCGCTCGTGGATATCGGCCTTCGTCCCGGTGTCGCTCTCGCGCCTGCGCATGAGCGTCTCGGCGATCTCGACCGGCATATCGAGCCACAGAACCAGATCCGGCTTCGGCAGGCCCATGCGGTTGAATTCCAGATCGTAGAGCCACGAGAAGAATTCCTCCCGCGCCTTTCCCTCCAGCTTGCCGCCCTGATGGACGGCGTTGGAGGTCGTATAGCGGTCGGACAGGATGAGTCCGCCTGCGGCATAGTCGTTTTTCCACACGCGCTGATAGGACGCATAGCGGTCGACGGCATAGAATGTAGAGGCCGCATAGGCGTTGACATCGTTCGGATTATCGCCGAACTCGCCGTTCAGGTACATGCGGATGAGCGCCGACGACGGCTCAAGATACTGCGGAAATTGCAGCCGGCGGAACGAAACATTCTCGTTTTGCAGGCGCTTTGTCAGAAGTGCGAACTGCGTCGACTTTCCCGTTCCGTCGGTTCCTTCAAACACGATCAGTTTTCCCATATTGCTTACCCTCTTATCCGTTTGCCGAGCACGGCGAACAGGTATTTTGGCAGCCGGAGCATGCGTCCGAACCGCTTCGGCTCCTTGATGAGCCGGTAGAGCCACTCGAGATTGCAGCGGATCATCCATTTGGGCGCGCGTTTGACCGTGCCCGCGAAGCTGTCGAGCGAGCCGCCGAGGCCGATCATGAGCTTGACGTGCAGCTCGTGCAGATGGTTTTTCATGAACAGCTCCTGCTTCGGCGCGCCGAGGCAGACAAAGAGTACGTCGGGCTTCGCGGCGTTGATCTTCTCAATGATCGGCGCTTCATCCTTGAAATAGCCGTCGTTCATGCCGCAGATATGCAGCTCCGGGTGCTTTTCAAGCATTTTCTGCGCGGCAAGCTCCGCAATGCCGGGCTTGCTGCCGAGCAGGAACAGTCCGCCGCCAGTCTTTTCGAGGATAGAGAGCAGCCGGTCGGCAAAATCGACGCCCGCGACCTTCTGCTTCAGCGGCGTTTTGAGAAGTTTGGACGCGAGCACGACGCCCGCGCCGTCCGGCAGGACGAGATCGGCGCCGTTAAGGAGCGAGCGGAGCGTCTCGTCGTGCAGCGCCTCGTAGGCGATCTCGGCGTTCGGGGTCACAGCGTAGGCAGCCTTCTCACCCGCGAGAATTTCTTCCGCGCGCGCAGCGGCCTCATCCATCGTGACGTTATCAAATTGCAGCCCCATGATATCCAGTTTCATGTGCAGGCATACCTCACCAATTTAGAATCGATCATTATTTTAGCACATATTTCCGCGTTTGTCCACGCAATTTCGGGGCCAATTTCCCTGCGCGCTGTTTCACATACGGGCGGTTTTGCATAAACTGTTATGAAAGCGAAGCGTGAACGACCCTGTTTCGGCCACGCGAACCTTTACGATATCATATATAGGAGGTCATCCGAATGTCTGAACCTGCACAGACGGGCAAGACCTGTGATCTGCGCGGCATCCGCGAAGCGGTTTGTGTGCATACGGGGAAGATCACGGACAGCTGTCTTGCGAAGGACTGCATCGAGGATCTGCGCGTGTACTTAACAGTCGACTCCCAGAAAACGCTCGACTGCGCGGCAAGCGCGAAGGCGCGGTATGTGGAGCTGCTCTTTACCCAGGTACAGGTGGAGTCCGTCCCCTACTCTTCCGGTTATTTTACCGTCGACGTTACGTTCTACTACCGCGTCATCGCAGACGCGACGCTCTCGGCAGGGCGCACGAATACCGTCACGGGTCTGGCCGTATTCTCCAAGCGGTTGGTGCTGTTCGGCGGAGAAACGAGCGCGCGCATTTTCTCCAGCCGGGACGATCTGACGTGCCTTTGCAAGAAGTCGCTGCAGTCCGTCTCGCTGCCGCGGGCCGTTGCGGAAACGGTCGACCCGATCATTCTCGGCTCGCGGGTGATGGAGGCATGCAACTGCTGCTGCCAGAACGATGTCTCGCCCGCGATCCCGGAAGCGCTGCTCGGCTGCTTTGACGAGCCGCTGGTTCTGACCGGCGAATGCAAGCGTCTGCTCGTCACCATCGGACAGTTCTCCATCGTCCGGCTCGAGCGCGACACGCAGCTGTTGATCCCGACGTTTGACTACTGCGTTCCGTCGAAGACCTGCCCGCCGGTGGGCGGCACAAGCACGGAAAGCCCCTGCGAGGTCTTCAGCCAGATCGATTTCCCGATGGATGCGTTCTTCCCCGGGAAAAACGAACCGTGCATCAAGCCCGAAGACAGCTGCACCGGCTGCAGCAGAACAAAATAAGATGCCGCGCCCCGGCTGCCAAACGGCAGCCGGGGCGCGTACCGCATGCCAAAAAACCTGCGTCTCATAAAACGATGCAAAACTGCACTGCCTGTACAGGGGCCGGTTTTTGCCGCTTTCCGCATAAAGCTGACGCCGCAGTCTCCGCTTGCGGGTATTGCCCCACAGGATGAATAGTCTGCCGGTGGGTTTTTTGTGGAAACTGACAATTTTAACAAATGTACATCCTTTTCCTTGATTTCTTTTGACAGTTGTGCTACACTGTCAATTGTAAGGAAACACTAACAACCGAAAACGCCCGGAGTGTTGAGCATGGGGACAAACGGACTAATCGTGCCGTCTGTTTGCTGTGCTCTTTTTTGTACATAACAGAAACCAGAATTTGGAGAGAGGCGGAGCTGAGCTTGGAACAACGACTTTATGAGGCCCTGCAGCGCAATCCCATCATTGCCGCCGTGCGTGACGACGAGGGACTGACACAGTGTCTGCGCACCGATATCCAGACCGTATTTGTGCTGTACGGCGATATCTGCAATATCCCCGAGATCGTCCGTCAGATCAAGGATGCCGGGAAAATCGCCATTGTTCACGCCGACCTGATCGGCGGATTGGCCGCGAAGGAGATCTCCGTCGACTTTCTCCGCCGCAGCACGCAGGCGGACGGCGTAATCTCCACCCGCGCCAATATGATCCAGCGCGCGAAGGAGCTGAACATGATCGCTATCCTGCGGGTCTTTCTGATCGATTCCATGGCGCTGGATTCGGCGCTGAGCGCAAAGAATCTCAAGCCGGACGCCATCGACATTCTGCCCGGCCTGATGCCGTCGATGCTGCGCAAGGTGCGGCAGCTGACGGGCCTGCCGATCCTGACGGGCGGACTCATCACGGAAAAGAAAGAGGTCATGCAGGCGCTTGAGGCGGGCGCGCTCGCCATTTCCAGCACGGCTCCCGCCGTCTGGGAGATGTGAGGAGGTTTGCGGCATGTGCACCGATACAAAAGGCCGGATCGCCGAAGCTGTTGAGCAGATGCTGCAGACAAGACCGGTCTGCAAGATCACGGTTCAGAGCGTGATGGAGCAGACACAGATGAAGCGCCAGAGCTTCTATTATCATTATCAGGATATCTACAGCGTGCTGGAATGGATCGTAGAGACAGAGCTGTGCGCGCCGCTGCGGTTTGACGATGCACAGGCCCCCGGTGCATGGTGCCTGCAGGCACTGACGCTGCTGCGGGAAAAGCAGGCGCTGCTGCGTAAAATCTCCCAGGCGCTCGGGCAGGAGACGATGTACCGGATCACAAGGAAGGTCATCCGTCCGCAGCTTGCCAGGCTCCTGCCGGATCCGAATACGGTGGATCACGCGACGCATGCGCTCGCGCTGGACATGCTCTGTCAGGCCGTGTTCTGCACCGTCGACAGCCTTGTTGCGCGCCGGACGCCGCTTGATGTGGAGGCATGCAGACAGCAGCTTCGGGCGCTGTTTCTGACGGTACGGCAGATTTGAAGTTTAATTTTTGAAGCTCTTCTAATTTCAGGTTCCTCGCATAGAATGTTATGTGCATATCCGCTATAAATCAATCGATATGAAATTATTTTTTGTTTATTTTGACATTTTCGTGAGCTTGTCTAATGACGCCGCGGCGGTTTTCCTGTATACTGATGTTTGAAGATACCACCATAGAGTGATCCATTTTAAATCTGCAAGAAAGATAAGGAGGACGTATTCATGGCAAAATACATCATGGCCCTGGACGCCGGCACGACTTCCAATCGCTGCATTCTCTTCAATGAGAGCGGCGAAATGTGCAGCGTCTCGCAGCGCGAATTCCCCCAATACTTTCCGAAGCCCGGTTGGGTCGAGCACGACGCAAATGAGATCTGGGCTACGCAGCTCGGCGTAGCCGTCGAGGCCATGCAGAAGATCGGCGCGACTGCCGCCGACATCGCTGCCATCGGCATCACCAACCAGCGCGAGACCGCCATCGTCTGGGATAAGGTCACGGGTGAGCCCATCCACCACGCCATCGTCTGGCAGTGCCGCCGCACGAGCGAATACTGCGACAGCCTCAAGGCCAAGGGCCTGACGGACAGCTTCCGCGCCAAGACCGGCCTCGTTATCGACGCCTATTTCTCCGGCACGAAGGTACACTGGCTGCTTGAAAACGTTCCCGGCGCACGCGAGCGCGCAGAGCGCGGCGAGCTGCTGTTCGGCACAGTCGAGACGTGGCTCATCTGGAAGCTGACGGGCGGCAAGGTTCATGTCACCGACTATTCCAACGCCTCCCGCACGATGCTCTTCAACATCAACACGCTCCAGTGGGACGACGACATTCTGAAAGAGCTGAACATCCCCAGATGCATGCTCCCGACCCCGATGCCGTCCAGCTGCATCTACGGCGAGACGGATCCGGCGCTGCTCGGCGGCCCGATCAAGATCGCAGGCGCCGCAGGCGACCAGCAGTCTGCGCTGTTCGGCCAGGCCTGCTATCATCCCGGCGAGGCCAAGAACACCTACGGCACCGGCGCGTTCCTGCTGATGAACACCGGTGAGAAGCCCGTCTTCTCCAAGAACGGCCTCGTCACCACCATCGCATGGGGCCTGAACGGCAAGGTCGAATACGCGCTCGAGGGCTCTGTCTTCGTTGCGGGCGCCGCGATCCAGTGGCTGCGCGACGAGCTGAAGATCATCGAGTCCGCGCCTGACTCCGAATACTATGCCGGCAAGGTCAAGGACACGAACGGCTGCTATGTCGTCCCGGCGTTCACCGGCCTCGGCGCGCCGCATTGGGATCAATACGCACGCGGCACCATCGTCGGCATCACCCGCGGCGTCAACAAGAACCATATCATCCGCGCCACGATGGAATCTCTGGCCTATCAGGTCAATGACATCCTCGTCGCCATGCAGGCCGACTCCGGCATCAAGCTGGCCGCGCTGAACGTTGACGGCGGCGCGTCTGCCAACAATCTGCTGATGCAGATGCAGTCCGATATTTCCGGCGCTCCGGTCCAGCGTCCGACCTGCGTCGAGACGACCGCGATGGGCGCTGCATATCTGGCAGGTCTTGCCGTCGGCTACTGGGCCAGCAAGGAGGACGTCGTCCGCAACCGCGCCATTGACTGCGTATTCCATCCGGAGATCACCGCAGAAGAGCGCGCAGCCAAGGTAAAGGGCTGGAACAAGGCTGTCAAGTGCTCCTACGGCTGGGCGAAGGACGAATAAGAATTTCATTCAGGAGAAGAAACGGAACACAACCAAATATCGATGTATGACAGGGAGGAGTATTCATGTTCTTAAAGTACTTATGTGAGTTCCTTGGCACAATGATGCTGATCCTGCTCGGCGACGGCGTCGTTGCAAACGTGACCCTCAACAAGTCCGGCATGAAGGGCGCAGGCTCCAT